>DYLP01000006.1 GCA_020722005.1 Melioribacter roseus
CTTGCATGGAACTCATATTTCTAAATTATCCGCCCGGAATCGACGACTTTCTTTTTGCAATCGAGCGCTCTCTTTGTCGATTAATTTCGAATATCCCGATTTTTATAAATCGATGGAATATTTTTTTAACATTAATATAACCAACTGCTATAAAATACTCCAAAAATTTATTCTGTCTTTTTCGAAGTGCACGTGTAATATACAAATAGCAAACAGTGATGAGCGTGTGATTTCTGACCACGTAATAGAGATTTTATAAAATAAATATCTCCAGGCATGAAACTTCTTCATTAATATTTGTCATTTTTTTATTAAGGCAATATATTTCGACATGAAATTTTGGGATGCCCCCGTAGCTCAGCGTGGATAGAGCAGCGGTTTCCTAAACCGCGTGTCGGAGGTTCGAGTCCTCTCGGGGGTACAAAACTTAATCGAGGGATGAGTGAAAAAGTTATTAACCGCTCTTATTTTTGCTCTTGTAGATATCGTTTGTTTCCTACAGGGTTCAGTTATCCTTGTATATTCACTCCTTCATGTAAAATACAAAGTCGAAATTGCACGCGCCGAAGGTTTTACTTCTGTTGAACTGAGTAATTTGCCCGTTGCAATTGGAGGTTACTATTACTATCCCGAGTCGTATATAAAAATTGCTATGATTGGTATTGGATTAATCGTAATGGGCATACTAATGCGCAGCTGGAGGAAACATTATTTCGAAAACGCCGAAATTTAAGGCAGAAGCGTTCCACTCAGCATAAGATGAGCTACGGTAAAATAAATTATAATACCCGTTACATCCACAAGTGTTGCAACAAAAGGTGCTGAAGAGGTCGCCGGATCGAATCCCAATTTCTTCATTATAAATGGCAACATCGAGCCCATTAAACTACCCCAGGCTACAACCCCGATGATTGAACATGCTACCGTAAAAGCAAGCAAAATCCAATGCTCACCGTAGCTGTAACCCGCATATTCCCAGACGGTAATTCGTATAAAGCCGATAATTGCCAGAATTACGCCAAGCATTAATCCTGTAATTATTTCTCTTCTAAAAACGTAGAGCCAATCTTTCAAAGTAATTTCATTAAGGGCAAGGGCACGAATGATGAGTGTGGATGCCTGAGAACCCGAATTACCACCGCTTGAGATAATCAAAGGTAGGAAAAGAGCAAGAACTACCGCCTGACTAATTTCGTGTTCGAAAAATCCCATTGCCGTGGCAGTAAACATTTCGCCGATGAATAAGATACTAAGCCATACTGCTCTTTTTTTAATCATATCCATTATCGGCGTGTCAGGATAAGGTTCTTCGAGGGCTTCGACTGCTGCACTTTTATGGATATCTTCCGTGGTTTCTTCTTCGGCTACGTCCAGTACGTCGTCTACGGTTACAATTCCGACCAGTGCTCCAGATGAATCTGTAACGGGCAGTGCAATTCTATCGTACTTCTTAAAAACTTCTATTGCCGTTTCCTGGTCGTCGTTCACTTTCAGGGATACAAAATTTCCGTCCATCAATTCGGATACTCTGGTATCGAGAGGTGCCAGCAGAAAATCCCGAATCTTTATATCGTCAATTAACTTCCCTTTGTCATCTACCACATACAAAATGCTCAACGTTTCCTTATCGTGTCCGTATTTTCTGATATAATCGAGAGTTTCCTGCACTGTCCAGTTTTCGCGAATGGCGATATAGTCGGGCGTCATTAAACGACCGACGCTGTCCTCCGGATAACCGAGTAGTTGTTGAGCAATTTTGCGTTCCTCTGGAGTAAGATAGTTTATCATCTGTTTAACTACATTCGGAGGCATTTCCTCGAAAAGAGCTGTACGGTCGTCGGGCGACATTTCATTGAGAAGTTCAGCTATCCTTTCATGACTCATCGATCGGATAAGATCAATCTGTGTATCGTAATCGAGGTATTCAAAAACATCTGCCGCCAATTCTTTTGGCAATAATCTAAATAATAATGCGCGTTCTTCTTCGTCGAGATTAAGAATAAGGTCTGCAATATCGGTAGGGTCCCAATCAATAAGGATTTCTTTGAGTTCAGAGTACTTTCTGGTTTTAATTAATTCTTTGATTTCCGGGTTGACAAGCATTGTCAGCATAAGTTACCTCCATTGAGTGGTGAGGAACGGAATTGATTAAAATCGGCAGGTCAAAATAATACTTTAATGTTAAAAATCACATTCTAAATTCAAAATTTCTTAAATTCCGTGATTATTTTGTTGATTTCTTCCTCGCTTATGCCGCTGCCGAATTGTTTGTTCGATTCCTTTTTAATATAAGAAGTATTGAAAGAACCGACAGGTGGATTGCCTGCACGTGCTCTTAATCTTTCTTCTATAATATTTGTAAAACTGGACGAGCCAGTTTCAGTTTTTGTAAAACTACTTACGTCCAGCGAATTAATCACATTGCCTTTATTTATAGGGTTAGTCTCAAATGCAAGAGTTTTGATATTCATCAAATGAGAAGCCGAAACGTTTTCCGATATAATCGAACCGCCCCAAGTGCCGGGTCCTAAAGTCATTGAAGGAACTAAATCGGTACTATAACCGACAGCTCCTACTGAAGATGGAGTGTTCACAACTATACGGAAGGCTGGTTTTTCTAAAGCGAATTTAAGTATAATTTCTCTGTCGTTCGAATGGATAGCCATCGTATGCCCGATGCCTCCGAACTCGAGTAATTCAATCGAACGGTGACACCCTTCGAGCCAGCCGTCAACGGTGTAGAATGCCAGTATTGGAGAGAGTTTTTCAATCGAAAGGGGTTCGTCTTTTCCAACTTTTGTACATTCGGCAATTAAAACAGTTGTATTTAAAGGCACTTCGAATCCAGCATACGAAGCAATCCAGGGTGCTGGTTTTCCAACAATATCCGGATTGAGTTTGGCACCTTTGGCAACTTTTTCTTCGAGAAGTTTCTTTTCTTCAGCATTGAGGAAATAGCAACCGAGTTTTTTTGCTTCTTCAATAACTTTTTCTTTTATTGGTCGGTCTACAATCATTGCCTGTTCGGAAGAACACAAAACGCCATTGTCGAATGTTGTGCCGTAGACAATATCCGCCACTGCTTTTTTAACATCCGCCGTTCTTTCAATAAAAGCCGGTACATTACCAGAGCCTACTCCGTATGCAGGTTTACCCGCGCTGTAAGCAGCTCGTACCATCGGCGTACTGCCAGTAGCCAATATTAATGCAATGTTCGGATCGTGCATCAAGGCATTCGTGCCTTCGAGAGTCGGAATAGTTAAAGTTTGGATTAAGCCAGACGGAGCGCCGGCTTTTTCTGCAGCTTCGGATAAGACATTCAAAGATTCAGCTGTCGATTTAACAGCTTTCGGATGCGGACTGGCTACAATTCCGTTCCGGCATTTCAACGAAATAATCGCTTTGAACATTGCAGTCGACGTCGGGTTTGTCGACGGAATCAATGCCGCCACAACTCCCATCGGCTCGGCTATTTTAACGACTTTACCATTACTTCGAACTTCGATAATACCGACAGACTTGAGGTCTTTAATCGAATTATAAACATCACGTGTGGCAAACTGATTTTTAATAATTTTATCTGAAACTTTACCGAATCCCGTTTCCTCATGAGCAAGTCGAGCCAATCTTTCAGCTTCTCTGAACCCTGCCTCGCTCATAGCTTCAACGATTTTGTCTACCTGTTTTTGATTGAAATGTTTGAATTCCATCTGAGCTTCTTTAGCACGTGCGGCTAAATTGCGTGCCATTTGAATCGACTGAAGGTCCTTATCGAAATCCATTTGTGTTCCTAATTTTTCTTCAAATATAACGACTCCCTTTTCAAAGGTCAATTAATTTATCTGTTCATTAGCTCCTTTAGTTTCTGATATCCAGTTTTGCTTACAGAAATTTTGTCCCCGTTTTTCAAAATCGCTCTGTAGGATTCCTTTTCGTAAAGTTCCAGCTGCACAATTGCATCGAGTCGTGCAATGAAAGACCGGTGCAAGCGCAAAAAATTATCGGGATTTAAATTCTTTTCGAACCATCTCATTGTTTTTTGTTTCAGGAATTTTCCTCTTTCAGTGTGCAACATTACATAATCGTCCTGCGCTTCTATATAAATTATTTCATTAGCAGGAATGATTAAAATCTTGCTGTTATGTTTTAAAACCACACGTTCGAGCCACTCGCCTTTTCCTTTATCAGCTTCTTTCAATTTATTTAATTTATTCAGGGGTTCCATATATAGTTTGTTTTTGAACATTATTTATTCGGATCAATTTAAGAGCTTGTTTTTATAGTTAGTCTGGTTTTTACATAATTACCAAAAAAAAATTCAATTGATTGTATCGATAAGAATTTCAATTCCGATTGGACAGTGATCCGAGCCCATCACTTCAGAAAGTATAAACGCATTTTTAACATAACTCTTTAAGTTCTCAGACACAAAAAAATAGTCAATTCTCCATCCAACATTTCTTTCACGAGCTCGTGTTTGCATATCCCACCAGGTGTAATTTCCTGGTTGATCATTAAACATTCTGAAAGTATCAACAAATCCACTTGATAAAAACTTATCAATCCATTTTCTTTCAATTGGTAAGAATCCTGAAGTATTTTCATTTTCTTTTGGTCGTGCCAGATCAATTTCTTTATGTGCAGTATTAACATCACCACAGATTATCAACTTTTTGTCCTGTTGCATCAACTTTTTTGCATATTCAAGAAAAGACTCATAGAAATCTAATTTATACTGCAATCTTTCATCCGACATTTTTCCATTAGGGAAATAGATATTGAATAAAATGAAATCATTAAAATCTAAAATTAAAGTTCTTCCTTCAACATCAAACTTTGGTATGCCAAAACCAGGTTTAATATTTACAGGTTTAAGTTTTGAATAAACTGCTACTCCACTGTAACCTTTTTTAATACTCGAAGAAGAGAAGTACGAATTATAAGAATTGATATTTAAGAGATCCTCTGGTAATTGTTCAGGTGTAGCTTTAGTTTCCTGTAAACAAAGTATATCAGGATTTTCGTATAGCACCCAATCTGTAAATCCCTTTTTATGAATAGCACGGATACCATTAACATTCCAGGAAATAATTCGAATAGTTTTCATAAAAATTACATTAATAATTTGAGTATTAAATCTCCAATTGCATAACCAATTGCAGCTACACCAAAGCCGACGATGAACATATCAAATCCGCTTCTGAAAATACCTCGACCAGTAAAAAAGCTTCTTGCAGCACCTACTATAAAATGAGAGAGCATTGAAATAATAAAAGAACTCCAGATCGCAAATGAAGACTCAAAAAAGAAGAATGGTAAAATTGGAATCAGTGCGCCAATTGCTGTTAATAAACCCGTAACCCAACCTTCTGTAAGCGGACTGATAGTTCTTTCTGCCAAACCAAGTTCTTCGTGCATCTTATCTTCGAGAGCTTGATCGGGATTTTGCATAATTTCTTTTGCACGTTTAACTGCTTCATCTCTACTGATACCCTTTGCTTCATAGATCAATGCAAGTTCTTCCGTTTCAAGTTCAGGCATCAATTTTATTTCTTCTGCTTCCATATTTTTTTCGTGTTCATAAACTTCTTTTTCACTTATAGCCGCTAAATAACCTGATGATCCCATCGAAAGCGCATCGGCTATCATTCCTGCAATGCCGGAAATTAAAATAATATGTGGTTGTGCTGATGCACCAATTACACCAGCAATCAATCCGAAGTTTGCTGTAAGTCCATCATTAAAACCATAAACAATGTTTCTTAACAATCCACCCGATTCAGCTGTGTGCCAGGGTTCTGATTGTTTGCCCGAAGTAGCCATCAATGATTGAGCATGTGAAGCAGAATCTTTTGCTAACTGTAAAGCGATATCTTTCGTTTGGGGAGAACCTGAGTTCTTGTAAAGAGTTAAATATGATTTCACTTCTGATGATTCTTCCAATAACATCAATTTACTCAGGAATGATGGACCATACCTTTTACTGAGCTTTCTTAGCAATTTTGCCTTTATGGTTGGTTTAAGTTTGTTTATAGAAATTGAATTTTTCTTTAAATGTTCCAACCATACATTTACATGTTTTTCTTCAATTGAAGATAATTTCTTATAAAGTAATTTTTTCTTTTCATCGCTAACAATTTCTGAAAGGGTTTTATAGAGATACGCTGCATCTATTTCTTCCTGAAGTCTTTTATTCCAGATTCTTTTTGTTTTTTTATCAATCATAATTAAATCCTTTAATAATTAAAAAATAATCTCCAAATTTGAGTAATGGAAAATGTAATAGTTAAACCAATTGAAATGGGTAAGAATGTAGAGACCAAAGTCCATTTCCAGCTTTTTGTTTCTTTGTAAATGGTAAAGATCGTTGTGAATAAGGATTATGAAGCAGGCTGAACAACATTAAATTTATTTCTGTTAATAAAGTCCAACCACCTGCTTGTAAACTTGGTGAGTCGATAACCCTTGTAGCAATTACACCAGCTGCATTGAAGCCAAATCCCATTGCCATAGTTAAAGCTTGTTTGCCGTGAGCTCCAACTTTTTTATACAATGAATCCATATTAAAAGCTACACGCGGTAAATAACCAAAATCTTCTAAGAGTGTATATAATGGAAAGAATATTGCCATTGGAGGAAACATCACACTTACGACCCACGCCATTGCAAGATAAGCTCCGTCAATTAAAACTCCGCTTAACCACCAGGGTAAATTAATGTTAACAGCAAATGATTTTAATGCCGGATGTATAGTATCAACCAACAAGCTCGATAAAAGTACTGAAGGATAATTTGCTCCCTCAATAGTTAACCAAAAAACTATTCCAAGCATAATAAACATTATTGGGAATCCAAAATACTTACTCGTAAGTATCTTATCTAATGCTCTGTCAAAACTGAATGCAATTTCTTTATCCGGATACTTAATTGTATGTTTAGTTTTTTCCGCTGCATTTTCATAAATATTTTCCATAAGCATATCGTGAATATTTTCACCGAGCTCCCAACGAAGCTTGTTAGCTTCTTCGATTATTGCTTCTTTATAATCCAAAATTGTTTCCATTTCAAACCTCATAAAAATTATAATTCCAATTGCCTATTTAACTTTGATTAAATAAACTAAGTCTCCTGTAATTCCTTCAAGGATTTATAGCTAGTTTTTCTACCGGACCGCGCAGGTTGTTGTTTGACATAATAATTACTCCATTATTTAAGTAATTATAAAATATCAAATATCACTTGATTTCGGAATAATCTTGGGCTTTATACGTTACGCTTCTTAATCTCAAGATTCTCTAAATCTCCTCCTTTGTTAACCGTCTACTTTTTTCTTGAGGCAATATAACTTTTTGCCTGTTCTTCTACTGATAAATTCTTAAACCACTAGAGATTTTTTTCCCTAATATCCTTATTTTGTATGGGAGACTTCTTTTAGTTTTTTTATGTTCTCAAACCTAAAATTATTAATTTTATAGGAGTCTCTCTTTTTTATTTTCAAATGAGAATGAATTTACACCCTTTTTTTACCTACATCTTATAAACATAATTTTTCAGATATTTTTTAATATTTTTCAGGAAAAAAATTATATTAGCAAAGTATTCATCAAATGTTAATATGGAGTTTTCATGCAATATTTTTTTTCCCTATTATTCATCGGTTTATTAGCTGGAGTAATGAGTGGACTGCTGGGAATTGGTGGGGGAATTATAGTAATTCCCGGTCTGGTTTATTTACTTGATTTCTCACAAAAACAAGCTCAAGGAACTTCTCTTTCTATGCTGTTACCTCCAATTGGATTACTTGCTGCTTATAATTATTACAAGGCTGGTCTGGTAGATATTAAAGCTACAATAATTTTAATAATTACTTTTATTATTGGAAGTTATTTTTCATCATTATTCGCAGTAAACTTACCGGAGAATGTTATAAAAAAAATCTTTGGGGTATTCTTGTTGTTTTATGCTTTGAAACTATTTGTTGAGAAGTGAGGATAAAAATTAGGTAAAAAGAAGCGTCTTTTACACTGATCAATTTAAGAGTTATATTTCTCTTAAGTTTTACCGAAAACATTTACTAATAGATTACCAGGAGAAATTTGTAACTTGTCTGACAGCAGTCAGGAATGGGAAGATTCATATCAAGTGGATTGAAGGATTCTGGTCTTATGCCAGAGAAAGATTACTAAAATATCACGAAGTCAGTAAACAAAATTTTATTCTCTATCTGAAAGAATTAGAGTTTAGATTTAATTATAGAAAAACTAATATACATTGTTTGTTGTTGAATATTATTTATTCGGATCAATTTAAGAGCTTGTTTTTATAATTAGTCTGTTTTTTACATAATTACCTAAAATTAAATCGGGTTTTAATTCATTTAACATCTTTATGGCTTCAAAGCCGTTTGAGCATTGGCCTGCAATTTCGAATTCTTCGTAATCGGACAAATACTCAACCACAACATCGCGTGCTAATTTTTCGTCGTCGACAATCAGCGTTTTTATCTTTTTCATTTTTTCTCCGGTATGTAAATATTTACCCTGAATAGTCCGTTGCTTTTATCCGTGAGAATCAAATTCTCGTTGTTGTAAAGAAGTTTAAGGCGGTTTCTTATATTTTTCAATCCGATACCATCGCCTTTACGGGGAATTGCTTCCGGGTCGTAATTGTTTTCCACACTAATTTTAAGAAAACCGTCTTCCCTTCTGCATTTAAGTTTAATCGTTACTTTTTCGATACTTTCATAGACTCCATGTTTAATAGCATTTTCAAAGAGAGGCTGTAGCAACATAGCGGGGAACTTCCTCTTTGCTGCATCCTTCGTCACATTCTTCGATGTAGTCGAATTTATCTCCAAACCTGACTTTTTCGATGTCGAGATAGAGTCGCGAATTCTCGAGCTCTTCTTTCAAAGGATTAGTTTGATTTTCATCGCGGGATAAAGTACTTCTAAGAAAAGTCGAAAGTTTAATCGTCATCTCTCTGGCTTTTGCTGGATTGCTCAGAGTCAACGAGTTGATGGAGTTGAGACTGTTAAAAATAAAATGAGGGTTAATTTGATATTTCAACGACTTCAATTCCGTCTCTTTGACCAAAGTTTTCAGTTCGGCTTCCTTCAATAATTTATCGTGAAAGTTGTTGTAATAAATAAGAACGTAATCGATCGAGATAATAATTATGTAGAACATCATACCGGCAATCGAGCGCCATACCAGACTATTATTCAATATTGTCAAATATTTTTGGTCGTCGAAAAAGGTCGACAGAATAAAATATGAAGTGCCGAGCCAGAATGCCGTAATTATAACCGCTGAAGCTAAATGATTGAGTAGAATCTTGTAGGCGGGATAGTTGTCGAGCGAATTATAATTAACCATATACCAGAAACTGAGTCCAAGAAATGAATATAATCCATTAAAAGTAATACTGTCGATAATCGAAAAATTGAATGGCAACTCTACTATAAAAATCAGGACAAGGCATTGCGCGACTATAATGAATAGCCATAGCAAGAAATAGATTAACAGCAACTTTTTATTTTTAAAGAAAGGATTTATCATTTTTTCTTGTCAGGAATAATAAACTTCGCAGCCACCGAAGACAACCGAGCCTTTCAGAATTAACAATCCTTCCTGATTTTCTTCCGAAGCAGGAATAAAGTAACGTTTATCGTCAAATCCACCGAAGACAGATGTAATATTTGAAATTACTTTCCAGTTTTTCGGCACAAAGAGTGTACATCCTCCCATAATGCAACTGATGTTGAGTACAATCTCTCCCTCTGCGAGTCTGGAGTTGTTGAAGTTAAGTTGAGCGCTGCCAAGTACGACATTAATTTTCCCACCGCTGAAATTATTCGACTTTATTAATTTGCTGGAGCTTGTCAGAACGCATTCTTCGTTTATATAATCTGCATTCTCAGAATAATCAAAACCTTCCGAACTCTCTTCCTGATGTGTTGCCCCGAGATGAACATGTTTACCATAATGCCTATTTCTTTTGAGAATAATAAGAAGTCCAATAATAATTATTATAACCGGCCAGAAATCACGAAACCTCAGGACCAATAAAGGATTTAAGATTCTGCTTGCAATTCCAAATAAACCTATAACAAGAAAGACAATACCTACTGCGCTGTTTTTCGATTTCGAAAGGACTACAATACCGATAATTAGAAAGAGCATATACCATGAAAAAATAATGTGCCGGAAAGAGAAGTCGATCATAAAAACGTTGTCGATTAAAAGCAAAGCCCCTGCAATAATAAGAATAATACCGAGCCAGTTTGTTTTTGATATTTTTGGATTATCCATTTCATCTCCTTAGTTTTTAAGTTCGCCGCCGCCGAAAATTATAATCCCTTTGATGTAAAGAATTTTGTCCTCGTCAATATTTGAATCGGGGATATTTCTTCTTGAGTCAGAAAAGCCGCCCAAAATTGGTAGTACGTCGACCACGATTTTCCAGCCTGGTGGTACAATCAACGTTGTGCCTCCGAAGATAATTGTAATTTCGAGATTGTTATCGCCTTCGGCAAGATTGCAATTGGAAAGATTAATTTCCGAGCCTCCGAAAATTGATACGATATTTCCACCTTTGAAGTTATTTATATAATAAATCTTGTTGCTGCCTCCGAAGATGGAAACTTCTTCAATCATTCCATCTTCCGTTGATGCATTCCTTTTGCCAACTTCAGTTTTATGATGAAAATTTCTTCTGCCGAAGCGATTCATTGACTTCCCGCTTTGACGAAAAAGTAGATAGGCGCCCAAAAGGATTAGTAAGAGTGGCCAGAGTTCCGGTGCTATTTTGAACAATCCGATGGCTATAAAAATTAGTCCAGCTATTTTATTATGCGTCAACAAAAAAACAAGGAGTCCAAACAGGATAAACAAATATTCCCACGAATAAATGAATTCGGGAAGAATCAGGACTCCGTAATTGTCGAGCAATAACAATGTTCCCAGAACTACGAGAATTAATCCCGTTAGAATTCTTACTGTCATATAACTTCGCATTTATTACTCCATTAATAAATTTCATTTGCAAATTAATAAATCGAAATCGTTTTGAAACTCCAAATCGGCAAAATTGGGATTTTTATCGGTAAAGACGAACTATCCTATTTCAACTGTCGAGATAATTAAATGTTTTCTTAGAACTCTCTGATGATATGGGGATTTTCAATATTAAATTTCTCGATAATAGCGTCGAGTAAATTTTCTCGTACGGCAAGAATCAATTGATACGAAGCAGAATAATCGAGCGCATACTTTAAAGCGGAAGCGAGACCCGAATCTTGAAGTTCGAGTTTACCAATTTCGTCGAAAACGAGTACCTTGTAATTTTGTTTAACCGCTTCGATCATTCGTTCGTTAGCCCAGTTGAAAGTTTTCAGACTGAAGCGATATCTTCCAGCGTTTACGGCATTTTCATTTTCAGTAGCTTCTAATGAGAACAACGTTCTACTTTTAATGTGATAAAGAAAACGTTTACCACCAATAACCGGCTGAAGAATACCATCGATATTCGATTGTGTGGTTGCCCATTTAAAAAGAGCCGTAGTTTTGCCGGATTTAATAGGGCCTGAAATAATTTTTATACTGGACATTCTCGTCGTTCATTGTAAAGAGTAAAAAAAATGAAAGGGAAAAGAAGAATATTAATCGTTCGATTCCGATGTACTTTTTGGAGACCGACCAGCTGTTGTTGATAATTGCGCGAAAGCTCGGGAAAAGGTCGGTTATATTGTTGATTTCCGATGCATGCTGGAATTTTTCCTTTTCGATAAACCTTTTGAATTTTCCGATTGCAATCGGAGAGAGTATGCTAAACCAGATAAACGAAATTGTAAAGGAACGAAGCAACATAAACACAACTCCCCAGAAACGATTATAATTATTCAGATAATAAGAAAATACCAGCAGGAACAAACAAAATATGATAAATAAAATTCCCGACGGGCGTTGCCACCACCTTTTAACCTTTTTACCTTTTTTATCGTTATTGAGGAAATGATCCAAAGTGATCAGATGAAAAACATAATAAGATTTATAATAATCGTAGGCACTCTTTACCCATCTGGGTATATTAGAAGCCTTCAATCCTACTATTATTCCAGCGAACAAATGGATTCCGGCATAGAGTGTAATAATCATCATACTAAAACTGAAGCCCGAACTGGTATCGAATTTATAGAACTGGAGAACGATATAATCTGCAAATTCGTTGAGCGATTCCCAGAACGTGAAACCGAATAAAATAGTCAGCATGAAAAGACGCTGAAACGCCGAATATAAAAGTGTAAGAACACCAAGTAAAAAAGTGGCTATCCTGTGCGACTTGATGTAAGTATACAAATAGTAACCGAGAAATGCCTGCACTGCGATTGCAAAATATGAATTCAACGGGGTGTAGGGACTAACGACAGCTTTTACGAGAACTGCAAGTAAAGCGGATTCCAAAATTATCTTTTTGTCTTCAGAGTAATAAGCGAGGAGCGAAATAAATATTACCGCAGCCACGCTTAGGAAAAGTCCCGTCAACGGAATTTTGAGAATGTGCAGAATACCGCCAAAAGCCGCTTCGCTAAACGCCCACAGAGCTGTTATTCTTTTTAGGTCGATTTTTACTTCGTCCGGTTTGGGAGAATTAAATAATTCTT
Source organism: Melioribacter roseus (assembly GCA_020722005.1). Lineage (GTDB taxonomy): Bacteria > Bacteroidota > Ignavibacteria > Ignavibacteriales > Melioribacteraceae > Melioribacter > Melioribacter roseus_A. The sequence goes on from DYLP01000006.1 coordinate 12,665, forward strand.
CGGTAATAAATCTCAATTATTTCTTTCCTTTTTTTTTATAGAGTATTTCGTCGTTCCAGCTCATCAGTTCCATCGTGGCTGGGAATCCGATAGTTTGCATTGTCAAGAGCGTTACCTGATTTATTTCCTCTTTTAATCTCTGCTTTGACTGCTTTTCTGACCTGAGCATGAACTGCGCCTTCCATCATTGTGAAGACTGAAATAGCCAGATGAATTTGTATTCTCGTCTTCTAGTCGAGCAGTCCTGTACAGTGAAATAAACTTCAGTTTTTTGCATGTTACTTCTTTCAGTAATGTTCTGTTAAAAATGTTTGAATCCCCACGGTAATTTTGTCATTTTTTGCCCCGATTGATACTTCAATTAATTAGTTCAGAGAACTAATCATAATTATTATAGAGTTGAAAATATAATTTTGTATTTTTACAAACAACAAAAAAAATTTTTCAAGGGTACATTAAAAGTGAAAATATTAGTCACAGGCGGAGCCGGATATATCGGTTCTCACTTCGTCAAGTATTTAGTTAAAAATAATTTTTCGCCAATTGTGCTCGACAGTCTTGTAAGAGGTCATCGAGAAGCTGTCGATAAATCAATTCCTTTTGAAAATGTTGACCTGCTCGATAATGTTGAGTTAGAAAAAGTAATAAACAAATATAAACCCGAAGCTATAGTTCATTTTGCAGCTTTTGCTTATGTAGGAGAATCGGTTGAAAATCCGGAGCTCTACTATACGAATAACGTTGTCGGAAGTTTTAATTTGATAAAAGCGGCTGTTAAAAACAATATTAAAAAGTTTGTCTTTTCTTCAACCTGTTCGATATATGGCAATCCTGACAGGGTTCCAATTTCGGAGACTGAACCGGCAAAGCCAATAAATCCTTACGCAAACACAAAACTCGTAATTGAAATGATGTTGAAGGACTTTGAATACAAGTACGGTTTAAAACACGTCTGTTTAAGATATTTTAATGCGGCGGGTGCCGACCCAGAGGGAGAAATCGGAGAGAGCCATTCACCTGAGACTCATTTAATTCCGATTGTACTCGAAGCTGCACTGGGTAAACGAGAAAAAGTTTTTGTATTTGGAAACGACTACGATACAGAAGATGGAACGTGCATCAGAGATTATATACACGTAATGGATCTGGCTGAGGCTCATTTAAAAGCGCTTCTTTATCTCGACAAAGAAAACACTTCGTCGGAAATTATTAATCTTGGAACAGGCGTGGGTAATTCAGTTCTTGAAATAATTAATAAAGCCGAAGAAATTACGGGCAAAAAAATTAATTACGAAATTACAGCACGACGTCCTGGCGACCCCGCAATTCTCGTTGCCGACAATAAAAAGGCTCGAGAACTTCTTAATTGGAAACCAGAAACAAAAATAGAAGGAATACTCTCGACCGCCTGGAAATGGCATTCTAATCCCAGATTCTGATCTATGATCTTCGAAAAAGTACATATCGACGGACTTTTAATAGTAAAACCCGACGTTTACGTGGACGAACGTGGTTTCTTTTATGAATTGTTCAACAAATTCAAATATGACGAAGGCGGCATTAAATTCCACTTCGTCCAGGATAATATTTCAAAATCGGTAAAAAACACAATTCGGGGTCTTCATTATCAAGTCGGCAAATTTGCTCAGGGCAAACTTTGCACAGTTTTGAAAGGGAAAGTACTCGACGTTGCAGTCGATATCCGATACGGCTCGCCTACTTACGGTAAGTATTTCGCTTATGAATTGGACGACGTTAAAAAAGAACAGCTCTGGATTCCGCCAGGATTTGCGCATGGTTTTTCAGTCCTTTCGGACGAAGCCGTCTTTATGTACAAATGCACTGCTCATTACAGCAAAGAACACGAATGCGCAATTTTGTATAACGACCCGGAATTGAATATCAAATGGTGTATCGAAAATCCAATAGTATCAGAGAAAGACTTAAAAGCAAAAAAATTTAACGAAATAGAACATGATTTCTTATTTAATCAGGAGGGCATTTAATGAAATTAGCAGTTATCGGAACCGGTTATGTGGGATTGGTTAGCGGCACTTGTTTTGCCGAAATGGGCAATACGGTAATCTGCGTGGATAACGACCAGAATAAACTGGAAAAATTAAACAAGCGGATTGTACCGATTTACGAGCCCGGTCTCGAAATTTTATTCCAGAGAAATATTGATAAAAATAGACTCACTTTTACTTCCGACTTACGCCGCGCAGTTGAAGAATCGGAAATTATCTTTTTATGCTTACCTACTCCACAAGGCGAAGACGGTTCAGCAGATTTGGAGTATGTATTTGGAGTGGCTGAAGAAATCGGCAAAATATTACAGAATTATCAAAAGAATGATTTTAAGATTATTGTCAACAAAAGCACCGTTCCGGTTGGGACTTCTTCAGCAGTCAGTAAGATACTCGAAAAATACAATGTAAAAAATTTCGAAGTGGTTTCGAATCCAGAATTTTTAAGAGAAGGATTTGCAGTGGATGATTTTATGAAGCCCGATAGAATCGTAATCGGGGCAAGAAATCAGATGGCTTTTGAAAAAATGAGAACTCTATACGAGCCCTTCGTACGTCAGGGTAACCCGATTTTCGAAATGGACCCTGAAAGTGCTGAGGTAACAAAATACGCTTCGAATTCTTACCTGGCTATGAGAATTACATTTATGAACGAGATAGCTAACTTCTGTGAAAAAGCAGGGGCTAATGTGGAAATGGTTCGCAAGGCAATGGGTTCCGATACACGAATCGGTAAACGTTTCCTCTTCCCGGGAATTGGTTACGGTGGCTCTTGTTTTCCGAAAGACGTTAATGCATTAATTAAAACTTCCGAAGAATTCGGCTCGCCGATGAAAATTCTAAAAGTCGTCGACGAGGTAAATAAAAATCAGAAAGAACTTTTGGTCAAAAAAGTTAAAGAGCATTTCAACGGAATTATCGAAGGTAAAAAGTTTGCCGTATGGGGACTCTCATTTAAACCAAATACGGACGATATGCGCGAAGCTCCATCGATCGTAATAATAAATCAATTACTCGCTTCAAATGCAAAAGTGGTAGCATACGACCCGGCGGCAATGGAAAAAGCGCGTTTTTATATAGGCGACAAACCCGAGTACGCTCAAGATCAATATTCAGCTCTCCAGGATGCCGATGCTCTTTTAATACTGACCGAATGGAACGAATTCAGAAATCCTGACTTCGATAAAATAAAAAGTCACCTGAAAAACCGATTGATCTTCGATGGTAGAAATATCTTCGAACCCGCAAAAATGAAAGAGCTCGGTTTTATCTACTACAGCATAGGACGCAAACCTGTAATCAATTAAACTTCTTTTTATTCAGAGGGTGACGAAAAAGTAATTATTCAAGAACAAATTCGTAAATGATTAGTGGAATTCGCGGCTGATATATTAAAAAACATTCCTTTTTAGTCACCCTCTTTCATTTTATTGTAACATTTTGATAAAATGCCACTTAACAGGATATTACGTCTTCATTATACTTCTTTTTTTTAATGAATACCTCTAAAGTTATGGCACACTAAGTGCGATAATAAAGAAGAGAAATTTTAAAGTTTCATGGAATTAAACGAAATTATTTTTAATATACTCACAATTTCTTTTGCTACTGCATTAATTATCATTCTTTTTTCTTATTTGATTACAAAAATAAGAAAGAAGAATCAGCCGCCTGTTGTAAGAACCAGTCAGATTCCTCAAATTATCAACCCCAAAACGCATATAATATTACCGCGTAATATCAAAGTAGTTAAGCAATACGATTTTAAGAAAGAAATGGAAGCGAGGCGCCTTAAAGCACACCGATATAAAATTATTAACGAAGAAATTCATAAAAGATAATAGAAGATTGTAATTCATATTACAAAAACTCCATCTTAATGAAAACCAATCATTATCATTAATAAATCCTCCCGACGAATTCAAGAAATTGGTCTCTTTTTCAGACCCAATTGAAAAGTCGTACAAAGGAGTTATTTACGATATAATTTTCCATTTTCCAGGAATTACCCGCAGCCGTTAAAATATAGACTCCAAGTGGATTTTAAGAGCAGCATTTCCCAAAAAGTCTTCGGGTACTTCGACAGGACACTCAAGAGGGATTCGTGTTAAAAAATTTTGCAAACAAAAGATTACCAAATTTTGACACCGATTTTACCAAACCAAATCTGCTCAACTTTTGGATTGAGTACGGAGAAAAAATTCGTATTGAAAATAAGAGTCGGGACAATCAAAAAGTGTGTTTAAAAGTGAAAGGAACGAGTTGCACAAATTTTCACTAAACTTTTGATAGTCCCGACTATTAAATTAAGCTTTCATCCGTTCGCCTTTTTCTTCTTTACTGAAGATCCATCCAACCACTTTACCAATATCGATTTTACCGAAATCGTTCCAGTATTTCCTGGTTCTAACGTGCATCGAGCTGGTATCTTCTTCCGGTATCGAACTTGCTTCCGTAATTATTGTATTAATTCTTTCAATCCATATTTCCATATTTTTCTCTCTCAAGTCGACCCACCCATCGTGCGCCCATAAATCGATACTTTCAGCTGTTATATTCAATTCATTTTCACCTCTGAACGGCGGAATTTTCATCGTATTACCTCGTAGAAGGGATTTGCCATCGGGAAGAAGAATTGGAATCCCGATCGAAATTATTTCATTTCTCAATTTGTCGTTTTCTTTGATGTACTCGAAAACTTTGTTCGATAGTTCCGCTGGAGAAAATTCTGGTATTTTTTTCATTTCGCCGGCTACATGTCTGAGTAAATTTATTTCGTGCAATAATTTCGAAAGGCGCGGCGGACCGAGTAATTCAAAAGCGACACTCTCTTTATTATGAATATTTTCGAGTTCTTCAAGCTTTTCGATAGCCGAATGTTGCAAGAAGCCGGCTCTGTATGTCGGTTCGAGTGTTGCATTGTCGAGTGCGTTAATTATATCGTGGCCAGTATTGCCACCTTTGATTTCATATATCAGGTCGTCGGCAATTTCTTCGGGAGTAACATATTCCATTTGTCCTTGAGTTGTAATTGCTTCGAATTCTCCTCTGGAGAAGGTGCCGTTCTCGCCTGTGTCTATGTAAACCGATTTTAACGATTCGCCGGTTGACTTGAATTTTATATCGGGTTTTAACTGTAGTTTTCCTTCTAACCTAACAGCATCATTTAAATCAATATTCTGAATCTCGATTGGTTTACCTGCTTTTCTAATTTCACCGAACTCAATTTTTTTCCATGCGATGGCGGCAGTCGGTTTAATTTCCTTTGTAATTGGTCCTTGGGGAGTTCTGCCCATTAAAAAAAGTAAAAGAGTGTGAGCGCCGGCGACAGCAGATTTACTTAAAAGAACGCGGGACGGTTTTTCTTCGCTGTGAGTGTAAGGTATGTTTAATCCCATACCGCCAGTTCCGCTCGTGCCGATCTTAAAATAAATTTTCGTGCCCGCTCTGCTCATCGCATTATAAAGTATTTGTACGTGTCGGATAATTTGAGGAACATATTCGCTGCAAAAGAGTTTTTCCATTTCATTTCGCATTACTTCGGCATCCGAGCCTTCATTCATTAATCTCTTAATTCGGTAATAAGTCGAATAAATATCCTGGTAAGCTATTGCTGTTGCCGAATTGACGCAATCGATGACAATATCCGGTTTGTATTCCATGATTAATTTATAGGCAGAGGAATTCTCCAGAATATCGTTATTTAATTCTTCCATAATGTCATACATCATGGTGCGGCGTGCATCCGGATTTTCAAGAAGTTCCATACGATTCTTATCTTTAAAATCATATCTTACAAAAATATTCCCCCACCAGGGAATAAAATAATCTTCGGGCAGTCCAGGAAATTCTTTTTTCAATTTTTCAACCTGTCCGAGGGCTTCTTCTTTTCTGAGCGAAGTTACAATAATTCTTTTTGGCTTTTCACCCACCAGTTTACGCGTTACCGCATTACCAACCAGTCCCCATCCCCCCAGTACTAATACTGTTTTGTTTTGAATATCCATTATAACTCCTGTTTTGTTTTATTGAAAAATTAAGGTTACTATTATCAGATATCAAGAAAAATGGTAGTAAAAAATTCTGGTCGATTGATAAAGGGATAATGGTTTCTTAAATTTGTACAAGTAAAAACTAAGTGGGTATTAGATGAAAATTTCGGATATATTACAACCCGACAAAATCATACCTTCATTAAAAGGGAAAACGAAAGCCGAAGTTATTAATGAATTGGTAGATCTATTTCGAGATGACGAACGGGTAAAAGACCTTGAAGGAGTTCGTGAAGCCGTCCATGAACGAGAAAAAATAATGTCGACAGGAGTTGGCAAAGGTTTTGCTATACCGCACGCTAAATCTAACGGTGTCAATGATATCATTGCTGCATTCGGTAAACTCGACGAGCCAATCGATTTTCAGGCTCTCGACGGTCAACCGGTAAACCTTGTCTTTTTACTCGTCGGCAAAGAAAATCTTGTCGGACCGCATATTAAACTCCTCAGTAGAATTTCAAGAATGATGAACAACGAGGAATTCAGAGAAAATCTTTCCATGGCTCAAACTGCCGACGAAATTTATAATCTCTTTGTAGAAGAAGAAAAACAATATTTCGAAATCAACTAATACCAGGTTTCTCCTTAATGATTAAAGCAATCACAGGTACAAAAGATATCCTTCCAAGCGATATACCCAAATGGAGGTATATCGAAAATCTCGTCCGCACAACTTTTGAAAAATTTAATTATAGCGAAATACGGACACCGATTTTTGAAGAAACGCGACTTTTCGCTCGTGGCATTGGCGAAGAGACCGATATAGTTAGCAAAGAAATGTATACATTCGAAGACAGAGGCGGACTAAGTATTACTCTTAAACCAGAAATGACTGCCGCTGTAGTGAGAGCATTGATCGAGCATTCACTCCAAAAAAAATCACAGCTAAACAAGCTCTTCTATATCTCTCCAATGTTCCGACAGGAAAGACCTCAAGCAGGAAGGCTGCGTCAATTTCATCAATTCGGCGCCGAAGCAATCGGCAGTAACGACCCCTTTTTAGACGCCGAAATGATTGTGATTGCATATTCTATATTAAATCAAATTGGACTGAAAAATTTAACCGTAACAATCAATACACTCGGTATCCCTTCAGAAAGAGAAATGTACAAAAATGAATTGAGGGGTTATCTAAAAGACCACTACAATCGTCTTTCAAACGAAAGCAAGAGAAGATATGGAACAAATATACTGCGAATTTTCGACAGCAAAGAGGAACAGGATATCGAAATAATGAAAGATGCGCCTCTTCTTATCGATTTTCTCGGTACTCAAAGCCTCGAACACTTCGACAAAGTTAAGAATGCCCTCGCTAAACTTGGAATTAAATATGAAATAGAACCCCGACTTGTAAGGGGACTGGATTATTACACACACACTACATTCGAAATAGCAAGTGGTAGCGTAGGCTCGCAAAGCGCACTATGCGGCGGAGGTCGTTATAACGGTCTGGTAGCTCAGCTGGGAGGCGACGATTTACCCGGCGTTGGATTCGCCGCAGGAATCGAACGGATTTTACTGGCTTGTGAAAATGAAAACATCCTTGATTTCCCTCAAGATAAAATCGACGTATATGTAGCATTGCTCGATAAAAATCTCAATGATGATTCTTTTATTCTTACTAACCGCTTAAGACAGAAAGGATTAAAAGCCGAGTGCGATTATTTGTCGAGAAGCCTAAAAGCACAAATGCGAGAAGCAAATAAATTGAATGCCTCTTATGTACTCTTTTTTGGCGGTGAGGAATATAAAGATAAAAAAGCCGTATTGAAAAATATGGAGTCGGGTGTACAAGCTGACATCTCGATTGATGATATTGAATCAATCGTTGAAAAAATAAAGAGAGGTTAATGTGCCTCTGCGAAAAGTTAATGCACCGCCAAAGATTCCCAAAACAAGGAAGAAAAAAGCTGAATCTGTATTGAAAGCTATTCCGGCACCAAAGCCCGACAAGCTCGAGTATTTATGCAAACTCTTTTTCAGATACGATAAAACCGTAAAGAAACAATATCTCGTTATACGTATCGAAACTATTGCATATTTTACAAACTTTACGTACGAAATCACTTATGACTTGTTAGAAAAAGAGAATGACATTTATATAATAATTACAGGATTAAAAGCTAGAATGGATCTCGTCCCTGAAGTAGGTCCTGCATCTTGCGAATTAAAGAGAGAGTCTTTGGAAGGAAATATCAATATAAATTTAGCAAAGCAAGACGGTGCCATCAACGGTGCTGAATACCTGTTAGATTTTAAAAACAAGAAAATCGACCTGATAAAAGAATTTATGCCCCCTAAAAAAAATAACCGCATCTTCTGTAAATTCGAAGTGGATAATGATAATTTTAGTTTTGCCGACTAAGCGGGGATTTTAAATTGGAAATTATTTACGGCAGAAAACCCGTACTCGAGGCAATTAATGCAAAGGAAGATATCGAGGTAATTTACGTTGCTTATGGATTGCACGGCGAGGCAATAAATCGGATATTTACAGCTGCCAAAAAAAACAATCTTAAAATCACACAACTCTCATCGAAAAAATTCAAGCAACTGGCTGGCAATCTCAATACCCAAGGTGTAATGGCAATAAAAAGCATCTATAAATTTATGGATTATCGTGATCTGATCGATAATTCGTTAGTAAAGAAAGAACCCTTAATTTTAATACTCGATACGCTGCAGGACACACACAATCTGGGAGCAGTATTGAGAACAGCTGAATGTGCAGGGGTAGATGGCGTAATAATAACGTCAATCGACAGTGCGCCTGTTAACGAGACAGTAGCCAAAATTTCAGCAGGCGCTTTATCACATTTGAAAATTTCCAGAGTCGGAAATCTTATGCAGCCAATTAAATATCTCAAGGAAAAAGGATTCTGGATTTTTGGAGCTGACGTTTCTGAAAAATCGATAAATTACGACACTGTCGACTATTCCGGTCCAATTGCCCTTATTGTAGGTAACGAAGAAAAAGGAATAAGAAGGCTCGTTGCGGAAGAATGCGATTTCCTGGTTAAAATTCCGATGAAAGGGAAAATTGATTCTTTAAATGTATCTGTTGCCACAGGAGTGATACTTTTCGAAATTAACCGCCAGCGTTCAATCAAACGTCAGGATTAAGAATTCATAACTTTTTCGTAATATTCGATATACTTCGGTACAATCAAATCTTTGTCAAAATTTTGCACTGCTCTGTTTCTTGAATTCAAAGAAAACGTTTTATACTTCTTTTCGTTGGTAAGCAAATCGAGAACATATTTAGCCATTCTTTCGACATCCCCAATTTCTGCAATATATCCGGTTTCGTTGTGAATAATTAATTCGGGCAATCCACCTACGGATGAACTGACAACAGGCAAACCGCAAGCCATTGCCTCCAAAGCAGAAAGACCAAAACTTTCGGATTGAGAAGGCATCAAAAAAATATCAGCTGCATTTAAAATTTCCGGAAGTGCATCTTGCTTGCCCAAAAAAATTACTTCTTCCTGTAAATTTAATTCCCTCGACAACCGTTCGCATTCAGAACGTTCCGGTCCGTCGCCTACAAGTAACAGACGTGCTGGAATTTGTTTATTAACAATATCGAGTATTTTGATTGTATCGGTTACTCTTTTAACGGCTCGGAAGTTAGAAGTGTGAACCAGCACTTTTTCTCCATTCGGTGCAATATGATTTCTAAAGTCTTTGCTCTCCGTCGGTCTATATTTATTAATATCAATAAAATTATAGATAACTTCTATCTCTTTCTGAATATTGAAATTCGTCAAAGTTTTTTCTTTCAGGAAGCGGGAAACTACCGTTACACCGTCGCTCTCTTCAATACTGAATTTAACGAGTGGCATGAATGAGGGTTCCAATCCCATCAAGGTTATATCGGTACCATGTAATGTAGTTATGAATTTAATACTGCTGTTCATTTTTTTTCTAATTTGCTTCGCCAGATACGCACTTATTGCATGTGGGATTGCATAATGTACATGAATTAAATCCAGATTTTCATATTCAATAACTTCAAGCATTTTACTCGTAAGCGATATATCATAAAGCGAATGCTCGAATAGAGGATAACTTGCCATTTCAACTTCATGATAAAAAATATTTTCGACAAAATGATTCAAGCGATGAGGTATAGCATAACTAATAAAGTGAACCTGATGGCCCCTAGCAGCAAGCTCAAGTCCCAGTTCGGTTGCAACAACTCCGCTGCCGCCATATGTTGGATAGCAAGTAATTCCGATTTTCATAATTTTTTTTATAGTTTTTTGTAATTTTTCATCATTCAACAAATTTTTGAATTAAACTGTTCATAATATATTAATTTTTAACAATATGAATATTGCATTGATAGGACACTCAATCATCGATTATATCTCCATAAACGGAAAAGAATTCGTTCGACCTGGAGGAATCTACTATTCGGCGCTTGGAATGTTCTCACAAATTAAACGGCGGGACAATATTTTTTTAATTACCGGCATAAATAAGAATCAATTTTCGCTTTTTAATTCCCTTTACGGAAAATTGCGTACAGACTACGTTTTCAATTTATCCGATATGCCTTCAGTTATATTGATTACCGAAGAAGAAGGTGAACGTGAGGAAATCTACAAAAATTTATCCGGTAAATTAATTCTTCCCGATATCGATTGGAACCGTTTCGACGGTATTTTGATTAATATGATTACCGGTTTCGATGTCGACCACCAGCAACTTGCAAAAATTAGAAAGAGTTACAAAGGACTAATTTATTTCGACGTTCATACACTGGCACGAGGAGTTGATACTGACAACAAGCGCTTATTCAGAACAATACCCGAAATAGAAAAGTGGCTATCTGGTATCGATATCTTGCAATGCAACCAGAACGAGTTAAAAACAATTTATGACTACAGTAACCGTAACGAAGCAGCGGCAGAAATTATAAATCACGGAGTTAAGATTGTCCTGATTACAAAAGGAAATTCAGGGGCGGAACTACATTACAGTTCAGGCAATCAGCTAGAAACGGTCGAAGTTAAAGCTAAAGAAGTGGATGAGATTAATAAAATTGGCTGCGGCGATATCTTTGGGTCGGTCTTTTTTTATTCATATCTTTCCACCCGGGATTTGAATTATTCCCTAAAAAGAGCCAATTATTTTGCAGCTTTATCTGTATCCGGTAAAATTGACAACATTATAAAAGCAAAATTATGATTAAGACAAGAATATTGATTGTTGGGTCGAATGGAATGTTGGGTCAACGTCTCACACGTTATTTTTCATTGCGGTTGGATAAATTTGAACTTTTGTGTGCCTCAATTGAAAAAAATTCGAATATAAAATCGGTCCAGTATAAAACTCTCGACATAACAGACAAAAACAGCGTAAAGAAAATTATACTCGATTTCTTTCCCGACTTCGTAATTAATGCTGCCGCCTATACCAATGTCGACAAAGCTGAAACAGAACGTGAACTGGCATGGAAATTAAACGTAAAGGGCGTGGAAAATCTGGCATTTTATTCGTGGACTATCGACGCTCATCTTATCCACATTTCTACCGATTATATTTTTGATGGAAAAAAGGGACCCTATTCCGAGACCGACCGTCCCTGTCCAATAAGTTATTACGGTAGGACAAAACTTGCTGCTGAAAATTCAATTCGTGCAAACGGAGTAAGGTATACAATACTTAGAACCAATGTGCTCTACGGTCCTACCAAAGAAGGCAAACCGGATTTTGTCAAATGGGTTATTAATTCGTTGAAAGAAAACAAAGTTATCAACATCGTAACCGATCAATACAACAATCCAACTTTTACGGACGACCTTGTAGATTCCATTGCCAAAATAATTGAATTCAGGAAAGAAGGAATTTACAATATAGGCGGGAAAGAAATACTATCCCGTTACGAATTCACACAGAAAATTGCAGACTATTTTCAGCTCAATAAAAAATTAATTCGCCCCATACTAACGAAAGATTTGAATCAGCCTGCACAGCGTCCACTGAAATCGGGATTAATTATTCTCAAAGCCGCAATTGAACTGGGTTATCAACCTCATTCGTTCGAAGAAACTTTTGCCGCTATAAAATCGGAATTGAATCTTTAGTGAGTTCTATTTCTCTTGTTAATTTGAGATAACTATAATAACTTATCGTTCAAAAAAGGGGGGCTATTATGATAGTTAAAGTTCTATTAATAATTGTATTACTGCTTCCGCTACAATTATCTGCTCAAAAATTTAATTTGCAAAGCTACAGGGAATTTTTGGATGCAAACATTAATATGACTCCCGACAATCTTTACAGACTTTACAATGCTGGTAAATTCAAAGAATCGATTCACTATAATATCGACAATGCCAAATATTTCGATTCGATAAGAATCAAATACAAACTTACCGAAGACGAAATTGAGCTGCTCAAAGAAAACGGATTTGTAGTAACCGAACGAATAAGCGACAATGATTTTCTTCATTTATATCTCGACCTCTATAAAAATGATATTCCGACAATAGTAACAACGGATGCAATCTTAAATGCCTTTCACCTTTCATACGATGTAATTCTCAAGGAAGTCGAAATAGAATCGATTATTCCCAAACTCAAAGTTTTATTAAAAGGAATGTACGGAGCTTTGCCTCAACTGGAATCGAAGTACGGTTCTTATCCAGAACTCGCTCCAATGTTAAAAGATGCGGAAGTTTATACGACAATGGCATTAAAACTACTGGGCGAAAATTACAACCTGATTTATCAGGACAATAAAAACACACTTGACGAACTATCCGAATTAATTAATAGTCTAAACGCTACGAGTTATCCGCTCTTTTCTTCCCGGCAAAGAAAAATCGATTTTTCACAATTTAAGGTAAGAGGTCATTACGAAGATACGAATTACCCGATACTGTCGTCTTACTTTCAAACGATGCTCTGGCTTGGTAGAACAGAATTATATCTCCTTCCACCGAAAGAAGACTTAGATACTACTACATTTGAAAACGTACAAAGACAAATAATCGACGCGTTTATGATTTCTGAATTGATTGAAATCGCAAATGTTTACAATGAATATTCTGCAATCGATAATATTTTGAAGGCATTTGTAGGCGAACAGGATAATGTTTCTCTTGATGAATTAAGGGAAGTATTTACCGAGACTCATATTCAGTCAGCTGTCGATTTACTCGATACAAATAAAGTAAATGAATTTCAGGATATTTTAGCTAACAAACCTTATGCCGATCAAAAAATCCTTTCTCAAATATTAATGAGCGATCCAATGTCGCCGGAACAGATAAAACCGGCATCTGCATTCCTGCTTTTTGGACAGAGGTTTGTAATTGATTCATACATTACCAATAATGTTACTTACGATAGAATATTATATAATAATACAAAAATCCTGAGAATGCTGCCTTCGTTACTGGATGTAATGTTTGCTCTCGGTAATTCTGCAGCTGCTCAATTACTGAACGACGAGCTGGAAGAGTATCATTATTCTTCCAATATTGCTGCGCTTCGTTATTTGATTGATTCATACACAGATGAATTCTGGAATGGTTCGATTTACAACTTATGGCTGAACTCGATACGAAGTTTAAACCCGTCAACAGACAGATTGGTCTTTCCCGAATTCATGCAAACGGCGGCATGGTGGCAGCAAAAGTTAAACACACAACTTTCGGCATGGACGGAACTACGTCACGACAATCTGCTCTATGCAAAACAATCGTATTCAGGCGGAGTGGTATGTTCATTCCCGCACGGTTACGTTGAGCCGTTCCCTCAGTTTTATGACGCAATGAAAAGACTTGCAGAAAATACATATGGCAAATTAGAAAACATTATCGGCGAAAATAAATCTCTGAAAAGCTATTTTTCGTTTTTCGGAAATGTAATGGATACACTGGAAACAATCGCCGAAAAAGAATTGAGTTCAACCAGGTTAAATGATATCGAGATTAGATTCCTCAAAAATCTGTTATACGAAAATATGGTTGGATGCGCACCGCAGTTCAACGGCTGGTATTATAATTTGATTTACAAAAGCCAATATGGCAGCCGTGATGAAGCTCCCGATTTAATTGCCGCCGATTATCATACAAGTCCAACGGATGCATTAGGAAATCCGGTTGGTTGGGTAAAACATGCAGGCACAGGCAAACGGAATTTAATGATTGTTGCAGCCGAGCATCCAAACGAAGGTTTGACTGTTTTTGCAGGACCTGTTAATTCTTATTATGAATACATAACGAACGGCTTTTATCGAATCAGCGATTCGGAATGGCGGGAAGAATATCTGGACAAAGCTCAAAGACCGGAATGGACAAATATTTACCTTGCCGACGTTGAAGGGGAAAAAATGCAGCCGGGAACGCAATTGATAACAAGTCTGGAAAAATATGAAAACGAAAATAATATAATCCAGTCGAACATTTATGCTCAGAACTTCCCGAATCCCTTTAATATAAGCACTATTATTTATTTTACCATTCCCTATTCGATGACCGGCTCGTGTGTAAAATTAAACATCTACAATATTAGCGGAGAACTTGTCAAAACACTTGTCGACGAAGAGCTTCAGGCGGGGAATTATTCGACGGAATGGGATGGTACAAATCAAAGCGGGCGGATTGTTGCCAGCGGCATTTATCTCTACGAAGTTCGGGCAGGGAATTTAAATAAATTTGGGAAGATGAATTTATTAAAGTAATGTCGGTTTTTGAGAAATTATGATTTATATCATATATGATAAAATAAAAATTCTTAATTTTACAGCAAGAAAATTAAATTTTTTGCTTAAAGATGGAATTCAATAACTGGTCTATCGACAAAGGGGATTATAAAAGAGATAAAACAGCCACGTGGAGTTATCAAAAGAAACTAATCAGAAGACGACGAATAAAAAAAATTTTACTATTAATTTTTTATATAACAATCCTCACATTTGCGTCATACATAATTATAGAAGGATTATGAATAGCGGTCGAGCCTGAATTTTTCGCCGAGATAAAGTTTGCGGACTTCCTCGTCTTCAGCTAATTCGTGGGCTTTGCCTTCTTTAAATATTTTTCCGTTAATCAATATATAAGCGCGGTCGACAATACTCAATGTTTCATGAACATTATGGTCGGTTATTAAAATACCAATGCCTTTGTGTTTGAGATTGGCAACAATATTCATAATATCTTCAACTGCTATCGGGTCTACTCCGGCAAAAGGTTCGTCGAGCAGAATGAATTTTGGATTAGTAGCCAGAGCTCTTGCAATTTCCGTTCGCCTTCTTTCGCCTCCGCTGAGTTGAAATCCCATATTTTTTCGAACGTGTTTTATACCGAGTTCTTCAAGCAGCGACTCGAGCTTTTCTTCCCTTTCTGACTTAGAAATGTTTATCATTTGAAGAATTGCCATTATATTGTCCTCAACACTCAATCTTCTGAAAACGGAGGCTTCCTGCGGTAAATAACCGATGCCCATTTTAGCTCTTTTGTACATCGGTTCTTCCGTAATCTCGTTTTCATCCATAAACACTCTTCCGCCATTGGGTTTAATCATTCCGACAATCATATAAAAAGTAGTGGTTTTACCTGCACCGTTCGGGCCTAAAAGTCCTACCACTTCTCCCTGTTCTACCGATATAGAAACGTCGTTTACGACAGTTCGTTTCTTATAAATTTTCTTAAGACCTTCACCACTTAATTTCATATTACCAGCCTTAGTTTTCAATTTTTAATGAATTCGTCTTTTACTGGTTTATCTTTAATTAGTATAAAATCGGGCAGAGTAAAGTCAATTTCTTTTTCGGTTACAAGATTTTCGGGATAATATTCACTTGCCGGTTTTCCGTATAATTTCACTTTGTCCACTTTATTATCCACGAAATAAATCACAGCATTTTGCGAGCTCGATTTTATCAAACCGTTAGGTTTATTTTCTTCATAAAGGTAATAAATACTCAGCATATTTCCACTTACAACCGTTTTATTCAATTTGCCACCTTCAAAGAACATTTCGAATTGGGCGCCCGAAATCTGGTCGTATCTTTTTGGATATTCGTTATTCTTAGTAACAATAAGTGCATTTAACGTTGTTTCGGCATCCGATTTAATTGTCATTCGTTCCAGTTTATTATTATCGATTATAATATCGATTGTGTCTCCAAGAATCTGTGTATTTTCATTCCATATTACAGGGATCATTTGATCGTTCGACAATTTGTATGTAAAAATTCTGTCTTTATCTCGATAATAGATGGTATAATTATTTACCGAAGCAAATTCTCCTTTAAGTATTCTAACAGAATCGGTGCAAATCAGGCGATTTGTAGAATCCGAATACGATTCCATAATTTTCGCTTTTACAAACAAAGTATCCTTTTCACCAGAGTCAAGTGTATCAATTTTAATCAGGAAAGCATTACCGGTTACCTTCGAGTAATCGTTTTTACTTTCCAGATAATTACCTTTAATCAACATACTGTTATTCAAATCTTTCACGATGACATTACTGAAAGCAAATGTAGCATTCTCGTTTCTGTAATTGATCAAACTGTCTGCGTGGAGAGTTAAAGATGTATCAATCACCGTCACGTTGCCAACCGCGACTGCTTTATCGGCGTCATCGTAATAATAGAAACGGTCGGCTTTTAAATTCCTCACCAAATCGTGTATAACGACATTGCCATAGAAAAATGCTCTTTTTTCGTCGTAATAATAATAACCGTTATCTGCAGTCAACGTTATATGGCCGTCTGTGTAAAATACACCGTTATTTGAAAAACTTATTTTCGAGTCGTCATAATAAAATCCGTGTTTAGTTTTTATTATTATACTGTCCTGAATTGCTGTAACATGTCCGATTAGTTCTGCTCGATTTTTAGTAATGTATTGAATTGCCGTATCACATTTTATAACAACGTCGTCCTGATACATAACCACGTTGCCGTGTACTTCTCGTATTGTTTCGCCATTGATTCTTTTGCCGATCAGGCTATCCCCTTCGACGCGCAGAATTTTACTTTGTCCGTATATTGCAAAAGCAGTTAATAATATCACAAAGAATGTTTTCTTCACCGATTATTCCCCGTCGTTCAAAGTTGCAGAATAAGTAATCTTGAATATAACGTAATTAGTAATCTGCTGGTCTGAAAGGAAACCGTAGCCTTCAATAATCTCGTCCTTCGATCTAATCGACACAAATTTGTCAGTTAGAATTTTTTTATCAGAATTTCTCCACATCAGTTCGTCTGTCGTTAGTACAGTGCCGCTATCGTTAACTGCCAGTACACTGTCGTAAGCAAACATATCCATCGTTCTATCGTCCACTTTGCCTCTAAGAGAAGTGAGGGTGGTAGTTTTTTTATTTTCGTCATAAAAGTCGATTTTAACTCCTTCGAGTAAAGTTATTTTTTTTTCGTCGTATTTTCGGAGATGGTCGGCATACAAAATTGCTTTAAGAACGCCGCCATTACTAAATATAACTTTAGAACCCCAGCTTTCATGCGCGGGTATTTCACTTTCAGCGGGAGTATCAGAGATAAGGGGCTTTACGTTGTCTTCAGAACATGCCGCAATTATTAGAACCGACATAATCAGAAAAAAATGTTTCATCTTCTTTGCAGTCCGAGTTTGACAAGGTCATGCAGGTGAACTATTCCCACAGGAATTCTGGTATCGTTTATTACAATGAGAGAAGTTATATTGTATTTTTCCATTTCCTGAAGAGCAAACGACGCCAGGAGTTCGGGCTTAATGGTTTTTGGATTTTTGGTCATAATGTCGGCGGCTTTCAGATCTTTCAAGTCGAGTGTCTTTTCGAGCAGTCGTCTTAAATCGCCGTCAGTTATAATGCCGGTTAATAAACCATTTTCGTTCACCACGCAGGTAGTACCGAGACGTTTAGAAGTGATTTCGTAAATCGTGTCCTTGAGAGAAGTGTTTTCATTCACAATTGGAACATCCTTTCCTTTAATCATAATTTCTTCAATACGGAGCGAAAGACGTTTACCGAGGCTACCAGCTGGATGGAGCAGTGCAAAATCTTCCGGAGTAAAGCCTCTCATTTCCAGAAGAGCAATTGCGAGTGCATCTCCCATTGCCAGTGCAGCGGTGGTCGAAGCCGTTGGAACAAGATCGTGCGGACAGGCTTCTTGCTCTACAGATACATTTAAACAGACGTCGCATTCTCTGCCAAGTTTTGATTCTCGAGCTCCAATCATTCCGATTATTTTAACGTCGATTCTTTTGAACATCGGAATGAGATTCAATAATTCATCGGTATTACCACTTTTGGAAATCATAATAACCACATCGTCTTTTCTTACCATGCCGAGGTCGCCATGAAGTGCGTCGGTCGGATGCATAAAAATAGCCGCTGTGCCCGTCGAATTCATGGTAGCTACAATTTTTCGGGCGATCAATCCAGACTTCCCCATGCCTGTGAAAACTACTCTGCCCTTCGAGGAAAGAATAATCTTTACGGCTTTTACAAATGAATCATCGATACTTTTTTCCAATGCGAGAACGGCATTACCCTCTATCTTTATTACTTCCTTGCCCTTGGCTATAACTTGTTCTTCCGACACTTATTACCTCTTTTTTGTCTTCAATAAAGAAAATAAACCGAATATACTTCTACTTTTTGGTCTTTCACTTAGCTCAATTTTAATATCAAGCCTTCTAATATATTTGTTGTAGAAATATAAACCCCTTATAAAATCTTCATCTTTGAATTTATTTAAGTTAGTAAACAGATAATTCGGATTGACGACAATTTCCTGTGATTGAATATTTTTAGAGCGCACTAATTCATTGAAAAAGTTGGAGAGCGGAATTAAATAATTTATGCCCGTCTCGTATTCGTAAAGCCAAATTCTTTTGAGAGAGGGAGCTACCGCAAGTACATATTTATTCTTCACAATATCAATTTCTCTTACTTTGGAATTGTTGAAAGGAGCTTTCGTACCCGGTTCCCAGTTTGCGTATGTTTCGATGCTCAAGAGCTTACCGTATTGGCTAAACTTTTCGTCCTTAGAAATTTCGATTTCGAAAATATCATCTTCAAGAGAAGAGACTGTAATGTACACTTCTGCATTTTCATATTTTATTATTCCCACCGAGATAGGAGTTGTTGCATACGTATCCGGATTATTTTTACCAGTATTATTTTCGGGTACAAGAATTAACTTGTAAGAAACTTGACTCTGTTCTTCGGATAATACAATTCTTTTTGAAACAAAAGAATTTTCGATTTTATTTCGGATCGACCTATAACCGGGTTTGTTTTCGGGAAGAATGGCAAAAAGCCATCGTTTTTCGAAGGTATTGATTTTTGTATCAAAGTTCATCTTTACCGTCGAGATAATCTAAAATTTCCTTAAAAATTTCTTTTGCATTAGTACCGTTAAGAATAAAATCGACTACTCTTCTTACTTCTCTGCGTGCGGTGCGGGGTGCCGCCGAAAGTCCACACAAATTCAGCAGCGGTATGTCGAGTATATCGTCCCCCACATAAAAAGTATTTTCACAATCGATATCCATTTTTTTCAAGAGAAATCTGGCAGAGGACACTTTATCGATACTTCCGTATACAACATAGCAATTATCGATTTCCTTCAGTTTTTCAACAAGTTCATCTTTCTGTCTGGCAGTGACGATGGCAATTGCGAGATTACGCTTTTTAAATTCTTTCGAGTTCTCGGTAACGGATTCAATCAAAAGTTCTGAATCGTTTTCATTTTGAATAAGTACGCCATCGAGGTCAAAAACAAATAGTTTTATATTGTTCAGTTTCTCTTTTATATTAATGTTCACTTTTCGCTATCTCGTCGAATTTCTTGATCAAAATCAGCAATTCCTCGAGTTGATTCAATGGAAGTTGACTTCCCGCGTCGCTCAAAGCTTTTGGAGGCTCGGGATGAACTTCGAGAAAGAGTCCATCAATTCCCACAGCGGCAGCAGCTTTTGCGAGTGTTTTAATAAATCTCGGCCGACCTCCGCTTATTCCTCCTCTACTCGGAATTTGAACCGAATGAGTTGCATCCATAATTACCGGATATCCGATTTCTTTCATTATTTCCAGACTTCTCATGTCGACAATTAGATTATGGTAGCCGAATGTAGTGCCTCTTTCTGTCAATAAAATTTTTTTATTGCCGGTCGATTCAATTTTTTCCACCACGAATTTCATATCTTCGGGCGCAAGGAATTGTCCTTTTTTAACGTTAACTGTTTTGCCTGTTTTACCGGCAGATAGTAATAATTCCGTCTGCCTGCAGAGGAATGCTGGAATCTGGAGTACATCAACAACCTCTGCTGCGGTTTTAACTTCAGGCTCTGTGTGTACGTCTGTTAAAACTGGAATACCTATGGAATCCTTTACTTCCTTCAGTATGGCAAACGCTTCTTCTTCTGGTAGTCCGGTAAAAGAATTAAGACTTGTACGATTTGCTTTTTTGTAACTCGATTTAAAGATGTATGGAATTCCTAATTTTGAAGTAATTTTCTTGATTTCCTCTGCAGTGCGCATTGTAATTTCTCTGTTCTCGATCACGCATGGACCTGCAATAAGAACAAAACGATTTCCACCGCCGATTTCAATATTATTAATCTTCACCATCATTAAAATAAAGATTGTTGATTGTTATGGATTCCGCGTTTACGATTAAAGCGTGTGTATGCCAGTTCGGTAGCTTCTCTGCCGCGTGGAGTCCTTTGAATAAAACCTTGTTGAATTAAAAACGGTTCATAGACCTCTTCAATTGTACCAGCATCTTCATTGACTGCCACGGATATTGTATTTAAACCGACCGGACCACCGTTAAATTTTTCAATTATTGTAAGGATAATTTCTTTATCCATTTCGTCGAGCCCATCTTCATCAACTTCGAGTGCAGACAATGCCTTGCGCGCAATTTCTACGTCGATATATTTTTTATTTTCATAATCGGCAAAGTCCCTTGTCCGGCGGAGCAGTCGGTTAGCTATTCTTGGAGTTCCTCTTGAACGTTTTGATATTTCCTCTGAGGCGAGGTCATCAATCTCGATATTTAAAAGGCGCGCTGAGCGATTAATTATTTTTTTAATAAGAGAACTATCATAATAGTCGAGCCGTGCTTTAATGCCAAAACGGTCTCGCAGAGGAGCCGTAAGAAGACCAGCACGTGTTGTAGCTCCGATAAGGGTATACTTTGGCAGCTTAATCTGGACAGTTCTGGCATTGGGTCCGCTGTCTATCATAATATCGAGCTTAAAATCTTCCATTGCAGAATAGAGGTATTCCTCGACAACTGGGCTTAAACGATGTATTTCGTCGATAAAAAGGACAGAATGTTCTTCGAGATTTGTCAACAAACCTGCAAGGTCGCCTGGTTTTTCGAGAACAGGACCTGAAGTTACTTTAATCTTAACACCCATTTCATTTGCAATAATATGAGCAAGAGTTGTTTTGCCTAATCCTGGCGGACCTGTAAGCAACACATGGTCCAGACTATCGCCTCTTTTAAGAGCAGCACCGATAAATACTTTCAGATTGTCTGTAATTTTCGTCTGACCCGTAAACTCGTTAAAAGTTCTGGGGCGCAGAGTTTGTTCAACTCTGACATCTTCGTTATTTGCAGTGGGATTGAGATCCTCGGTTCTTTTCTTCAATTTCGGGCTACCTCTTTTTTGAATGTCAATTTATACTTTTCAATACCCCATACCATAATAATCATTGCAGCAATCATAACAATTGCACAGCAAACAGACAAATATAGATTCATACTCTTTGCAAATAGGGTATTAAGTCCAGGTACCCAGGCGCTGCCGTAGAGGATTATTACGTGCACTGCATAAACAACGAGTGTATGCCTTCCTATCCATTTGATAATATCGGGGATAGTATCAAGTTTAACAGCAATATATGACATAATGCTATTCAGTAATATTACACCTCCCAGTCTCAACGGAACAAAATAATAAGTATCTTTTTGTAGACTGTTCAGGTAATTAATGGAAGCAAAGACGGGTGCAGCAATTATAAGGACAATACCGATTATGAATAAATTTTTGCTGAAGCGGCGTGAAGTAAAAACATCGGGATTTTTTGCCAGGTAACTGCCAAGCAGAGCGCCGCTTATTACATAACCTGCCCACGGGAAAAGAGGAAAGAAAGAGCCGGTTTTATGATAAAAATATGCTGCCAGAGGAACGGGCATATACTCTGTCCACTGAATTTTTTCAGTAAAAGGATGGATTATAAAAAAGAAAAGTGCTCCGAGTAGAAAAACAATATAGCTGTTGACCTTAAAAGTTTCACTGATTAATTCAAAAATTAGAATTAATAGCAAGCCTAATCCAATTAAGTGGAGCGCATCTACAGTAAAAAAAATATACCACTGTTCTAAAGAAACACTCTGATAATCGATCAAAGATGCTGTGGGAAATCGAAGTAGATAGCCTATTACAAGCAGAGTGATTACTCGTTTAAATCCTTTGTATACTCTCGGATTTTCCCAGAAAGGCTGATTTTGCAGTTTGAGGAGATAAGTAAATACGACACCGGAAGTAAACATAAAAATCGGAGCAGTAAAACCACGTTTTATTAACCAGAGTTGGTATAACCATGAATCTGGATTCCGGAAATGGTCTGCAAGAAAAGTATCGGTTGTATGACCTTCGACCATCATCAAGACGGCCAGGGCGCGCATTAAATCGAGATATATTATTCTTCTCGGAGAAATATTCATCGTCTGTTTTGTTCAACCCATTTTTTTAAAAAGTCGATAATTTCTGTAGTCGGAGTACCAGGCGTAAAAAGTTCGCCCACTCCCATTTCTTTAAGTTTTTTGAGGTCATCATCAGGAATGATACCACCGCCGAAGAGTAAGACGTCATTGAGATTTTTTTCTTTCATTAATTCGAGAATGCGTGGAAAGATGGTCATGTGGGCACCTGAAAGAATACTGATGCCAATAGCATCGACGTCTTCCTGCAGTGCCGCCTCGACAATCATTTCAGGAGTTTGCCTTAGACCCGTGTAGATTACCTCCATGCCGGCGTCCCTCAAAGCCGCTGCTACAACTTTTGCTCCCCTATCGTGTCCGTCCAGCCCTGCTTTGGCTACCAATACTCTTATTCTTCGATCCATAATAACCTCTTAAATTTTTATGTCACTAAAATAAAATGGTTTCAAGGAAAAGACAATTTGTCATCTGTGGGACTTGATGTACCTTTCGTAAAATCGGCGTGCAATTTCGAGGTCTTTTGGCGTGTCTACAGAAAGGCTGTCGTATTGGGTTAAAACCACTTTAATTTTCACTCCGTGTTCCAGCATTCTAAGTTGTTCAAGTTTTTCGATCCTCTCAAGGTCAGTTTGCTTCCACGAAGTAAATTTAAGCAATGTTTCTCTCCTGTAGACGTAGAGTCCGATATGTTTATAGATTTCGCCAGCTTCAACTCGCTCGAGATTTGTTTTAGCGTCTCTTACGTATGGAATTGGCGAGCGGGAAAAATAGAGAGCAAAATTATTATAATCAAAAACTACTTTTACTACAGAGGGGGATTTCATTTCTTCTACTGTTGTAATCCGTCTGATCAAAGTAGATACTTCCACATCTTTATCGAAGAGCAAAGGTTCAATGGCTTCGTCGATCATTTTACCCTGAATAAAAGGCTCGTCGCCTTGAATATTCACAAAAATCGATGCTTCTGGCAAATGTTCCGCTACGAGTGCAATCCGGTCTGTTCCGGAATTAACTTCTTTTGGAGTCATATATACTTCGGCACCGAAATCTTTGACTACTCGATAAACTTTGTCGTCGTCAACAGCTATTACTACTTTATCGACCAGTTTCGATCTTTTTGCATTCATCCAGGTATGCTGAATCATTGGCATGCCTCCAATGTCTGCAAGAGGTTTACCCATAAGTCTAGTTGAGGCAAAACGAGCGGGAATTACACCGACAATCATATCAGAGCAATTTATTTATTGATGACTTTGGGAACTTTAAAAAACTCTTCGTCTCTGGAAGGAGCGTTTTTTAGAGCATCGGCGCGGTCTATCGACACAATCAGCTTATCATCTCTGAACACATTGACATTTTCAATAGGATGGGACAATGGTTCCACTGTTTCTGTGTTTAGCTCGTTCAGTTTTTCCATGTAATTAAGTATTTCATTCAGTTCTGCTGTATAACTTTCGAGCTCTTCGTCATTAAATCTCAACCGGGCAAGTCGGGCAATATATTCGACGTCCCTTTTAGTAACAGACATACAATTTTTTCTCCTTTAATTAGTTGGAATAAAATCCTTTACTGTTGAATGTTCCCTGTACAAAAGAACCTTCGCCATTAAACGGATTGTTTTTTATTCTTACCATCAATGTGTGATTCCTGTCCCCTCTTTTGGGACTCTTATACGAAATCAAATAAAAGCTGTTTGCAAATTTATCTACTTCTGATTTTATTTGCTCGAATCTGGAATTTAATTCTGTTACATTAGATATTGGATAATAACCTGCCGTTCCAATTGAATTCAAAACAGCAGGTTGAATTTCCGGTCCAAGTCCCACTGCAAAAACAATTTTGTTATAGACAGAATTGACTGCTTCAGTCAAAGTGTGTGAGCCCTGTGTATCTCTACCGTCGGTAAAAAGAATCATAAAACTTTGAATAACACTATCGGCAGTAAAAACATCGTTAAGTAATGATGCGCCTTCTATAACAGCGCCGTATAAATCAGTTGATGAGTATCCGAGGCGATACCGCTGTATGCTTCTCAGAAGGGAGTCGGTGTCGCTTGTAAAATTAGCAAGTATCTCTGTCTTTTCAGAAAATTGAATAATAGAAAATTCCTGCTCATTGTATTTATTAGAAATAAATTCCGCAGCGGCGTTTCTAATTTCATCAATATCGTTGTTAAGACTTGTACTGTTATCCAGCAACAAAAGTGTTCGTAATTTATAGTTTATTCCTTCCTTTTTACTTATGGATAATTGAGACTCGGAAGGTGAAAGTGGTTCGCCATCCTCGAACACTTCGAAATCGGAAGATTGAAGATTCGTTACACCCTTTCCCGAAAGGTCGAGTACCTGCACCAATACATAAACGTTGCTGGGTTCGGACGTTTCAACTTTATAAAGTTTTATCACGTAGCCAGAAGTAGTAGCTTGACCGGACTCTATAGTAGTAAAACTCCAGATCGGTCCGGCTATCTTAGAACCATCGCTGAAATAAGCCGTTATCTGCCAGTAATACGTAGTCGATGGTTTAAGATTGGTCAGAAGGTACGAGAGTTCGTTCAAACTGTCTGCATAAATAATATTCGGCGGATAAGTTTCTCCAAAATACAAATCGTATCTAACAGCGTTTTCAGCCTGCCATTTCAACGTAACAACGGTCGACACTCCAGTTTTGTTGTTTTCCGGATAGGGGGAATGGGGGACATTTGTATCGCTAATAAACGGCTCGGTTCCAGCCTCTTTATCGAACTGGCAGCTCGACAATACAAATGCTAAAATAATACAGTATTTTATTATCCGTTTTATCAAATCCATAAATTCATTTTATGCAATTCAAATATAATCAGATTGGTAAAAAGAATTGGCTTTAAATTAATATTATTATACTCATATTTCTGCAGCGTCTATACCCATCCGAAAGTTGTATACACATTTGCCGATTCATAAAATTCAACTACAAAGTTGCTATAATTTTTCTATATAGCCAATTCTTTTTTTCAACGAGGGATGAGTGTAAAATAACCATTCGACCAATGGAAGAGGCTCTTTATCGGCAAGATTTTGTTCAGTAAGTGAAATAAGCGTACTTATAAATTCATCTTTTCCACCTGTTAATTTGATTGCAAATTCATCTGCCTCATGCTCATATTTTCGCGATATTAAATTCATAGCTGGAGTGAGTACTATAAAAATAAATCCCATACATATCAATAACAAGGGAAGAGCGGCAAGTCGGTAAATATTTTCAAAACCGAACCACTCTACAGCTTTTGCATAAAATGCCGCAGTTAAATAAAAACTCGTGAAACTGAATACCGCAGCGATAAAAATATTTTTTATTAAATGTTTTTTCTTATAATGACCGAGTTCGTGAGCAATTACAGTTATTATTTGTTGAGGAGAATAATTTTCGAGTAGTGTATCTGACAATAGAATTCTTTTGGCTTTGCCCAGTCCAGTAAACGCGGCATTAATTTTTCTGGTATTCTTGCTCATATTGAATTTCATAACACATTCGACTTCGACTCCTGCATTCTTAAACAGCTCTTTGATTCTATCGTTTATTAAATCATTTTCGATTGGTGTAATTTGATAGAAAAACGGTATCAATACGACAGGTGCTATTCTTGCGAGAAGTACCGAAAACAAGAAAGTTACAACGCCAAACGGCAACCACCATAAATTTCCAAAATTTTGGAGTATCCAGTAAAAAATCAAAATAAGCGGCAACCCGATAACACCGCCTATCAGAGCACCTTTGAGTTTATCATTAATCCATCCGAAAATGTTTTGATTCGATAAATTGTATTTGTGCTCAAGTAAATATTCCTCATAAAAATCGATGGGCAAAAAAATAATGGTTAAAATTATAAGTGCAATTGCTACAAATAAAATCAGTGCAATGTAATCATTGCTATTCAAAGAGATAACAAATTGTTCAAGACGGATGCTCCATCGAGCGACTATAAATACAATGAGTAATATAAATGACAGTGCAGTTTTGGAAATCGAGACGAGAATTTTAATCCGGTTATATTCTTTAGACCTGTCTTCATATTTGTCTGACAGCATTCCTTTCAACCCATCCTACTTTTCCGTCCGGCAATTTTATTTTCACCCATTCACCCACTTTATCGACGAGTTCCATTTTTAATCCTTCGTGCACTACGAATGCATCGTTGCTATTACCGTCGGGAGCAATTTTAACGCTGTAAACATTTTCAACTAAAATTCCGTAATGCATCGATACTTCCCTGTTGTACCTTGCATAAAGAATTATCGACAGGACTATCAGAACCGGCAGGGCAAAAGAAGCTGAAAAGAAAGAGAGCTTCTGGATCTTAATTTTTTTCGACAGGAAATATTCCCCTAAATTTGCAATAATAATCAGATAAACTACAATTACAATGACCGCCCATCCATCGAGCGAAAGTGAAGTGACAATGGCATCCCACCATTCAACTAAAAAAATACGCGGTACTTCTTCTACCTTATCGACCGTTCTTGCCCTGGCTATGCGAAGATTATAGTTGAGGTCCTCGTCGCCAGGTTTTAGTTTAAGCCCCTTTTCATAATAAAGAATTGCGTAACCAATTTTACCTGACTTGAAATATGCATTGCCCAGGTTGTAATAAAACTCGGGGCTTTCATAACCTGCCCTCAATATTTCATTATAAAGCTCTATTGACCTGTCATATTTCTGCTGTCGGTAATATTCATTGGCTTGTTTAAATAACTCTTCGACTGACTGAGCCTTCAAGTTCAAATTCAGAACGAGAAATAATAAAGCTATTAATCGCAGTATCATTTTTTCTTCTCCAGATATGAATCGATTTCTACAATTGTTTTCACTGCGTTATCATAAAATTCATTGGCAGAAATTACAGTTTCAGATTTTGGAGCGAATCTAACATATTCGCATTTTTCCGCAATGTCTTTAATTTTGTTCAATAAATCTGAGGGCACATTATATACCATTAATTTATTCAGAGCCAGTTCAATTGTAAATTCGGATTTATCAATGCCCAATTTATCCTCGAGATATCCGAAAAGGGCTGACGACAATTCAGAATAGAAATTCTCTATGTCATTTCTGTCGAGAGCTTTTCTTGCCGATTTCAATCTTTTCTTAGCTGCTTGTTCAGCTTTTCTGTATTTGAGCAAACGAACATCGTTTTGAATTATAGCCTTCCTCCTGTTGGCAAAAATCAATATTGCCAGAATCAGGGGCGAAACAAAGAGAGCAATCCAGAACCATGGTTTTATCAGTCTATCATTTTCTTTTTTGATTAAACTCAAATCTGAAGTTTTGATATATCTTATATCTTCGCTCAAAAGCTTAATATCTTCTTTGGAAAATCCTGCAGTTTCAGATTCATCATCGCCTACACCTTTTAAAATGTTAATTTCGTATTCGGTTGATTTTATTGTCACATATTTTTGAGTAGAAGGATTGAAATAAGAAAATTCGGTCGAAGGAATTACCTTTTTGCCGGGCGTTCTGGGAACAATAAGATATTCGGTAATCTTCTGACCTGATACGACTGAGCCGCGATTGATATTTTCATAAACTTTCGGCTCATATTTTTCGACACTGGCAGGCAAAAGAGGCTTCGGTGCCGTCAATAGTTTTATGTTACCTGTTCCGGAAATCGTATACCTCAACGTAATGCTTTCATTCGTGTAGGCTTCCTTTTTGTCGATTTCTGTTTTAAAGGTAAAATTACCGACCGCGCCATCGAACGACGGCGGAACGTTTTCCGATGGTAATGGCATAACATTTATTTTCAACGTATTCGAGCGTGCTGTGTGTTCTATTGTTTCGGTCCTACCAAAGAAGGAATCGTTAAAAAATTCGTCAAAGATATCGTTACCAGTTCTCTTGCGCCTGATAATAATTGGGACATTCAATTCAAAAGGCGTAACACTTAGAGTCCCTGCTCGGGTGGGAAACAATGCAACTTTTTTAATTTCAGCAACACGGTATCTTTCACCTTTGTAAGTTCCAATTGTAAAATTAATGGTCTGTCTCGGTTCAATTTCTTCAGCCCAGAATCCCTGATACTGAGGTAATTTGGTTATCTGAGGCGAGGCAATATTTACTTTTGTATAAAGTTTGTATGTTACTGTTACTTGCTCCCCTACGTATGCACGGGATTTACTTGCTTCGGCTAATATAAAAACACTTTTTGATAATTCTTCCTGAGAAATGCCTCCTGAAGCCGATTTATTATCCTGCGGAGAACCTTTAACTACATTTATAGTTATCGATTCTGTTTTGTAAGTTTTCCCTCCGAAATCAACAAATGCTGCACCAATAGTAAATTTTCCGGTATTAGTAGGTTGAAGAATATAAGAATAAGTTAAAGACGCCGAGACCTTCCCGTTTATGATTTGCATGCTCGTCGATTGGTTTGGACCGCTGAGAACTCTAAAGCCCTCAAACGATGGTGCCCTGAAATTAGTCAAATTATGAACCGATTCGCCTTCGAATGTAAAATAGACCTGAAATCGTTCGTATTGCGATATGGTTGTTTTGTCAACGCTCGCACTGAAACTTTGCGCCGAAATATTTATCAGTACGC
Organism: Melioribacter roseus; assembly: GCA_020722005.1. Lineage (GTDB taxonomy): Bacteria > Bacteroidota > Ignavibacteria > Ignavibacteriales > Melioribacteraceae > Melioribacter > Melioribacter roseus_A. The sequence goes on from DYLP01000006.1 coordinate 42,035, forward strand.
CGATCCAAATGAAAATTAAAAATACAAACTTTATTCTTGCTCTTTCCATATACCACCTGGTATTGAATTACCAATCTTTTTCTGTCTTTACGGGTTTACCTTGCATTTTACGTAATTTTTTCTGCAATTCCTTTTCGTTGTCTTTCAAAGCTTCAAGAATCCTTTGTGCTTCTTCTTTAGAAATCTGATTTCTCTGTTGCTGTTGTTGTTTCTGATTCTGCTGATCTTTTTTATCCCTGTCTTTATCCTGATTGTTTTTATTGTTCTGTTCTTTATCCTGGTTCTGGTTGTTATTTTGCTCTTGGTTTTTATCTTTGTTCTGGTCGTTGTTCTGATTCTTGTTTTGATTCTGGTTCTGATTTTGTTGCTGTTTTAATTTATTCAAAGCGTAAGAAAGATTATACTTCGTTTCGAGATCGTTGGGATTAAGTTTAAGGGCATTCTTATAAGCTTCAATGCTTTCATTATATTTTTCGGATTTCAATAACGAGTTGCCGATATTGTGGTATATTTTTGCCTTCCTCAACTTATCATCAGTAAACGAGAGGGCATTTTTGAAGGATTGAATCGCTTCGTCGTATCTGCTCTGTTTATAATATGCATCACCCAGGTTGAAATGACCTTCGAAGAAATCATTCTTTTTTTCGAGACTCTTCTTAAAATTAACTTCGGCTTCTGTATATTTTTTTTCTTTATAAAGTTCGGCGCCTTCATTAATTAAATTTCTTACACTCTGAGCGGCTACCATTCCGTTAAGTAACATTATAATCAGCCATGCTATTATTTTCTTCATTCCGATGCCTCTCTCAAATTTACAATTTTAGTAACGATAGAACTCTTATTGTAAGAAATAAAGAAATCGATCAACAATAAAATAATGGCGGGTACAAGAAAATAATAAAATCGATCTTCATAATCAGTAATTCTTTTTGCACCATATTCTGTTTCTTCAATTTTTGCGAGGTCATTGTAAATTGCTTCCAGTTCATCTTCTGTATTAGTACCGTGATAGTACTTACCACCTGTTTCAGTAGCAATTTTTTTTAGAATCTCGTCATTGAGTCGCGTTAATACAATTTCGCCGTTAATATCTTTTTTATAACCGACCTGTATGCCGTCTTGATTATAAACCGGAATTGGTACTCCCGACACAGAACCGAGTCCGATTGAATATATTACCACGTTTTTGTCTTTAGCTTTTTCGATCGAAGCGTCGATATCGCCTTCGTGGTCTTCGCCGTCGGTTATGAGAATAATTGCTTTCTGGGTAGGGTCGTCATATTTAAATGAATTTAATGCCAGATCGACAGCAGAGGCAATTGCTGTTCCCTGTTGTGGAACCGAGTTGAAATCTACAGCATTCAAAAACAAATTTGCTGCATTGTAATCTGTCGTAAGAGGGAATTGAATGTAAGCCCTGCCGGCAAAAACAATCAAACCCAATCGATCTCCCTGGAGTCTTCTAATAAGTTGGGATATTTCATATTTGGCTTTTTCGAGGCGATTCGGTTTTATATCTTCCGCCTGCATACTTTTCGATACGTCGAGCAGTATATAAACATCGAAGCCAACCTGTTTAACTTCTTCAACCTTTGTACCCACTTGAGGATTAGCCAGAGCAATCATCAGGGAAAAAAGAGCCATAAGGAAGAGAACAAACTTAAGATGTTTTTTAGCGTTGCTTGATGCTGGCATTAAGATTGGGTGCAGAGGTAAGCCGGCAAATTGCTTGATAATGTTGGACTGTTTTTTATGGAAATAGAAATATAAAAATGCCAGCAGCGGTATCAAAAACAATCCGTATAAAAATTCGATATGTTCAAATCGAATCATACTCAAGGCAACTTTCTTAAATAAAATTTTGTTATCGAAAATTCGAGCAACAGAAATATAAATCCGCCGAATGCCCATGGTAAATACAATTCTTTTGCATGGCGATAAGAAGTAACTTTCACTTTGGTTTTTTCGAGTTTATCGATCTCGTCATAAATTTCGGCAAGTTTACGGTTGTTTGTTGCACGAAAATATTTACCGCCTGTAATTTCAGAAACCTGTTTGAGCAAATTTTCGTCGATTTCTACAGGCACCATCTGACGTCGGATGCCGAACGGCGTTTGAAAAGGATAAGGCGCTTCTCCAAGCGATCCAACCCCAACGGTATAGATCCGGATGCCGAACTTCTGGGCAATTTGCGCAGCTGTAATCGGGTCAATTTCTCCGGCATTATTAACTCCGTCGGTCAACAATATCATTACTTTACTTTTTGCGTTGCTGTCTTTGAGTCTGTTAACCCCGTTTGCAATTGCATTCCCGATCGCTGTGCCGTCCAGTATCATACCGCTTTTAATTTCCGATAGTAGATTTCGCAATACATTATAATCGATTGTCAGTGGACATTGAGTAAAACTTTCCCCTGCAAATATAACGAGTCCAATCCTGTCGTTTGTTCTTCCTGCAATAAAATCACCAATAACATTTTTTGCTGCCTCAAGACGATTTGGATTGAAATCCTCAGCCAGCATACTACCCGATACGTCAAGCACTATTGCGATATCGATTCCTTCTGTATAAATATTTTCTCCGCTAGAGAATGTTTGAGGTCTTGCCAATGCAACTATCAGAAATGCAAGTCCGAAGAGTCTTAATACCTGAGGTAACTGGACTAATTTCTCCCTGAGACTCTTTGGTACATCGTCCAGAAGTTTTAATGAAGAAAAGAGAAGCGAAGGAGAGTATTTTTTGCGTTTTTTCCAGTAGGAATAAAAAAGCAAAGGGAGCAATAGCAGTAAAAATAAAACCCATTGATTTGCGAATTCGATATCCTTAAACATTTGCCGCAACCTCTACTTCTTTTTTAGTCATGGATGCAGTTTGTTCGACAATCTCGTACGCTTGTTTCATCATTTCTTCATTCACTTTTGGTAGCGGTTCGAATTTTGCAAACTTAACCATATCAGCATTACTAAAGAATTTCTCTGCCGTATCGATTATGTTTCCTCCGTCGTTGCTTTTTTTAAGTTCTTCAATAATTTCAGCAGATGTTTGCTCCAGTGCGTTGAATCCAAATCTCTCCTCGAAATATCTTCTGATAATTTCAGTTATTTCGCTGTGATACTCTTTTATGAATCCTTGTTGCCATAATTTCTTTGCTTCAAGCTCTTTGAGGGAAACCAGCGCCTTTTCGTGCGGTGGTATCTTGACAACCGCTTTTTCCACAGTCATTCTCTTCTTATTTTTCCAGTAACGATAAGCAACATAAATGAGCATAAGCACTACCAAGATACCCGTGATAATCAATAAAATCATTATCCAGTTGAGTGGTATCGTTACAGGAGCTTTGACGTCCTGGATATCTTTTGCCGGGTCGGTTTTTAACGCATGTACATTAATCGTCAAACCCTCGACTGCGGCAAAACCGGTGTCATTACCAGCAACATATTTTACGTAGAACGATGGAATGGTAACCCGGGCTGAATCGTAGTAAGAAAAAAGGTAATCATGCTTTTCAATTATTCTATTGTCAAGTCGTTTAATCTCAGTATGGAGCGTATCAATAAATTCAAGATTCTTCAACGAATCTTTTATCGAAGGCAGTAAAATTTTTACATCTGGCGCGTGAACAATTTCCAGTTGATATTGAATATAGTCACCAATTTTATAATCGGACGTGTCGGTTGTTGCTTTAAGCGAAATCTGTTGCGCATTAATTAACTGTGAAAATAAGAACCAAAAAAGGAGAATATTTGAATAACCGCATTTTACCATCTTCTTTCTCGCATCTTAAAAAATTCTACCAATGGCTTAATGTAGGGCTGGCTTGTATCTATTTCCACCGAATCGATCCTTCCGGAAACAAAAATCGATTTTCTGTATTCATTCAATCTTCTGATGGTTTCTGAATAATTTACTTCGAAATTCCTGTTGCTAGTATCAACATATCTTATTTCACCGGTTTCCGGGTCGTGAAATTTAATAAGTCCGAATCCATATAGTTCTTTTTCTCTTCTGTCGTTAAGAACAATTCCTACAAGGTCATGCTTTTTTCCAACTATTCTGATAACCTTATCATAGCCTTCATCCAGAAAGTCTGATATCAAAAAAACAATTGCCCTTTTTTTAATTGCATGATTGAGGTATTCGAGAGCTTGTTTGATATTGGTGTTATTTCCCCGAGGTTCGAAGGAAAGCACTTCCCTGATTAATCGAAACAAATGAGTCTTTCCTTTTTTAGGTGGAATGAATTTTTCAATACGGTCTGTAAATAAAATCAAACCGACTTTGTCGTTGTTTTTAAGTGCAGAGAAAGCAAGAATGGCACTTAATTCGGCAGCTAAACTTTGTTTGTTTTTCTCATTGCTTCCGAAAAGTAACGAGCCGCTCATATCTACCATTAGAATAACGGTCAGTTCGCGTTCTTCTTCAAAGACTTTAACATATGGATGCCCAAACCGTGCAGTCACGTTCCAATCGATATTCCTGATATCGTCGCCGACTTGATATTCACGCACTTCGGCAAATTCCATTCCCCGCCCCTTAAATACCGAATGGTACTCGCCCGAGAACAATTCGTTGACAAGTCCTCTTGTACGTATTTCGATATGTCTTACTTGTTTGAGTAAATCCTTGGTTGTCATTTTCAATCTGAATATTAAGGAACTTCCACTCTGTTAAGTATTGTCTGAATAATTTTTTCAGAAGTAATTTCTTCGGCTTCAGCTTCGTAAGTAACTGCAATTCTGTGCCTGAGAACGTCGTAGCAAATAGAACGTACGTCTTCGGGAATTACGTATCCTCTCCTTCTAATGAAAGCCATTGCTCTTGCGCCTAAAGAGAGATTAATAGTAGCTCTTGGAGAAGCGCCGTAACTAATCAGGTCGGTGAGTTCGTCCAGACCGTAATCTTTTGGATTTCTTGTGGCAAATACAATATCGAGTATATATTTTTCGACTTTTTCATCCATATAAACTTCGTGTACAAGATTTCGTGCGCGCAGAATGTCGTCAGGATTTATAACCTGTTTGACTTCGGGTAAGTTATTAGACGAATTCAGTTTCATTATCTTTAGTTCTTCTTCTCTGGAAGGATATGTAATTTTAACTTTCAGCATGAAACGGTCGACCTGTGCTTCGGGCAACGGATATGTTCCTTCCTGTTCAATCGGGTTTTGAGTAGCCAGAACGAGAAACGGCTCATCAAGTTTGAATGTCGTATCACCAATCGTCACCTGGCGTTCTTGCATGGCTTCAAGCAATGCACTTTGAACTTTAGCAGGCGCTCGATTAATTTCGTCGGCAAGTATAAAATTAGAAAATACAGGTCCTTTTTTAATTGCAAAGTTGCCATCTTTTTGATTGTAAATTAACGTACCGACAAGATCTGCAGGTAATAAATCCGGTGTGAATTGAATTCTTTGAAATTTTGCTTTCATTGATGATGCAAGAGTTTTTATGGCGAGGGTTTTTGCCAGACCGGGAACACCTTCTAAGAGTACATGTCCATTGCTCAATAATCCAACAACCAGCCGTTCGAGCATATATTTTTGACCGACAATTACTTTGCCGACCTCATTAAATAGAATGTCAATGAACTCGCTTTCACGTCTGATTTTTTCGTTTAATGCCGAAATGTCCAATTTGCCACCTCAATATTTTTTAAAATCGTACGGTTTAACAAAACTTGTATATAAAAGTTTCTATAAATTTTATGAAGTGTAAATATAAAAATATTCAAAATGAGTAGTGCAATTGAAATCCAAGTAATAGAATATTTATAAATTTATTAAATTGAGAGTCAATAAAAGAGGTTTCTAATGAAAAAATTAGTGGCTCTTTTTCTAATATTAATTTTCGGATGTGCACCACAACCGAAAATTGAATACAAGGAATATAAGGACAAACTGGTCGAAACTGCCCGACGGTGTTATGACCGTCAGCTTTTCTGGGGTTCGGGAGGTGATATCAGTGTTAAGGTCCCCGGCACAAACAAGTTTATTGTTAAATCGACTGGCTATTCACTCGGTTACCTCGATTATAATAAAATAACTACTATGACTTTAGACAATGATGTGATTGAAGGAAAAACTCCTTCGCACGAAGCTCCTATTCACGGTAACATCTACAAAATTAGAAAAGATGTGGGTGCAATTCTTCATATGCACGCTCCTTATTCAACTGCGTGGGCAACCGCTGGAATGAAAGTACCTCCAGTAACTCAACAATCCGTTAAACTACTCGCAAAATGTGGCATCGTTAAATACTATCCAGTGGGATCAAATGAGCTAATAGATGAAATTACTAATTTATATAAAGACGAAGTTATAAAAGTAGTTTTCATGGAAAACCACGGCGTATTCGTCGTCGGCAAAGATCTGGATGAACTGCTAAACAATGCTGAATTCGTCGAAAATACAGCTCGTATAGCTTATTTGTTAAAAGCAATTGGTACACCGAAGGAGTTCAAATTCGAGTAGTATTCAGCGTCCAAATCGATTTGAATGAATACAAAAGCTACGACTCGAATAAAATTACGAACTAATTTATATAAGTCGAAAAAAATGTTTGGTTAACGAAACCTTTATTCTAAAAGACTATCGTTTTATTCATAATTTATTTAGCCTATTAATTCTGACGACCAATCAATTTTTTGTTATTTATTGATCACTGAATATGAAGTCATCGGGATTGTAACCGTTTTGTTTCAAAATTGAAAAAATTTTTTCTACAACTTTATTTTCTAATTTAGTAGTACGACTTAAAATCCATCCATATTTTCGAGAAGGTGTTCCTACTATTGCCCATTTGTAATCCTTATCCAATCCGATAATCCAATAATCGCCCCAAACGGGACGCCACCCCAGAATACTGAAAAAGCTTACTTCCAGTTTGGAATTTGTTTTTTTTCGACAACGCGAGCTACGCCTTCCGCTTTATCTGTCTCTTCGTCTTCATCGATGCATGAATTTATTACTTTAATCTCCCCGTTCTTTTTAATCGAGTAGTGCGCTGTAATTCCCTTTATGCAATGCTTCTGAAACTTATTAGGGATCTTGGCAATTTCGTACCAGAGACCCATATACTTGTTAATGTCTACATAATCTACTGTTTTTAGTTCATTATTCTGTGCAAATAATAAACCAGTTAGAAGAAGGGATAAAAAGATAATTTTCATATCCGATGCATTTTTTTAATTTATAAATCCATTATTAACTTCAAATTTTCTTCTGTAACATTCAATAATCCGCTGGGAATGAGTCTCGGAGTAAGGATTTTCCAATTTTTATCTTTTTCGAATACCTCTTTGAAAAGCTTAAGCGCATCATCGATTCTGTTGTTATTTGCAAGCGTCACAGCAGTCCAGTATTTCATTTCGAGATTATCGGGAAACATTTCCATAGCAGCTGAATATTCTTTCATAGCAGTTTCCATGTCATTTTTTTCGACAGCCAGATCGCCGTTATTCATATGTTCGTATGCACGGTGTACTTTAAGTAATCGTTTGATTTCTTTTATCGGTTCTGGATGGTCGTCTACTCTTAAGTCGACCAATTTATCAATCCATATTTTACCGGTTGGTTTACCAGAAAAGACCAATAAAGCGGCTGATTGTTTGCCTCTGATATCGCCGCCAGCATTTTCGGCAGCTTCCAGAGCAGCTACCATTCTCTCAGCAAGAGGACCTTTTGAATTTTCAAATGCATTCGACATTGCACCCCATATTTTGTCGTTCGACATCAAATTGGCTTGAACGGAGTAATTTTTCCCTTCGATATGTCCGGCAGGTTGAATGCAATTCTTTCCCGTAAAAGCCGCTACATTTCCTCTGGCATCGAGGATGGCTAATTGTCTGTATTCCCTACCTTCGTCTTCTTTAAGAAGTTGTTCTACAGCTTGCTTTGGACTATATCCTTTTTTCAGGAGCTCCAATCCTCTCGGTCCGAAAGATACATTGACAAACGATTGAGTAGCAACTACTCCTACTCCTGCTTCGCCCCAGCAAACCACAGTGCCCACAGAAAACCAATGCGATTGAACGGCAACGCCAATTTCTCCAGTAGTTGAATCGTACGCAACGATGGAATAAGTATGAGCTAAGGGATTATCACCATGAAATATTTGTGCCGTCATAACGACAAATGGAATTAACAACAAGTATATTATTTTCTTCATAACTTTATCTCCCGATTGATGTGATAAAAATAACGCATAGAATAAGATTAGTCAATTTATTTGCTATTCATATGGACAGGATATATTTTCAACAATCACAATTTATTAATTTACGGGAGAACAAATGAAATTAAACAAAATAATCGTATTACTTCTCGCTTCTGCAACATTAAGTTTAGCCCAGGAAGAATCCATTCTGAAAACAGCTGAAGATTCGATCAGTTATAGTGTAGGACAAAGTATTGGGAAGAATATCAGTGACCCTCAATTAAATATTAATTATGAAGTTTTGTATCGCGGCTTAAAAGATCAATCTGAAGGGAAGTCTCTTTTGACCGAAAGTCAGATTCAAACGATGATGATCAGATTAAATCAGAAACTAATTGCAATGCGTAATGCCAGGATCGACGAACAAAAAGTTAAGAATAAAAAGGCAGCCGATGAATTTTTAACTAAAAATAAAAACAAAGAAGGAGTGGTTACTCTTCCGAGCGGATTGCAGTATAAAGTATTGGTAAAAGGTGACGGTCTTTCGCCGAAAGAAAATAGTATTGTAAAAGTGCATTACAAGGGAACAACAATCGATGGTAAAGTTTTCGACAGCTCGTATGACAGAGGCGAACCCGCTGAATTCGAACTCAATAGAGTTATAAAAGGCTGGACAGAAGCATTACAATTGATGCATGTTGGCGATAAATGGGTACTTTACATTCCACCCGAATTGGGTTATGGAGAAACTGGAGCCGGCGAAGTTATCGAACCGAATTCACTCTTGATTTTCGAAGTCGAACTGCTGGAAGTAAAATAAAAAAGGGAGGCTATGCCTCCCCATTTCTCTTCTAAGCCAATTCTTTTTCTTCCAACCAATGTTGTGCATCTAAAGCAGCCATACATCCCGTGCCTGCTGCTGTAATAGCCTGTCTATATTTCTTATCTGCAACATCACCTGCGGCAAAAACACCTTCTACGCTTGTACGAGTGCTGCCGGGTTTAGTAATTATATATCCCGTTTCATCCATTTCGAGCTGACCTTTGAAAAGCGATGTATTGGGTTGATGTCCTATTGCAATAAAAATACCATCGGCTTGAATTTCTGTTGTCGAACCGTCCTTAGTATTTTGAAGAATTGCGCCTGTAACAGATTTTCTTCCGTTTTCTTCTTTACCCACTATTTCTTTGATAACGGAATTTGTTATGAATTTTATTTTTGGATTTTTCTGTGCACGTTCGAGCATAATTTTAGAAGCTCTGAATTCATCTCTACGGTGTATAATTGTAACTTCAGAAGCAAATTTTGTCAAATAAGTGGCTTCTTCCATTGCAGTATCGCCGCCACCAATTACGAGCACTTTCAAATCTTTAAAGAAAAATCCATCGCACGTTGCACAAGCCGACACACCATATCCCATATATTTCTTTTCACTTTCAAGTCCCAATAATTTTGCAGAAGCTCCCGTTGCAATAATTACAGAATCTGCTGTGTGAATCTCGTTCTCGGCTTTAATTACAAAAGGACGTTTTGAAAAATCGACTTCGGTTACATTTTTGAATACGCATCTGGCTCCAAATTTGCAAGCCTGCTTTCTCATAATGTCCATTAGCTCAGGTCCCTGTATTCCATTTTCGAATCCAGGATAATTCTCCACTTCGGTAGTTATCGTCAGCTGCCCACCGGGTTGCATCCCTTCAAAAACATATGGATTCAAATTTGCTCTTCCAGTGTATAATGCAGCTGTTAAGCCCGACGGACCGGATCCAATGATAATTACTTTGTGATGATTATTGTTCATAATATCTCCCGTATTTTAATTTCGTTAGATGTAAATATATTCAATACGATTCAGAATCAAGCAGAAATTGCGCGTTTCGTTTTAGCCCATTTAACTTCGATCTTTTGATTGGGCTAATAGAAAATTTTTCCTTGAACTCTTCTTCAGTAATATTTTGAATATCTTCAATTAAAAATTCTTTCCCTATTAATGGTTTGAAAGTTTCCTCTTTTGTAGGCGAAGAAAATTTTTTATTCCATGGACATACATCCTGACAGATATCGCAGCCGAAAAGCCAGTTGTCAAATTTACCTTTGAACTCCGGCGGTATCTCCCCTTTGTTTTCGATGGTTAAATACGAAATGCATTTGTTAGCATCGACAACGTAATCTTGAACAATGGCATTTGTAGGACATGCATCAATACAAGCTCGACACGTTCCACATAATTCATTTGCTGTTCCCGTATATTCGAATTCCCGATTATTTATTAAAGTGGAAATAAAAAACCAGCTGCCTAAATACCTGTTGATTATATTGGAATTCTTTCCCATCCAGCCGATACCGGCTTTAAGAGCCCATACTTTATCCATTACAGGACCTGTATCTACATAAGATTTCGATATAAAACCCTCGTCCAAATTTTTTAGTTCTTCTTCGAGTAGTTCGAGCTTATCCCATATAATCAGGTGATAATCTTTACCCCAGGCATATCTTGAAATTTTTCCGTGTCCCGGCAAATTAGAATGTTTTTCGTCTGTATAATAATTCAAACCCAAACTGATAATTGATTTTGCTTCGGGTAATATTTTTTTTATGTCTGCTCTTTTTTCGATATTTCTTTCCATGTATTGCATACCAGCGTGGTATTTTTGATCGAGCCATTGAGATAGCCTCTCTACTTCGTCTTGTAGAATTTGATACGGAGCAAAGCCTATTAAATCGAATCCAATTTCTCTTGCTTTTTCGATTACGATTTCGTTTGTAAGTTTCATAATTCGATCTGAAATTCTGTATTACTTTTTTCTACCAATTTGGGAATCGTTCAGTAATTCTCACGAATAGATCGTCTCCAATTAATTTTACTTCATAGACAGGTATACCTCGACTTCCATTAGGCAAACGACCATCTTTTAAATTAAATTTCCAGCCATGCAAGGGACAGATTACATATCCGTTTTCAATAATGCCGTCATACATAAGATGAGTCTTTTGATGCGGACAAATATTACTTATAGCATATACTTTATTATTAATTTTGAATAATGCAATTTCCACATCATCAACAAAGAATTGTTTGCCTTCCTCTTCTTTTAAATCATAGATTTTGCAAATTTTCACAAAACCTTCCGGTATTTTCATGGCAGTTTTTCGAATTTTTCTTTGATAAAGATTATCCCTTTTTCATTGCGTTCAAGCGTTGCAGTAGTAGTAAATGGGTCGTGCTCGAAAAACAAAATCCAATTTTCTTCAACCGCTTTATTGAGTACATCGATTTTTTCGTTCAATGTAACCAGCGGTTGGAGGTCGTAGCCCATAATGTAAGGCAAAGGAATATGAGAAGTAAACGGAAGCAGGTCGGCACAGTAAAGGAGTGTTGTATCCGAATCGTAAATTTTTACAAGTTGCTGCGCAAAAGTGTGACCATTAATTACGATTAGTTCAATTCCTTCTGTCAGTTTTTGATTACCTTCTGTAAAAACGACCATATTTTTATCTACCAGAGGTTGATACCGTTCATTAAAGTAACTCGCTTTATCTCTCAAAGAAGGGTTCATAGCCCATTCGTACTGCTTTCTCTGAATATAATAAGTGGCATTGGGAAATGAGGGTTGCCATTTGCCGTCAATTAATTTTGTTGCTCCTCCCGTATGGTCAAAATGTAAATGCGTTATAATAACATCCGTTATTTCTTCAGGATGTATGTCGTTTTGCGACAACGATTTTTCCATTGAAAAGAGTGAATTATCGATACAATAAATACTTGAAAATTTTTCGCTCCAGTTTGTACCGACGCCCGTATCAATTAAAATTTTTCTTTCCGGAGAATTCAAGAGAAGACAACGCGCATGCAATACAATCCTGTTATTCTCGTCGGGAGGATTTGTCTTTTCCCAAAACACTTTCGGCACTACACCAAACATAGCACCACCGTCGAGTTTGAAACTGCATGTTTCAAGTGGAATTAGTTGATATCTGTTTATTTTCATCAATTTTTCCTATGTTTTTTGAAATAAAAACATCAACTAAGATGAAGGTACATTATGAACACCAAAAACAGCCTGCTCAGTTCAGCTATGCTGCTCATTTTGCTTGCGCTGCTTAGTTGTTCTTCTGCAAATCTAATAAAAAAAGAAGAAAAAGATGCCGTTGCCATAAAAGTAATGACATTTAATATACGATATGGCAGCGCTGAAGACGGAATTAACAACTGGGACAATCGAAAAGAAGTTGCTTTCGATGTCATAAGAAATTATTATCCAGATTTGTTAGGAATGCAGGAGGTACTAAAATTTCAGCTGGATGAAACACTCGATCAATTTCCGTATTATGATTACGTAGGAGTTGGTAGAGATGATGGCAAAACAGGTGGAGAATATTCACCCTTGTTATATTTGAGAGAGCGATTTATAGTTGATACTTGCGGAACATTCTGGTTCTCTGATACTCCCGAAATTCCAGGTTCGAAATCGTGGGGAAATGAAATTACTAGAATAAGTAGCTGGGCTCGGCTTTTCGACAAATTTACCGGAAATGTAATTGAAATTTACAATCTGCATCTTGACCACAAATCGAAGGACTCGAGAATTAAAAGCGCTCGGTTGTTGCTTAAAAAAATTAAGCCGAATATTCCCACTATAATAACTGGAGATTTCAACAGTTCCGAAGACGAGGAAACTATAAAATTAATATCAGACAGCGGCTTTAAGGACACCTATCGTTTTATCTATGCAAATTCAAGCCACGAGGGGACATATCATCGTTTTGTAGGCGACGATACAGGGGATAAAATAGATTTTATTTTCGTTTCAAATCATTTCAAAATACTGGATGCTGAGATAATTAAAACATACAGATTGACAGGCGATAAGAAGCAATATCCTTCCGATCATTTTCCTGTTGTAGCCGAAGTAGCAATAGATGACCGGGTGAAATAAAAATTCCCGAAGCTCGTGAAGCTTCGGGAATTTAAAATTATCTTCCTACCGAATCGAGATATTCTTTCTTTTTGAGGAGAGTTTCTTTGTCTTCTACATGTTTGGGGTCGGGAATGCAGCAATCGACTGGACATACAGCAGCACATTGAGGTTCGTCGTGAAAACCGACACATTCTGTACATTTGTCCGGAACAATGTAAAAGTGCTCGTCCGAAAAAAATCCTGTAGCACCCGATGGAGCCGGATCGTCAGGTCCATAGGTTTTACCTCCCAGAGACCATTCAGCACCACCTTCATAAATTGCAGTATTAGGGCATTCCGGTTCGCAAGCACCACAATTGATGCATTCATCAGTTATCATTATAGCCATTTTCAAATCTCCTGGTTTATTTGATAAAAGAAAATTAAGCTTAAAATTTTTCTAAAACCAATGAAATAATAATAAAAGGATAATATAACTTCAAGGGAAAAAGGATATTTCCTCATAAAATATCACCAACTTCCGCTGGCTCCTCCGCCTCCGAAGGAACCCCCACCGCCACTAAATCCTCCTCCAAAAGATCCACCGCTCCAACCACTGCTTCTACCTCCCATCGAGCCGATTACCAGCCAAGGCAGTAATCCTCCCCTCTTTCCACCTCTTGTTAAAAGTATTAACAGGATAATCATGATTATGTAACCAATCGGTAATTTTATATCATCCTTTTCCTCACGTTGATCGTTCGTATATTCACCTTTGACAGCCATCATAATAGCTGCTAAACCGGATTTAATGCCTGAATAGTAATCGCCTTCCCTAAAATAAGGTTTTACTTCATTTCGTAGAATTGAACTTGCGAGCGCATCGGGTAGAACACCTTCCAAGCCGTATCCCACCTCAATGCGCATTTTACGGTCATCTTTTGCAACAAAAAATAAGACTCCGTTATTTTTACCCGTTCTTCCTATTTTATTTTTTTCTGCAACTTCATATGTATAATATTCGAGTGGATAACCTTGTAAAGAACTAATCATAAGAAAAACAATTTGTGTAGAAGTTGAGTCGTCGAAACTTTTGAGTAGATAATTAAGCTCACTCACTTGAGGTTGTGCAAGTGTTGTAGTAAAATCGTTGGCATAATTTTTCAAAAGAGGTATTTCCGGTTGTGCCGTCAACTGAATTGTAATAAATAATAATAAGGCAATTTTTTTCATCAATTGTACATCTTAAAATTGAACTCTGGGTGCTTCTTCCGCTCCTGCTGCGGCACGGAAATACTCTTTTTCTTTAAAACCAGACATGTTGGCAATAATAGCAGCGGGAAAACGTTTGATCTGAGTATTATATTCCTGGACGACCTGATTATATTTCATTCTTTCTACGGCAATTCTATTTTCCGTTCCTTCGAGCTGAGTCTGTAACTGGAGAAAATTTTCGTTTGCTTTCAGTTGAGGATAGTTTTCAGAAACAACCAGCAATCTCGATAATGCACTGCTCAAACCATCCTGAGCCTGTTGAAATTTTCTAAATGCCTCAGGGTTACTCAATTGGTCAGGCGATAGTCGTATTTGGCCAACTTTTGCTCTTGCTTCGGTAACTGCAGTATAAGTTTCCTTTTCGAAATTGGCTACGCCTTTTACTGTTTCAACTAAATTTGGAATAAGATCGAATCTTCTTTGATATTGATTTTCAACCTGGCTCCATGCCTGATTGACCTTTTCGTTCAAACCAATCAGATTATTGTAGATACCCACACCCCATCCAACTATAACAAGGATGAGAATGACAATTGCAGCAACAATACTCAGTGTAATAATTAAACCTTTTTTCATCATACCTCCTGAAAAATTAATTAGTAAGACTTCTCATCGGAGCAGGAATTCTGCCCCCTCTATTTATAAAACCGGCACTGCTAAGCTTTTTAACTTCCATAATGGGAGCTTTACCAAGCAAGCCGCCGTAATTCACAAAATCGCCAACGTCTTTGCCGAAAGCAGGTATAATTCTGACAGCGGTAGTTTTATCGTTAATAACTCCGATAGCAGATTCGTCGGCAATAATACCAGCTATTGTTTCGACTGGAGTATCTCCTGGTATAGCAATCATATCGAGTCCCACGGAACAGACAGCTGTCATAGCTTCAAGTTTTTCTAATGTAAGATTCCCGTTTTGAACGGCACGAATCATACCCATATCTTCACTAACTGGAATGAAAGCACCGCTTAGACCTCCAACCGAAGAACTTGCCATCAAGCCTGCTTTTTTTACTGCATCATTCAACATAGCCAGAGCAGCCGTAGTTCCTGGAGCTCCGACATCCTCCAGCCCCATGGCTTTGAGAATATCTCCAATACTGTCCCCTTCAGCCGGTGTGGGCGCCAGTGATATGTCGACAATCCCGAATGGGATTCCGTTTTTTTTGGCTACTTTCCTACCGATTAATTCACCCGCACGTGTAATCTTAAAAATAGTTTTTTTAATTACTTCAGCAAGTTGCTGCAGGTCAACATGTCCTGCTTCACGGATTGCATCGAGTACAACACCAGGTCCGCTAATACCAACATTTAGAACCACTTCTGGTTCGCTAACCCCATGGAAGGCACCTGCAACAAATGGATTATCCTCAACTGCATTGGCAAATACGACCAGTTTGGCGCATCCGATCGAATCGTTCTCTTTTGTTAATTCGGCTGTTTTTTTAATAACATCAGCCATCATTTTAACAGCGTCGATATTAATTCCTGTTTTTGTAGATGCAACATTCACACTCGAGCAAACGCGCTTCGTAGAAGCAAGTGCTTGTGGTATCGAATTAATTAGTTCAGCCTCGCCGTTTGTCATCCCTTTCTGAACAAGAGCTGAATATCCGGCGATATAGTCAATACCAATATCTTCCGCAGCTCTGTCAAGTGTATGCGCAATTTCAATGAATTCCTCTTCTTTGCAGGAATCAAATGGAATGGAAATCGGGGTAACAGAAACTCTCTTATTGGCAATCGAAATTCCGTAATGCGATTCGATTTCCTTTGCATACTTAACGTGATTTCTTCCGTAACGAATTATTTTATCGTAAATTTTCTGACAGGTAACTTTAATGTTTCTGTCGGAACAGTCCCTCAAACTTATTCCCATTGTGACCGTACGGATGTCGAAGTGTTCAATTTCTGTCATCCGTATAGTTTCGAGAATTTCTTCGAATTCGTATTGCATATCAGATAATCTTTATTTGTGATTGTGGGTTAAATTCTGTGCATAAATCTGAAAACATCTTCATGCTGCAAATAAATTTTAATTTTAAGGTCGTCAGCCACTTTTTGCATATCCTTTAGAATTTCGTTCAAATCTTTTGGAGAAGCCGTAATATCGATAATCATTATCATCGTAAAAAAGTCTCCCATAATTTTCTGGCTTAAGTCGAGAATATCACAACTGTTTTCAGCAAGCGCCCTGGTAACGGCAGCAACTATGCCGGGTTTATTTAATCCGAATGAGGTGAGTATCACTTTGCCCGAATCCATATTTTTCTTTTCCAGATCGATATTGTCGATGTTCATCGTTTCGATTTTGGATCGGACTGCATTTTTAATCTCATCTTTTGTAGCTCCCAAACCAAGTTCTTCGATTGTTTCGAGTGTAATTTTTCTAATAACATCTTCCGTTATTTTCATGGTTTTGCTCCGTCATAATTTAACTGAAAATAAACGAGTGCTCGGTTAAAAATTTCTTTGTTTCTTTTGCGTGCACTTTTTTCTGCAGCTTGAATACTTCCTCTATAAAAACGTAACCATAAAAGAGAACCATTTGCCATTCCGTCGAAAATACGTTCAGCCGCAAAAGCATCCGCCGTAAAATAACCGAATAAAATGTTATATCCGAGAGATAATAGTCCTTGTAGATAATTACCAGTATAAATGAGACCACTTCCTGGCACAATATAAGAAATTGTTTTTGCAAAAGTAACCGAATATTTTTCTTCGATAACATTTCTGCAGATTCGCTGCATTTCATACGACAATTGATTTTCCTTGAGAATCTGATAAGCCGATTCCCAGTCCTCATCGAATATGTGAATCCATGCTTTCCAGTATAAAAGGGAATCTTTTTTATTCAGGAATCTCGCATCCTCTTCCATTTCATGAATGATTTCGCTGGCTCGTGGCAGTGTTCCTCTCAATATATTAACTTTTACCATTTCGATTTTTGCTATGAATTCGCTGTTGGCATCATTAGCATTCAGCGCAGCTCTAAAAAAATATTTAACCGCATCATCAAAGCGCGCGCCACCTTTATAAGATTTTCCTATCATCAAATTACAATAGTAAGAATATTCCTGCAGCCGATTACTCATCTCTGCAAAAAAACAGAGCCTTTTATATTCTGTTATAGCATCAAAATAATTATGGCTTTTATAAAGACTGTCGGCTTTTGCCTTCAAAAACTCCAGTGAATTCTGAGCACTTATTGCATTTACAACAATTAGTAATATCAAGAGAAACTTTTTCATTTTATTGTCAAATCCGGCAAATAATAATTTCTTGAATGAAAATAAAATTTAATTTTTTTGGCGATTTCTATACTGATTTTTGCATTATAGATATTAGCCGAAGCGACCGAGCCATAAACATTCCCTGCATAAAACGCTGCTGCTATTCCAGCAAAAAGATAACCTCTAAATTTATGATTATGCTGAAAAGCCGATACGGAAAGATAAGCTGTTAGTCCTGTAACTATAAACGAAGTAATGCCGTCGCTAATATTCCCTGTATAAATTTTTCCGGCTCCTGGAATAATCGCTGAAAGGAGTCCGGCTTGCAATTCGCTCTTAAATGGTGGGTTAAGTTTAAGATAGTATAAACTTTTTACTTCTGCTTTGTTTGAATCTGGAAACACCTCAAAGAATGCAGTCGTGTCCTCTACTTTTCTGCCTTCATACAAGTAAGATATTGCAGAAAGTAATTTCACTTTATCACGATACACTTCCGGCTGATAAACTTCGTATTGTGCCAGTTTTCTGAAATCATCAAATTTACCCGTCAAAAAATTCGACAGGTAAAATTTTAATTTTGCTTTATCTTCCAAACTCGAGTTAAAGAATAGGGACTTGAAAGTAGCTGCGGCTTCTTCATAACGCTCCATGTTAAAAAAGCAGTCAGCATACTTAAAGAGAGCAGTGTCGTTATACGAAGATTTCAGATAGGTTTTGTATTCGTCCAGAGTTCTCAAAAAATCATTTGTACTATAAAGGTAATTGGCAAATTTCAGCCGGTTTTCTGGTGAGTAAAAATCGAAATCGGTTCTTTGAGCTACAAGCCTTAATTGAAGAAAAGACAGAAGGAAAATTACAATAAGCTTATTTATCGTCATTGAAAATCGCCTGATATTTTTTCTGTAAAAGCGAATAGATTTCGGGAGGGTCGTAAAATTTACCTTTCTCCGAAACGGGATAATCATTAAGTCCCTTGAAAAAATTGATATCCCGTAGAAACCGGTCAGAAAACATCAGAAACCCCTTAAATAATCCCTCCGATTTAATCGATTTCACGAAGAATGCCGAGCATGCAGGTTCGAAGGGGCAATTATCACCGTCAATATCGGAAATTAAATAACGATACCCGTTCGCAAGGAACGCAAGGAAATCGTAATCATTCTGTTGAGCATTATCGAAGCCATAGCTGACATAATTAAATTCAACCGCACTCCATTTCGTCCATTCGGTTTGTGCGTTCAATATTGTGCTGAATATCAATATATACAGTAATACTTTAATCATCATTCACATAAAGTTAAGGTTCACTAAAATAATTAATTTTAACTACAAGATGGAGGGCGGAGATGAGAATTCCGCCCTGCAAAAATTAATTGAAATGCTTCAAGATTTCCCGTGCAATAACAATTTTCTGGATTTCAGAAGTGCCTTCGTATATTTCTGTAATTTTTGCGTCGCGCAGATATCTTTCCACATGATACTCTCTAACATAGCCATATCCGCCATGGATTTGAATGGCTTCGAGTGAGTTTTCGACCGCAACTTTTGAAGAATACAATTTTGCCATCGCTGCCGCTTCGATGTAATCCATCTGCTTGTCTTTCAAAAAAGCTGCTTTTAATGTAAGTAGTTTGGCAGCCTCGAGGTTAACCGCCATATCGGCAAGTTTGAACTGGATGGCTTGATGATTCGCTATTTCAGTACCGAAAGCTTTCCGGGTTTTCGAATATTTAACAGCTGCCGAAAAAGCAGCTTCTGCAATACCGCAGGACTGTGCCGCTATACCAATTCTACCGCCGTTTAAAGTCATCATCGCAACATTAAAGCCTTTGCCAACTTCCCACAGAATATTTTCTTCGGGCACTTCGCAATTATCGAGTAATAGTGAACAAGTGTCGCTACTTCTTATACCCAGTTTGTCTTCCTTTTTGCCTTGTGTAAATCCCGGCATTCCTTTTTCCACAATAAAACAAGTAATACCTTTATGACGTTTTTCCTTGTCAGTTTGAGCAAAGACCAAATAATAATCCGCACTCATGCCGTTAGTAGTCCAGTTTTTAGTACCGTTTATAATCCACTTATCGCCTTTCTTAAAAGCAAATGTATGCTGATGAGTAGCGTCGCTACCGGCTTCTGGTTCCGACAGTGCAAAGGCTCCAAGTTTGTCGCCCCCCGCCAGAGGTTTAAGATATTTCTCTCTCTGATAATCCGTTCCCCATTCTTCCAGACCGTAACAAACCAGTGAATTGTTAACCGACATAATTACTCCAAGGCTGGCATCCACTTTAGAAATTTCTATCATAGCCAGCACATAACTAACTGTATCCAGTCCGGCGCCGTTGTATTCCGGAGATACCATCATACCCATAAATCCGAGCTCCCCCATTTTTTTTACCAGGTCGTGCGGAAATACGGCGTTTAGATCGCGTTCTACAGCAGACGAAGCTACTTCGTTTTCCGCAAATTCTCTGGCTGTCTGTTGAATTAAAAGCTGTTCTTCCGTAAGGTTAAAATCCATAAAGACTCCTGGTATTCGTTAAAATTATTTTATTTCTTATGAAACTAAGGAATGGAATTCCGAATATCAACTAAATTATTGACGGGAAATTAATTTATGGAGTATTTATATTTGGAATTATGAAAGACAATTCAAAAAAAATATTAAAAGGTTTGACGCTGAGTGAACTGCGCAATTATTTCGAATCGATCGGCGAGGCAAAATACCGCGGCGACCAGCTTTTTAACTGGCTCTATAATCATATTGTGTTTGATGCGATAGAATTATCCAACTTCCCCAAAAGTTTGCGCATGCGACTGGCTGAAGAAACAGAATTTACTACTCTTACGTTATTGGATAAGCAGTATTCATCCACAACAGGGACGATTAAATATTTGTTCTCCACAAACGACGGGCACAAAATCGAATCGGTATTGATTCCTGATGAGGATAGAAATACACTTTGCTTGTCTACACAGGTAGGCTGTCCTCTCGATTGTAAATTCTGTGCAACAGGATTAATGGGCTTTAAAAGAAATTTGACAGCTGGCGAAATAATAGACCAGTACCTCATAATTGCTTCCAACAGTGGCAAAGAAAAAATAACAAATATAGTTTTCATGGGAATGGGTGAGCCATTAATCAATTACCAAAATACTTTGAGAGCTATCGAAATATTCACACACGAATTATCTAAAGGATTGAGTCGCAACCGAATCACGGTATCGACTGCAGGAATACCAGAGAAAATTAGAGAGCTTGCAGACAGCAATCTTCGTGTAAAACTTGCATTTTCACTCCATTCTACATTTAACGAAATCCGCAATAAAATTATGCCAATCAATAAAAAGTATCCTCTCGAAAAAAATATCGAAGTATTGAAATATTATGCAGCAAAAACAAAAACACGAATTACTTTCGAATACACAATGCTTCGAGATATTAATGATCGAAATGAGGACATTAAAGGATTAGTTAAATTGTGCAGCCAGATTCCATCTAAAATTAACATAATACCATTTAACAGCATTAAACATATGAATCCAGGCGGGATTTCGGCAGAACTGGAACCAACTCCCCTCGACGAGATAATAAAATTTGCAGATGAATTGCGACAACGCAACATAAGCGTTTTCATTAGAGATACTCAAGGCGACGATATTGCAGCTGCCTGTGGGCAACTGGCAGTTAAATATAACTAAATTAAAAGAGGGTTAACCATGAAAGCAGCAATTATTTTCCTGCTTTCTTTTATTCAGGTTTATTCGCAATCAACAGTTAAGAAAGCAAAAACCGTCTTAATACTGCCTTTTTACGAAAGACAGTTCAATGTATCGACAGAATTGTACCATTCTTTAAAGACGGGCTTTATGAGAGAAAATTATTTAGTGCTGACAAACGATACAGTATGGAAGAAACTTGATAGTCTCGGCATTTCATTTTCTGACATCGATTCTGAGATTGCAGATTCAATAAAAAAAATAATCGACTGCGATTTAATTGTCTACGGAAGAATTGACGAAGACATTAAGCCACGCAGTTCATCATTTCACGATCGAAATGTTTCCTATAAGCCTTTTATAATAAAAGTATACGATACACGTTCAAAATCTCTGGTACTCTATGAAAGAATAGAACTGTTAAGTCGATGGGGACTTTTCAACGACAATACGGAAATTCAAGATATCGGATATAAAACTGCTTTGAAATTAAGGGCACTGGGTTACTGATGAAAAGTTGGTCATTAATTCTAATTTCGATAATTATAGTATTATACGGCTGTGAAGTGTCAAATTTCGAACCAGAAGCGCATAACTTCAGGTTCGAGCAATTAGCCGGTTGTCAAACTCTCGTTTATCAGAATAACCTAGATAAGTCGACCACAAAGGACAGTTGTTTTAATTACAGCTTTACTGAAAATTTAGAAGTAGAATTTTGCGTAAAAGGAAACTGCTGTCCTGATTCCAATCGATTCGCTGTAGATGGAAAAGTAGTGGGGGACACTATCTACATAGCAGTTAAAGACACCGCCGCTAACTTATGTAGATGCATCTGCAACTATATTATTTTGACAGAATTTCAGAATTTAAGCGGCGACGAATACTATATTAAATGCTTAGAAAAGGACTCGGGTAAAATTCTTTATCTGAAAGAAGTAAAACGTCGCTAACTTTTTTGAAGTAGTTTCGTCATAAGTTCATCAATTTTCCAATTATTCGAATGAAAAAACTGATAATAATTTTTTTCCTTTTCTCATCGCTTGTTTATTCTCAGCAGAAAGGAACTATTAATGGGTTTATATACGACGCCTCCAATGGCGAAGCTCTAATAGGAGCAAATATTTATCTTAAAGGGATGAATTTGGGAACGGCTTCGAACAACAGTGGTTACTATGCCATTCCAAATATTCCCGAGGGGACATACGAGCTTACGGCAAGTTATATTGGCTACGAAACTTTTTCAACTAAATTGACAATTAAAAAAGGCGAAGAAAAAAGACTCGACATTAAATTAATCCCGAAAGCTGTAGAAAGTCAGGAAGTTGTGGTTTCAGCCGATTCGGTCGGAGTAGCAGAAAGACTTTTCAACAAACCGGTATCGAAAATTGACCTCACGCCTGTTCAACTGAGCAAAGTGCCACAAGTAGTAGAAGCCGACCTGCTACGCACACTACAAAGCATGCCAGGTATTGTGCCTGTATCCGATTTTTCCTCGGCATTATATGTGCGGGGCGGCACACCAGACCAGAATTTATTTTTAATCGACGGCACGGACGTTTACAATCCCGAACATGCATTCGGATTGTTTTCAACTTTCAATACAGATGCAATTAAAAAAGTAGAAGTATATAAAGGTGGATTCGGCGCCGAATACGGCGGTCGCCTGTCAGCTGTAATAAACGTTACAAACAACGACGGAAACAGAAATAATTTTGAAGGGAAAACTACATTAAGTCTTCTTACATTAAATACTACTTTACAAACTCCGATTGGTAAAATTGGCTCGCTCTCCGGTTCATTGCGCCGCACTTACCTCGATCAAACACTGGCAAAAGTAATTGATGATATACCGGACTATTATTTCCTGGATGGCAACTTAAAAGCCTTTTTTGATCTTAACAATAAAAATAAACTAAGTGTAAGTTTTTATGGCGGAATAGACAACCTCGATTTTAAGTTGGATGAAGACCGTCCTCAATCATTCGGTTTCAAATATGTATGGGGGAATCAAACAGGAAGTATAAACTGGAAGACAATATTATCCCCAAAACTTTTCGGAAATTTCTGGATTACTGCCAGTAGATTTTTCTCTGATTTTAATATTGATATAGTAGAATTCAGAGAGGAAAATAGAATTGAGGACTTTACTTTTAAAGGAGCGATTGATTATTTCTACAGCAAAGAATTTAATTTTAAATTGGGTTTCGAACAAAAGAATATTAACGGAGCTTTAAAACAGAATTTCACGTCTGCGCGTATCGACGTATCGAAGCATAGAACTCTCTACTCACTTTATTTCAGCGCACAATGGAATCCAGATCCTCTCTGGAATATTGAAACGGGTTTGCGCTACGATTATTTCGATTCCGACAAAAATTTTAGTAATCTCGACCCGCGCTTGACAATCAAATATCGATTAACGGAGGAAAGCAATCTCAAATTTTCCACTGGAATTTTTCATCAATATGCAAACAGAATTCCGAGATTATTTTTTGTAAGCATTTGGGTTAGTGCCGATGATTACATAAACGGTTCCAGTTCAAATCATTACATCCTCAGTTACCAGCGCATGCTCACAAAAAATGTCGAATTCGAAATAGAGAGCTATTATAAAACATACGACAACATTTACTCCTTCAATCCCAATTATACAGCTGAAGTGGAGCCTCAGGGTTATACGGAAGATAATTTACCCGTTTTTGCTTCGACCAAAGGTTTGTTCAACCGCGGTGATGGATATTCGAAAGGCATTGAAATACTGCTCAGAAAAGACGCAGGAGCATTAAACGGATGGCTGGCTTATTCTTACGCACAAACAAAATATCTGATTGATAACATCAACAATAATAATTATTTCAATCCCAGACACGACAGGACTCATGCAATCAATTTTGTACTCAATGCTGACCTAAACAATCTTTTCAATGAATTATACGGCAGGAAATTTACTAATAGCAAAAAGCAATGGAATCTGGGATTAAACTTCACGTACTTTTCGGGACAACCAATTACCCTCCCAGCTTCTGTTTATATTGCAAATTCAGTACCCGACTGGGACTTAACCAAGAATAGCCTACAACTTTACCCTTCAGGAATAAACGAATTCAGGTTACCATATTATGCACGACTCGATTTGAGTATCAATTACAAAATCTTATACGACGGATGGTCTCTTTCTCCATACATTCAGGTATTTAATCTACTAAACAGAAAAAATGTATGGTTTATTCAGTACGAAAACGAAATCAAAAACAATACTGCACAATTGAAAGTTAAAAACGTAACAATGTTCCCAATTCTTCCAAGTATTGGCATTACAATAAAATTCTGATAAAATGAAAAAATATTTATTAGCAATAGTGAGTTTGTTACTGGTAGCCTGCGGCGAAGGTACCGTTGAAATTGGCACCGAGCAGTACAAACCGAAAATAGTAGTCGAAGGGTATCTTACACCAGGGAGTTCCATAAAAGGAATTCGTATAACCAGAAATTTCCCGATAAACAGTCAACCAAATCCTTTTGATCTTATTCTGAAAAACGCAAACGTTAAGGTTACAGAGATTGAAACAGGAATTACAGAACTCCTTTCCTACGACGATTCGACATTTTCATTTGAGGGTTCGAACAATTTTGTTATAAAATATAACAAGTCATACCGCCTAACAGTTGAAGCTGAAATTGATGGGCATCGTCTCGAAGCATCGGCAGTTACGACTACGCCTGCAAAAGGTTTCGAGGTCATACGCGGAGAGTCGGTACTCGATTCGATGAAATACCGTCAAAAGGAGACTGATAACAATGTCAAAAATTTCAAAGTTGTCTTTAAACCATCGCCAGGTACGGGCTTCTATGCTTTTTCAATAGTTGCACTCGATGCTTCATATTCTACGTTTATTTATGATAATCCGTATATTGCTGTCGATTCGTCAGACCTCGATGAGAATTTCGACAATTTGAGAAATCAGCTTAAATGGCTTCAGTACATAAATTCTTCGGCAGAAAAAATTGAATATGAGATCGAATGGCTCGATACCTGGTTCTACGGCAGATATCGTTTAATAATTTATGCTGGAGACGAAAATTTCCGTCGCTTCCTTTTAACTCATAGCAACGTTCAGGAACCAGATGGTAATTTCCATGAACCGTTAATGAACTTTGAAGGCGATGCAATGGGCGTTTTCGGTTCGTATTTGGCTGATACTCTTTACTTCAAAGTTCTCAAGTAATATCTCTTCGTATTTATTATTTTTGTAAAAAATTTTTTTTCGTATGGGTTGGATTTACATATTAATTGCCGCTTTCTTCGAAATAAGCTGGGTCGTAGGACTAAAATACAGCAACGGGCTTACTAATTTAAAAGCGAGCATTTTTACCATAATTACAATGCTGCTGAGTTTTTATTTTCTTGCACTCGGTTCAAAGGAATTGCCAATTGGAACTGCATATGCTGTATGGACCGGCACTGGAGCAGTTGGCACTGTAATCTACGGCATGTTCTTCTTTAACGAATCAAAAGAATTTTTAAGAATATTTTTTATTATGATAATTATACTTGGAATAATAGGACTGAAATTAACCGATAAATAATTTTGACAATGAGAAAATTATCGCACGAAGAAATTTCAAAAAACAGAAGCACACTCGACACGCTTCATAAAGTAAAAAAATTGCCCGTCTATACTGTCCTTCACAATATCAGAAGTAGCTACAACGTAGGATCGATATTACGCACTTCGGATGGAGCAATGATAGAAAAATTATATTTATGCGGTTACACTCCTGCGCCTCCCAAAAAAGAAGTTCTCAAAACATCGCTTGGTTCTGAAGAGAGCGTTGCTTGGGAATATATAAAAGATACAAAAAGCATTATTCGTGAGCTTAAAACTAAAGGTATTAAAATTTTTGCACTGGAATTGACCGATAGCAGTAAGCCGTATTATAATCTAACAAAAAATGATTTTCCGCTTTGCCTTGTAGTTGGAAATGAAATCAGCGGAGTAACTGACGATATACTCGAATTATGCGACTTTTCAATTGAAATTCCTCAGTACGGAATAAAGCAGTCATTAAATGTAGCGGTTGCTTACGGCATATCGATTTTCGATTTAAGAAGAATTTACGACACAAATAATTAGCCCGCGTATGTAAAATAGCTTTCCCCTCTGTCGTTAATATGAATCAGCAAAATATTTGCACGAACGAGTTTGATTAAAGTTCGCGACGCTCTTCGTTCGGAGATATTTGCTATTTTACAAAGTGTTTTAACCGTTATCGTTTCATATCTGTCAAGGTAATCAAAAACAATTTTTTCGTTTTTTCCAAGAGAATAATTTTTTAACGATACACCGGCTGACTGAGTTTGTAACAATTTGATCATTTCTTTACTCGCCTGCACGCTTTTATCGTTAATCCGTACGTACACGATTGCATTATTTAAATCTAGGCTAGGTTTATAATCCTGTAGTCTATGGGGTTTAAGTTTCGATTCTTTAATTTCCACAGCCATAATTTCTTTATCATTAATTGGAATAACTGAGGTAGAATATTCGATGGGTGGCTCAATAAAATCACGAGCGGCTTTTTCAATTAACTCGAGGTCTGATTTTTCACTTTCGATACCATAAATTTTTTTATCGTCGTCCACACCAAGTAAAAGATAGCCACCTCGCGTGTTTGCTAAAGCCATCATTTCTTTGGCAATCTTTTCGTAGGAGGAAAAGCGCTGTTTGAATTCAACATATAAATTTTCGCCTCCTTCTATCAGTTCAAGTATTTTTTTGCGGTTCATTTTAAAAGCTTTTTCTTTACAGAATCGGCTTTTTCTTCGTTTTTGATTATTGCATGTTTTGTAGAATCCTGTTTAACGACTTCGGATTTTTCCTTTTGAATTAATTCCCTTTTCGTCATTTCTTTTTTCACATTAACCGAATCAACTGCATTTTCAGCATCACGTATTTCCCTGGTTCTTGTCGTATCCTTAGATGCATTTAACTTTTCGGTTTTTTCTTTCTCAAGTCGTTCCATTTCAACTTTGTATGTATTATACTTTGCAGCCACAGCTTTTCCATATGGCGTCGAAAGGTAGTCTTTGGAAGTCAATATTTTATAGTAAAAAGCAGCTGAATCGTTCTTTGCCTGTTCTTCGTAGATAAATCCAATGTAATAAATTGACTTCGGTGCATAAGGCGAACGGGGATGCTGAAGATAAATATTTTTGAATGCCGCAATCGCTTCGTGATAATTTTTCTGGTAATATTTTTCTTCGGCTTCGACATATAACTTTTCAACCGGATCATCAACTTTTTTTATTTCAGTTGCATCCTCTATTAAACCGAGTTGCTTACCAGCCGCTGTATACAATTTATGTTGGGGATAAGTATCATAAATTATTTTGAAAAGGCTATCGGCTTTTTCTTTATCCCCCCCAGCTTCGTAATAGGTACCGAGAGCGTAAAGAGTATTGACCTTAAACTGACTTTCAGGATACTCTTCCAGAACTTTGTTGAAATAAAACAATGCAGAATCAACATTGTTCAGTTCTGAATAAAACAAATTTCCTTTTTCAAACAAATTCTCTGCTATTAAAGATTTGATAGAATCTACGCTAATAGAAGGTCGTGCTGGCTTTTTAACTTTTCCTTTTGCAATCAAGTCAATTAGCGATTGATTCTTCTCCGACATGTCAGTAGTGTCGCTTAAAGTGGTATCTCTAACGGCAACTGTATCCTGCTGGGACTGGTTTTCTTTGCTTCTTCTCAAAGGGTTATTTGTGCGAGCAGTATTGCTTTCTATTTTTTGGCGGTTCTGTTCGAGGTATTGTTTGTATGCAATATCGTAATCGACCGAATCGCGTATAAATCTGTCTGGATTCACCATGTAAATATATTGCAGATTTAAGTCGTTAATTTGGTCGTTCAGTTTGAAATATTTATCCATAACTTTATTGTGCGACACCACCTCAGCTTTCAATTCCTTATCGATTAAAGGAGAAGTAACTGCTTTATTATAATATTTATATGCGCTGTCGAAATCTCCTTTGTACAATTCATAAATTTTACCGATCATAATATCGGAAGAGACTGCGGAATTTTTCTTTTTGTACGTGGTATCGATATTCTTGTAAATCTCAAGAGCTTTATCAATTTCTTCTTTTTCATAGTAAATATTGCCCAGTTCCAGAATAATTCTGTCTTCCTGTTCCCTGAATTTACCTTTGCCCAACAAATCGTTAATTAATTCCTCGCTTTCTTCGACTCTGCCCAGGTCTCTCAAAAGTCGGGCGTATTCAATTCGGCTTTCGAATTCGACGTCAAAAGAGGGAGAATATTCGAGAACTTTTGCAAAAGATTCGAGCGCTTTTTCTTTGTCGTCGAGAATAAGATAGATTTTGCCAAGTTGATAATAAATCAAAGCTACTGTTTCGTCATCTTCGGCATTATTAAGGAATGAATTACACTCGTCTACCGCATTTTTGTATTCTTCCCTGAAAAGAAAAAATGCAATTTTTGTTATCGAGGCTTTTTCGAATAACTCATAATCTTCATCGGCAAGAGCCGCCTTTTTTACTTCTTCGATAAGTTTTAGACCTTCTTCAAAATTTCGAAGTTGTAAATGTGTTTTAGCCAGCCATAATTTATTTTCGAGTGCATATTCCGATTCTGGAATGGTAGACAATTCAATGAATTTGCGCTGAGCTCTTGCATATTCCTGCTGATAATAAAATGCTTTCCCGGTAAGGAACAGGGCGTCGTCGAAATATGAAGATTCTGTATCGAATTGTAATATTTTAGAGCACTTTTCGATAACCCTCGTCAATTCTTTATCGAGTTGAGGTCGTACTTTTTCCATTCTGAAAGTAAATGGATCGGTTTGTTCTTTAAGAATATCTTCTTCGGCGCGTTCGAAAATAGTTTTTGCATTATAGTAAGTGTTGAAATAAGTAGTAAAATTTTTCCATAGGCTACAGGAATAGAAAAGGAATCCAATAGAAATAAAAATAAAAGTTCTCTTGAACATAAAATTACCGTTCAATTTCAAAGCGCTTCTGTGCCCGATTCATCCGTACGTATACGGATTGCATCCGAGATATCAGAAATAAAAATCTTGCCGTCGCCCACCTGTCCAGTTTTAGCCGTATTAAGGATAGCATCGATGGCTTTCTCGAAAATCGATTCGTCGACTACCACTTCGAGTTTAATTTTAGGAACGAATTCTATTTGATATTCACTACCTCTGTAAGTTTCTTTATGACCTTTCTGGCGTCCGTAGCCGCGCACCTCTGTAATGGTCATACCTCTAACGCCGACTTCGAGTAGAGCCTCTTTGACTTCGTCGAGTTTAAAAGGACGAATTATGGCTTCTATTTTTTTCATAAAGTCCTCTAATTAGAAAATTTACCGTGGCAATTTTTGTATTTTTTTCCGCTGCCACAGGGACAGGGATCGTTTCTGCCGATTTTTTCTTCAACGCGAATGGGCTTTTTCTTAACCATCGTGGTTGTCTCATCCAGGGGCTTAGCCTTGAGACCAAGGTTATCAGCGGAATCTTTTATTGTACTCATTCTGGAAGGCTGTCGCTTTCTGCTTTCTTGAACTTCGACTGCTCTCTGTGGCCAGAATTTAAAGACAAAAGAAATAATTTCGTTTCTGATAGTATCGAGCAGCTGAACAAATAATTTGAATGCCTCGGCTTTATATTCAAGAAGTGGATCCTTTTGACCGTAAGCCCTCAAACCGATGCCTTCTTTGAGGTCGTCCATATCGCGTAGATGTTCTTTCCATTTTTCGTCGATTACGCTTAGAACGGCGTACCTTTCGAGGCGCGACATCAACTCTTCGCCGAGCATTTCTTCTTTACGTCTGTAAAAATCTTTTGCAGCTTCAAGAATTTTCTCTTTTAAACCATCTTTGCCAAGTTTTTCGATTGCATCTGGTTCGAATTTAATATCAACAAGAATTCTCTGGAACAATTCGTCATGAATAACATCAAAATTACCTTCGTCAAAATTTTCTTCAACGAGAGTATTGACATACTCTGCGAGGTATTCAATAATTTCACCTTTGAGGCGTTCGCCTTCGAGAGCCTGTTTACGCCTTGCGTAAATTACTTCGCGCTGTTGATTCATAACGTTGTCGAATTCGAGCAAACGTTTACGGATTGCGAAATTGTTCTCTTCAACTTTTTTTTGAGCTCTTTCAACAGAGCGACTTATCATTGGATGTTGGATGGCTTCGCCGTCTTCCATTCCAAGTCTTCCCATAATCGATGTTATTCTGTCGCCTCCAAAGAGTCTCATCAAATCGTCTTCGAGTGATATGAAAAATTTTGATGTTCCTGGGTCGCCCTGTCTTCCAGATCTACCACGCAACTGCCTGTCGATTCGACGCGATTCATGACGTTCAGTGCCGAGTATATAAAGCCCTCCCAATTCCCTGACACCTGCTCCGAGTTTAATGTCCGTACCGCGTCCAGCCATATTAGTTGCAATTGTAACGGCGCCAGGTTGACCAGCAAATGCTACGATTTCTGCTTCTCGCTGGTGCTGTTTTGCATTTAGAACATTATGAGGAATTCCCTGTCGTTTTAACATACGGCTCAGAGTCTCGGATACTTCAACGCTTGTAGTACCAACAAGTACGGGGCGTCGCTGTTCGCGCAACTCTTTTATCTTTTCAATAACCGCGTTGTATTTTTCTCTTTTCGTTCTATAAATCGCATCATCTTCATCTACTCTGATTACCGGCTTGTTTGTCGGAATTACAACAACTTCCAATTTATAGATTTCATAGAATTCATTTTCCTCGGTTTCCGCAGTACCTGTCATACCAGCCAGCTTTTTGTACAATCTGAAATAGTTCTGTAGAGTTATGGTAGCAAGAGTTTGAGTGTCTCTTTCGACCTTAACATTTTCTTTGGCTTCGATAGCTTGATGAAGACCGTCAGAATATCTTCTTCCTGGAAGGATACGGCCGGTAAATTCGTCGACTATAGCAATCTTACCGTCTTCCGTAACGACATATTCAACATCTTTTTCGAAAAGAGTGTAAGCTTTCAACAGTTGATTAATAGTATGTATTCTATCGGAACGCTCAGTAAATAATGCGTAAAGTTCGTCCTTCTTTTTAAGTTTATCTTCGGCAGAAAGGTTCGGATCGTTTTCGATTTTACTTATTTCGGTACCAAGATCGGGAATGATAAATAATTCTTTCCCTTCATTGCTACCTGCAGCCAATTCCTCGCGACCTTTTTCGGTAATGTCAATTTGATTAAGCTTTTCATCGATAGCAAAGTAGAGTTCTTCATCAATTTCAGGCATCCTTTTGGCATTTTCTCTCAGGAATTCCAATTCGGTCTGTTGAAGTAACTTTTTATTTTCTGGTTCGGAGAGTAATTTCATCAACGCTTTGTTTTTGGGGAAACCTCTGTGAGCTCTTAAAAGTAAAACGCCTGCTTTTTCTCGATCTTTAGCATCACCAGAGGAAAGTAAATTTTCGGCATCTTTTACAATTGATGCAACAAGATTAGCCTGCTTTCTAAAAAGGCGCTCGACGCGTGGTTTCATTTCGTCGAACTTATGTTCAGCCTTTTCTACAGGTCCTGAAATTATTAGAGGTGTTCTGGCTTCGTCGATGAGTACAGAGTCGACTTCGTCAACAATTGCATAGTTATGACCTCTCTGGACGCAATGACTTTTGTCGATTGCCATATTATCGCGTAGGTAGTCAAATCCGAATTCGTTATTCGTGCCATAGGTTATATCGCAATTGTACTCTTTGATTCTTTCTTCGGGCGTCATGTGATTTAAAATACATCCGACTGTAAGTCCGTGGAATTTGAATATTTCTCCCATCCATTGACTATCGCGTTTTGCAAGATAGTCGTTTACTGTAACAAGATGAACTCCCCTACCTGTAAGTGCATTGAGATAAAGAGGTAGTGTAGCAACTAAAGTTTTTCCTTCACCTGTTGCCATTTCTGCAATTTTACCCTGATGAAGAACTATGCCGCCAATCAACTGGACATCGTATGGAATCATATCCCATGTAATTTTGGAACCAGCTACTTCCCACGACTTTCCTACCAGACGCCTGCATGTGTCTTTTACTACTGCAAATGCCTCTGGCAATATTTCATCAAGAACTTCTTCGTATTTATCGTCGAGCTCTTTTTCCAGCTCTTCAATCTGGTCATATACATTGTGTTTTTCGCTTGCATCTTCGATGTGAGCAAGTCTTTCTTTGAGCGTTTCAATTTGTTTTCGGATTTCGGCAGTTCCCGATTGAATTTTCTCTTTAAATTCAGCGGTTTTTGCTCGAAGCTCGTCGTCAGTCAAATCTTTTAGTTTTTCGTATTCCTCGTTGATTTTGTCAACTATAGGCCAAAGTTCTTTCAAAGCTTTTGTATTCTTATCTCCGAAGATTTTTTTCAATAGCGTACTAATCATCAATCACTCCAGTTTTTCGAAGTTGAAAGTTAAATAATGAGGTTCTGAAATGCAATTAATCACTTTATAACTCCACACTTATAAAGTCAACCAACCAGATAGTTCCACTCGATATAAAAATTGGAATAGAATATTCTTATTTTTGTTTTCAAACCTTTAGCAAAATATGAATAAGAAGAAATTTCGGTTTTCAGAGAAATTCACGAAAAGATTAATCGAGCTCTCCGAAGGTTTGATTAATTCGGAGAAGTTTGAATCTGTCCTGACACTCCTGGAGAAAGAAGCGTCGAAATATTATTTTTCTCCCTCCTCCGAAGTAAACTTATTAAGAGTTTTGACTGCCATTTATGACAAGCGAAGTTTTTTAAACGAGCTACTGATATATCCCCACCACGCCGAAATTCTATTAGCAATTACTGCCAGCAGCAATTATTTAACAGATATAGTTGTGCGTAACCCTGAATATCTTTACCAAACTTTCGATCAGGAGTATCTCAAGTGTTTTCTCGATGAAGAAAAACTCAAAGAAGAATTGTTAACAGGAATCGAAAGATATTCGACCGTAAACGCAAAATTAAATTATATACGACAGTTCAAAAAAAGATACATACTGAAAATTGGATTAACAGATTTGCTCGGCATAAGCAACCTCGAGGAAATAACTTATCAGTTAGCCACACTGGCTAAAGTAATAAATTCCGGTTTGTTCGATTTTTGTTATTCTGAAATATTAAAAAAATATGAGCTGGAAAATATTGATAACAGATATTGTTTGTGCTCTCTTGGTAAATTAGGAGGCAACGAATTAAACTACAGCTCAGATGTGGACATGCTTCTTTTTTATGATGAGAATGGTTCATACAGCAACAAAGAATACCACGAAATTTTATCCGAAGCAGCACTGCTTTACATCAAATATTCAACAGAAATTACCGAACGAGGTTACATCTATCGCGTCGATTTCAGACTGCGACCCGATGGCAAATTTTCGCCTTTGTGTAAATCCTACATCGATTACGTGCGTTATTACGAGGCACGGGGTGAGGATTGGGAAAGACAAATGTTAATCAAACTCAACTTTGTTTCTGGCAACAGAGAACTTTACAAACAATTTTACGATTTAATTCAACCATATATCTATCCTGCATCGTTTACCAGACCCCTTAAAGCGCAAATCAAAAAAATGAAAGCAAATATTGAACTCCATAGCAAATCAGAAAAAAACATTAAATTGTTTGCAGGTGGAATTAGAGACATCGAATTTACTGTTCAGGCACTTCAATTAATTAACGGTGGAAAAATAAAAGAACTGAGAACGGGGAATACTCTCCTTGCAATTAAAATTCTTAATTCCTATCACCTGTTAAACGACCATGAAGCAGAAATACTAAAGAACGCTTACATTACCTACAGAAAAATCGAGCATTTCCTCCAGCTTATGAACGATACGCAAACGCATTTAATACCTACGGAAGGCGAGTTACTCTTTAAATTGCTAAGCTATCTTGGATTTAATAATCCTGCGGAATTCAATAAGAAGCTTGATGAATTCCGAAAAGAAGTAAGAAAAATATATAACGACATTCTGGGCGAAGACGAAGAAACCACTGCAGATTTATTCGTCAATATTAAATTTACAGACATTAATCGTGCGGATAAAAATCTAAAATATTTGCGTAGCGGAATTGGATATCTTGAACAGAAACAATTCGACTACAGAACAATCGAATTGTTTTCTAATCTTGAAAAAGACCTGGCGAACTATCTCGAAAATTCAACGGCGCCGGATGTGGTACTCGAGAATTTTACTAAAATTATCAGGGCAACAAAATTTCCGTCAATCTGGTATACTCAATTTTCTAATAGTGATTATTTTAAAGACTTCCTGCGCATTTGCGAATTCGCATCAAAAGCAATCGACATTATTACAATAGACAAACTTTCCGAAGAATCTTTTATTTCAGGAGAAGTTTTTCTTAAAAATTTATTCGACGATATTAGTAATTCCAGTCTCAACAAAATCATTCTATCAACTTCCATCCAGTATACTCTGGGTTTTATTGACGCAAATACCGTTTCGAAAATTTTGTGCAAATATATTGACATGACAATACATCAATCGTGCGAAAAATATAGAGGAGAATTTCCCTTTTTCGTCGCAGGACTGGGCAGTTACGGTACGATAAAAATGCACTTCGCTTCTGATATCGATTTAATAGTCGTTACCGATGATATTACAAAACATCCAGAAATCCACACCATTTTTCAAAACGTACTCGGAATCATTAAGAACAGGCTACCTTTATTCGAAATCGATTTTCGTTTGCGTCCCGAAGGGAAGAGCTCGCCTCTTGTATGGGATATTAAGAATTATAAACAGTACCTGCGAACAAGAGCGCGCACGTGGGAACTTCAGGCATTGTGGAAATCGCGTCTAATTACGGGTCAATTGAATTTATTCGAAGATTTTAAAAGGGAAGTAATCTCCAGAATAAAAGAATCTGACAGGGATAGACTGAAGAAAGAAATTCTGGAAATGTATAAACGAATTCAGAAAGAAGAGATACTCAGAACGGGCGATACATTCAATATAAAAAAACAACGAGGTGGTCTCCTGACAATCGATTTCCTCACCCAATTAATTGCTCTTACTAATGTAGAAATTTTTGATTCTACCTTCGGACAACCGACAGTTTATACTCTCGGTATTTTAGCAGAGAAAGTCGACAGAAAGGATTTCGATGCGCTCTCTAAAAATTACAGGAAATTAAAAGAAATTGAGCTGGCAATTCAAATACTTTTCAATACGAAAAGTACAATTGTGCCGCTCGGCACAGAAAAGAAAAATCAACTTGCTACATTTTTCGGACAGAGTCCCGCTGAATTCATGAACGAATTCAAATCCATAATCAAAGAGAACATCCATTTATTCGAAAAATATACTGCTTGAATGGACTACTCGAGTTCATCCATCAAATCTTCTTTTTTCTTTGGATCGACTTCCTTTTCGGTCATGAACGATTGCAACAACACATCTACCTGTTGAATTAATTTTTTCTTATAATATTTCGGCGCATAAATTGAAGCGTCGAGCATATAAAGCCGTTTAGTAGATTCGTCGTAAAAAGTATAATTAATGAAAGGACCTCCCATCGAGCCGTCGTTCATCTTCCATAATCCTTGAGTCATCAAAGCATAACGTCCCAGAAAATTTACTTCTTTTGTTGTTCTGTAATTATCTTCGATAACGACAAAATTTGAATCGTCCGGTGTTCGGTAAAACTTTTCTGTAATCCTGTTCCGTATTGCATAAACCGAATCTTTATTAAGAAGCAGAGGCGATGCATTATTGATCCAGTGGACAAAGATCCATCTTTCCATATCCGTACCGGGGGAGCGTCTCAGCCATACAAAATTATGCTCAGGATTATCGATTGCAAGGTGATAGTCTGCCTCCACGTAAATCAACCATCCGTAATTTTTAAGAAGCTTAGCTTCGATATCTTTTCTTTCGTATCGGGAGTTGTACAAACTTTTGAAAAGTCGCTCGTTAGATATTTTCTGAAAAGAGTAGAGCAGATTTTCATGTTCATTCAGGATTTTCTTGCTGAGTATGTTCAAGTTGTTGGCGGTGAGAATCATTACCAGTTGTCCCTTTGCCCACACGTCAAATTTATTAATAACAAAAACAGAATCCTGACGCACCATCTCTTTTACCTGTCGATTTAATAATCCATCAATATAATTCGATGTATTCGAGCCACTTCCGAGAGGTGCAGCAATTATAATATTCTTCTTGTTTTTGTATTTATCGAGGTCGGAAATGTCCTTTCTGACCAAGATGAATAGATTTTCTGGCTGTGGTGTGTAAATGATCTTGCTAAAGACTGTCAAGAGCGAGGCTTCAATTTGTTCATATTCGGTGGAATCCGCAAAGACAATGATTTCGTCTTCGTTACCTGTAGCACTTTTCTTTGTATCGCAGGCTACAACCAATGCAATCAGAATGGGAATAAGTAAAAGATTTTTTGTTCTCATGGTTCAATTTTATTTTTGACCTTATACATGGTGCGTTCGATTATTGTTTCAGTAAGGGACGTTATGAAGCAGAAGCGAAATATTGGGGAAAAATATCGCATACAAAATCCACATAACCATCCCAACAGAAATCGGTACTGTGAAATTGTCATCTAGAAAGCCCGCCGATAAATTTTCTACAATTGCTCCTACAGCCACAGCGGCAAATCCGATAAAATATTCAGACACTCCGCCAGTCACTTTTGGAGTAAACAGAACTACTAATCCAGAAAAGAAGAAAAAGGCAAATGTGCCTTCAAGGCTTTTTTTCAGTAGTGGCGTGTGTCCAAATTTCCTGCCGACTAAAGCAGCTGCAATATCTCCAATGATCAGAACAGCAAAAGCAGTAACTGCAATAACTTTTGGAAAAACTGAAATCACTATTACCGCCGATATTAAAACATAAGTTGCGCCGTTTAATCTTTTTGTGGAATGATCTTTTTCATGATTTCTCAACAGGAAACCGAATATTTTATAAAAAAAGTCGCTGACGGGTTTAATATAATACCTGCTGAGGTCGATAATTACAGATAAGATAAGAAGTGGCGCAAGTATACTGAGTGCCAATTCCTTAGTTATATGGTAATAAATAACTGGAATCGACATGGAGCACAGATGAATTGCCTTCCTGAGCACTTCGTTCTTATAATCGATTGTAGCGTAGTCAGTCGGCATTATTTGACTTATTGTTATCGTCTCCGGGTTCTCTCTTCTTTTTTCTTTCTTCGAGTAATTGCTTGACATGTTCCGGTACTTCGTTATCTTCTTTTGGGATTTCTGTATTATTTCTTTTTACCGGCGGAAGTTCTTCGCCTTTAATAATTTTTTCAATTTCTTCGCTGTCGAGAATTTCTCTTTCCAGCAATTCTTTAGATAGTTTATGAAGCAGATCAATGTTATCAGAAAGGATTTTTTCGGCTCTATTCATACAGGTCATAACAATGTTCTTAATTTCGTTATCGATCTCTTGTGCGGTTCTTTCGCTGTAATCTTTGTGGCGAGTTATTTCTCTGCCGAGGAATATTTCCTCTTCTTTTGAGCCGTAAGAAAGCGGACCTAATTTTTCACTCATACCCCACTCGCATACCATTTTACGGGCAATATTTGTGGCTTTTTCGATATCGTTTCCCGCGCCTGTAGTAAATCTTTTAAATACAATCTTTTCAGCTGCTCGTCCGCCTAAAGCGTAAGTAATCATTGCTTCGAGATATTCTTTCGAATATGTATGTTTTTCGTCAACAGGTAAATAAGTAGTAACTCCGAGAGCTCTGCCGCGTGGTATAATAGTCACTTTATGAACGGGATCGGCTTCCGGAAGCATTTTTGCAACCAGCACATGACCAATTTCATGATAAGCCGTAATTTTCTTTTCTTCTTCTGATATAATAAGACTTTTACGCTCCATTCCCATCATCACTTTGTCTTTTGCCTCTTCAAAGTCTTCCATCGATACTTTCTTTTTATTTTTGCGGGCAGCTAATAATGCTGCTTCGTTGACCAGATTTGCCAGTTCAGCACCTGCAAGTCCTGGTGTTGATTTGGCAAGGACACTCAAATCGACGTCGGAATCGAGAGGAATTTTACGCGTATGCACCTTTAGAATTCCTTCCCTGCCCTTAACGTCAGGTCGGTCGACAACAATCTGACGGTCAAATCTGCCAGGTCGGAGCAATGCCGGGTCGAGCACGTCGGGTCGGTTTGTAGCGGCAATAATAATTACTCCGCTATTTTGTTCAAAACCGTCCATTTCAACCAGGAGCTGATTCAAAGTTTGTTCTCGTTCGTCGTGACCGCCACCCAGTCCAGCGCCTCGATGTCGTCCAACGGCGTCAATTTCGTCGATGAAAATTATGCAGGGTGCATTTTTCTTGCCCTGTTCGAACAGGTCACGAACACGACTGGCACCCACGCCAACAAACATTTCAACGAAATCGGCTCCAGAAATTGAATAGAATGGGACACCTGCCTCGCCAGCAACAGCACGTGCCAGCAAAGTTTTACCCGTTCCTGGAGGTCCCAGTAGAAGAACGCCGCGCGGAATTTTTCCCCCGAGTTTCTGGAATTTGCCCGGCTCTTTCAGAAATTCGATAATTTCTTCTAGTTCAAGCTTGGCTTCGTCGGCACCAGCAACGTCTTTGAAAGTAACCTTTATTGCCGATTCAGTAATTAATTTCGCACGACTTTTACCAAAATTAAACAAGCCTTTTGTTCCACCGGCACCGCTTTGCATCCTTCTAAATAGAAGGATCCATACACCAAATAAAATAATCCAGGGCAAGAATCCCAATAAAACGGTTGTCCACTCGTTGGAATCTTTCACAAATGTAAACTTGATGTTTTTCTCTTTCCACAGTTTTACCTGATCTGATAGAACAGGCTCAATTAAAGTAACCACAAAGACCTTGACTTCAACATTTACACCGTCGAGAAGAATACTTTCCTTAGTTTTTAGTTTGCCTTCAAAACGGTAATCGTTAATGTCAGTTTTATAGACTTTGGCTTCTGATATTTTATCCTGATTTAAAAAGTTTTCGTAAACGTCATACGGAACTTCGACAGCGTTGTTTACTCCAGTGCGCATAAATTGCATTATAATCACAGCAATAACTATTATTGCACCCCAGCTAAAAACCGTTCTAATAATTTTCGACCAATCAAAATCGCCGTCTGGTTTTTGATCGTTATTATTTAACGATCTTTTCGGTTTAGAATTTTTCTTTTTATATTCGTTTGGCATTCCTTTTTAACCTCAATTTATTCACTCAATGCATAGATGGATTTTAAATTCCTGTATTTTTGGGCGTAATCAAGACCGTAGCCGATTACAAATTTGTCTTCAATTTCAAATCCAATATAATCAATTTTAACGTCATATTTTAAACTGCCCGGTTTTACCAGTAGAGAAACAACTTTCATGCTTGCCGGATTGTGCCCGGCTATCAAGTTTTCGATATATTTAATGGATAATCCGCTATCTACAATATCTTCAACTATAATTAGATGCCTATCTGAAATATCGGCATTAAGGTCTTTTATAAGTTTTACATTGCCTGAACTTATCTTAGAATCGCCGTAGCTCGAAAGTTTGAAAAAATCGACCTCGCATTTGATTGTAATTTGTTTCATTAAGTCGGACATAAACATGAACGAACCATTCAACACACCAATAAAAATTGGTAGTTTGGTTTTATAATCTGCCGATATCTGACGCCCCAATTCTTGAATTCTGTTTTGTATTTCTTCTTCTGTAAGATAGGGTACAAATTTTTCCGTTCCGACCCATATTTCATTATTTAATGGATTTATCATTTCATCCATAGTTTGAATACCTTCCTTGTATTAGTTGTAATTTTAAATCGTTCGTCGATCCTTAAACCGACGACCCAGATAATATAGTTCCCATTTGTGATGACCAGTTGATTATTCCTTTCGAGCGGCGCCACTCTGGAATCGGTAAGGAAATCAGAAATTTTCTTGGGTTGCTTCATTCCCAGCGGAACGAATTTATCCCCCGGTTTCCATTTCCTGACCACAAAATTTTCGGATAAATTGTCTCCCGAAATATATTCAACTTTCCTGGATTTTTGGTAACTTACTTTTGTTTTGTCAACAGATGCGATACCGACGGTATGCCCGAAAATTTTCACGCTCTTACCTGGCATTAATTCGATACTGCAATCCCTAACTTTTTCACGCTTGAGAAATGTTATATATCCTCTCTGTCGAACTGCAATAAGCTGTTTTTTTAATTCAATCATTTTACCAGTTTGATTTAGATTTTCGAGCAGCTTAAAATCCGAATATTCTAGTTCTATTTTCCATTTTTCTCTAACAGCTTTTCTGATAGCATCATTTAAAAGTACGTCTTCAACTTTTTTAAATGCAGTCGATTTTATTGATAATTTATTTTGCTTTACGATAAAAAAAGAATTAATGACTTTATTTATTTCCTTTTCGAGATAATCAAAGTATTTTTCGATTGTTTTGGACGTACGAAAGACAGCATCGTCGGCAGAGGGATTTATTTCCTTAAAAAGAGGGATGATTTTATTTCTTATAAAATTCCGCCTGAATTCGTTTTGAATATTCGTGCTATCAATTTTGAAATCGATATTTCTATCATTAAGATATGATAATATTTCTTCCTTGGTCAAAGCCAGCAGAGGACGTATGATATTATCCCTTTTGACAGGAATTCCCGAGATTCCTTTCAAACCGGTTCCTGAAATTAGATTTAGCAGCACCGTTTCCGTATTGTCGTCCTTGTTATGAGCTGTTACGATCTTGGCACTAAGTTCTTTTGAGAGCCTGGAGAGTTCTTCATATCTAAGATTACGCGCCGCTTCTTCAACAGAGAGTTTATTTTTCTTTGCCTGTTCTTTTACGTCCAGGTCGATAATGGTCAATGGTATTTTTAACTTATCGCATATTGAAATTACAAATTCACGGTCCCGATCGGATTCCTTCCCTCTCAAGTGATGGTCGAAATGAACAGCATGTAGGCGGCATTTATATTTTCGCGAATATTTCAAAAAAAATGAGAGTGCAAAAACGGAATCCGGTCCTCCGCTTAGAGCAATCAACAAATTATCTCCCTCGTTGACAAGCTTCTGTTCTT
Source organism: Melioribacter roseus (assembly GCA_020722005.1). Lineage (GTDB taxonomy): Bacteria > Bacteroidota > Ignavibacteria > Ignavibacteriales > Melioribacteraceae > Melioribacter > Melioribacter roseus_A. Next base: position 83,447 of record DYLP01000006.1, read on the forward strand.
TAATAAAATTAATTACCTTCTCTTCGATCTTTTTAATCATTCAAAATCCTTATCTTCTCATTAGACGAATCAAAGCATCTTCTCCAATTTTTCGGACTTCATTCATATAGAATTTATAGGCTTTTGAAAGACTGTTAATACCCAGTCCGCTGCATAATGGAATACCTTCGCAAAGCAACTTTGGAGCAATGAACAGAAGAATTTCGTCGTCGAGCTTATTCTTAATAAATGACGAGAAAACTCTACCTCCTCCTTCTACAAGTATCGAAGTAATTTTCATTCTACCCAGTTTTCTCATCAAGGATTTGAGATCGAGCATTCCATCAGAATTTACAGGGACAAAGACAAATTCAACTCCAGCTTCGTAGTATTTAGTTAATTTCGGTAGGTCTTTGTTTTTTTTGTCGGTAACAATTATCAGATTATTGTCCTTATTTTTTCGGACGAGATCGGAATTTGGTTTGAGTTCCAGACGTGTATCGAGCACAATTCTTTTGGGATTGCGTCCTTCTACAAGTCTTACGGTAAGAGAAGGCTTATCTGTTATAACAGTATTATAACCCACTAGCACCGCATCATATTCGGTACGAAGTTCGTGAACCATACTTCTTGATTCGACAGAAGAAATCCATTTCGAATTTCCGTTTATATCGCTTATTTTTCCGTCGAGTGTAAGTGCCATCTTCAATGTAACATAAGGTGTTTGAGAGGAACCATATTTCAGAAAGAAGCGGTTTAAATCAATCGATTCTTTTCCCATAATTCCGGAGATTATTGTGATGCCGCTTTCTTTTAATTTCTTTGCAATTTTATTGTAGAAAAGAGAATTATTGTCGAGAGTGCCGAAAACCATCTTTTTGACGCCTGAATTTCTGAAAAGGGCAACATATCTTTCTTCATCCCTCGAAGTAATAATGGGATTGATATTTGAATAGAGTATCGAACCATTTGGAATATTATTACACTTCGAAAGAAGATTAAATTCAGGTTGTTCCGAATGACGGTCCTTCAGAAATTCGGCAGCAATAATTTTACCGTCGTTTACAATAATAACGCCCCTCAAAGAAAGGGGGCTAACTGCTCCCTTCCCTTTTTCAGCCATTTGTAGTGTAATTTGAATGTAAGATTCGTCTTGCAATTTATTCCAGCTCTAAGATTTCAAATTTTATAATGCCAGCCGGAACTTTTGCTTCCACAATCTGACCCATTTTAGCGCCAATTAATGCCTGCCCGACAGGCGAAGAAATTGAAATTTTACCCGCCTCAAGATTTGCTTCTTCGGGAGATACGAGTGTATATGTATACATTTTTTGATTTTTGAGATTCTTTACTTTTACAGTAGATAGGATGTGTACCTGATCTTTCGGCATATTGGATGTGTCGATAATTCTGGCTCTCGAAAGGAGTTCTTCGAGCTTGCTGATTTTCATTTCCAGAAGACCCTGTTCTTCTTTGGCAGCATCGTATTCAGCATTTTCCGACAAATCGCCGTGTGCGCGAGCTTCGGCAATTTTTTCTGCCATTTTTTTTCTGCCGTTGGTCTTTAATTCATTCAGTTCTTTTTCTATTTCCCGCATTCGCTCTTTGCTTAAGTATATAAAGTTTGCCACTTCAATAACTCCTTTTTTCTTTTTTTTGTCTTTTCGTAAAAAAAAATTGCCACCGCATCCGCAGTGGCATCGAAAAAATAAAAATATTCGTCGAAGTTTTCAACTATAAAAGATATATCTGAATAAGAAATAAACTTGTGCCACTTCATTTGCAAAAATGAACCAATCGTGAGGATACAACTTTGTTCAGATAGAAAAACTACACAACAAGATTTACCAAAAGTAGAATTAAATTACGGAGAGACAATAAACTCAGTAACGTCGTAAGTTTAGCATTACTTTAATGAATTGCTTCGAAATGTCAATACTTTATGTGAAAAGCAAAAAATAAGTAGAGAGATAGAGATTTGATCCGCTTGGCTTAAAAGATTTCCATGACGATAATTTTTTTCGGAAATTTGAGAGCATCCTTTCAGTTTTGCGTTGGCTTTCTTAAATTATACATTAATCCAGATTTGTCATTAGAGAAAAGTTTGTTTTGACAAACATAGAAATAATATCTGA
>DYLP01000038.1 GCA_020722005.1 Melioribacter roseus
CTCTGCGCTTCTCTGCGATCTCTGCGGTTAAGTTATATTGGAACCGCCAAGCACGCAAAGGGCGCAAAGTTCTTCACTCAATCCTCCAGCTCACATAAAAGAGATCAATCGTAATTACCTCACGCGCCGTTCAACTGATTTTCCAGATAGAGTTCATAAGCGCCGAGGTCGAGGAATCCGTGTCCCGACAAATTAAACAAGATTGTTTTTGCTTCTCCTGTTTTTTTACATTTCAATGCCTGTTCAACCACTTCTTTGACGGCATGAGCACTTTCTGGCGCTGGTACAATCCCTTCTGTTTGAGCGAATATTTGTGCAGCTTTGAAAACTTCTAGCTGCTCATAAGCCGAAGCTGAAATTATTCCCTGATTATAAAGGAGCGATATCGAAGGAGCCATACCGTGATATCTCAATCCACCAGCATGAATTTTAGGCGGTACAAAATCATGACCGAGAGTATACATTTTAAGAAGCGGTGTCATCCCCGCTTCGTCGCCGAAATCGTACTCGTATGTACCTTTGGTTAAAGTCGGACACGAAGCTGGTTCGACAGCTATAACTTCGAGATTCTTTTTCTCGCCGCTCAGTTTATCTTTAATAAACGGGAATGCAATACCGGCAAAGTTGCTTCCACCGCCTGCACATCCGATTACAATATCGGGATAGTCGTCTACCATTTCCATCTGTAATTTTGCTTCCTCTCCAATAACCGTTTGATGCAATAAAACATGATTCAATACGCTGCCGAGGCTATAATTAGTATCGTCTCTTTGAACGGCTACTTCAACTGCTTCGCTTATTGCAATGCCGAGTGAACCTGGAGAATCCGGGTCGGCTTCCAAAACCTTTCTGCCCGCATTCGTTAAATTTGTCGGACTTGCATGAACCGTAGCCCCGAACAATTTCATAAAAGTTTTGCGATATGGTTTTTGATTATAACTTACTTTCACCATAAAGACTTCGCATTCCATTCCGAAGTGTTTACATGCCATCGAAAGCGCACCGCCCCACTGCCCCGCACCTGTTTCAGTAACGAGTTTTTTAATACCGGCTTTCTTATTGTAATAAGCCTGCGCATACGAAGTATTTGTTTTATGACTGCCAGTTGGATTTGCGCCTTCGTATTTGAAATAAATCTTTGCAGGCGTGTCGAGTACTTTTTCAAGATTTGCCGCACGAATCAAAGGTGTGGGTCTACTAATTCGATATAAATCTCTCACTTCATCTGGAATTTCGATATACCTTTCGGTAGATACTTCCTGCATAATTAAATCCATCGGGAAAATAGCCGAAAGATCTTCCGGTCCGGCAGGTTGTTTTGTAACGGGATTCAACGGCGGGTCCATTGGAACAGGTAGATCCGCAAGGATATTGTAATAGTGAGTTGGCATTTTAGATTGCTCGAGAAAAACAATTTTGTTATCCGACATTTTTTTAACCTCCGTTTTATTTAGTGTGAAATCAAAATCCATATAACAAAAAAGCCGTGAACGGTTCTACCATCCACGGCTTTATTGATTGCAAAATATTTAAAGTCCTAGGACGGCAGAGAAGAATATCTCCACCACCACCAGAACAAATTAACATAAGCGATATTTAAATTTAGTTTCATATGTGTGCAAAAATAAATTTTAGCCGATCAATAGTCAATAAAAAAGAAAGCGTATAAGCTTTTTCATCCTGCCTTCTGGTATTTTTCTGGCTTTAGAATTATTCCCATATTTAGAAGTATAAAAATTGCTGACTCAGTTTTAGCCAGCGCCATTATATACTCGTCGCTATTGCCATTGCCAAAGTCGGGAGCGTTTTCGATTTCTGAAGCTTTGACATCGTATACCGATTCTACTTCGTCGACTATTAAACCGACTCTTATCAATAAGCCATCAATTTCATCTTCTACAATTATAATTCGTGTTTTATCGTCGTACTCTTTTTCGGGCATATTGAGTTTTAATCTCAAATCGATAACGGGAACAATATTTCCTCTCAAATTAATCACGCCTTTTACATAAGGCGAAGTATTTGGAACAGGAGTAATCGGGATGAGACGAATTATTTCGATAATTTTCAGAATTTCGATACCGTAATGTTCGTTTCCAAGTGTGAAACGGAGATATTTACCTTCCATATTGAGCACCGCTTTGGTTTTACTATCTCTTTGGCTTGAGTCGTTCTTATTGAGCAGAGCTTTTGCTTTCGATGCAAGGTCGATTTCGCTTACATAACTTTTTGCGGCCGATTTGTCGGTTTCGTTGCAGACCTGGTCGGCAAAACGCTTATCTACAAATTTATTCAAATCGATTATCGACCCGATCCCCATTTTATCGTGCATATAATGCTGAATAAAATCGAGGTCCTGAACAACCGGGTACAAATTATTCGTTTTGATACCTTTGGGTTCTGTCAAAACATTTTTAAGGATAGGAACTTTCAGACCAAGTTCTTTTTTCGGATCGAGGAATTCTACAGCAATTTCAGCAGCCATCGAGGGTTTTTGTTCGATAAACTTGCCGCTGTAGACGAGCATTTCCGTAAATTCTTTTACTGCGTCAGGATAATTATTTATAATCTCTTCCTGAAATGCTACCACACAACAGGGATGATTTTCCCACAGTTCGCTCGAAAGGAACTGAAGCTCGGCAATTCCCGATGCGATTGCTTTTGTACCGAGCGGCTCGGCTACCAAATACCCGCTTGCATTTGGATTTCCAGCCAGGAATTCGGGCATTTTAATCGGAGCCACTACTTCGAATTCCACATCGACACCTTTTTGACCCGTCACTCCCGGATTGAGTCCAATATTCTTGAAAAAAACATGTCCCAGCATATTATGAATTGACATAGTATGAGGAATATAGAACGACTTGCCACGGAAGAAATCGGCACCTTGACTATCTTCACTACCGGTTTTATTTCTTACACAACAACTTCCGTTTTTATGAGCAAACAATACGAGTTTGATTGGAACTCCATAATTGTATAAATCCATTGCAAGCGGAGCCAGTATGAACGCCACATCGGCAGAGCCATCTTCGAGCGCTTTGGCAACTGCATTCCACGACGGCATACACTCGGTTTCCAATTCGAAATGTTTGGGATTCAGTTCGCCTTTTTTGATCAAGTGTTTCATTACACCGAGCGTAAGATGGTCGGTAATTTGAATATGAATTGCTTTGATTCGTACTTTGCCATTGCCTGTCAGGCGAGGCTCTTTCTTTTTATTGTTTTTATCTTCGGTTTTAATTCCGAAGGCTTCGTTTATCTTTTCCTGAAGTTCATCCTTATTAAAAGGTTTAGAGATAAAACTACTTACTCCGGCTTCGTTTGCTTTTTCAACCTCTTTTTTTTCGCCTCTGCCAGTAGCCATCAAAAACGGGATTCTAGAAGTCGATTGGTTTTCTCTTACCCATTTCAGCAATTCAAAACCGTCCATCTCGGGCATGTTCCAGTCGCTTATAATCAAGTCGACTTCAGGATTATCCTTAAGATATTCAACGGCATCGACACCATTTTCTGCTTCTACAATATTTACATATCCGAGTGAATTTAAGGTTTTAATTTCCATCTGACGCATTACGCCGGCGTCTTCGACGAGGAGAATTTTAATATTTTTATCCATAGACTACCCTAAATTGAGAATTTTCAGCATTAAGCTTTTCATTTATTCAATCTGGTTTTATTATCGGATTTCTGGCAATTTTTTTTAATCGATTGAACTCAGTAGTCATTTAAATTTTATCGTAGATTTTTCTGGAACATATAAAAATCAGATTACTTCCGGTACGAAGATGTTTCAATAAATAATAGACCAATTAACCCGCCTCTTTTATTTCTGTTCATAATTCGGAATCTTTATCTAATAATTATGAGCGGGGTCAAACAAATTGTTGGATAAACGAATTCTTCAGATGTCGAAGACTATAATCGTTCTAAAAAGCTCCCCTATTTTTTCTATTTTAAGATTGTGAAAAGTTACGGCTTTAATTTCTATTTTTATAAATTCAGGGTCAATTGTTCCACCTTCCAGAGATGCTATCAGTTTAATTCCGTTATCTTCTTCGATGATTTCCAGAAGAGAAATATTCAAACAAAACCATTTTTTTGTAAAAAGGAGATAATTCAATTCGTTTAAGAATTCGACGAGCAAAACTTCATTGGATTGTGCGAAAAGTTGAATTTCTTTTTTCTGTTCTGTTAATATTTCAAAAGAATCAACTACAATTTTTTTCCATACTTCGTAAGCTGTCAGGAAAATTTCAGTTAATGATTCCCCCGAAATTTCCGCCGCAACATCCGCCGTATGTTCAATAAATTTATACGGCATTTTAATTCAGATAATAACGTCCGCCAATAGCCAGATCGAGTCCCAAACTCGTAGATGGGAAAAGATTGAACACAGGCACAAATTCGAAGAAAAGGTCGATAGGAATTTTATCACTTTGAAATACCAGTCCAGCAACTCCTCTGGCACCGAAGGAATTTTCATCGCCGTCTACAAATCTCATTCTGAATCCAAAACCGTAATAAAATGGAATTGCGTATCTCGATTCGATTACGTCGTTTATGTGATACAAATAATCCGCGTGGAGCGAAACTGCCGTATGTTCTTTTGCAAATGAATAAGCAATTCCTCCGTCGACAGCAGTAGTTTGAGTAAGCCAGTATTTGCCATTGATACCTGTTGGTTCTCCAATCATAATACCGATTCCGAATCCCTCCTTTTGAGCCTGAGTATTAGAAATCATAAAACAAAGGAGAAGAACTGCCAGTAATTTTTTCATATAAACCCCATTGATGAATTGCAAAATTCAATACAAAAATAGTAAAAGAAATTAATTCCTTCGATAGTTTTTACTATTTTCATAAACTGAAAATTAAAAAAATGACTAATCAGAGGTTCCAAATGTCCGTAAGTAGTGACTATAAAAAATTAACCGACGAGTATTCCGATTCGTTCGATTACTCAAAAAAAGAAACAGTAATAATACTCGCTGCAGGGCATGGTAAAAGAATAAAGTCCAAAGTTTCCAAAATGCTCCATAAAATATGGGAAATTCCTACCGTAGAGCGTGTATACAATTCATGCCGGAGGGGACTTAAAAATGCCAATACAATTTTGGTTGTAGGCATAAAAGCCGACGACGTAATCAAAACACTCGGCAAAAAGGAATCGTTAATTTATGCTTATCAGGAAATCCAGTACGGTACGGGGCATGCGGTTCAAATTGCACTGGAAAAAATCGACGCATCGAAATACGACGGGACTGTTTTCATTTTTCCCGGCGATATGGGATTAATTGACACTGAGACCGTTGAATTTTTCAGGAATAAATTTCTCGAATCCTCATCCGATATGATGGTATTAACCGGAATGTACGAAGGAGACATCGAGAAAAATTATTACGGCAGAATAGTGCGAGTCAAAGATAAGGATGCCGAAGACAAGCCTTCGGGTAACGACAAAGGCAACGTTATAGAAATAATCGAATATAAAGACATTGTCAGTTTAAGCGATACGGAACCATACGTTACAAATTACAAGGGGAAGAAATATTCATTTACAAAAAAAGAACTCCTCGAAATTAGGGAATTCAACAGCGGTGTGTTCGCATTTCGATTCAAACCATTATCGGAATTAATAAATAAAATATCGAGCAACAACGCCCAAAAGGAAATTTATTTGACAGACCTGATTGCATTATTTAACAGAAGCGGATACAAAGTTTCTGCTGTAACGCCCGACAGGCAATATGTTCTGATGGGTTTCAACAATAAATCGGTTCTCCGGGAAATGGATAATATTGCGAGAGAGCTCGCTTATGAAAAATTGAAAGACATTGTAATGATACATGATCCAGAAGACTTTTTCATTGACGACGAGGTAATCGACTACATACTTGAAATGGACAAAAATGGCGAACCTCTCGACATTGAAATAGGTAAAGGCGCATATCTCGGCAGAGGTGTAAAACCGAACTATAACGTCAAGTTCAACAAGAACTGTTACCTCTCTGGTTCTATCGAGCTGGGTAAAAATATCATAATTCACGACGGTGCTCACCTGTCGTGTTTTGAGAATCAGAATATTTCGGTCGGCGACAACACACAAATTTATTGGAACGATGTTATAAAAGGTCAGGTTAAAATCGGAAACAACTGCGCAATAGAATCAGGCGTCCGAATTACAGGTAGCGACGATTCTCCCGTTATCATCGGAAACGACGTTACTATTAAAGGAACCACTTATATTTTCGGCTCCGAAATTGGCGACAAGCTCCTGATTGAGCATTCCGTTTTAATAAACAAGATTATAAAGAATCCCAATTCCGATGGTTCATTTTTTAAAGTGCGGTTTTACATTCCGGAGGCAGAGGGGACAAAAGCAATAGAAGATAAAAAAGCCCACCTTTAGCGGAGGGCTTTAATCTGAAAAACCTGATTAAATCGAAAATTATTCTGTTTTGGCTGTCAATTTGTTAACGTATTTTGTCAAGGCAGCTTTCTTACGCGAAGCATTGTTCTTATGAATTCTTCTCCTGGCAGATTCTTTGTCGAGAGCTGATACAGCTGCTTTTAAATTCTTTTCAGCTATTTCTTTATCTTCGGAAGAATAGACTTTCTTAACCAATGTTTTTACTTTTGAAAGAGCCGCTTTATTTCTCTTTGTTCTCGTCTCTGTCTGACGTATTCTCTTAATTGCTGACTTATGATGAGCCATTAATCTAATTTCCTGATTTTATTTAAAAAACATGCGTAAATATATTTTCTTTTTCTTTCTAAATCAACTCCAGAATCCACCTTTAATCTGACACAGGATATTATTATTTTGAATAGCTTTATAAATAAAATTATGCTAAAAGTTAACGAAATATATTATTCAATACAGGGTGAAAGCTCGAAGGCAGGTTTACCCTGCGTTTTTGTGCGTCTTACTTATTGTAATTTAAGATGTACATACTGCGATACCGAGTACGCTTTTTATGAAGGCGTCGATATGAGTATTGAGGAAATTATAGAAAAAGTGAATCAGTTCGGATGCAGATTGGTAGAAATAACAGGTGGTGAACCACTCGTTCAGAAAGAATCACTCGATCTGATGAAAATATTATGCGACAAAGGTTACGAAGTAATGCTCGAAACTGGCGGCAGTTTACCAATCGACAAAGTAGACAAACGAGTTATGATTGTTATGGATTTAAAATGCCCTTCGAGTGGAATGGAAAAGAAAAACCGTTATGAAAACATCCAGCATCTAAAACCTGACGACGAAGTTAAATTTGTTATTGGCGACCGAAACGACTACGAATGGAGCTTGAAAAAAATCAAAGAATTTGAACTCGACACTAAATGCGTCATCCTCTTTTCGGTTGTGTTTGGTAAACTGGAACCGGTTAAGTTGGTAAATTGGATTCTGGAAGACAAACTTAATGTCCGTTTTCAACTTCAAATGCATAAATATATCTGGAAACCAGAAACTAAAGGTGTATAATGAAAATAGCAAAAGAATTCAAATGGGAGATGGGTCATCGTCTTCCCTTTCATAAAGGAAAATGCAGAAATCTACATGGTCACACATATCGCTGTATTGTCGAAATTGACGGCACGACAGATCAAAACGGCATGGTGCTTGACTATTATGAACTAAAAAGAATAATCGACCCGATAATTGAAGAAATGGACCATTCTTTTATAGTATCTTCAAAAGACACTGAATTAATAAATCTTTTAAGGTCCCTCGATAGCAAAGCAGTGGTTGTCGATTTTGATTCTACCGCTGAAAATATTTGTATCTATCTGTTAGACAGAATAAAAAAAGCCGGACTTCCAGATAATATTAATAAAGTGAAAGTCCGAGTGATGGAAACCGAAAACAGTTATGCCGAAGAAGAATTAAGTTTGATGTGATTTAATTTCGCTGACTGCTTCGACAATCAGCGGCAGTACAGTTCCTGCTTTTTCGAAAATCGAGTAGTCTACCACACTGCTAATTTCGGTTGGTTCAATATTAATTTCTACGAGATAAGCACCCGATTCCCTGGCAGCAAATGGTATATAAGCGGCAGGATAGACGACAGCGGAGGTACCGACAATAAAACAAATATCACTCAAAGCTGCCGCTTCTTCGCCGCCTGTAAATTGATCCTGAGGTAGCATTTCGCCGAACCAGACAACATCAGGACGAATTAACCCACCGCATTTTTCGCACTTCGGAATACCTCCACGAAATTCTAATTCAGGAGAATTATAATAAGTTTTGCATTCGATACAGTAATTACGTTCGATATTTCCATGTAGTTCAAATATTTTCGACGAACCTGCTTTTCTGTGGAGATTATCGATATTTTGTGTAACAACAGTAACGTCGTAGTATTTTTCCAGCTGAGCAATAGCCAGATGAGCCGGATTCGGCTTTGTGCTGGATATAATTTCCTGACGATGTTTGTACCAATCCCACACTAATTTTGGGTTTCTGAGAAAAGCGTCGAAGTTAGCCAGTTCCTCTGGTTTCATTTTATTCCAGATACCTTCTTGTCCTCGAAAAGTGGCAATTCCGCTTTCGGCAGAAATTCCGGCACCTGTAAAAAATACAATCTTCTCGGCACTCTTTAGTTTCTCGATAAATTCTTCTTTCAATTCCTCGCGTTTCATATCATTTGTTTTTAATTTCGTTTAATAGTTCTCTGGCTTCCTGCTTTCTGATAGTATCGTCTTCGTCTTCGATCGGACTTTCGAGAGCTTTATTCAAGACTTTTCGAGCAATTTCATATTCATCTTCACGAATTAAGGAATGGGCATAATCGACGTAAAACATAATAAAATTCGGTTTTAACTCGATTGCTTTTTTAAATTCCTTGATAGCAATTTCGTTATCAGCCCAGCCGAGTCCAAGAACCGAGCGGGCAGGTTTCCATTTTTCACTTGTTTTGGCATGCGTACGGGCAAGAACATAATGAGCAATTGCCTGAATGTCGCTGCCGCCGTTGCCCAATTCAATTGCTTTTAGGAGGTCTGACTTGACAGAATTGACAACCGGTGCGACAGAGAAAACCCCTTTATAGAGCGCAATCCTGCCATTGGCAATAGCTCTCCTTAAATAAGTAACAGATTTATCGGGAGCGGCTTTGACGGCTTTTTCGGCATATTCAAGGGCTTGTTGATAAGTTTTGAGCTGTCTTTCTTTTTGTTCGTCAGTACTCGAAGGCATATGCTCGCCAATATCGACATAAGCTCTGCTGATACGCCAGAGCACTTCATAATTTCCCGGCTCCAGCTTTTCGGCTTTCTTGTAAAACTCGAGCGCCTTTTGATTGTCAAACTTTTTGTAATAAGAATCGCCTTCCGAAATGAGTTCGCCAATAGTTTGAGCTTGCAGCGTAAAGAACGGCAGCAATAAAAAGATGGAAACGATATTTAGCTTTTTCATAACAACCCCGCCTCTTTTTATGGATGATTATCTTCCTGGTTATTTTCGCCCTCGTCCGATTCATTTTTTTTCAGCTCTTCGGGAATATAGAGATTAGTTTCAGCCAGATAAATATATTTAGTCCATTTTTTATCGCTCTGGTTTTCGGCAAGAATAGCATGTTTATACGCATTAGCTTTAGCGCTCAGTTCGTCAGCTTGATATAAAACTATAGCTTCGAGCGTTTTTGGAACAACAGGCGATGCGAACTCAAGTTTACCCTGATGACTCAAAATCAAATGGAGCGTTTGATTCTTCAATTCTTCGGGGAAACCTTCAATTTTATCGATTGCTTTTTCCACCTCGATTGCTGCAATTGTTATATGTCCAAGCAGACTACCTTTGTCCGTATATCCGAAAGCTTTCCGATAATCCAGCTCTTCTGTTTTACCTATATCATGCAACAAAGCGCCCGTAATTAAAAGGTCACGATTGATTTCCGGATGAAAAGTCGACATAAGTTCACAAATTTTTACAATTTCAAGAGTATGTTCGAGAAGACCGTGAAGGTATGCATGATGCCACGACTTTCCAGCCGGTGTCATTAAAAATCGTTCTTTGAGCTGACCGTCGAAAATCAAATCGATTAATTTCTTTAAGAATTGATTTTGAATCGAGTTTGTCACGCGGTTAAATTCGTCGAGCATTTCATTTAGTGGTCTTTTTGAAGCTGGCAGTAAGTCTTCGAGCAAAACTCCGTCGGTTTCATTTGCAACTCTCAATCTCGTTATTTTAATTTGTTGTTCGCCGTTGTATTCGGAAATTGTCCCCTGAATTTTAATAATTCTTCCCGGTTCAAGTTCACTTTTGATTTCATCAAAATTTTCCCACATAACCGCTGGAAAAGTAACCGTTTTATCTTTGAGTTCCAGCGCTAAATAAGGTTGACCGTTTTTCCTGGTTTTAAGTTCAACCTTCGAAATCAACAAGAATGCAATAAATTCTTCATTGGGACTTACTTCGTTTATCCTTTTAATTTCCATAATAGACTATACCTGTTTTACCACGCAGTTTGCAGGAAGCTTTAAGAGTATTGAACGTTTGAGAAGATCGACACTAACAGAAAGCCACTTTTCATTGTTGTATTGAGTTACCTGCCCAATAACTCCAGTAAAAGGTCCTTCGATAATTTTTACTTTCGAGCCGATTTCAATTTTGTCTGAAACAAAGACTTCCGGTTTTCCCTTAAGCAATATTTTAATATTTTCAATTTGCCATTCGGGAATAACCGAAGGTTTTCCGTCGTTGCAAATAGTTTTAACAATCGAAGGCTGCTGAAGTGCTGTAAGTCGTTCTTTTTCGTCGGCTTTTATAAAAATATACCCTCGAAAGAGCGGTTCTTTAATAACTTTTTTACGGTCGCTCCATTTTCGTACTACTTCGATAACCGGAAGATAATGTTCGATATAGAGTTCGTGAAGCTGTTGCTGGGCTTTGAATTCGTGTCTCGGTTTTGTGTAGAGTGCAAACCAGTTTCGTTTGTGCACGTCTCTTTCAATCATTTTTTACCCTCATAAGAATAGTGAATCTTTAATTGTATTTTTAAATTCGTCGGGTTCTAGCGGTTTGATAAGGACCTTGAATACTCCCTGTCTCAAATACTTTTTGGCATTATTGTCGTCTGGTTCGTTCATCATAATAATAAACGGAATATTTTTGTGAGCGTCGTGTTTATAGACGGCTTCCACGAGTTGAAAACCCTTCATCAGGGGCATTTCGTGATTCGCAATGATTAATGCCGGTATCTGTTGTTTTAGAAATTTAATAACGTCGTACCCGTTCTTAACGAGTTTAATTTCGAAATTGGGCAGGTTTTCGTTTATAAGCTGAGTTATGCAATTTATATCTTCGGGACTGTTTTCGACCAGGAGAATCAGGTATTCAGCTTCGGGTACAGTAAAATGGAATTCGCTTCCCTTACCTTCTTCGGAATAGAGCCAGACTTTACCGTTGTGCTTGTCGATTATTTCTTTCATGAGAGTAAGTCCGAGTCCGCTCCCTTTTTCACCTTCGGTTCCAGCTAAAACAAATTTTTGATCGATACGGAATAGTTTAGTCTGATTCTCTTCCGAAATACCAATCCCTTCGTCTTTAACAATTATTTCAATCATCCCCTCTTTGAAACGCTGTGCAGTTATATTAACTTCTTTACCTTTGTGGGAATATTTTACTGCATTGCTTACAAGAATAACTGTCGCCTGAGATATCAATCGTTCGTCGGCGAACATATATAAATTATTAGGTATGCCAATATGAATTGATATATCCTTTCTGACTGCATCGCCCGTAAGAGTTGCTACTGCGTTTGCAATTGTAGTTTTCACGTTTAATCTCGAAGCTTCCACTTTTACTCTTCCGGTCTGAAGTCTTGACCAGTCAAGCAAACAATTAATCAAATTCAATTCGCTCTTCGAAGCTTCGTAGATATATTGAAGATATTCGTTTCTTTCTTCTTCAGATAAATCCCTTTCGTTCAGAAGAATTTCAGAAAATCCCAGCAGTGTTGTAAATGGCGATTTCAGGTCGTGCGATATAATCGATATAAATTTATCTTTATTCTCATTTATTTCTTTTAATCTCCTGTTTTCCGACGAGAGTTCGACTTCCTGCTTTTTAATTTCGGAAAGGTTGATCACAATAGAATCCCGCCCAACAATATTGCCTTCGTTATCTCTTATTGACCTGATAATTTCTTTCAGATAGAGTGTTGTACCGTTTTTGCTGAGACAATGGTATTCGATTTCAAGTTTATTCAACGAAGAATCGCCATAAAACTCGAGTAGCCGATTTCTCAAATATTCTGAACCTTCCTCGACGACAAGCGAAAGATGACCGTCTTTCATTTCTTTCAATTCTTCGACTGAATAGCCTAAAATCAGATTTACGTTATCCGAATAAAATTCAATTTTGCCCTCATTCCAGATACAAACAAAAAAGTCCCGCGAATCTTGAGTTACATAATTGAGTGTGTCTTTATCCAAAGCACCGCCTGTAATAAAAGTAATGCTTAATTTTGAGGCAAATATAAAAAATAATTGCAATTACTTCATTAATTAATGGAACCTATTTAAATTTATACACGTTTAGTAATCAAAAAAATATGGCTATGAAGAAAGTAATATTTATTTTATTCGTATTAGCGGGTACAATCACAGCTCAAAAGGGCAGTATAATCGGTCGGGTTATCGACAGGGACACAAAAGAGCCCTTGCCGGGCGTTAATATAATTTTAATTGGTACAAACAAAGGCGCGGCGAGTGATGTTGAAGGCAATTTTAAAATTGAAAATCTCTAACCCGGCAGATATCAAATCAAGGCTACTTCCATTGGTTACGAACCGTTGATTAAAACGGAAGTTATTGTTACTAACGTTCGCCCTGCCGAATTGTTGATTGAATTGAAGCAAAAGGTTATCGAGATAGAAAGCGTTACCGTCAGCTCGGGTTATTTTAATTCCGATCCTTACGAATTAAACAGTACTGCAAACTTCAGTTACGAAGAGATTCGACGGGCTCCCGGCGGATTCGAAGATGTTATTCGCGCATTGTCGGTACTGCCCGGTATTGCTCAGGCGAGTCCGGGACGAAATGATTTGGTTGTTCGAGGCGGAGCGCCGTCAGAAAATTTATATCTTGTAAACGGATATCCAGTTCAAAACATAAATCATTTCGGAAGTCAGGGCGCCACAGGCGGTCCATTGAGTTACGTCAATCTCGATTTCGTAAGAGAGACCAACTTTTCCACAGGCGGGTTTTCGGTAGCATACGGCGACAAAATTTCGTCAGTTTTGAGAATCGATTTGAGAGAGGGACGCACCGATCGCATCGGTGGCAAAGCCACAATTTCAGCCACTCAATTCGGACTAGACCTCGAGGGTCCGGCATCTGATAATTCCAGTTTTATAATATCAGCCAGGAGAAGTTATCTGGATTTCATTTTCGACGCTGCCGGTTTTAATTTTGTCCCGGAGTATTACGACGCTCTCGCAAAATACGATTATAAGATCGACCCCAAAAATTCGTTCAGTTTTTTATTTATCGGAGCTTTCGATAAAGTAAAATACAACAACAATACCTCAGACGATATCTATGAAAACTCCCGAATACTCGGTTCGAATCAGAATCAATATTTAACGGGCTTGTCTTACCGTCACATATACGACAGGGGTTTTTACGATATTTCATTGAGCAGGAATTTTTTTGACAGCAATGCTTCCCAAAAGGATACAAATTTTAATCCAATCTTTCTTAACAAGTCAATTGAAGGCGAAAACGTATTAAAATTCGATGCGGTCTATAAATTGGGCAATAGGTCGGAAATCAATTTAGGAGCTTTAATAAAATCGGTTAAATTCAAAACGGATATCTTTTTCCCTCCGTTTTTAACATCATACGGCGATACATTAAACGTGGGGAACGTCAATTTGAATGAACGCTACGGTAAATATGCGGCTTACTTACAATATTCTACTACGGTGGGAATGTTTTTATTGAGTGCGGGACTAAGAGCGGATTATTATGATTTTCTAAATACAGGTTTTTATCTCGCACCCCGTTTTTCGGCTTCTTATATGCTCGACCCCGATCAAATAATATCTCTCTCGGCAGGCGTTTATTATCAAAGCCCTTCGTATATATGGCTTGCAGGCTCAGAAGACAACAAGAGCCTTCGTGCTAAAAAAGCTAATCAATTAATAGCTGGTTATGAACTGAAATTAAGAGAAGACACACGATTGAAAGCCGAAGCGTATTATAAATTATACAACGACTATCCCGTTAGTAAATTGAGACCTTATTTGATACTTACAAACACAGGAGCAGGTTTTAGCGGAAGCACGGATAACTTTTCTTCATTTGCTCTGGAACCGCTTGTAAGTGCCGGCAAGGGATTTGCAAGAGGAATCGAAATTTCAGTACAGAAAAAGTCTTCCAGAATTCCATATTATGGCATTTTAAGCATAACCCTGAACGAATCTTATTTCACCGCGCTCGACGGCGTCGAAAGACCGGGCAAATACGACCAGAAATGGATTATTAATCTAAGCGGCGGATATATCTTTTCTCCAGCACTCGAAGGCTCGCTGAAATTCCGATTTGCTTCGGGAAATCCTTATACGCCTTTTGAATCAGACGGCTCCCAACTTGTAGGAAAATACAATTCCGCACGTTTCAAACCTTTCCATTCGCTCGATCTGAGATTAGATAAAAGATGGTATTTCGAAAACTTTACTTTGATAACATATCTCGACATTCAAAATATTTATAACAATAAAAGCTCGAACGAAATTAGATGGGACGATAGAAAAAAAGAAGTCGATACACAGTCTTCCATCGGCATATTACCATCAATTGGCATCAGTCTGGACTTCTAATTACTTGTTATAATCATTTTTGTGAATTAAATTTAATCGTCCAATTAAATTTGATTCTGCAATGAAAAAGTTAATCCCGCTATTTTTATTTCTTAGTTTTCATTTGATATTTTCACAGGAAACGATAATTCAGGAAAACGAAATTGGTTTTTGTTCTGTAGACGGTAAAATTGACAAAAGCGTTTCAGGGTATACAGGAGAAGGCTATGCAGATACAGACTTCGGAATAGGTAAAAGCATCAGCTGGCAAATTGCTGTTTCAGAGGATGAGGAATATTCCTTCATTTGGCGTTATGCAATTGGTGGCAGTGACGATCGGAATGCACGACTTATAATCGACAGCATAGTAATTATTGATACAGTTTACTTTCCCACCACAGTCGACTGGAAAAACTGGCGTGAATCCGATACTCTCAAAGTTTTTCTCGTAAGCGGAAGTCACAAAATTAGAATCGAAGCATTATCCGAAAAAGGACTTGGCAATTACGATTATTTTAAGATTATCGGTAGTGGAATTGAGCCCGACGAATGTACGCCTTCTTACACAGTAAATATAAATACGAATAACCCGGAGTGGGGCACTTTTTCGTATGCACCCGTTAAAGATTATTACGATGCAGGGACAGAGATAACACTCACTGCCCATCCAAACCCCGGCTATTTTCTCGATTGCTGGGTGGGAACACATACATCCAACGATTCGATATTTACATTTACAATCGAACGCAATGTCGAAGTTACTGCGCGTTTTCTGCCTTTGGGAACTCAACAGGATACAAATTTAATCGGCTATGCCGGCATTCAGGACGATAAAGGAACCAGATTCACCCTAACCGGCGGCTCACCCGGCGACACAGTTAAAGCTTATACGCTCGACGACCTTAAAAAATATTTAGGAAGCACCGACCCGTATTATGTCGAATTCGAAGGCACTCTCGAAGGTAACGATGTCATCTCAATAACTTCCGATAAAACATTAATTGGAGTTGGAACTAAAAATTACCTGAAAGGAATCGAACTCTCCGTCAACAACGCAAGAAATGTAATTATAAAGAATATTATAATTTCACATGTCACTCCTCAGGATGCGCTGGAAATAAACGGGAAATCGCAAAACATCTGGATTGACCATTGCGAATTTTTCTCCGATAAAAATCATGGCATCGACTATTACGACGGATTGCTCGACATTAAAAACGAATCTTCATTTATAACCGTCTCGTGGTCTCACTTTCACGACCATTACAAAACAATTCTTATTAGTTCGGGCGACCAACAAGTTGCAGACACAGTTATACGCGTGACTTTCCATCACAATTATTTTGACAATTGCGAGTCGAGACTTCCCAGTATCCGATTCGGCAGAGCTCATATTTTCAATAATTATTACAAGGATTGTAATACTGCAATAAACACGCGTATGGGTGCCTGGGTAAGAGTGGAAAACAATTACTTCGAGAATGTCGGCAAAGCAGTGATGTCCGATTACAGTGAAGAAAAAGGTTATGCAATATTATTTAACAATTACCTCGAAAATTCGAGTATTCTTGCAGTCGATGGGTGCAATTATGAAGTACCCTATAATTACAGTGCGGAGGATCCTGAAATATTACCGGACATAATTCAAAACTCCGTAATAACTGACGTTGAGCTGGAAAAGCCCTCTAGTTTTGGTCTTGAATGTTATCCCAATCCTTTTAATCCATTAACTACAATAGAATATTATCTGCCGGAGAATTCATTCGTCGAATTAAAAATTTATGATATTCTTGGCAGAGAATTAAAGACTCTAATTAACAGCTATCAAACAAAAGGAAATTACTCATATAAATTGTCGATTAATGAATTGGGTAACTCCGCTTCGGCTCTTTATTTTTGCAGACTGAGTACAGGCAAGTATTCAAAAACAATAAAACTGCTTTTATTAAAATGAGTAAATGAATTTAACATTATCATCAGTATTCTATGAAGTAGGCAAGTAATCCTACGATTATCAATATAAGCCCACTAATTAATTTATCGTGGTGTTCGAGAAATTCCCATTTAAGTTTACTTATTCCTTTCCCTGCGAGATAGACAAAAAGCATCATAAAGAAAACCGTAACAAAAAAGTAGACAATGGATACGATGGCAATCCCTGTCCAGCCGAGTCTTCCCGCCGTTAAATAATAGACTTCGATTTCGAGGCACGGTGAAAAGAACATAGCAACCATTAAAGTGAGCACAATTGCTCTTTTACTCTTTTTCTCATCGATAATATGATCAATATCAATATGGTGATGTTTGTGAGAATGTTTAATAAATTTATGGCGATATTCGAGTGATAAGTAAATAAGTCCGAGAGAAACTAACACTGCAGGTGCAAAAAAATGTGTAATCAGATGATACGACTCAGATAATTTATATCCAACAAGACCTACGATAATTCCGATTATTACCGTGCTGAGTGTATGAGAAAAACCGGTAATTGCGGTAATTTTAAGCGTTTCATTTTGAGTCCATTTTTCCGTTTTGCCAATTGTTGCAAGGGGGAGCCAATGGCTCGGTATGAGAGCATGTGCCAGACTCACCAAAAAACTTCCAATTAAAATTTGAATGTATGGATTCATCGACTTATGATTTTTTTGAATGCAATAATACGCAATTAAATTATAACAACATCAAATCAGATGCAGCTGAAGGAATAAATATTCAAAGATTATTTTTCGTATGAGAAAGAGTTCACATTATAATCGACTTTTTTGATATACACCTTTGCATAGACGTATTTTCCTTCCGGTTTATGCCAGCGAGCCTCTCCGTATGATGCAAGCCGGGCATCCCCGAAATTACGATAGTCTTTAACGGGTGTACTCCATCTGTAATTTCTGTATGTTTTGCCGTCCATCGATTCGTATCTGTCGTCCGATTCGAAATTTATTAACTCTCCCTTTTCATTAAAATAAAGACGAGCTTTAACCTTATTGCCTGCATTTTCAAAAACAGCATCCACCGTAAGCGAATCGATTATGAACCATTCGATTTTTTTATTGATTAAAGCAGCAGGAGCAAAAAGGCACAGGTCGTTAAACATAGTTACTGTTTCGCTCTTGTTCATTATATCGCCTTTTGCCTCGGCAACTTTAAAAAATGACGCCAGTTTAATTCTCATTATAGCATTTGAATCGATATAAGTATGCAGTCCTTCGAAAGGAATGCCATAAAGTGAGGAACGAATAAAATAAATGCGCGCCGGATCGTCAATAAAATTGTATTGCACCGAAGTGTATTTAAGAAATCTTGAATTAGGATCAGTTTTTATTTCCCCTTCGGCAACGACTTTGAAATTGCTAACAATCGGTTTACCGACGACGCCTGTATAAATCAAATATTTTTTTACTGGCGGAGGCAAATGCTCGATGTCGGAATAGGAGACGACCGGCGCATGCTCTTCAACCGAAATTCTTTTTACTGCTTCTGATTTAAATTCGGCTTTAAAACCGACAGGCAAACTATTGGCAGCAGTTACAATTACTGGAATAATCAAAATAAGATTGACTAACGTGCCGAATTTTGCGTCCCGCCAATATTTAAAAATAAGAAACTGCGAAATTGCAATGCCAGCGGCACACACTAACCACCATAAATAAAAATCCTGAGAATATAATATTGCTGCTGCCAGAAACAGAATTGTTGCTATCAACCATAACAATCCATCCCGCTTCGAAATGTGACTCTTTAATTGCTCAACTTTTGTAAGATTAAAGGCTTTAACAAAACCGAGTAGATGAATTATACCGTGAAAACTTAATATTAACAATACAAATGTGCGCATGGTTATTTGTTCTTTGTTCTTTGTACTTTGTTCTTGGTTCGTTGTTTGTTGTTGGTTTTGGGTTATCGGTTTTCGATTTTGTCGTAAAAGTTTTTTAGTACGAAATAAGCTTTCTTTTTAATACCTGAACTTGAGACCAATCCTTTTCTGTTCCAGAAGTTTTGATAAATGGGATGTTGCCTTCTGGGCGATCTAAAATCAACCAGAATCCAGGGTGTCATTCCTTTGATTTGTTCTTGTTTACTTATCATTTCAATCTGTTTTTTGTAGAAATATGCTTGATGTTCTTCCGACCAGACAGTCAAACTATCGGCATTAAAACCTTGCAATGCGCCCGCTCCGGTTTCGCTTATTAAAACAGGTTTATCGTAACCGAAATGCCAGTTAATTTTACTGCATTTGTCGGGTTTACCGTCGTACCATCCGATATATTCATTGAACGACAGTACATCGAGATATTTGCCTAGTGGGTCGTCCACAATGTAAGTAAACGGTTCGTTATCTTTACGATGAACTTCGAGTGCTGCGGATATCAGTCGGCTGCCGTCGAGTTCTCTTGCTCTTTCAGCCAGTTTGCTCATAAATCGAATTCGCTCTTCCGTCACAGGCGTTTCATTACCCATCGACCAGATGATTACATTTGCACGGCTCCTATCCCTTACTATCATCTCTTCGAGCTGGTTCATTGCATTCCGAAAAGTAGACTCATTTTCCCATTGAATTGTCCAGTAGACCGGAATTTCTTCCCAGACCAGGAGTCCCAGTTTTTCGGCGGTTCTTACCATAAATTCATTATGAGGATAGTGAGCCAGTCGCACATAATTACAATTGAGTTCCTTTGCCCAGTTGAGCAGCATTTGGGCTTCGGCTTCGCTGTATGCTCTTCCAGTTTTCAGAGGATTTTCTTCGTGTAAACAAATGCCTCGTAAAAATATCGGTTTACCGTTCAATAATATTTCAGTACCTTTCACAGCGATGGTGCGAAATCCGATTTTATCTTTAAGAGTATCAGTTTCCGTTTCGATTTTTACATTATAAATAAATGGATTTTCGGGACTCCATAAATTCAAATTTTTTGCGAGTATCTTAAATTCAGCATATCCGTTTACATCTGTTTTGAATTTATGCCTAATGTTTGCCTCTGCAATTGTTATGATTCCGTTTTGTTCAAATTTGCTTCCGTCTAGTTGTACAAAACCTTCAATCAATTCGGGATTGCTATTATTCAATTGTAATTTGAAATCACGAATAAATGTATCGTTGGTTTCAATCAAATAAACGTCTCGCGTAATGCCTCCGTAGTTCCACCAGTCGGTATTAACCGTCGGCACACCGTCCAGCTTTCTCGAATTATCGACTTTTACAATTACAAAGTTCTCACCGTCTTTCAATAATTCTGTTACCTCGAAATTGAACGGTGTAAAACCGCCTATATGAAAGCCAAGTTTTTTGCCGTTCAGGTAGACGTGTGCTTCATAATTGACGGCACCGAAATAGAGGAAATATCTTTTATCGGATTTCTTCCTTATGTCGAAATTTCGTTTGAACCAGACCGCTCCTTCATAAAGTTTAAGTTCGTTTACCTGAGAATTCCAGTCACCGGGTATTGTCATTGCAGGAGATAAATCGAAATCGTATTCGACCCGATCAGTTTTATCGGCAGGTTTTCTATTCGAATAAAATCCACCTGTACGATCGCCAGTCTCGTCGTACGGCTGACGTCTGTAATTATAAAAGCCATTTTCATAGGGGTCGACAATGTAATTCCATCTACCGTCGAGTGAAATCAAATTTCTGTTGATTACGTTCGTAATAAGATTTGTACTGTTGGGATTTCCTTTTTGGGAATGAATTGCAGAAGACAATAAAAAAATAAGCAGAAAAGTTGCGAAGCGCTTCATCTTACCCTCTCTTTTTCGTATAAAATAATATGCAAATATAACCAATTTATTCTTTATGAATAAGTTTAATTATCCTTCTTTTTATTGGATCGAAGAGGAACAATTGACCTTTTAATCACTATTTGTTTTGAATATAAATTCAAACAATAATTGCTATAACACTGGTATTCGATTGAATTTCATAAGAAATAACAACAAATATAAAACAGAATAAAAAGCCACGTCGGAGAAATTTCAGAACAATTCTTTCAATTGACTTTCGTTAATACGATATGAAGGCTTGAAATTATCCGACTGCATATAATTCAGAATCGATTTATAAAGATTGTATGCTTCGGGATAATCTTTAATTTTATTGAGACTCGACATACATACAAGCAATGAACCATTGTCAACTTTAAATTCGAAAATGAGTCCGAGTCTATAATTCCGTTCGATATTATCGATTACACTTACAATCGGTTTATAATCAGTAAGCTTATTCAAAATTAAAGGGCGGGAAGTTTTTATAATTGAGAACCACTGCCAGTTAGTATGAAAATCTGTCGGGAAATTCTTGAATAAGGGATGAGTCGGATCGGTAAGAATCCCGAGAGTACCGGGGGATACAGGTTTTGTGTTAGTTTCGCTAATTTTCTTAAACATACCGTAATTCCAGAAGTCGGGAGTAAACAATCCTTCAACGCTTTTTTCTTTGATCAATTTATGCTCCGGAAAGAGGAGTACTTTTTTTCCTTTTCGAAGTTCTGAAATTATCTTATCGTCGACTCTGTCGGTAACTATAATATCTTTTAAATTAAGTTCAATTTTACCTGATGGATAAACCCAAAGGGGATATTCATTTTCGTACTGACCGTAATTCAATTTCAGATTTAGTTTTACTGGTATTTCTGTAAATAAATTCGTTTTGACTTTTCCCGCATCGGTGAGTGTGCCTGGAGTTGTTTTGTAATTTTTTATTTTGCCCGATGAAATTATTTCTTTTCCATTAATCAGTTTCCACTCAACATTTTCAGTAATTTCTCTGTTCGAGTAATTAGCTATTTTCAAATTTGCCTCGAAGATTTCGCCGCTTTGCCAGCAATATTTTGGGAATTCGAGCAATAAGACTACATCGTTGCAGGATTGTTTCCAGCTTTCGACCGATACTACATTTTTGCTCTTCATAAAAGCGTCGAGTATTCCTACAAGAGCGGTTCCCTGCCCGGGGAAATCCTGCAAATCGAGCAATTGGAAGCCTGCCATATTTTTAGTTTTGATAGCGGCTTCAATTTCAGCTTTGTAACAAATAGCCGACCAGGCGCCCGAAGCTTTTTGAAATTCCTTGTCCATACCTTCCATTCCATTTCGAATCATCCTATTACGAAAAACTTTTAGATTCCATGGCTTAAATACTCCGGTATATTTGTTCATCTCATCATAGTTGGGATAAATTTGATACTGTCCTACTTCGTGACTAATAACCGGTATATCTATTTGAGATACGGGATAGTTAAAATTAATTTGGGTTGAAGGATAAGAGCTATTAAGAATTCCGCCGTCTTTTGAATCGGCAAAAGCCTGCGAGAGTCGTAAATGCGTAAGAGTAGTATCGTAAGAATAAGGAGTTCGTGCGCCAATATAATAGTCGGAAATTTCATCGGGTTTACGATAGCCGATATTATTATTTGCTCCGGTTGTATAAAGAAGTTTATCGTTTACGTTTTTTAATTCCGATATTATATTAACGATGCGATCGTGCCCCGCCCAGATTTCATTACCTGCTCCGAACATTACAAAAGAAGGATGATTGACATAATTCTTGATCATGGCGATTCCTTCGGCTTTAAGTCTCAAAGCAATTGAATCGGATTCGAATCCGCCCCAGAATGGAAGTTCCGGCTGGAGAAAAATTCCGAGACGGTCAGCCGCTTCGAATGCCGCTTCGGGCGGACAATAGCTATGAAACCGGTAATGATTTATACCGTACGATTTAGCAATCCTGAATACTCTCATCCAGCTTTCGACATCCGTGGGAGTATAACCTGTCAACGGAAATACAGCTGCATCGTGTTTCCCTCTCAGGAATATCTTCCGTCCATTTATCGAGAATTGTTTTCCATCGACTTTAAATTCACGCATACCGAATTTTATTGTTTCCCTGTCGAACACTTTCCCGTTCTTAATTATTGCAGTTAATTCGTAAAGCGGCTGTTTGTATTCATCCCATAAAAGGGGGGCATCTTTAAAAATATATTCAATGCGAATTACTGAATCCGCTGGAATTTTGTATTCTACCGTATTAAACTCGTCTTTAACCTCTTTATTTATTTCCGAAACTTTCAATTCGACATTGACCGTTGAAAGTTGTAATCCATTTTCGAGCGCAATAATAACATCCGCTTTATTTTTCTTTATATCAGGTTTGACGTATAATTCTTTTATAAAAGTTTTTTCGCTGGCTTCGATTAAAATTTTACCGATAATTCCGTTCCAGTTGGTTTGAGTATCGTCGCTGTAAATATGGACATTGCCATAAGGAGTTAATTTTAAATCGTTGTCAATTCTCAATGTTATAAAATGAGTGCCGGCGGTAAGCACCTCCGAAAGGTCGTAATGCTGAGGTGACTGCAGAAGGAATGAATCACCGATATATTTATTGTCAATCCAGAGCATGGAAGGTTTAGTTCTTTCGAGTATCAGTTCAATGTGTTTGTTTTTGAAAATTTCTGGTACGATTATTTTTTTACGATACCATGCAGCGCCTTCGTACATAAATTTCCTGTTGAGATGAAGCGTTGTCGTATCCGTATTAAGAAAGCCTTTTTTATTCGAGTCAGTTGTGCCGGGTAGAAAAATAGAATCGATCAAATTTTTATCGAACCATTTTTGTTCAATTCCAGCATTTTCTGGGTCGAGCTGAAATTGCCACACGCCCGATAAATCGATTGACTCTCTTACGAATTGTTTTTTACTTCCGCCTCCGAAAAGGATGGAAGAAAGGAAAGCAATGATAATCGCCACATAGAACTTTTTTTTCATTTCAGTACCTTGTGTTACTAATGAAATAAAAAATCAATTAACTAACTGACAGTGCAAACTCATCTCTCTTTACGGCTCAAATAATTTACCACAACGGCTCCGCACGAATCGCTCCATATATTAACGGTAGTGCGTGCCATATCCAGTAGTCTGTCGACAGCAAGCACTAAACCGAGGCCTTCGAGTGGAAGCCCTACGGCTTTAAGAATAATTGTAATCATTACAAATCCAGCCATTGGAATTGCAGCAGCTCCAATCGAAGCCAGTATAGTTGTCAACAAAACAATTATAAGTTGAACAAAAGTCAGTTCAATGCCGTATGCCTGAACGATGAAAATTACTGCAACCGCTTCGTAAAGTGCAGTGCCATCCATATTGACTGTTGCTCCAATGGGTAGTACAAAATTTGCTACTTTGGGTTCGACTTTATCGTTATTAATTACGCAGTCCATTGTAATTGGCAGAGTTGCCATAGAAGAACTTGTAAAAAATGCTGTTTCAATAGCAAGCAGCATATTCTTGAAATGCTGCCATGGATTCATTTTGCCAAACAGCGAGAGGATAAGGGGTAGAGTAACAAATGCATGAAAAATCAGACCACCTAAAACCGTAAAGAAATATTTCATCAATCCAATAATTGCCCCGAAACCAGTTTCTGCGACTATGCCAGCAACAATACCGAAGACACCAAGTGGAGCCAGCCAGATAATCCAGCGCACCATTTCCATCATAACATTGAATCCGCCCTGGAAGAAGTCGTTGAAAAAAGAACGGTATTTATTTTCAAACTGCATAATTATCAATGCAAATAATATCATGAAAAAGATTACCTGTATTACATTGCCATCCGTCATTGCTTTGAAAGGATTTGTAGGAATAATGTCGATTAGAATATCGAGGATATTCCCTTCGGCAGCGGGAATATTCTCCACTTCAGCCGTAACCAGGTTGGTTATATTTGAGCCAGGTTTAACAAGGATAACCAGTATTTGACCGGTTAAGATTGCTAGAATAGTAGTAATCAAATAATATGAAAAAGTTTTAAAGCCGAGTTTTTTTAATTCCTTTCCTGACTCGATATTCAGAATGCCACTGGCAATTGAAAAGATAATGATTGGCATGACAATCATTTTTAATGTATTGATAAAAATTGTCGCCAACGGATGGGCAAAAGGTAATATGCTTTCCTTAAATAAATAACCTAATAAAATGCCGAAGGTAAAGCCTAAGAATATCCAGAAAGTAAGGGATTTTAACAACTTCATAAACACCCCGTTATTAATAAAGATATAGTTGACATTACAGCGAACTATCGATTACTGTCCGCTCTGAAAAATTGTAATTATAATATAATAAAAAGAATTTGACAGGCACATTTAAAAGCAGCAAACCATTTTTCAGTTCACTGAAGTGAACTGCAATGGTTTTCTCTTCAAATTAATATTTTTTATT
>DYLP01000079.1 GCA_020722005.1 Melioribacter roseus
CTGAAGATTAATGAGCATCGAGCCAGTTGGAGCCCGTTCCAATATCTACCACGATCGGCACATTTAGTGGCATCGCAGTTTCCATTAAATTTTTTATTACCGGCTTTAATTCTCTTAATTCTTTCTGGGGCATATCGAATACGAGTTCGTCGTGAACCTGTAATATCATTTTAGTTTTTGATTTTCTCATATTTAATTCGTTGAATATTTTTATCATTGCCAGCTTAATCATATCTGCAGCTGTACCTTGAATTGGCATATTGATAGCAACACGTTCTTCGAATTGTCTTATTGTTCTGTTTTTACTGTTGATGTTTTTAAGGTATCTTCTCCTGCCTGTAAGGGTTTCAGCATATCCTTTTTGGCGTGCTTTTTCAATTGATTCATCCATGAATTTTTTAACCTTTGTGAAAGAATTAAAATAATTGTCAAAAATTTCTTTTGCATGCGACTGTGAAATGCCCAGTCGATTTTTTAACCCGAACGGACCTAAACCGTAAAGGATTCCGAAATTTACTTCTTTGGCTTTCCGACGCATATCAGGTGTAACGTCGTCTGGGTCGACTTTAAAGACCATTGCTGCAGTGCGGCGATGTATATCCTCGCCTTTTTCGAAAGCCGCAATTAAATTTTCGTCGCCTGATATGCTTGCCATGATTCTAAGTTCAATCTGGCTGTAATCAGCGCTCAATATAATATTATCTTTGTTCGAAGGAATAAATGCCTTCCGAATTTCTTTCCCGAGTTCTGTTCTGATTGGTATATTTTGTAAGTTTGGGTCGTTGCTCGAAAGTCTGCCAGTTGATACCACCGTTTGATTATAGGTTGTATGAATTTTACCGGTTTTCGGATTAATCAAAGTTGGAAGGGCATCTGTGTATGTCGATTTCAGTTTTGCAATTTGTCGGTATTCCAGAATCAAATCAATTACAGGGTGAGCTCCACGTAAGGATTCAAGTGATTTTGCATCGGTGGAATATCCGGTTTTTGTTTTGCTGGTTTGTGGCAATTTTAATTTCTCAAATAAAACCTTTTGAAGCTGTTGCGTGGAGTTTATGTTGAATTCTTCTTCCGAATAAGCATATATTTCTTTTGAAATTAATTCTAATTTAATCTCGAGTTCTTTACTGAATTCTTTAAGACTATCGACGTCGATCTTAACACCCGTGCGTTCCATATCTTCCAGTACTGGCACCAGAGGGAATTCAATTTCATAAGCGACTTTCTCGAGCTTTTCTTTTTTTAAAATTTCATCAAGAATCTTGTATAGTCGAAATGTAATGTCGGCGTCTTCGCACGAATATTCTGCAAGTTTGTTCAGATCGACTTCGAATATTTTTTCTGGTGTTTTTTTCGAACCAATTAATTCGATCAGGGGAATTGGTTTGTATTTCAGATACTTTGCCGATAATTCGTCCATACCATGCTTCTGGTCGGGGTCAATAACGTAACTTGCTAACATGGTATCAAAATAAAAATTCTTTACTTCTATACCATATGTTCTCATAACAGCAATGTCATATTTACCGTTCTGGCAAACTTTTTTGATCTTTTCGTTTTCTAAGACAGGTTTAAAAATCTCGATAAATTTCTTTATCGGTAGACGGTCGGTCAATTCGGATGTAAACAATTCTTCCTTCGTTCGTTCTGGATTAACTGCCACAAACCAGGCTTCGTTTGGTTTTAGTGAAAAAGAAACTCCTGCAAGATTTACATTTAATATGTCGAGTGAATCAGTTTCAGTGTCAAATACAAAAATTTCGGCATTCGAAAGCTTCTCTGCAAGTTTTACGGCATCTTCTTCAGTAGAAATCAGTCTGTAACTAATCTTCGTCTTATCGAAAGAACTGTAATCCTTTGGGGAAGGCATTATTGCACCGTCTTCCAATCGTTCCATCTCAGCACTTTCATCGGTATAGATTTTTTTTAGTTTATCGGCGAACGACCTGAATTCAAGTTCTCCGAATATTTTCATCAATTTATTAAAGTCAGGTTTAGTAAACTTTGCTTCTTCGAGGTTGAAATTGAATGGCACATCGGTTTTAATCGTTGCAAGTTCTTTCGACAAAAATGCATTTTCTTTGTTCTCTATTAATTTTTTAACGATCGATTGTTTCTCGATTTTGTCGAGGTTTTCGTAAATCTTTTCTACTGAACCATATTTTTGAATTAAGGGCGTTGCAGTTTTGGGACCAATGCCGGCAACTCCGGGTATATCATCCGAACTATCGCCCACAAGCGCAAGATAGTCGATCATTTGTGAAGATTTTATACCGTATTCTTTTTCTACTTTCTTTTCGTCAAAAATTACAATTTCATCCGTCGATTTTCCTGGTTTTATGATTTTAACGTTATCACTGAGCAGTTGTATATAATCTTTATCTGGTGTAATTGCATATGCAATTAATCCGGCTCCAGAGGCTTTTTTAACTGCAGTTCCAATCAGGTCATCGGCTTCGTAACCGGGTAGAATATAGATGGGGATATTAAATGCTTCGATGATTTCTTTAATCCTCGCAATCTGCGGAATCATCTCTTCAGGCATCTCTTCGCGTGATGACTTATAATTCTCGAATTTCTCGTGACGAAAAGTTTTTTCCTTCGAGTCGAATGCTATTGCTACATAATCGGGTTTAGTATCTTCCAATATTTTAAATAATTGGCTTAAAAAACCGTAAACCGCCGAGGTTGGTTCGCCTTTACTGGTATATAATGGTCTCGTAATAAAAGCGTAATAACCTTTATATGCCAGCGACATTGCATCGATAATAACAAATTTTTTTTTACCCATTTATTGCCCTAAAATGTTATATTCACTTCCGAAAATATAAATTAATGAACATATTATGAAATATAAATCAATAATATCTCTCTTCATAATCTTAATTCAGTCCCAAGTATACTCCAACAGACTGGGAACGGGCGAGGATACTCTATACATAGCAAGCTGGAACGTTGAAAATTTATTTGACACGGAAGATAATCCCATAAAGAACGACGATGAATTTACACCCGAAGGTTCAAAACAATGGACGTTTGAAAGACTCGAACAAAAACTGGATAATCTCGAAAGAGTAATCAATTATATGAACGACGGCTGTGGCCCCGATATTTTATGTCTACAGGAAGTAGAAAATATATGGGTGGCTAAAAGGCTTGTTTACCGGCTTAACTACAGAGATTACGTTGTTGCTTACAGGGATTCACCTGACGAAAGAGGAATTGACGTAACGGTTATATACGATAGAAACATATTCTCAGTTTTGAATGTCGATACGTTTACTGTTAAACTTCCTGAGGGCGACAAAACGCGTTATATTATGTTAGTTGAATTAATGCATAAAAAAAACAAAGAAATAATTTATCTATTGGGTAATCACTGGCCATCTAGAAGCGGTGGGAGAGAAAAATCGGAACCAAATCGATTGGCAGCTGCCAGAACTGTAAGAAATGTTATCGACAGTCTTATGAATCTAAACAAAGATTCGAATATTATAATTCTTGGTGATTTTAATGACGAGCCGGACAACAAATCCATTTCAAAAATTTTGAAAGCGCATAATAATCTTGAAAATTCCGATGACTTAATTAACACATCTTACGAAAAATTTAAAAACGGTGAAGGTACATATTATTATCGTAAAGACTGGAATATGATTGATCAAATTATAATTTCAAAAGCGCTCGTTGACAACAGAGGATTGGATTATGTTCCAAATAGTTTTGAAATAGTTCGTCCGGAATATATGATACAGCAGGAAGGTGATTATAAAGGAGCGCCTCTGAGAACATTTGCCGGGAACAGATATTTTGGTGGATTCAGCGATCATTTTCCCATAGCTGCAAAGTTTTATTTTACTAAAGAAAGAAAGTAAT
>DYLP01000039.1 GCA_020722005.1 Melioribacter roseus
AAATCTAAAAACCACTGGTTTTAATAATTAGCTTTTTAGAGCAGACTCATGTATATTTTTTAATTGCTATTGATAATTCTATCAAAAGCAGTTTCATCCAATACCTGAGGCACGTATTCAACACCATATGAATATAAATATCTTACAAAAGCAGTTAAATGATTACTACTGCCGTGTAAAAGGCTTGCATACACTCTTGTTATATCTGAATTGCCTTCCAATTCATTGATACTTTCCGTAAGATCAACAATATCGGTTTCTTCAATTAAGGCACCCACCTTTAGAGCAGCTGTATCCGATGCACTTCCTGCAGTTAGCAGCGAATTATATAATTTTTGCAATGATTGATCGTTGAAGATACCAATCTCCTTATTTTCGGTAGGGTCTTCCAGATTGTACAATGCAAGTTTTCGTTGTATAGCTGCCATATGGTTAGCCTCGCTCTTTGCGATATTCTTGAAAATTTTCAATCCATACCGATCGAAAAAGTTGGAATAAATATCATGAGCTAATTTTTCTTCTTCAACCATATAAAGCAAGTCGGCTTCTTCAGCCTCGCTCAGGTTGTCAAGCACACTTAAACTGTCGGGTAGGTTATATAGACTCTTCGATAAAGTACTGTTAATCTCCTCGGTCAATGATTCATTAGGCGATGTTGTTGATTCGCAGTTTACGAACAACAAGGACGCAACAAGAAGCATTGCGCTGATAAGAATCGGTTTTTTCATTTTGGGTTCTCCTTTATTTTTGATTGTATAAAGAAGTAATCCAAAATCTATACCACAAAATTGTTACGGTAAATTTTAAATTATCACAAGATTGAATTAGTAATTCGACCAGGTTGTCGTTTAGCTCGACCAAGATGTAAAATATTTTATTAAAACTTCTAAGCATATTCCACACATTCTTTGCTTTCCTGGCGTTTAGAAGCACAAGCCCACAGAGCATAATCCTGATTATTATGGAACCTACTAATAGCACTCGATTCATTTGCTTTGTTGACTGTAAATATTGAATGCACCGAAGAGGAGTAGTCCTTAAATTAGTAAGAAGTTTTTTTCATTAACAAACTTCCTGGCTGTGATGAATTTATTATTTATGTGCGTCAGGTCTTATCTTTTACTTATAAATGTATACCAAGTAGTTTCGTTCTTTTTTTCGCTGTAAGTGCGATATCCTTTTTCTTCTACAATTTTTATTAAAGGTGCTGGTAAAAACGGAGCAATCAACAAATAAATTTCACCATCATTCAAACTCATTATTTCCTTTGTGACTTTTGCAGCCGGATATAATCCATTTTCAATGTCGAGCGAGGCATCGTATTCGATTGTAATATTGCCTCTCTCGACCCAATCGGGTTTTACTATCTTCTCTGTAGAATCCTGTTCAATCTGAATCTGTTCCATATTAGCAGCTTCTCTCAATTTATTGATTAAAATCGCCACGGGTACTCCGGCAATTTGTGCAGCTTGTTTCAGAGTAGCAACTTTAGCTACAGTTTTTCTGAGAACGGGATTCTTCAGCTTATTGAATACCGGTGCAGCTTCAACCAGTTTATCTTCGACTTCTGGATAATCGCGTAACAGATCGCCTACAATCGTATTTGGCGTGATGTCGCATTTTTCAGTTGTCATATTGCAAAATTCTCCTTTCACCTTCAAGTCTTTTGTATTCGTTAATATCCTGAGTAACTTCGAGAGTACCGAGATATTCACCTTTTGAATTCCTTACGACATAATAAGCTATATGCACATATTGTCCGTGAAAATTAATCCAGAATTTAGCTGAATTTTGTTTACCAGATTTAAAGTCATCGAGTATTTTATTAACAATATGTACACTCGAAGGCGGATGACAGTATTGAACCTGCCTGCCCAGGACAGCCTTGGGTCGTTGAAAAATGCGATTACCACCATGCGAGAAAAATCTGACCTTGTCGTCTTTATCGACAAATGTAATGTCGACCGGAATTGTATTTAGAATTCCTTCGAGTTCTTCCTGGCTGAGTGAACCGTTTTCGAATTTAATTCTGTTGTTATGCGTTTCTTTTAGATTATTAACTTCAAAGTTCGGTTTCCATTTCCCATCAGGGGAATAAAGGCAATAGCCTATCTCGTCGAATTGCGAGACTATTTCGTACCATTCAATTTCGTTCAGTAAATCGATACACATCGGGAAAAGAATACTTTCTTCTTTATATATCATTTCTTCAATTGCTTTAACGGTCGGTTCCAGCATTAAATCGTTAAATCCAGTTACTATTTCAGCCGTTGCTTCATGTTCATTTTCAAAGAGTGGAAAACAGGATTTCAGGAAAGTTCTTACCTCGTCGTGTTTTCCCCACATAACCATCGGAGGACCCGTAACTTCGTGTTTTTCTAAATAAGGAAATAAAAGATTCTCTTTTTTCAGATAATGTTTATCAACATCCATCAACAAATTGAATTCTTGATGCAAAGATTTCAGTAAATCGCGAGCATCTGCATCTTTTTCTCTTTTACGGGCTTCGTAGAAAAGATGCTTAATCCTGTCGATTACTTTCTCTAATTCTCTGTTTTCTTTAATGAAAATATCCAGTGGGTGATAGGGTGGAAAGGGTCTGGAAAAATTAGATTGAAGGTTACCTTTCAACGCTTCGGTATGAAGGTCGCAGAATTTTAGAATTTCTTCCCGTTCCATCCCTTCGTTAATAAGCTCTTCTTCGGCCTGGACTACTTCTCCATAAGGAACAGAACCGAGTTTTTCGATCAATTTCATTTTTGTTTCTTCAACTGAATTTCCTTGATGTATTTCTCTTATGAGATGTTTCAGTTCTTCGACTCTGTTTTTGCTGTTATTTATTAATTCACTCATATAGTTTCCCTTTCTATTACATTAACTTTTTTAATATTTCTCTTTCTGTACTTACAATTACGCCACTAACCGGAATTCGTCTGCTTGAGAATACGACTGCCTGCTGAGCGATTTTCACTAATCCGCTGCAGCAAGGAACTTCCATAATTAACACGCTTATTGATTTTATATTGGCTTTTTCAAT
The DNA here is from genome assembly GCA_020722005.1 of Melioribacter roseus. Lineage (GTDB taxonomy): Bacteria > Bacteroidota > Ignavibacteria > Ignavibacteriales > Melioribacteraceae > Melioribacter > Melioribacter roseus_A. The sequence goes on from DYLP01000039.1 coordinate 3,038, forward strand.
CATTGTAATCAGTTTATTGAGATATACCTGTTTATTCGAATCAAGTCTGGGACAAGCGATTGCAAGGCTCCTGTTTTTCAAAAAACTGTTGTAAAAATCCCTGCGAGCAAACCCGCAGCAATCAGCCGAAAGGAGTAAATCCGAATTTACGAAATAGGGCGACAGTGATAATATGAGATGCATTTGAATAGGCCATTGATTTAATACAGCGCCGCCTGGTTTTTCTTTCGGTATATCTTTAGAATGTTTGATGACATTCGGAACTTCTATTCCCATTTCTTTGAGATATTGGACGGCTTCGTTAAGATAGTCATATTGACCGTGTTCTTTGAGATGAATAAGATGTGCCTTGATCACATCTGAGCCGCCACGTATAATGTAATCCATCACCTTTCGCTCGTCGTAAGGTTTGACTTCTCTTTTTTCAATAGTGAGTGCGCCCGTGTAGCAACGTCCGATACGTGTTTCCAAGCCGTCGCGAAACAGGTCGCTTAGCAACCGTGCCTTGCCGTTAATTATCTGAAACGCTCCTTTCCGACACTCGTGCACACTCTGCCGCCATCCATCACAAAGTTTTTCGTCGATTGTTATAATATTCCTTATCATATTAAAACAGATAATATATTCTGATTATAAATTAACAAAATTTATCTTTCCTCTGCAAATGAAAAATTGAATTTGTCTAAAAATCTTTTTTTATGAATCTTTTTAATCCGAACGAAATGGGAAAAGTGACCATACAATAATATCGTTCAGAGTGATTATCAATCTTAAATGCGAGTCTAAAAACTTATTAAAAATCGCTCCAGTGTAACCCATTACAGCCGATACATCAAGTTGCAACATATGCATCAATCAACCTATATCAATCGGATTTAAGAGCGATATGATCGCCGATGGCTTTTCAACAGGATAAAAGAGTACTTTTACACCGTAACGTATATTACTGTTAAGTAGCATATTATCAGAGTTCTCGTTCTGTCTTTAACAATGGATTATTTCTTACTCTATTAAGAATATCTAATCTATTTAATTTTTTTATTGACTATGGAAGTGGCAAAATATAAATTTAATTTCGGAATTAAATATCTGTTTATATAATGAAAGAACAGTCATGAAGGAAAAGAAAAAAATAATACGAAACATCGAAAAGCCGGTTCAAAAATATAGATTTGCCATTCAAACACTATTTGCACTACTATGTATCTGGATTGGAATTGAGTTTACATTATTCGTTAAGTCTCTCGAATATGGCAATCCAGACCTCGTGTCGCATCGGCCTCCTGGAGTTGAGGGCTTTCTTCCAATTAGTTCTTTGATGAGTGTTTATTATTTTTTTGTAACGGGTGAAATTCATCCTGCACACCCTGCTGGATTTTTTATATTTCTTGCAATTGTAGGTGTATCTTTTGTCGTTGGAAAATCATTCTGCAGCTGGCTCTGTCCGATCGGCTTCCTCTCGGAAACTATTGGCGATTTCGGAGAAAAAATCTGCCTCAAATTATTCAAACGACGTATTAAATTGCCCAAATTCGTCGACTATCCTCTTCGTTCATTGAAATATTTACTGCTCGGATTTTTCGTTTATGCCATCTTTTTTTCAATGACTTTAGCTGCACTCAAAGCTTTTCTCGATAGCCCTTACAATCTTATGGCTGATGTAAAAATGTACTACTTCTTTGCAAATATCAGCAAATTTTCATTAACCGTTATAGCTGTGCAGTTTATTCTGTCAATATTTATTAGAAATTTCTGGTGCAGATACTTCTGCCCCTACGGTGCTTTACTCGGTATAATTTCATTCTTAAGTCCTCTTAAAATAAAAAGAGAAGCCAAAAGTTGTATCGATTGCGGATTATGCGCAAAAGCATGCCCTTCTTTTATAAAAGTAGACAAAGTTGATACTGTCCGCTCGGATGAATGTTCGATGTGTATGAGTTGTGTAGACGCATGCCCCGTTGCGGATACTTTGTTTGTCGAAACGAAAATAGTTAAGAAAAAAATTTCGAAAAAATTTGTGGCAATAGCCATTATTAGTATATATATTGCAATTACTGGAATTGGAATTCTTACAGGGCACTGGAAAAATAATATCTCTCGAAAGGAATACATTATTCTTCACAAACAAATCGACAATTTAGGTCATCCTACAAATACAGCCGACATTGAAAAACTAAACAAAGAATCAGAAAGTAGAGCAGATAAATGAATGCAGAAAGAAAGTCATTCTTTAAAAAAATTATCGAAATATTGACTCCGCCCGATAAATGGAAGTTTCCTGTAATTTTATTACTTGGTATACTGACAGGGCTTGGTTTTCATATTCTTTATGTTTCCAACGCGATATCGTATTTATCTGACGACCCGAAAGTATGTGTTAATTGTCATGTAATGAATCCCGAATATGCTACATGGCAAAGAGGAAGTCACGGCAGGGTAGCAACGTGCAACGATTGTCATGTGCCTCATGAAAATATTTTTGAAAAATTCTGGTTCAAAGCAAACGACGGCTTAAGACATGCTACAATATTCACTCTAAGAATGGAGCCACAGGTTATTCAAATTAAAGATGCGGGTAAAAATGCCGTTCAGAAAAATTGTATCAGGTGTCACACTAATCAAATTCATCCAATTGCATTGAGAGCTATCAATAACCGCAGCGTTGCCGATCAAACCGAGCGATACTGTTGGGAATGTCATCGAGAAACGCCTCATGGTAAAATCCATAGCCTTTCGTCTACTCCTTATGCTCGCGTGCCTAAAATAAAGCCTGTCGCCGAATGGATTCTTCAAGACAATCAAATTATAAAATAAAAACGGGGAACAAAATGAGACCAATTCAGGAAATAATCAAAGCAAAGCCATGGGTAGCTTGGCTAATCTTTTTTGCAACCGTTGTAGTAGTTTTTTTTATCGGACTGTTTGCTTCTTCGATAATCGAAAGAAGGAGCGAATCGTTCACCCTACAGGTGGTTAAACCAATTGCCGGCTGGGAACCCCGCAATGAAGTATGGGGAGAAAATTACCCGCGTGAATATGAAACTTATTTAAAGACACTCGATACAAATTTTGCTAGCAAATACGCCGGTTCTGTTACGCGCGATTATCTTGAATTATCCCCGGAGCTTGTAATTATGTGGGCAGGTTATTCTTTCTCAAAAGATTACGAAACTCCGAGAGGTCACGCATATGCAGTAAAAGATATTCGCAATACATTGAGAACCGGCGGAAATAAAATAAGTCCCATGCCTTCGACTTGCTGGACTTGCAAAAGTACAGATGTACCCCGCGTTATGGCAAGAGACGGTGTTGCTGAATTTTATAAAGGTAGCTGGATCGAAAAAGGGCATGAATTCGTCAATCCAATTGGTTGCCAAGATTGTCACGATCCGAAGACGATGGACCTAAGAATTACAAGACCAGCTCTTATCGAAGCTTTGCAACGACAGGGTAAAGACATCAAAAGTTTCAGTCATAATGAAATGCGTTCCTTCGTTTGCGCACAATGCCACGTGGAATATTACTTCGACAAAACCAAAGTGGAAGGTTCGCAATATCTTACATTTCCCTGGGATAAAGGATTTAGTGTTGACGACATGGAAAAATATTACGACGAAATCGAATTTTCTGACTGGACTCATGCATTGAGCAAAGCTCCGATGTTAAAAGCACAGCATCCCGATTACGAGCTTTTCATGACCGGCATACACGCCGAACGAGGCGTTTCGTGCGCCGATTGTCACATGCCTTACAAAACCGAAGGTGGCATTAAATTTACAGACCATCATATTCAAAGCCCATTAAATAATGTTGAAAATTCCTGTCAGGTCTGCCATAGGGAAAAGACCGAAACTTTGATTAAAAACGTTTACGACCGTCAGGACAGGATTCACGAATTAAGAAGATATGCTGAGAAAGCCCTTGCAGCCGCACACATCGAGGCTAAAATTGCGTGGGATAACGGAGCTACCGAATCAGAAATGAAGAACGCTCTTAAACTAATCAGACATGCCCAATGGAGATGGGACTGGACAGCAGCTGCAAACGCAATGGGTTTTCATTCACCTGTCGAAGCACTCAGAGTTCTGGGCACTGCAATTCAAAAAGCTGAATCAGCACGGAGGGAAATTGCTACCGTTTTGATTAAACACGGCGTTAACTATCCTGTCGCACTACCCGACATTTCCACAAAAGAAAAAGCTCAGAAATATATCGGTCTCGATATGAAAGCCTTAGAAGCCGACAAAGAAGAATTTCTGAAAACCACTGCAGTCGAATGGGATAAAATTGCAAAAGAACGTCAGGGCACTTTGAAAGAATATTGATTGTTTCAGGTTATTTTAAGCGAGGAGCAGAAAAATGAAAAAACTATTATTTCTTTTGATAGTTTTTCCTTTTATTATAAAAGCGCAAAGCATTTACAAATTCGACTTTCAGATTCGACCGCGGTTTGAAATCGACAACAAAGATTTTAATTCATCAACAATCCCGAATACATTTACAGCTTTGAGATCGCGACTCGGATTGAGTCTAAAAGCCTCCGACGATGTAAGTACATACATTCAATTGCAAGACTCCAGAATTTTTGGAGAAGAAACCTCAACATTGAGTAATTCAAGAAATATCGATCTTCACCAGGCTTATTTCAAAATTAATAACTTGTTCGATTTACCGGTTGATATTAAAGTCGGCAGGATGGAATTAAAATATGGCTCGGAAAGATTTTTAGGGCCTGCCGACTGGCACAATGTAGGTCGTTCGTTTGACGGCGGAATATTGACTTTCAAAAGCTCACTATTTAATGCAGATTTAATAGCAGTAAGAGAATTCGAAAAGTTCAACATCGGCGATTCTCTAGACCAGAATATTTATGCATTGATGACCGATTTGTTTCTTTTCAAATCGTACAAAATTCAACCCTTTGTGATCTGGCAAAGAGTTAATCCAACAAATTATCTCGACAGGGCAACTCTTGGATTCTATATTGCTAGTAACCTGAGAAACTTTCAACATGAAATTGACTTTGGATTCCAGATTGGCTCGGCGCTTATAAACGGCAGAGAACAAGACGTCAAGGCTGTGACATTTTCAATCAACGCAAATTATACTTTTTCTCATCGAATGAAACCGTCCATCGGAATCCAATTCGATTATGCCAGCGGGGACAATAATCCGCTCGACAATGATTACAAAGCTTATATTTCACTCTATCCGACGGGACATAAGTTCTTCGGATACATGGACTATTTTATTAATTTGAATAATGACACTTACAATCTTGGCATATCCGATATTATTCTAAAATGCGGCATAGCTCCGGTTAAAGATTTTAATGTATCGCTGAATTATCACATTTTCCATTCGGTTGAAGAATATGTTTATTCAGGAGGCATTTCCAATGAGTTCGGTTCGGAAGCGGATTTGACACTGAAATATAAATACAATGAATATGTCAATTTTCAGGGGGGTGTTTCTTTCTTTAACCCCGGCGACATATTTGCAAGATTGCGCGGCAACGATTTATCTACAGGGTATTATCTAATGGCTACTGTTAATTTATAATTTTTTAAAAGACCACAGGAGTATTTACTTCAATCCGGCGGATTGATTCACATTCTCTTTAATCGAATCTTCAATCATTTCGAGCACAGGTGTATAAATTGTTTCTTCTATAGAACCGTATTCAAGAGGTAGCCCCGTATTGCTCTTTTGAAAAAGATGATTCAATTGTTCACAGACGACTGTTTTTACCTTCTTATTGCCGGCATTTTCAAGCGCTCTTTTTAATGCGGGCATATTTTCTTTCGGAGGCACCTGCAGATCTTTACCTCCCCACAATGCGAGCACCGGAACCTTAACATTCTCGAGAGCCCAGGAAGGGTTGTATTTCAGAAAAAATCGAAACCAGGGACTCAAATATGTTTTTGCTTTTCTATCAAATGCTTCAAAACTATTTTCCGTCTTATTCTTTTCTTTTCCGGACATATCGGCAATTTCGTTTTTATAGAGTTCTTCCAATTTTTTATAAGCCGTAAGACTATCAGAAGAATATGTAATGATATCAAATACTGCTTTCAATTGCGAAACCGTTCTGGAAATCGTAGAACTGTCGACTCCTTGGGCTTTCAAAATCAATTCGGTTTGAAGGGGAATCAAATCTTTACCAGGAATTCCCGGCGGTGCAAGCAATACAAGGAATTTAACGTCATCTGAGGAAGCCACTGCCATCGGAGCAATCAAACCTCCTTCGCTGTGTCCTATTAAACCAATTTTATTGCGGTCAACTTCATTTCTTGATTTCAGATATTCGACCGCTGCAAGTGCGTCTTTCATAAAATCTTCGGTAGTGGCAGAAGAAAAATTGCCTCCCGATTTTCCGACACCGCGGTCGTCGTATCTCAGCACGGCAATCCCATTGCGAGTCAGATAATCGGAAATAATTAAAAACGGTTTGTGATTGAAAATTGTTTCGTCTCTGTCCTGTGGACCGGAACCTGAAATCAAAACAACCGCAGGAAATTTTCCGTTCCTATCCGGCATCGTTAGCGTGCCGAAAAGTTTGATTTTATCGTGCTTATTTTCAAAAACAATTTCTTCTTCAATATAAGGAAACGGTCTTTTCGGATTTTGTGGCCTTTTCACTTCAGCTACCCTTTTGGTTTTTTCAAACTGCAGCGGAAGATTGTATCCCGATTGTTTGAATATCCCGGTTATTATTTCGCCGCTTTTTTCAAACCCCCCTTTGTACGAAGCTCCAATTGAAGCGATAGAAAATTCAAGACTGTCGTCAGAAATTTTTATCTCGGTAACCGGTATGTTTGCCTCTCCTTGGTCTGGGCTGTCCAGATGAGCAGAGATTTTGCCCTTGTCGGTCTTGAAAATTTTCAAAACTATTTTAAGAGACGTCTGACCGAATTTCAAATTGCCCTGCCAAAACGAATCGTATTTTATGCCTTCGTTCTGTGCATTCAGTCCATAAAAGCTCAACAGAAACAATACGAATATTATTTTCTTCATAGTTCCCTCTTATTCTTTGGTTTTCAGACCGTTAGTCGTTTCGCCACCTGCTTTTATTTCCGGAAGGCGATTATTTTTTTTGAGGGCTTCTTTAAGAAGAAATTCAATCTGAGAGTTAATGCTTCTTAAATCGTCCGCTGCCCATTTTTCCAAGGCTGCATATATTTTTTCGTCTATACGAAGTAAAAATTTTTTCTTATCCGCCATAATAAAAATTATTTTTTGACGCCTGAATTAGATAAAGAGGAAATGCTACGACCCAGGGATTTTCATTTATCTTATGATTCTCTTTTTCGACTATTATCTCAACACTCCTTTTTATAAGACCAATTTTTTGTTTATATAAAATTAATCTATCGTTATCAAGAATCAGTTCGTGATATTTTTTGAAAGGGTGCATTTGGATAAAAAATTGAAGACCCATCTGTAATTTTAGAGTACCTGCTGTCTTCAGGAATTTTTTATTAAAAAAAGCAGTCGGCAAATCGAAGCCATAAGGTCGAATAGAAATGTCACTTTTCCAGATACTTTCCCTGTAAAATTCCCAATCGCCCCATTGACCTTCGAGCAGAAAAGTGTTTCTAAGAATATTTGTTCTTTTTAAGCTGGCGACCAGTTTGTCACCAAGCTTAATTTCCAGATATTTTTTCGTAATCGGAGTTTGAATTGCGGTAAAGCGCATTCCTTTTTCGAATTTATATTCTTTTTTCGTCATCATTTTTTATTGATAAAGTGTTCCCGTATTAATAACAGGTTGAGCCTGAACTTCGGATACAAGGGCTACCATTAAATTATTGACCATTGTTGCTTTTTTATCTTCGTCGAGTTGAACGATATGTTGTTCGCTCAGAGTTTTAAGTGCCATCTCGACCATTCCTACGGCACCTTCGACAATTTTCTGACGCGCAGCCACGACTGCCTGAGCTTGTTGACGGCGCAGCATAGCTTGCGCAATTTCAGGTGCATAAGCCAGGTGACTTATTCGCGCTTCGAGAATTTCAACTCCCGCAATATCAAGTCGTTGCTGAATATGAGCCTTTAATCGTTCGGAAATTTCGTTTTGACTTGTACGCAGGGACATAATATCCTCGTCACCGCTGTCGTAAGAATATTCGGTTGCCAGTGCTCTTATTGCCGTTTCGCCCTGGATTGCTACGAATTGCTCGTAATTCTGAACGTCGAAAATTGCTCGTGCCGAATCTACTACTCGCCATACAATAACGGCAGCAATTTCAATTGGATTTCCGTCGAGGTCATTCACTTTTATAACGTCACTGTTAAAATTGCGAATCCTTAGCGATACTTTCTTTTTTACAGTTAACGGGTTAACCCACCAGAAGCCCGAATTTTTTGCTGTTCCGATATATTTTCCGAACAAAATCAAGACCTTTGATTCGTTCGGTTGAATAATAATGAATCCAAGTGGATAAATTGCAATGACAACAATTAGTATAACAAATGCCAGAAGTTTTTCTCCTTCGGGATTTTTAGCATAACTTGCAATTATAAATAAAGTAAGCAAGAATAAAACAAGATAAATTAAAGCCATTAAATAGCCGTTAATTTTGGATGCGTTTTTTTCGACCACCCTTTCCATATTCCCTCCTTAATATGATATCACAAAAATATCACACTTATATTTTGAAATCAAATAAGAAATTATTAAATTTGTACTAACGAACGTTCGTATTATGAAAACACGCGAAAAAATAATTTCTGTTTCATTAAAATTGTTTTCAAATTATGGATTTGCTGCCACATCTGTAAGACAAATTGCAGCAGCAGCGGGAATCAGGGAAAGCTCAATTTATAATCATTTCCACTCCAAAGATGAGATATTAATCGAACTAATTAAAAATCATTCGCAACTCAATCCAGTAAGAGAGATACTCAATGAAGAACTACTCGACAAATTATCTAATCCTGTCGATTTCTTTGTAAGCTTTTCTGAAGAACTGCTAAAGAAGTGGTCTTTGCCCGAAGAAGTACAGTTTACACATCTTATTCTTTCCGAACACTTCAGAAATATCGGTGAACTTAAAATTTCCATATCAATTCTTTTCGAAGAGACAAGAAAAATAGTTAAATTAATACTGACAGAAATGAAGAAAAACAAATTAATTGAAGACGAGGTTGAACTGCTTACTGAAGAATATCTGACGCCCTTATTTTTTATTCGACTTGAAAAGATGACACTGCTTCCTATCGACCAATCGATATTTGACTTAGCACAGAAACACTCGCGATTTTTCTGGCAAAATGTTAAAAGGAGATAAGCTTGCTAAAAGAAATTCCGTCGAAAGAAGATATTATTGACGCAGCAAACATAATCCAGGAGAAAGCGCACCGAACTCCAATTCTCTCTTCTACGGCTATTAATTCAATGTTTGGATGCACGATTTTATTCAAATGCGAAAATTTCCAGAAGGCTGGTGCTTTTAAATTTAGAGGAGCATATTATACTTTGAGATCTCTAACCAGGGATGAATTAGAAAAAGGCGTAGCAACGCATTCTTCGGGCAATCACGCAGCCGCATTGGCATTATCAGCCAAACTACTAAACAGTAAAGCATATATCGTTATGCCGGAAACTGCACCCCAAATAAAGAAAAATGCAGTACGCTCGTACGATGCCGAAATCTACTTTTGTCAGCCAACCCTCAAATCTAGAATTGAAAAAGTTGAGGAAGTAATTTCTAAAACCGGCGCAACTTTCATCCACCCATACGACAATTATTCGATAATAGCTGGGCAGGCTACATGCGCTTTCGAGGTATTCGACGAAATAAAAGATGCAGATTATATAATTGCACCCGTTGGAGGAGGAGGTTTATTGAGTGGAACGTCTCTTTCTGCAAAGTACTTTTCACCACGCACGAAAGTAATTGGAGCCGAACCCGCAGGAGCTGACGATTCTTATCGCTCAATAAGAGATGGATATATTCATCCGTCAGTTAATCCCAATACAATTTGCGATGGATTGTTAACTCAATTGAGCGAGAAAACTTTTAATATAATAAAAAATAATGTCCACAGGATATTAACCTGCAGCGATGAATCGGTTATCGAATCGATGAGACTAATCTGGGAAAGGATGAAAATAATTGTGGAACCCTCGGCTGCCATTACGCTTGCTGCTATAAAGGAAAATCAGATTTTCTTCAAAAAGAAAAAGGTGGTTTGTATTTTATCGGGAGGCAATTTAGATCTGAATCGCCTCCCCTGGAATTCATAATTTTTTACTTGCTCATAAATTCGATAATTGCCTTACAAAATGCAGGGAGGTCATCCGGTCTTCTGCTTGATATCATATTCCTATCAACCACAACTGATTCATCGACCCAAATAGCACCTGCATTTTCAAGGTCGTCTTTAATTCCCGGTGTTGAAGTGCATTTGAATCCTTCCATAATTTTTGCAGAAATTGGAATCCAGCCAGCATGGCAGATGTGCGCTATAAGTTTTCCATTTTCATGAAATCGACGGGTCAAATCGAGTACTTTTCCAACACGCCTCAACTTATCCGGTGCAAAGCCGCCCGGAATTATCAACCCGTCGAAATCGGTTTCTTCAACATTATTGTAAGATGCATCCGCTTTACAGGGATAACCGTTCTTGCCTCGATACATTTTACCAGCTTCCGAACCCGCTACCACTACCTCTGCGCCTTCTTCTATCATTCTGAGTTTGGGATACCACAATTCGAGGTCTTCATACAAATCGTCGACAAACATTAAAATCTTTTTTCCTTTCAGCATAATTCTTCCTTTCGAATTATTATATTAAAATCGAAAGCGAGCAATAAAAGTTCATTTCAGAACGCTGTTCGTATAAAATCCAATTACTTTTTTGATATGTTCTTCGCAAACTCTACAGAAAGGTTTAGCACCTTTGGAAAACATCAAACAATCGAGCATCGGTCTATACATTCCTGTTGATGAATATCCCGCTCCTTCGAATGCACCAACTTTATTCCAGTATTTAGAACTGTGTAAGTATTTATCGACTTCGGCGCTGTGTTCTTTATCTTTTCTGTTATATTCCTCCTGCAATTTTTTGATTTCGTTTTTAGGAGCTTTTATTTTCTTTAACAAAGCAATTTTTTTGTTCAGCTCCGCGCGTTCTTTTTGCCATTTTAAATCCATTCTGTCAAATTCTTCCTTTTCCCATGGTGTCGGTAATTCAATGCCGGGCGTGACAAGAGATTTCCACTTCAAATTTTCTTTATCAAGCAGACGAGTGATGTTCGGTTCGACAGGCTCCAAACCTTTTGGATAAAACTCGTTGTACGCTACCGAACTTGTATAATATTCGTCGGCGAGTCCTCCAAAGGAATGTCCGAATTCATGAAGGAAAATATAGTCGCTGAACTGATTGTCGGACGTAAAAGTACAATAAAAATTATAGATGCCGCCCCCGCCATATCTTTCGGTATTGCACATAATATAAATTGCATCGTATGGAGTCAGTGCTGCAAGGTTTCTCATTGTTTTATTGTCTTCGGTTAATACATATCTTTCGGAGCCAAGGGAATAAAACGTTGTACCGAGTAAATTATTTTTGAATCGACCGGCATCGGGTTCGTCAATGCCACTTTCCTCTGATGCTTTATAAATTCCGGTAATGTTGATTCGATCTTTAAATAGAGCGTAAGGGGAAAAATTAATCATTAAATCGGTATAGTGCTTCAGGTCTTTGTAGAATTTTTCTTCTTCGGCTTTTGAATAACCGTCGCCCAATATTAAAATGTCCAAACATTCATGCGGGTTGCCTGCGGCGTGGGACTTGATAACTTTAGCCTGGCTATCGATAAATTCTTTTTTTATTACAGTCATATCATCGGGGTCGATTATTGTACTGAAAATTTCGTTTAGCTTGTTCGACCGGTCGCGCTTTTCGAGAACAAATTTTATTTTGTTTCTCGGCGCAGGAATAATTGCGCTTTCGTGATATGTACGCAAAACCCCCGAGGCAGCCTCTTCAGTAGTTTGATATTCTTTGAAATAGCTGTCAAATCCCTTAGAATGGATCAGTTTCCCATCGATAGCATCGTAAATTTTGTAATAGTATGCCCCGTTGTTAAACTCGTCGATCAGATTTAATTTGCTGCCCGCCCAGATACCGTAGACATAAATCCGATCGACGCTTACAAATTCTTTTTCTGAATCACCCGTATGATAGTAGTCGATTCGCATTGTTTTGTCTTCAAAATATTTTTCGAATTCTGACTGGGCACCGAGAATCTCGAAAAACAAAATTATAAACATTAATGTGGCAATAACTTTTCCCATTTTAGTTTCCTTTAATTGGTGAAAAATATGTTTGTAAGTTATTGTTAAAATTTACGCAAAACATAACGGAAATTCTTTATAAAAAGCAGAATATCAATTTTAATCAAGGTATATTTTAATGCTATTATGTTGATAATTATACAACCTGCTAAAGGTGTTGCAGAATGAACTACTATTTCGTCACCAACATAAAGATGAAAAAGAATACCAAAAATATCTTGAACAAGTTGACGAAATTTTTATAAAAGGAAAATATCTTGCGGTTGATGATAATCCCATGGTAATTGAAGGAAACTGGAATTATACACGCTCGGTAATAATTGAATTTCCCAACGAAACTGATTTTAATAAATGCTACTATTCTCACCATTACCAGTCGATACTAAAATATCATTTAAACTCAGCAGAATGTAACGGTATACGTGCAAAGGGTAATTGTTAATAATTTAAACTCCTTTTTCCTGAAATCGTCTGGTCTATATATTGATTCAATAAATAATTATTTTAGAATCTAAATAAAAAAAGATTGTTATGAAAAAAATAGTTATTACACTTATCATATTTGTTACAGTTTGTTCGGCGCAGGAATTGAAAATTGGTAGACTAAAATATAACGGCGGAAGCGACTGGTATAACGACCCGTCGGCAGAGGTCAATTTACTTAAGTATATCGGAGAAAAAACATATATAAAAACTAAACCCGTCTATGAATTCGTTGACCTTTCGAGCGGAAACATATTTGCTTACCCAATTCTTTTTATGACTGGTCATGGTAATATTGTTTTTTCCGAAAGCGACGCCCAGAAACTCAGAACCTATCTTATGAACGGCGGGTTTCTTTACGTGGACGACGATTATGGACTCGACAAAGCATTCCGTCGTGAAATTAAAAAAGTTTTTCCCGATAAAGAACTCGTCGAAATTCCATTTGACTATGGATTGTATCATTGTGTTTTCAATTTCAACGGACCGCCCAAAATACACGAGCACGACAATAAACCGCCGCGTGGTTTCGGCATTTTTATCGAAGGCAGACTCTGCCTCTATTATACATACGAATCGAATCCGGGTGACGGATGGGCGGATCCGGAAGTTCACAACGACCCACCCGAAAAAAGAGTAGAAGCATTAAAATTCGGCGTTAATATTATAACATGGGCTTTGATCAATTGAAATGAACGATAAGATAAGTCATATAAAAAGTAAACTAAGAAATTTCCTTCTTCGTGAAACTCTCGTCGAATTGTTCGTAAGGTTATGTGTCTATCTTTCGTCGATTAATTTATTGATTGTTCTTCTTGTAATTTCTGAGAACTTTTTCAGTTTCTCGGTTCAAATCAGAACAATCCTCTTTTATCTGTTTATTACGGCCTCTTTTCTATCGTTCGGATTTTATTTTCTAATTCCCTCTATAAAAAAATTAATTTCATATTTAAATCCTGATTACGATTTACTCGCAAAAAAAGCCGGCTCTTACTTCCCTTCAATAAAAGACCAGCTGGTAAATGCTCTCGAATTGGTCGAGGAAAATAATCCGGCTTATTCAGCACAATTGATTACAGCTGCTTTCGATAAAGTCTACGAAAAAGTTAAAGAACTTGACTTTACTTCCGTTATCGATACCAGACGGCTCAAAAAGCATCTTTATCGTTTTGTTATTTTATTAGTTGTATCGCTTTCATTATTTTCAGCATCGGATAGTTTGAAGACCTCTTTTGTTCATCTCATTAATTACACCACCGAATACGCTCAACCTTTTAAATTCCGGTTTGTTGTTGAACCGGGAAATTATAGCGCTGTAAAAGGCGAAGAAATTAAGATAGCGATTAAAACGACCGAAGATAGTCCTGAAAGAATTAATCTTCACATCAAGACCGACGTCGATGCCGAATTTGCAGGATATCCTTTACTGCCCGATTCATCCGGGGTCTTCAGTTACAGAATTAAATCAATTTCACGTTCAACGGAGTATTATGCTTCTGCTGAGAGGATAAAAAGCAAGATATATAAAATCGAAGTAACTGACCCGCCCTTTTTAACAAAACTTGATTTGACAGTTATTCCGCCTGTATATACAAAACTTTCGACAGAGTTTCGCAGCGACGACGGTAATATAACCGCATTGCCGGGCAGTAGTGTAAAATTGAAAATCGTATCTTCAAAACCTCTTTCTTATGCTGAATTAAAATTTACTTCAGGGAAAAAAATAATACTAAATCATCTTAGCTATATCGCTACCGGCAGCTTTAACATATTGAATGATGACAGTTATGTCGTCAACATTAAAGACAAAGAAGGGAATGTCAACAAAGACCCTATTACTTACTTCATAAAAACAATTGCAGACGAATCACCGTCGATTGAAATGATTTCGCCCAATGAAGACACAAAGCTGAATAACAATCCAATACTGCCTCTGGTTGTCCGCATAAAAGATGATTACGGATTTTCGCTGCTATTGTTGAAATACCGACTTGTAGCTTCGAAGTACCGTTCGGCGGAAGAATCGTTTAGCAACATAGAATTGAAAATAGGGAAGAACAAAGAAGAAGAAATTTATTATGCATGGGATTTGTCTCCATTAGTACTTGCTGAAGGCGAAAGCGTTTCTTATTATCTCGAAGTATTCGACAACGATGATGTAAACGGACCTAAATCCGCCCGTACAAAAAGTTATCTTATTACCGTTCCTTCACTCGACGAGTTATTCAAAGACGTAAACGAAACTCAGTCTGAGTCGATCGAAGAACTCGAAGAAACTCTGAAAGAAGCGGAAACTTTGGGTAAAGAATTACAGCAAATAAGCGACGATTTGAAAAAGAATCAAAAGGATATTTCGTGGCAAGAAAAGGAGAGAATCCAATCTGCAGCGGAACGTTATCAAAACCTGCTCGAAAAAGCGGATAAAATTGCCGATAAAATTTCCGAAATGAAAAATGAAATGATGAAAGAAAATCTTCTTTCGGAAGAAACTCTCAAGAAATATGAAGAGTTGCAAAAATTAATGGACAACCTTAACAGTGATGAAATGAAAGAAGCCCTTCGCAAATTACAGGAATCGCTCCAGAGTCTTTTAAGGTATGGAGCACAATTGTCAGTCGAAGATTTGAAAGTTAACGAAGAACATTTCAAGAAAAGTCTGGAACGCACAATAAATTTGCTCAAGCGAATCCAGGTAGAACAAAAAATCGACGAATTAATTAAAAGGACGGAAAACCTTCTTGAAAAAATCGAAGACCTGAAGAATAAAACAGCAGACAGCAATTTGTCTGATTCAAAGCAGAGAGAAAATTTAGTTAAACGCCAGAACGAAATTTCACATGAATTCAAAAATCTAAAAAATACAATGGACGACTTGAATGAAAAAATGGAGGGTCTTAGCAACGTTCCCAAAGATAACCTTGAGAGCGCAATTAAAGAATACCAAAAGCAGATGAATGAAAAAATCTCCGATGAAACTCTCGAAAAACTCCAGAGAATGATGAAAGCCGAAGCGCTGAAAAACCAGAGGCAACTTTCTTCTAATATGGAAAACATGCTCAAAGAATTCCAGAATCTACAGAACTCGATGCAGCAGATGAATCAGGTGAAAACCTTTTTTGATATGATGAAACTACTCGACGATTTATTGACACTCTCGAAAAATCAGGAAAAATTAAAAGACGAAACGGAAAAATTAAACTATTCGTCGCCTGAATTCAGCAAGAATGCAAACAAACAAAATAATTTACAGAACAGCTTGAATAAGATTCTTCAAAAGATGACACAAATGTCACATGAAACTTTTGCCATTACTCCAGAAATGGGAAAATCGATCGGGAAAGCATTTGCGGAAATGCAAAATTCCACTTCAGCTTTGATGTCGCGCGATGCAAACAGAGCAGTTCAATCACAAAGCAGCGCAATGACAAGTTTAAACGAAGCAGCCTCGATGATTAAAACTGGAATGGACCAAATGATGAATGGTGGGCAAGGAGGCGGCATGATGAGTCTATTCCAGCAATTGCAGCAGCTTTCTCAACAACAAATGAACTTAAATCAATTGACACAAAAGTTGCAGCAGGGCGGACTTTCGCAGGAAATGATGTCTCAATTAAAACGACTGGCTAAGGAACAAGAATTAGTAAGAAAATCATTGGAACAGCTGAACAGCGAAGCAAAAGCTTCCGGTCAATCGAAACGTCTTGCGTCGAATCTTGAAAAGATTTTAGAAGAGATGAAAGAAGTGGTAGCAGATATGGAAACCGAAAAATTGAACGATAATTTGATTCAAAAACAAGAGAGAATACTTTTCCGCCTTCTCGATGCACAGCGTTCAATTAACGAGCGGGATTACGAAAAGAACAGAACATCTCAATCTGGTAAAAATATTGAAACCGAGTCGCCCGCGCCTTTAAATCTTCCCGACAATGAAACAAGAAATCACCTCCGGGACGAATTGATGAAAGCTATCAACGAAGGATATAAAAAAGACTACAGAGAATTAATAAAAAAATATTTTGAACTGCTCGAAAAATCCGGTTCGACTAAATAGTTCTCAGTCTGAAATCTGCTACATATAATTTATTCTCAACATCGACGATTAGAGGATTTATATCGAACTCTGCAACAGATGGATTTTCAATCATCGTAATTGCACAATTTCTTATTATATCAACCAGCAAATTAAAATCGACTCCGGATTCGCTGCGTACGCCTTTGATTATTTTCCCGATTTTCGTCTCCGAAATCATTTCATGAATGTCGCTCCTGCTTGAGTAGCATGAACGGATCGAAGTGTCGTCAAGTATTTCGACATATTTGCCGCCTGTGCCAAACATAATAACCGGACCAAATGACCCGTCACGAAATCCGCCAATCAGAAGCTCGTGTTTGATATTCAAATATTTTTGTACGAGAAAACTTTCTGCTTCAATACCGTTTTTTTCGAAGCTGTTTTTGATTTCGCCGGCTTTTTTAATCAGATCATTTTTATCCTTAATGTCCAAATGTACTGCATTTAACTCGCTTTTATGGATTGCATGTTCATTAATGCCTTTAATTACCGCAGGGAAAAAATCATCGTTAACTTTCCCAAGTTCTTCATATTTCACTATTACGCTTTCTACCAAAGGTAGATTATAATAATTTGCTATTTCAATCAGTTCATTCTGCGGAAGATATTTTCCAATCGATTTAATCAGATTTTTTTCTTTTCTGTTAATTAATTCAAGATATTCGTTACGACTGTTCTTCAATTTGTTAGATCTTTCTTTGTAGAACCAGAGGTTTGATAATATTTCCGGAACGTCCTCGGGATTTTTGAATACAGGAAGACTACGTTTTGAATTCATTCTATAATAATTCCAGAATTCAGGCAGAGGTATTGATGTATGAATAACAGGTTTTGTTGAATTACCGTTATTGAAATTGTTATAAATTGATTCGGCTATTTCAAAAGGTTTTACCATAACTGGCTCTACGAAAATCGTAATAACAGCGTCGACGTTTTCGTCTTCGAGCAATAACGCCGTAACGTTTTTATATGTTTCGTCGTCGCCAGAAGGGAGCAGGTCAATCGGATTTTCTGCGCTTCCTTCCGGATGAATTATCGATTTAATTTTTTCTCTTGTCGAGTTGCTCAAACTTGCAAGTGCCAGACCTCTTTCTTCGAGTTTGTCCACGCATAAAATTGCAGGTCCACCAGCATTTGTTACAACGGCAATACGATTGCCGTTAATTAGAGGAAAGTATTCAAAGCCCTTTGCTGTATTGAACAATTCATTTAATGTGTTTATCCTGATGATTCCGAACTGCTTTAAGAGAGAGCTCACAATTTTGTCGCTGCTGCTAAGAGCGCCGGTATGCGACGAAGCGGCTTTCATGCCACTCTCCGTTCGTCCCGCTTTCAAAACTATTACCGGTTTATCAACCTCCCCTTTGATGAACGGCAATAAAAAGTTAATACCGTCATCGAAACTTTCCAGATAATAAGTTAAAATGTGAATGTTATAATCTTTCTGCCAGAAACTGAGTAAGTCGTTTTCATTAACGTCGGCTTTGTTTCCGATACTGATAAAATGAGCAAATCGGATGTCGGATTCGCGGATTGTATTGAGCACAGCCGCTCCAAGTGCTCCGCTTTGCGAGAAGAATGCGATAGACCCGATTTCAGGTTTTTCAGCCACGAATGTTGCATTCAATTTATTACCTTGAAGCGTATTGATAACTCCCATACAATTCGGACCCACGAGTCGCCCGCCGGCATTCTTTATTTTACGGGTTATTTCCTCTTCCAATCGGGCTCCCTCTTCGCCCAATTCCTTGTAGCCAGCCGTAATCAAAACTATTGCTTTTACGTTTTTCATTATAAGCTCGTCGACCGAATCGTTTACGAGTTTTTTCGGAAGTGTAATTATTGCAAGGTCAATTTCATCGGCTATTGCTTCAACCGAAGGATAACACTTCAAGCCGAGTATTTCTTCCGAATTCGGATTGACCGGGAAAATTTTTCCAGAGTACCCATATTCCTTTATATTTTTGAGGATTTCGTGACCGATACTCTTCGGCCTGGAAGACGCTCCTACGAGACAAACCGACTTCGGATAAAAGAATTTCCGTAATTCATCCATTGATTTTTTCCTTTTTTGTCTAAAATAAAAAAGTGAATCGTGAAATTGTAATTTGATTGTCAAATTACCACTATTAGAAATTAACTACGTTGAAAAAATTTATTCTTCCTTTTTCAGATTGAAACGGAACGAGTTCCATCTACAATCACGATTTCTAAAAATATTCTTATTTTTGCGTTTGATTTATCGCTTAAGAGATCAAACAAATCGGGGAATAAAAAATGAGCAAGAAAGTAGTAACTTTCGGTGAAATAATGCTTCGCCTCTCTACACCTGGATTTACTCGTTTCGTCCAGGCACAGAATTTCGACGTAACATTCGGTGGCGGCGAAGCAAATGTTGCCGTTTCATTGTCGAATTACGGTTTCGACTCGTATTTTGTCACAAAATTACCAAAACACGAAATCGGTCAGAGTGCGGTAAATCATCTCCGCCGCTTCGGAGTTAAAGACGATTATATTGTACGCGGTGGTGATCGTATCGGCATTTATTTTCTGGAAACAGGCGCAAGCCAGAGAGCTTCGAAAGTAATCTATGACCGTGCAAATTCGGCTGTATCTCTGATGAAAAAAGGTGAAATCGATTGGAAGAAAGTATTTGAAAACGCCACGTGGTTTCATTGGACGGGAATAACTCCGGCACTCGGCAAAAATGCTCAGGAACTTCTCGACGAAGCGTGCCAGACGGCTAAGTCGATGGGAGTAACGGTAAGTTGCGACCTGAACTTCCGTGCTAAGATGTGGACGACCGAAGAGGCTCAAGCCGTCATGAAACCATTAATGAAATATGTCGATGTGTGCATTGCCAACGAAGAAGACGCTGAAAAAAGTCTGGGACTTAAAGCAGAAAAAACCAATATTGAAGCGGGCAAACTTGATGAAGAAGGATATTTCAACGTCGCAAGGAAATTGAAAGAAACATACGGTTTCAAATCAGTTGCTATAACATTACGCGAAAGCTATTCGGCTTCCCGCAATGGGTGGAGTGCGTTGCTATTAGACGATAAAGATTGCAAAGAACCGTATCGCTCGAGAAAATATGAAATTGAAATAGTAGACAGAGTTGGAGGCGGCGACTCGTTTGCAAGTGGTTTAATCTACGGTTTACTTACAAAAGAAAACACAAAAGAAGCTCTCGAATTTGCGGTTGCCGCTTCTTGTTTGAAACACACGATTCCAGGTGATTTCAACCTGGTAAGTATTGATGAGGTGGAAAAACTGGTTAAAAGCGGTGGCTCGGGTAGAGTTGAAAGATAAATATTAATGCGGGGCAATTTGATATATCAATTGGTTAGCCCCGCGTTTTCTTAGATTCAGAAAATCACCAATCTAACTTGTTCGTAATTGGCAAAAGATTTGTCAGTAGCAATATATTCTTTATCTGATACTTATTCGGTATAAAATTTTTTATGTCTCTACTGTTGTAATTTAGGATTATCTTAAAGAATCTGATATACGGGAATTTGAATAAATAATCCCAAAATTGTCATTAGAAATTGATTAAGTTTATTAAAAATTGATAAAAGATAGA
>DYLP01000007.1 GCA_020722005.1 Melioribacter roseus
AAATTTTGAAATAAATACTTTTTTATAAGGGTTCTTAGCTCAGTTGGCTAGAGCGTCTGCTTGACGTGCAGAAGGTCACAGGTTCGAGTCCTGTAGAACCCACAATGCCTCCCCCCATAATTCATTAAGATGCAGTAAAATACCTTCACAAAAAATCATGGTAATTATGTAAGAACCCGGTTTAACTATAAAAACAAGCTCTTAAATTGTAATAATGGGAAGGCATATACATTAAATGAGTTTCATTCGAAAGGCATATAATTAAAAATTGTTTTTCATGAGAAATTATTTGCCCAGAAATTTCAGGATAGCGTTAATAATCACCAAAGGATGAGGCGGACAACCCGGAATAAACAAATCAATTTTTATTCTTTCAGTGAAAGTTCTGTCTATTTCTGTAGAGTCAGCAAAAATTCCGCCGCTGATTGCACAGGCGCCTGTTGCAATAACAATTTTGGGTTCACCAATGCTTTGATAAGCGTCATCGAGTGCTTTTGCCATATTCTTTGTAATTGGTCCAGTCAATACAATTCCATCTGCATGACGCGGAGAAGCCACGAAATCAATTCCAAATCTTCCCATGTCAAAGTTAACATTCCCACATGCGTTTAATTCCATTTCGCAACCGTTGCAACCACCTGCAGATACCTGCCGCAATTTCAACGACCTCCCAAAAAGTTTATGGATTTCTTTCCTGGATTCTATTGCAATTCTCTGAAAATCATCATAACTGATGTCCGAGCTGACGATTAATTTATCCTTTGAATCACAACTAATTTTATAGTTGTTTGAAAACTTAATTGCGCCGCCTGATTTCTTTTCGCATTCACCACAAAAAATACATTTGCCAAGATCGATAGCAAGCGGATTTTTTGAAATTGCTTTTACAGGACAGGCTTGAATTAAGTTTTCGATGTCTCCACCAAGTTTCGTTTCATCAATTACTGGAAAACCTTTATGTGTAGGTAATATTTTTGCATCGGCAATATTTTCTATTGCCTGATAGCCATGATTAATTCGAGCTTTTATTAAATCAAACATAATTCCTCACTATAAATCAAAACCACAATATGAAAGATTAAAACTCTTGTTGCAAAGCGGGAAATCGGATATACCCTGCTCTCTGACGGCAAGCGCAAGAGCAAACCAGTTATTAAACGACGGGTCTTTTATTTTTATCTTTTTAATTTTTCCGGTTTCATCTGTAATTATGCAATGAACAATTTCGCCACGCCAGCCTTCTGTAATTGAAACGACGAAAGAATTTTTTTGCATTTCACCAATTTTCCCGTCATGATTTCCATCAGTGTAAATTTCCATCAAGTCATTTATTATTTTTGTCGACTGTTGAATTTCGACAAAACGAATATAAGCGCGTGCAAAAACATCACCGGAATCTAAAGTGAGTTTATGAATTGGGAAAAACTCATAAGCGCCGAATGGATGATCAACTCTCGCATCAATAGAAACCCCACTTGCACGTGCAGCCATTCCAACCATTCCTATTGAATGTGCAATTTCTTTCGATACGATTCCGGTTTTTTCGAGTCGTTCCATAACCGAAGCCGAAGAAAACATAGCTTCTGCCGCTGTAACTGTTTCTTTCTCAACACGGTTAATTGTTTCGAGTAAAAATTTTGCTCTTTCAGAATCGATGTCAAAATTTACTCCGCCAATTTTCATCATATTTCTTCCGAATCGATTGCCGCAAATCGACATTGTAGTATTAATGACTGACGTTCGTAATGCTCCAAATATCGAATTGCCTGTTAGATATGCAATGTCATTAGATATTGCGGCTAAATCTCCCAGATGGACAGCAATTCTTTCCAGTTCAAGCATTATTAAGCGTATGATTTTTATTCTCTTTGAAATATCAATGTTCATCAGGGATTCGATAGCACGGATAAATGTGCCAGAATGAGCAATAACAGAGTCACCGGCAATGGATTCAGCAAGTTTTGTTTGATAGAATAAATCATTATTCTGCAAAAAAAGTTTTTCGACTCCACGATGCTGAAATCCAAGTTGGATTTCAAGATTATGAATAATTTCGCCGTGAGCTGAAAATCGAAAATGTCCTGGTTCAATAATTCCGGCATGGATGGGACCAACGGCAACTTCATGGACTTCGCTGCCTGACATTTTAAAGAAATCATATTGTCTTTGTGTCTGGTCAACGCCTGCAATTCCTTGTCGTACTGGTTTTAACCACGGATGTCCATCGGGAATAATTCCAAACTGCTCCGAAAGTTCTCTTTCAAATAGATGAGCTGAAGGAACTTCATTTGTAATTGAAGCGAAAGCTTCGCCCGGTCTAAGCGAAGACGATAATACAAAAAGCTTTGATAATTCGTCCTCAGCAAGGATACAGAAAATTCTGACAATGTCCTGCTCTTGCATTCCAAACAAATTTACAAGTCTTTTCCCTTCATGAATCTTAATAATAATACTCTCACGAAATTCGGAAAAATCAACGTATTTAATTTTATCTAACGACAGATTTTGCAGATTTTTAATTTCGACCCAATTCACATTTTCTCCTGTCATCTTAAAAAGTTCGCCGCATTGTTAATTAACGCATTAATAAAAGCCGGAGAATTGATACCGATAAAAAATAGTATTATCAGCAAAACAATCTGTGGAGTATATGCTTGCCATCCGAGATTATAATGTTTATCAGATAAAGCTGAATCATTATTCCTGAACGCCATATTGAAGATTGAAGAAAAAATACCGAAGCCGATTATCACAATAAACAGGAAAAATAAAATTGCCAGCCAGCTAACTCCCTTTGCCCATAAGGCTTTTATGATAAAAAACTTGCTGATAAAAATTGGGAATGGTGGCAAACCAATAATAGCGAGTGCAGAAATTATCCAGAGCCAACCTGTTTTTGGGTCAAGTTTAATTAAGTCTTTTATGTCGTCAATTTTTTTACTTTTGAATAAGTAAAGAATATTTCCGGACGTAAGAAACAAAGAAGCTTTAGCGAATGAATGTGACAATGTATGCAGCATTGCCGCATAAATTCCATATTTGCCGAGTGAAATGCCAATGAATAAAATTCCCATATTTTCTATTGAAGAATAAGCGAGCATACGTTTATAATTTTTCGTTCTGACCATAAAAACAGAGCTGACGAAAAGAGAAAGAAATCCTGTGAGTATAAAAAAGAAATTCGAGAAGTCCTCTAAATTTGTCTTAATGAAAATTTGTTGAACTCGTATCAATCCCAGAAGAGCTGAATTTAATAATGTTCCAGAAAGCATTGCCGAAACGGGTGACGGAGCTTCCGAATGTGCGTCTGGTAGCCAGGCATGTATGGGCGCTATACCGATTTTTGTTCCGAGTCCTACAAACAAAAATGCAAAAGCTATTTTAAGCCAGAAAATGTTTATAAGATTTGCATTATTGTACAAATCATTAAAATAAAGAGAATTAATCTGACGGGTGCCAATACTTAAGAAAATAATTCCAACGAAAGCAAGCGCTATTCCGATTGAGCAGATGTAAATATATTTCCATGCAGCTTCGAGTGAAGATTTTTTCTTTTCAAAATAAATAAGCAGTGCACTTGTCAAAGTTGTTGCCTCGACAAACACCCATAGCAAAGCTAAATGTGTAGATAAAATTACTCCCGACATCGCTGCAAGAAATAATAAAAGTTCTGCAACAAACACAGATTCTTTAACTGCACTTAGATTGTGTTCTTTGAAATAAAAGGTCAGATATATGCTAACTCCCCCAAAAACGATGGTCATTACAAAAAAGAAAAACAATCCAATTTCATCAAATGCAAAATATTGCAACAGCCATTCAGGTAGGAAATAAAACTCGTAATGAGTAATCTTTTGAATGGAAACATATAGATAAGCAGCCGAAGTTAGTCCGAGATTGATCCTATTGACTAACTTATTTTTTACGATTAATCCGATTATTGATAACAAAACCGGGAAAACTAAAACTAATCCAATCATAATTAATCCTTTAGCTCCGTCAAAATGTCAATTTTGTTTCCGTCGTACATCTGTTGAATTTTATTGAAGAAAATTGCAAAGAGAAAAATCCCAACAAATAAATCGAGTAGAACGCCAAGATTAACAAGCATCGGCATTTCATTGGCAACAGATAAGGACAATAGAAAAATCCCATTTTCCAGAATCATGTAGCAGAGTATATGAGTGATAATTCTTTTCCTGTTTATGATTAAGAATAGGCTTGAGATAATCATAACAATTGAAATTCCGAAATAAAGCGGCTTAATTTCAGCATCGAGTCGAGCCGACCAAAAAGCTGCAAGAAATCCAAAGATAAAAATTATGCTTCCAATCAAGATTGAATAGAATTGAGAAATATAAGGGTCGATTTCACGGTTGATTTCGTTTTTCCTTATTACTGAAAGTAGAAAATAGGGGATTATAATTCCTTTGAGGATCAATGTTTCAAAACTGAGGAAAAGTATGTTGAGCCAGTTAATTTCTTTTATGTCAATAATTACGAGAAAGAAAAGCAAAATGCCCTGCACGGCAAGAGTCTTTACGTAAGCTTCCAATCTACTAGCAGGGAAAATATAAAGAATTGTTGTGCCCAATAAAATTATAATAAAGTCGTTCATTTAATTCCTCCGTGAGTGAAAAAAGCAACAATTGCAAACGAGGTAAGAGCTAATGCCGTCATCAGGAATAAAAACTGAGGCACATGTGAAATTCTTGTGCGCGCAATCAACGATTCAACCAATCCGACACAAAGATAAATTAGAAATATTGAGACTAAACATAGCAATAGAGCCAGAGTTATGGGGAGATTCAATGGTATCAGAAAGTTCGATATTAAAAGAGCAATCACTAACATCTTAATTTGAGATGCAAAAACCATAAATGCAAGATTTACTCCCGAGTAATCAAGGAGCATTACTTCGTGAATCATAGTTAATTCAAGGTGAGTATTTGGATCGTCAATCGGGACGCGGCTACCTTCTGCAAGCAGCATTATAAAAAGTGAAACGACGAATAATAATTTAATTAACAATGTGTAATTGGCTGAAGAATTCAGCATTATAAACATTTGCTCGAATGAGGTCTGGTTTGTTATAAATGCAAGCGTTCCTAACAGAACAAAAAATGCAGTTTCAACGATTGTCGAAAAAGTAACTTCGCGGTTTGCACCCATTCCTTCAAAGCTGCTGCCGGTATCGAGTGATGCAATTACGAGAAAAAATTTTGCCAGTCCAAGTGAATATGCAAAAATCACAAAGTCACTATCAAACTTTAATACTGCACCGATATAAGGAAACGGAGTAAAAAGTAATGCAAAAATTACCGCAGCAAGATTAATTGAAGGTGCAATTTCAAAAACGAATGAAGTTGTTGTACTGATTACCTCGCCTTTGCGGAACAATTTCAATAAATCATAATACGGTTGAAATATTGAAGCGGCGTGTCTTCCTGCCCAGATTGCTTTAACTTTGTTAATAACGCCGACAAACATTGGCGCTAAGGAAAGCACCGCAAGAGTTAATATTATTTTAATCATAATTCAACTCCAAGTATCCAGATCAGCAATACAAGCAAGAAAATCAAACCATAAATGATATATTGCTGCATTCTTCCGCTTTGTATCCAAGAAAAAAGGTCCATGAATTTTCTCAATGCCGAAATTATTGGTTGAATAATTAGCCCTTCTGAAACATCCAGCGAACTGCTTTTTAACGATGCTTCCTTTGGAAAAAGTGCACTTTCTTTTTCTACATTAATTTCTATCGGAACTAATTTCGAAATTAACTGCATAAAAGGATGTGCATATGAGCCGCTCGTATATTGCATCTTACTCGTAACACCCTGATAACCGCAATCCCATGTCTTAAATTTTTTAATACTTCTTTTTGATATGAGTAGCTTTCTTAAATTATAAATCACAACTATAAACAGTAAGAAAATTGCAAGCGATATTGTAATTGAATTTATTAATGAGAGTAAATCAATATAACCGCTTAAAGTAAAATGAGGAGAAAACATCGGCAATACTTTTAGTAGTAAATAAATAATAGTAATCGGCGAAAGTCCGACAAGAAACATAAAGACCACCAAAATGCTCATTGGGAACAACATAAAATTATTCTTTTCTTCCGGCACTGTATGAAATTCAGAGCGACTCATTCCCAAGAAGGTCAATCCGAATAATTTAGTAAATGTTATCATTGCCATTGATCCAATAAATGCCAAGCCTGAAATTCCGAGAATAGCCAGAATACTAACCCCAATATTTTGTATTGAAAAGCTTTTTGCTAGGCCGCTGTAAATAAAAAATTCGCCAACGAATCCATTTAGTAATGGAAAACCGCTGATTGCAACTGTGGCAAACAAAAACATGATGCTCGTTTTAGGTAAATGTTTTGCTAGTCCACCGAGCAGGTCGATATTTCTTGTATGCGTTTGTGAATATACTACACCCGCACCATAAAACAAGGCGCTCTTGAAAGTAAAATGATTAAATGTATGGAGTAAAACGCCGAGGAAACCAAAACCAGCAACCAGATCATTTCCATAAGCCTTACCGATCATTCCCAGCCCAATTGCAATACCGATGATGCCAATATTTTCTATGCTTGAATAAGCAAGTAGTTTTTTGAAATCATGCTGAGAAATTGCATTGGCAATTCCAACTATTCCAGTTATTAATCCAATGAGTAGCACAAAATAAGCAAGCGAAGCCGGTATAATATCCATCAGAAGGATAATTCTCAGAATTCCATAAATTCCCGTTTTAATCATGACGCCCGACATCAGAGCCGAAATGCTTGTCGGGGCTGCAGGATGTGCACGCGGAAGCCATGTGTGCATCGGTATAAATCCTGCTTTCGTTCCGAATCCGATGAAAAACAGCAGGAAGAAGAATATTGAAAGATGATTATACTTTATAAAAACTTCATTGAAAGAATTAAAATCTAACGAACCGGACAACGAAGATATCCATGCGAATCCAGCAATTAAAAATGCAACTCCAATCTGCATTGAAGTAAAGTAATATATTCCGGCTTTTCTGACTTCTATCTTTTCGTTTTCGAATGTTACAAGAAAGAAGGAGGCAATCGACATTAATTCCCAGCTGATTAAAAACAGAATTGCATCCTGAACAACAACAACAAATATCATTGATGTGCTCATTAATCCAAGGAAAAAATGATATGCGGAAAGTTGTGCATTTTTCCCAATGTACATTTTCATATATCCGGCTGAATAGCAGGATGCAAGGAAAGAACCGATTAAAATTATCAATGCAAAAAAAGCTGAAAGCGGATCTAGGACAAAATTCACTTTGCCAATCGGGAAACTGAAAATATAACTCCAGATATATGATTCTCCGGAAATCAATGTGTTAAAAACAGCGGGAAGTGCGAGAATATTTGCTACGGCTGAAAAAACAATATAAATTTTTGATTTATAATTTTCGCCAATAAAAATGACAGCAATCCCCCCAAATAGAAAAAAGAGAGAACCAATGAGAAATAGATCCATCAGTTGTTCTCCTTTTTATTCCATTTGGTTTCTTCTGTGTCGATAAATTTAATTGCCTCTTCTTTGGGCGCATGATTTCTAAGCATATTCAAAAATTCTTCTTTCTGACAGAGGAATGAAATGCGGGATAAGATTTCAAGATGCATTTTGGGGCTCGCTGAAAGAAGGATAAACAATGTATGGACATCTTGATTATCTAAAGCAGAAAAATCCAGTGGCGTTTCAAGATAACAAACTGATACGCTTGCAAATTTGGGATTCGTTATAATCGGATTGCGAGGATGGGGAATTGCTATGCCTTTTCCAATTGACGTAGGCATTAATTCTTCACGACTCAATAGCGCCGATGTTATCTCATCCTTTGATAAGTCTTCGGGAGTTTTAATTTTATCGACTGCATTTTTTAATACTTGCGTTATATTGGTACCGGAAATTGTTTCAACAATTCCATTCGATGCAATTAATTGTGCAATGCTGATTTTGCTTATATTTTCAAAAAAGTGTGAAGATGATACTTCTATTTTATTGAGTAAAATCCATTCATTTATTTCAGCCCGATTAAACCGGTACTGATGATTGATCTTGTAGCAGGGAATCTTTTTGTCCTTAATCCATCTGTAAACAGTTTTTTCGTTTACATTTAGTAATTCGACAATATCTCTAATTTTTAAGTCCATAATTTTCTAAAATTGTTGCTAAAATATATAGAAACTATCTTAATAAAACAATAACAACCTGAATGTCTATAATTGTCCAATCATAAAATTTCATAATTGGACTAATTAGACACTGTCTTGTAACTTTTTTAATAAAACTGAAGCAGTTGGCAGGAATAAATTCTTTCAGGCGTGATTTGTGGTTTCTTTTTACTAATTTAGGTATCAATTCAACCATCAGAATAATACCATTGTGTGGATAAAAGATTTTTTAATCTATGATTTCTCTGTTATAAGCATAAATTCTGTCTCTTTGCATTTTCTTTCCTTTTATTTCACTTTCTTGTAGAATTAGTCCTCTCTTTTAGCATTCTCCCTGTAAAGTCAAGATGAAAATTTGTAATTATTATCATGACTATAATGTTAACAGAATAATGTGAATTTAACAGCAGATTTACTCGAAGTTAATGCAGTAACAAAGGGAATTGAATATACAAACAGCAAATTGCAATTTATAGCTAAGATGATATTACGACGGAATGGATTAAAAAACTTGACAAAAATTGGCAGGGGACATATATTTGCAAATGTGATGGAGAAATCCCCGCAGAAGCGGGGTTTTTTATGAAATTGAAATATTATTTGCTATTTTTGTGCACATCAATAAATACGAAGAACGTTTGTCGTAAAAATTATTGTAAATTAAGATAGCAGAATATAAGAAACTTTTTATAACGATTATTGGCGTGCTAAAGGTTATCGGCTTAAGTCTTATGTGATCTATAAAGTATCGGAGTTGACTCCGATTTTTTTATTAAGGAAAATTATGAACAGTGAAATAATAAAAATTAAACTCCCCGACGGTTCGGTCAAAGAATTCGCTAAGGGGATTACGCCCATAGAAATTGCAGAGAGTATCTCGAAACGTCTTGCCGAAGACGCTCTCGTTGCAAAAATTAACGGCGTCGTAAAAGATTTATCGACACAAATATACGATGATGCCGAAGTTGAGATATTAACTTTCAACGATCCTGAGGGAAGGGAAACTTACTGGCATTCTACATCACATTTAATGGCGCATGCCATTCAATCGCTTTATCCGGAAGCCAAATTTGGTGTCGGTCCTGCTGTCGAAGCAGGCTTCTATTACGATATCGATATTAATTCGAAATTGAGCGATTCTGACCTCGAAAAAATTGAAAACAAAATGCTCGAAATCGCCAAACAGGATAACCCATTTAAAAGAGTCGAACTGAGTAAAAGTGAAGCTTTAGAGTTTTTTAAGAATAAAGGCGACAATTACAAACTCGAAATATTGAGCGAGCTCGACGACTCGAAGGATGTAATCAGTATTTATAAAGAAGGTGATTTCGTCGACCTCTGTACAGGTCCCCACTTACCAAGCACTGGAAAAATAAAATACATCAAACTCTTGAATGTATCGGGTTCTTACTGGCGCGGTGACGAAAATAACAAGCAGCTACAGAGAATTTATGGCATTTCGTTTCCGAAAAAGAAAATGCTCGAAGAACATCTTACGTTGCTCGAAGAAGCAAAAAAAAGAGACCACAGAAAATTAGGCAAACAACTTGACCTCTTTAGCATACATGAGGAAGCAGGAGCAGGATTAATCTACTGGCATCCCAAAGGTGCTCGCATAAGAAATACAATCGAAACTTTTTGGCGTGACGAGCATATTAAAAACGGTTACGATTTATTGTATACTCCGCACATGGGTAAAGGATGGCTCTGGGAAACAAGCGGTCATCTTTCTTTCTACAAAGAGAATATGTATGCACCAATGAGTATAGATGAGCAGGATTATTATGTCAAGCCGATGAACTGCCCATTTCATATTATGATTTATAAATCGAAGCTCCGTTCTTATAGAGACCTGCCTCTCAGATGGGCAGAACTCGGTACAGTTTACAGATATGAAAAAAGCGGCGTATTGCACGGTCTTTTGCGTGTAAGAGGATTTACTCAAGACGACGCCCATATTTTTTGCACTCAAGAACAAATCGAAGACGAAATTATTGAGGTTATTCGTTTCTCGAAATATATGTTGCGTTCATTTGGATTTGATGACCTGAACTTTTATATTTCTACAAAACCTGAAGACGCAATCGGAGACGATGCTATCTGGGAAAAAGCAACTAATTCTCTTAAACATGCTCTAGAAAAAGAAAATCTTTCTTACGAAATTGACGAAGGCGGTGGTGCATTTTACGGACCTAAAATCGATATTAAAATTAAAGATGCACTCAATCGTCAGTGGCAATTGAGCACCATCCAGTTCGATTTTAACCTTCCTGAACGCTTCGATATGAACTATATTGGCGAAGACGGAAAAGAACATCGACCTTTCATGGTTCACAGAGCATTGCTCGGCTCAATCGAAAGATTTATGGGAATTTTGATTGAGCATTATGCGGGTGCATTCCCAACATGGTTAGCGCCGATTCAGGTTGCGGTTATTCCTGTCTCTCAAAATTATCTCGATTATGCCGCCAACGTGCATAAAAAATTACTCGATGCGGGAATCATTTCCCATCTGGACGAAAGGAACGAAAAAATCGGTTATAAAATTCGAGACTGGGAAACAAATAAAGTACCTTACATGGCAATAGTAGGTGAAAAAGAAAAAGAGAGCAATTCAATTTCTGTAAGACGTCATAAAATAGGCGACGAGGGTACTCTATCATTGGACGAGTTTATTGAAAAATTACAAAACGAAATAAAAAACAGAATTAATCACAATTAAAGAGGTAATTATCGCACAAGTACAACACCGTGTAAACGAAGAAATCAGAGCAACTGAAATTCGTTTAATTGACGAAAAAGGTGAACAAGTAGGAATCGTTTCTGTCAGAGAAGCATTAATCAGAGCTCGTGAAGCAGGGATGGATCTGGTGGAGATTGCGCCGCAGGCTAAACCGCCAGTCTGCAAAATAATTGATTACGGCAAGTTTGTCTACGAACTGCAGAAACGGGAAAAAATACAAAAGAAGAAGCAACAGGTTACCGTATTAAAAGAAATCCGATTACATCCGAATACGGACACTCACGATTTTGAATTTAAGGCACGACATGCCGCTAAATTTATTGAAGATGGCAACAAAGTTAAGGTATCGGTTATTTTCAAAGGTCGCGAATTGGCTTATACCGAAATAGGCGAAGAACTCCTTAGAAAATTTATCGATAAATTGTCCGATGTGGCAAAAGTTGAACAGGAACCCAAGTTTGAAGGCAGAGCGATGCATGCCATATTAGCACCGCAAAAAGGGAAAAGAAAAAAATAGATAGGTGATAAGATGCCAAAAATGAAAAGTAATCGAGGAGCCGCTAAAACTTTTAGAGTTACTGGCAGCGGTAAAATCAAACGTAACAAAGCTTACAAGTCCCATATACTAACTACAAAGTCGAGAAAGAGAAAAAGAAATTTGCGTAAATCGACTTTGGTTTCGAAAGCCGATTCAAAACGTATTAAAGTTTTGATACAACAATAGGAGAGGAAAAGAAATGCCACGCTCAGTAAATCACGTTGCGTCGAAACAAAGACGTAAGAAGATTCTTAAGTTAGCCAAAGGTTATTGGGGTGCTCGCAGTAAAGTTTATACCGTTGCAAAGCACCATGTCGAAAAAGGTCTGCAATACGCTTATAGAGATCGTAAAGCCAAAAAAAGAGAATTCCGTTCGCTCTGGATAATTCGTATTAATGCAGCAGCCCGTCAAAACGGCACTACTTATTCACGACTGATAGATGCATTGAACAAAAAGGGAATTCTTATCAATCGTAAAATATTAGCTAATCTGGCTGTGGAAAATCCGCAGGCTTTTTCAGAAATAGTTAAATTCGCGATTAACTAATTTTACTCTCCCTTCCGTATCGGAATATTGAAGATACGGAAGGAAATTTTTTTAAATTCTCAGGTAAGGCTATGATCGATAAAATTACAGAAGCCAGAAAAGAATTCGACACGTTCGTATCAAATATTCGGGACCTTAAAGCTCTCGAAGAATTGCGCCTTAAATTTCTAAGTCGGAAAGGTATTATCCAGAATTTCTTCGAGGAATTCAAAAATCTTCCACCCGCTGAAAAAAGAAATGTAGGAAAAATTCTCAACGAACTGAAAAATTATACTCAGACTGTCTACGACGAACTCAAAGAAAAACTCGAATCTCAAAAAAAGAAGACCGGTCATTTCGTCGACATTACTTTGCCCGGCAGGAAAAGGCAAATCGGTAGCAAGCATTTGATAACTCAAACACTCGACGAAATAAAATCAATTTTCAAAGGTTTGGGTTTCTCTGTGTACGAAGGACCTGAGCTCGAATCGGACTACAATAACTTCGAAGCTCTGAATTTTCCGGATGACCATCCTGCCCGCGATATGCAGGATACGTTTTTTATCAACGACAAATTTCTTCTTAGAACTCATACATCGCCCGTTCAAATCAGATTAATGAGTCAAAAGAAACCGCCAATCAGAGCTATTATGCCCGGGAAAGTATTCCGAAACGAAGCGATAAGCGCCAAAAGTTATTGCCTGTTTCATCAGGTAGAAGGACTCTATGTCGATAAAGACGTTACATTTGCCGAATTGAAGGGGACTCTGGTTTCTTTCATTAAACAGTATTTCGGACACGACGTTAAGTACAGGTTTAGAACCAGCTTCTTCCCGTTTACTGAACCGAGTGCCGAAATGGACGTATGGTGGCAGCCGAAAGGGAAAGAAGGCAGATGGCTCGAAGTCCTCGGCTGCGGTATGGTCGACCCGAACGTTTTGAAAAATGTAGGTATCGATCCCGAAGAATATGTTGGTTATGCTTTCGGAATGGGTATTGAAAGAACCGCAATGAGAAAATACGGCATCGACGATATTAGAATTTTATTCGACAGCGATTTACGCTTTTTAAATCAATTCTAATCAAGGTGATTAAATGAAAGTTTCTCTTAACTGGCTCAAAGATTATATCGACCTCGAAGACATTACGATTGAACAGATTGTCGACAAGCTTACATACGCTGGATTGGAAATTGAAGAAGTAGTCGATCAGGCTAAACTGTATGAAAATATTGTGGTTGGTTATGTCAAAGAAAGAAAAAAACATCCCAATGCCGACAAATTATCGCTTTGTATTGTAAATGACGGTAGCAGAGATTACAGTGTCATATGCGGCGCACCAAATGTTGCGCAAGGTCAAAAAGTACCTTTCGCTAAAATAGGAGCAGTTATTCCTTCAAACGGATTAAAAATTGAAAAAGTTAAATTACGCGGTGAAGTATCAGAAGGAATGATTTGTTCCGAAAAAGAACTCTCAATAAGCGACAACCACGAGGGCATAATGGTCCTCGATTCTTCCTTTGAAGTGGGTAACCCTTTCTCGAAAGTTATGAGTCTGGACGATGTAATATTAGATATTGCAATTACACCAAACAGGGCAGATGCATTGAGTCACATCGGCATTGCCAGAGATTTAGCTGCACTGTTCAAAAAAAAATTAAAAATACCCCAAATTGAACTTGAAGAAATCGAAGAAGATTCTGCTAAATATGCATCTGTTGAAATTATTGACACAGAAAATTGTCCGCGTTATGTTGCCAAAGTTGTCTTAAATGTTGAAATTAAAGAGTCACCAGACTGGCTGAAAAAGAGAATCGAAAGTATCGGTTTACGTCCAATCAATAACGTAGTTGATGTAACGAATTTTGTTCTGTACGAAGTCGGTCAACCTCTGCACGCATTCGATCTCGATAAATTAGCCGGGAACAAAATTATAGTTAAAAAGGCAGATAAAGGCGATAAATTTGTAACGCTCGATTCGAAGGAAAGAATACTTTCAGAATCCGACTTAATGATTTGCGATGCCGAAAAACCCGTTGCAATTGCAGGCGTTATGGGTGGTGAAAATTCAGAAGTTACAAATGAAACTAAAAACATTTTGCTCGAAAGCGCTTTCTTTAATCCTTCTTCAATAAGAAAAACAGCTAAAAGATTGGGACTGCAGGCAGACGCTTCGTATCGCTTCGAACGCGGGGTCGACTACAACATTACCGTCTGGGCAGCAAAACGTGCGGCTCAGTTAATTGCAATGACCGCAGGCGGGAAAGTTTGCAAATCTGAAATCGATGTTTATCCCAGACCATTTGAAAAAAAATCAGTCGAATTGAGATACGAAAGAATAAAAAAAATTCTCGGTTACGACATCGAAAAAGAGACCGTGAAAAAAATATTTACAAATCTCGGCTTTGGATTAAACGAGCAGGGCAAATCTCTTAAACTTGATATACCCTCGTTTAGACATGATATCGAAAGGGAAATCGATCTAATCGAAGAAGTTGCCAGAATTTACGGTTACGATAAAATACCAGAAGTAGAAAAAATCTCTGTTACTCTGGAAGAAAAAATTGACCAGTCCGAAAATAACGACTGTATCAGAAATATATTAAACTCGCTCGGATTCTACGAGATTTTAACGAATTCGCTTCTCAAAGAAGAAATTGCCAGAGAGTATGGAAATCCAATCGGCGTGATTAATCCACAAAGCGCTGAAATGTCGCATTTGAGACCATCGTTAATTCCGGGTATGCTTCAGGCAATTTCGAATAACATCAAGGTAAACGAAAAAAATTTACAGCTCTTTGAAATTGGCAAGGTATTCCAAAAAATCAACGATCGTATTGAAACTTTTGAAGATTTTAAAGAGAGCGAGCACCTGATCATCGCCCTGACGGGAAATGCAGTCGAGGACGAATGGTATGAGAAGGAGAGGAGGTTCGATTTTTATGACCTCAAAGGTTTTACAACCACGTTCCTGAATAAATATTTACCGGGAGCAGAATTTGAAATAATGCGACTCGATTCAGATAAATTTGAGTATGGCATGCAAATACTCCTCTCCGGCGAATTGATTGTCTGGGGTGGTAAATTAGATGGTCGATTACTTAAACCTTTTGAAATACAACAGGATGTTTTTGCAACGGTTTTCGACCTCGACAGAATTAATTCGGTCGAGCAAAAAATTCCTGAATTCAGGGAATTGTTGAAATTCCCAAAAGTATTCAGGGATTTTGCATTTATACTCGACAGCGAAATTGAAGCTGGTGAAGTAATTAAAGTTATAAGGAATGTAAGCAGTAACTTGTTGCATCATGTTAAGTTATTTGATATTTTTCAAAGTGAAAGTTTAGGAATGGACAAAAAGAGTCTTGCTTTCAGGCTCGAATATTACGACGGAAGCAGGACATTAACAGAAGAAGAAGTAGACAAAGAGTTCAGGCGAGCAATAAAAGCCGTCGAAGAAAAATTTAATGCCAAATTAAGAGGCATTTGATGCCCGACTTAAACAAATACGATATGTTTCTCCATGAGCTCGGTTCGCTAGAAAAAGAAATCTACTATTTTTTGCAAAAAGGTCAGGAGCTCGTAGAGGCAAATCGATCGTTAAACGAAAGAATAAATCTTCTTGAAAGAGAAAATAGTGAATTAAAGAAAAAAATTTCCGATATTGAAAGCAGGTTGAGTAGATTTTCAGAAAGGGGGACTCAATTAATCCATAGTGGAAACAAGGAGGAAAGGGAAGTCTTAAAAAGTAAAATTAGCGAATTGATAGAAATGATTGACTATCATTTGCGTTCTTAAAAATAATGTATGATGATGGAAATGATATAAAATGGCCGAAAAAAAGAAGCTTAAAGTAAAAATATTTGATAAAGAATATTCTCTTTTAGTAGAAAATCAGGAAGTAGCAGCTGAGCTGGCAGAATATGTCAACAGAATGATGGAAGAAACACAGGAAGAGCTGCCCGATCAACCGAAGGATACGATAGCAATAATTGCAGCATTAAATATTGCATATGATTTATTCGTTGAGAGGAATAAATTTCGCGAATTTAGTATCCAGGCGACAGATAAAATAAAGAAAATAAAGCTTCTTTTAGACGAGTCCAATTTTATATCCTCACCATCATAATCCAAGGTTTTTCCGCAGAGCCGGTGGATTTATAAAAAAGAACTAACAAATAATAACTAAAAGGGTTATTGACTCACGACGTGTATTACAGGCCTCGCTCGGTTTCGACCGGGATCTCGTCATATGACGGGACAGTGGAAGTAAAAAGCGTCGGGCAATTTCCCGCATTGCTTAGGAAAAGGTTCTTTTCCTATAAAGCAACTCCGGCTCCTGCGGACTATTATATTCTTATTTATGGAGGAATTATGCAATTGGAGTTGTATCTGGTGTTAATCGGTGCAATAGTCTTTGCGCTGGCTTTCTTGCTCGGTTGGTTTATTAATTCTAAAATCGGCAAGAATAATATTGCACTTGCTAAAGAAAAAGCTCAAAAAATCGTCGAAGAAGCTGAAAAAGAAGCCAAGCATATAAAAAGAGAAAAACTTCTCGAGGTTAAAGACGAGTGGTTGAAAAAGAAACAAGAGTTCGACAACGAAGTAAATACAAAAAGACAAAAACTTCAGAATTACGAAAAACAACTCGAATCCCGAGAGGAAAATCTCGAAAAAAAATATGACGTCGTTAATCAAAAAGAAAAAGCATTAAAGGATTTAGAAAAACAACTTCAGCTTCAAAAGGAAGAAATAGAGAAGAAACACGAAGAGCTTTCGCGGTTACTCGCAGAACAGAATGCAAAACTAGAAAAAATTGCCGGTCTAACTTCGGAAGAGGCTAAAAAAATGCTTATGGATAATATGATAAGTAAAGCCAAAGCAGACGCCTCTCAGATGATTAAGGAAATCAGAGACCAGGCAAAGGTGGAAGCTAAAAAAGAAGCTCAAAAAATTATTATACAAGCTATCCAGAGAACTGCAGTCGACCACTCGGTCGAATCGACAGTTTCGGTCGTTCAAATTCAGAACGACGAAATGAAAGGGCGTATTATAGGTCGTGAAGGGCGAAACATTCGCTCATTCGAAGCTGCTACCGGCGTCGATGTAATTGTCGATGATACTCCAGAGGCGGTTATATTATCTGCATTCGACCAGTTCAGACGGGAAGTGGCTCGTATTGCACTTGAACGTTTAATTGCCGACGGGCGAATTCATCCTGCTCGCATCGAAGAAGTGGTGGCAAAAGTAGAGCAGGAACTCGAAGAGGAGATCCAAAAAGAAGGTGAAAATACTATTATCCAGCTTGGTTTGCACGGCTTGCACCCCGAACTTGTCAAACACATCGGTAAAATGAAATATCGTTCGAGCTATGGTCAGAATTTATTGCAACACAGCATCGAAGTGGCTTATCTGACTGGCATAATGGCTGCCGAACTCGGATTCGACGTAAACCTAGCTAAACGCGCCGGATTGCTTCACGATATCGGAAAAACAATCGATCGCGACGTCGAGGGTCCTCATGCTCTGCTTGGTTACGAACTTACAAAAAAATATCGTGAACATCCGATTGTTGTTAATGCTGTTGGCAGTCATCATGAAGATATTGAAATGGAACATCCAATCGCAGCTCTAGTGCAGGCTGCCGATGCAATTAGCGGCGCACGTCCGGGCGCACGTCGTGAACCTCTCGAAAGTTATGTCAAACGCCTCGAAAATCTCGAAGCGCTTGCTAAATCATTCGAAGGCGTTGCCAAAACTTATGCAATTCAAGCCGGCAGAGAAGTAAGAGTTGTTGTAGAACCCGACCATGTGGACGATACTCTTGCCGACCGTCTCTCTTACGAAATTGCCCAAAAAATTCAAGAAGAAATGGAATACCCTGGTCAAATTAAAGTTACAGTTATAAGAGAAGTAAGAAAAATTGCATATGCTAAATAAATTTTACGGCTGCTTTATAATCTTAAGATGAGGATTATAATGCAGCCTTTATTGTTACAGTTATTACCGGAACTCTTGTGAAAGAAAAATTATTGATTGGCATTACCGGGGGAATTGGAGCTGGTAAGTCGGTTGCCTGTAAATTTCTTGAATCGAAAGGCTTTCCAGTGATTATCTCCGATTTGCTTGCCAAAGACTTGATGAAAAATGACCACTCTGTTAAAGAAAAACTAATACATCTATTAGGGAATGATATCTTCATAAACGGGGAACTAAATACAAAATTTTTTGCTGAAAAAATTTTCAATTCAGATGAGTTGTTGTCTAAAGTCAATTCAATAGTTCATCCGCCTACCATCGAAGCAACCCTAAATCTATCGGAAAAATATTTTAATAAACATGATATCGTATTTGTGGAATCAGCTCTTTTGTACGAAGCCAATATGGAGGATTTGTTCGACTATATTATCCTGATCTATTCAACGGAAAAATTGAGGATAAAAAGGTCAATGCAAAAGGGAATGACTAAAGAAGATATCATCAGAAGAATGGAGCATCAAATGAAAGACGAAGTTAAAAAAGCTAAAGCCGATTTTGTGATTGAAAACAATTCAACGATTGAAGATTTACACGAGAAATTAAATTTTATTCTAAAGCTGATTTCGATGACACAATCATAAAGGTGGAAAAGTGAATCCCATTAATCGTACAATTGTCGAATTTGTTAAACTGCTGCCAAAAGCAGTAGTGCGCAAATTTGCAAATCGCTATATCGCCGGCGAATCACTAGTCGATGGTGTAAAAGTCGTTAAAGAACTTAACTCCAGAGGGATTGTTGCAACTATGGATGTTCTCGGTGAGTCGGTCACAAATAAGGAAGAATCCGTTCAGGCAAAGAAAGAATATCTTGAAGTCCTTGACGCTATCGAAAAGCACAAATTGAAATCGAATATTTCAGTTAAACCAACCCAGATGGGACTCAATATTGACAGGGAATTTTGTTATGAACAAATTGCCGAGTTAGCCGAGAGAGCAAGACTTTATAATAATTTTTTAAGAATCGACATGGAAGATTCTTCCACGACCGACGACACTTTTTATATCTATCGAAAGTTAAAAGAAAATTATTCAAACGTCGGTATTGTTATCCAGGCTTATCTCAAAAGAACAATGGAGGATATCAAGCGTCCTGAAATGAAAGATGCTAATTATCGACTTTGTAAAGGTATTTATGTCGAGCCTGAAGAAATTGCTTATAAAGGCAAAGAAGAAATTCGGCATAATTATTTGAGAATACTCGAATATTTACTGGATAACGGAAACTACGTGGGCATTGCTACTCACGACGATTATCTCGTCAATAAAGCATATGAGATGATTAATAATAAAAACATTGGAAAAGAAAAATACGAATTCCAGATGCTTTATGGAGTTAAAGAAAAATTAAGAGACCGCATTAATTCCAATGGAGACACAATTAGAATATATGTTCCTTTCGGAAAACACTGGTATAACTATTCGATCAGACGTCTGCAGGAAAATCCGATGGTTGCCTGGTACATTACAAAAAGTATTTTTATGCCAAATACGGTATCAAAATGAATATTTTAGGTATCGAAACTTCATGTGACGAAACTTCGGTTGCCGTTATTTCTAACGGAGAACTAATGGCAAATTTAATTTCGTCGCAAGATTTTCATACTAACTACGGCGGAGTTGTTCCAGAACTGTCGAGCCGCGCGCATTTACAAATAGTAATGCCTTTAATTAATAAAGCACTCGATAAAACAGGTTTGAATCTCGAAGAGATGGATGTTATCTCCGCAACTGCTGGACCCGGATTGATAGGAGCTCTATTGGTGGGACTTACCTTTGGAAAAGGACTGGCATATTCACTGGGTAAAACGTTCATTCCAGTCAATCATATCGAAGGTCATATTTTTTCGGGATTCCTGATGGAGGGAAAACCCGACTTTCCATATCTCTGTCTGGTTGTATCGGGAGGGCATACTTTATTGTTGCTGGTAAAAAATGATTTTGAGATAATTAAACTCGGCACTACAGTTGACGATGCCGCAGGCGAAGCGTTCGACAAAGTATCGAAAATGCTGGGATTGGGTTATCCAGGAGGACCAATGATTCAAAAGTATGCAGAAATGTATGAAGGCGAGTTAATTGATTTTCCTGTGTCACGCTGCAAAAATAGATACGATTTTTCCTTCAGCGGATTGAAAACCGCAGTATTGAGGCTCATCGAAAAAGAATATGGCGGAGTTGGGAAAGTACCGCAGAAAGATATTCCTTTACTTGCGGCTTCGTTTCAGGATGCAGTTGTAAGAGCACTTGTGGAAAAGACAGAGCTTGCATCGGGTGAATTTAATGCTAAGTCGGTTTCTCTGGTCGGAGGTGTTGCGGCAAACCAATATTTGAGGAATGCATTGATAGAAATAGCAAAAAGATACGATAAAAAATTTGTTGTTCCGTCTTTGGAATTTTGCGGCGATAACGCCGCCATGATTGCTTACAGAGGTATGAAACTTTATGAGGGTGGCTACCGTTTCAATTTTGACTTTAATGCTTATCCCGGCTTAAAAGAAAATCCTTTCATTAAAGAATACAAGAGTGCAGATTAATGCAAAAAATAAACCTGAATAAATACTTTTCGAACAATGAAATTTATCTTCTCGCAGGCGTTTTTGCTTTTGTGCTTTCTGTGCTTACTTTCACATTCTTTTCGCCTAATTATTACGATTCAGATGAACCCGTTGAATTAATAATTCCCAGAGGTGCTACTCTCAATCAAGTTATCGACTCGCTCTATTCAAAAAAAATTATTAAGGGTAAATTCAACATAAAAGTAGCGGCATTTATTTATGGAGCAGATAAAAAAATTAAAGCCGGTAAATATAAAATTCCTAACGGATTAAGTTACCTCGACCTGATCGAACTTTTTATCGATAGCAGTCAGGCTGCACAGATAAGGGTTACTATTCCAGAAGGTATATGGATGAATGACCTGGCATCACTTCTGCAGAGAGAATTGAATATTGATTCGGCAAAAGTAATGGAACTAAGCAGGAGCAGGTCATTTTTAAGGTCACTTGCGCTTGATGAAAATATAAAATCTCTAGAGGGTTATCTTTTACCTGAAACATACTATTTTTATCCCAATAGCGAAGCAGAAGAAATATTGAGGAAATTAAAATCGGAAATGGACACTTTGTTCAATAAACCTGAAGTTCAAAAACGGATGAAAGAATTAGGAATGAACAAACATGAAATTCTTACACTCGCTTCGATAATTGATGCAGAGTCGAATAATTTCTCAGAGTTCAAAACAATTTCGGGAGTTTATCATAACCGTTTGAAAAGAGGAATGCTGTTGCAAGCCGACCCGACAGTTCAATTTTTAATACGTCAAAGAAATAATAAAAAAGTTTATTATAAAGATCTGGAAATCGATTCTAAATATAACACATATAAATATCCTGGGTTACCGCCAGGACCCATTAATAATCCAGGCAAGGATGCAATAATGGCTGCACTTTATCCCGAGCGGCATAATTATTATTATTTTGTAGCAGATGGCAATGGTGGTCATAAATTTGCTTCCACTCCAAATCAACACGAACAGAACGTACTGGAATACAGACAATGGCGAAGAAGTCAGAACAATTAATAATATTAATGATCTTGGTACTCTTGCAAAGCTGTGCCAATCAGTTACCTCCAGGAGGTGGACCCGAAGATACAATGCCACCGTCTGTGGTCGAAGTTATTCCTCCGTCGGGTACCACAAATTTTAACGGTCATACAATCGAGATCACTTTTAGCGAATACATTAATAAAAGTTCTGTACGTAATGCCATTTTTGTTTCCCCACCTCTGAAATATCCCATAAAATACAATTGGAGCGGCACAACATTACGAC
The DNA here is from genome assembly GCA_020722005.1 of Melioribacter roseus. Taxonomy (GTDB): domain Bacteria; phylum Bacteroidota; class Ignavibacteria; order Ignavibacteriales; family Melioribacteraceae; genus Melioribacter; species Melioribacter roseus_A. Next base: position 21,893 of record DYLP01000007.1, read on the forward strand.
TTGAATTGAGGGATACATTAAAAAGGAATACAACCTATACGATTACAATTGGGGCTGAAGTTGAGGACTATAATAGCAGAAATAAAATGCTCGAACCATATACATTTGCTTTTTCAACCGGCAATACAATTGACGTTGGAAAAGTTACCGGGAAAGTTTACGACGACGACCCCTCCGGTGTTATGATTTTAGCATTTAAGCACAACTCAGGTACAGAAGATATATCTATGAAAGAACCCGATTATATTTCTCAGGTTGGTAAGAATGGGCGTTACATGTTACTCGGATTGAGTTATGGCGAATATAATGTAATAGCGATGAAGGATAAACTAAACGACCTGAAATATCAAATTAATGATGATTATTACGGCGTACAATTTAAAAGAGTAATTATCAGCGAGGGCAATAAGGAAATTAGCGATCTCGATTTTATGCTAACTTTGGGTGACACAATTCCACCAAAATTATCTGATGCCAGAGCCTTAGATAGTTATCGGTATTTAATAGAATTTAACGAAGCAGTCGACAGTACCAAGATAAACTCCACTAATTTTTATTTAATCGATTCGCTGACAGACAAGAAATTTTTTTCGCATTTCTTTTATAAAGGGAAAGGCGGGAAAAATCAATTTTATATTTCATTGCAGGACACCCTGCCTAAAGGCGGGAAAACTTTTCTTGTAGCAGAAAATATTCCTGATCTAAATGGCAATTTGAATACACGTGATATTATCTCGATAACGCCTATTTCTAAGGAGGATACATCAGCTCCAGCATTTATTGGCATCGAGGGCATTTATCCTGAAAATAAAATCGATTATGAAAATCCTGTAATTAAATGCGGTTTCGACGAAGGTTTTGCTTTACCTGATAGTTTTATTGTTGTCTCCGATAAAAAAGGCAATCGATTTTCTTATCAACTCGAAAGGATAGACGATGCGGCTTTCAATATAATCCTCAAATCGAGACTTCGACAGGCGTCTGAATATGAGTTGAAAATCGATCTGAGTAAAATAGCCGACCTGCGGGGTAATAAAGTTGATTCAGTGCTCTCGGTAAATTTCACAACGGCAAACGAACTCGAATTTTCTGCTGTATCAGGGAATGTTATATCTAAAACAGATAGTTCTAATATTTATGTCGTTTTAAAAAGTATCGATACAGGGAAAAATTATTTCAAAAAAGCTGCGTCAAATAAATTCGAAATAAATAAAGTAACACCTGGTAAATACATAATGTGGAACTTTATCGATTCAGACGGTAACGGTAGCTATTCTTATGGAAGTATTAAACCGTATAAATACGCTGAAAAATTCAGTTATTATCCGGATACATTAAATCTGAGAGCGCGCTGGCCTGTGGGAGGCATTAATTTATACAGTAAATAATTATTTATAAATCCAGTATTTCTTAATTACACGCTTATATTTATCCAATCCTTCAGTTAATAATTCTTTAATGTCTTCAACCTTATAATTTTTTATAAATGCTTTTCTTATTTTGTCGGTGTCCATCACCAGGTCGAACATTTTTATCCGTGAAGAATCGGCAATAGCGAAAAGGTTTTTATCGGGATACAGTTCGTTATGAACTTGCATAAAATAGAACTGGATTAACAATAAATTCGCTGCGTCTTTATCAGTAATATAAATTTGTACGCCGTTGAGTACCGTATCTTTCCATTTACCATAATACGGTTTGTAAGAGATAGGCCGGAACTTAACTCCCTTTAAATTGAGGGCATTCATCTTTTCGGCGAGGAGGTCTGGAGCAATCCATGCAGTCGCAAATGTCCTGAAAGGTAATGTATAACCAATTCCGATCGAAACTACGTTGAGCTCACCCAGTATGCCCGAGGCAGCCATATAAAATGGAGTATCTGAATCGGGAACGTGATTTGAAGTGAGAGTCCATAATAATCCCGTATCGTTATAATTCATAGTTCGTTTCCAGCCTTCCATTGGAATTATTTTCAGATTGCATTTTTTGCCTTTTGGTTTGAGGATTTCTTCGTTTATAAAACGTCCCAGTTCACCAGGTGTCAGTCCGTATACATAAGGGATTGGGAAATATCCAACGAATGATTTGAAGAGTGTATCGAGCGGTGGACCTTCGACTTTAAGGCCATTAATCGGATTCGGTCGGTCGAGAATGACAAATTCGATATTATTTTCTGCTGCCGCTTCCATCGCCATTCCTAGTGTAGAAATATAAGTGTAAGAACGCAGACCTGCATCCTGAATGTCATAAACAAGCACATCGATTCCTTTCAACATTTCTTTGGTCGGTTTCTTTGTATTGCCGTAGAGTGAAAATACTTTTATATTTTTGTACTCTTCTGAGCTTACAAATTCCCCTGCGCTTTTATTACCCCGTATGCCGTGTTCTGGTGTAAAAATTGCAATTAGATTAATCTTTTCTGTGTTGAGTAAGATATCGACAGTAGAGATTAAGTCTTTATTGACCCCCGTGGAATTAGTAATCAAGCCGATATGTTTCTCCGATAGCTCGCGAAAATTATGTTTGATCAATACATCTATACCAGGTAAAACCGTTTGAGCTGTATACTTATAGTTTAGTAAAAGAATTATAAGCAAAAAAGAAATTCTTCTCATAGAGTAAGTGAATCTTTAATAATGTTCGTTATTAATCTTACGTTATGATTAACATCGTCGAGTAGAGCATTGGCACTTTTAAGGATTTCGTGCGCAATTGTCTTATTATCGAGCGAGCCTAAATTGATTAAAATATTTAAATAAGCCCCATTGGCTGCGGCACCTATTAATGTAGCTGCAACGCCCGCATCCGATATTGAATTCCGATTTCCTTTTTCGGCTACCGTCTTAATATGAATAAAAACAGCAGAGCAGTTTTTTAAAACTTCCATCGGAATTGCCGCTGCTTCGAGTGTTGCATTCTGAATTTCTTTTTTCCTTTTCTCAGCCTGTTCTTCATTTTCTTTGGGAAGTTTATAAGATTCCATAACTTTGTTGAACGCTTCGTTGTCCTTTTCAGCAAGAATTAAAAAATTTTTCTGGTAGGTATTGAGTTTTTCTTTTGCCTCTTCGATATCTTTTTCTACGTCTGCATATTTTTTCTTGCCGATTGTTAAATTGCAAACCATAATGCCGAGGCTCGAAGCAAGGGCTCCACAAAATGCCGCAACATTTCCTCCGCCAGGTGTTGGAGCTGATGATGCTATTTCATCAAGGTATTGTTCAATTGTTTTTTTAATATCCATTTTAGAATTTCCTTTTTTATATCATGTATTCGATGATTTTTTCTTCGGGCTTGAAGGGAGCTAAATAATCCAGACCGAGATTTTCGATTGCCGCATTAATTAAATCTTTTTCGTTATCGGTTTTGTCCTTTGTATAAAATTTCCCTGCCATTAAGAGAGCTTCTTTAGGAACAAGACCGACAATTTCACTCCCTTTTACTTTGACGCCCAAGCGGTTTGCTTCCTTTTTAACTTCTTCAAAAGCTACATGGAGAGGGGTAACATTGTAATTAGTAAGATTTATAGAAACCTGTGTCAAATTAAATTTTTCGAGTGCAACGCCCATCCCTTTAACTGATTTTAGTCTTCCAGGAACTTTGATGGTTTTACCGTCTTTTTTTATTATGTTGCCATTTTCGTCGCGTTTTGGGTAACCGCTTTCTCTCAACACTTCCGCAATTTCTTTTGCATAAGATAAATTCGTGGAATCGATGTTGACATTATAAGCAATTAGGAAAAATCTAGCGCCAGTAACTATTGCTCCCAATTTTGGATTAAAAACTGCTGGTCCATAGTCAGGCTGCCATTCGGGGTCTTTTAATTTCTCTTCGAGTCCTTCATATTCACCTTTTCGGATGTTGGCAAGATTTTGTCTTTCAGGTTTGCGTGCTGAATATTCGTAGAGATAAACCGGTACGTTTAATTTTTCCGAAATAATTTCGGCATACTTTTCAGATATTTTTACGCATTCTTTCATAGTACTGCCGGAAATGGGAATAAACGGCACGACGTCGATAGCTCCGATTCTTGGATGTTCGCCTTTGTGATATCTCATATCAATATGTTCGGCAGCAGCTATACTCGCATTAACTGCTCCTTCGAGAATTCCCTCGTCCGTACCTACCATAGTTACGACTACCCGATTATAATCTTCATCCGGTTCGAGATTCAATAATTTTACTCCTTTTGTCGAATCGAGTGCTAATTTAATAGCTTCGAATGTCTCTTTGTTTTTGCCCTCGCTGAAATTGGGAACGCATTCGATTATTTTCATGATTACTCCGTTTCGCCTTTGTAAATTATTTCCCCCTTCTTAATAGTCATTACGTTTAGATTATTGCCGATACTATAAATTATTTCCGAAATTTCTTTTGCTTTCAACAACGCAAAATCAGCCTGTTTTCCAATTTCAATACTACCGATAAGGTTGTTCATACCAATGGCTTTTGCTGCATTAATCGTAGTTGCAGAAATTATCTCTTCGGCTGACATTTTCATTTTTAATGCAGCCAGACTCATAATAAAATGAAAATTGGCAATATGTGAACTGCCTGGATTAAAATCCGTTGACAGTGCAACCGTAGCATTTTGATCGATTAATTTCCTGGCGGGAGCGTAATTATAGTCGAGAAAGAAAGATACCCCTGGCAGCAAAACAGCCGTCAATTCTGAATTTGCAATTTTATCGATCTCATTATCCTCGACTATTTCGAGATGATCAACCGAATAAGCAGAATGTTTAAGAGCCACTTCAATTCCACCTATGCTGTGAAACTGATTGGTATGAAGTCTCAGTTTAAATCCGAGCTCTTTTGCTTTTTTAAAAATTAAATCAGTTTCTTCTGGACTGAACGCTGTACTTTCGCAAAATACATCCGTAAAATCCGCCAGGCCATTTTTGCTGATATAAGGTAGGAGTTCATCTATAATTAATTTCAGGTAAGCCGAATGGTCGTTTTTGTATTCGGGTGGGTAAGTATGTGCTCCAAGAAATGTGGGAATTATGTCAATCTGTGAATATTTTTTGAAGTAATTAATTACCTGCAAAAGTTTGATCTCGTCGTAATAGCTCAAGCCGTATCCGCTTTTTATTTCGAGGGTCGTAATTCCCTGCGAAATAAATTTTTTTATTCGGGAAGAAAGAAGTCGAATTAATTCATCGTGGGAAGCCCGTCTTACTGAATTTACAGTTGAAATAATACCTCCACCTTCTTCGGCAATTGCTTCGTAGGATTTGCCCGATAATCGCATCAAGAATTCGTTTGAACGATTTCCAGTAAAAGCGCTGTGCGTATGGCATTCAACCAAACCGGGCAAAATCAATAAACCTCTGGCGTCGACTATTTCGTCTGCTTTAATTTTATTGCTCGAGGAATTTGGCAAAATGTCTTTAATCGTTCCGTCTTCTATATAAATCGAATGTTCTCTCAAAATATCCAGCTCATTCATTCGTTTGCCCGATTTTGAGTTTTTTCCGGATGTATTAACAGTAACTATTTGCTCCGGATTTTTGATTAAGAGATTCACCGAAAAATACCTGAATTTTTATTTGAATTAATATATAGAATAAAGTCGTCTATTTCTAATTTTTTGTTTAGGGGTATAATATTTCGTATTTTTCGAAAATAAAAAACAAAGGATCTTACCAATATGCCTTCAACGTTTAAAATCCTTTTCGTAACACCCGAGGCAGTCCCATTTGTAAAAACTGGCGGCGTGGCAGATGTTTCTTCTGCGCTCCCACAGCGTTTGCAAGAAATGGGTCACGATGTTCGTATCATATTGCCCAAATACGGTGCGATTGACGAACGTAAATTCAAGATTCACGAAGTGGTTAGATTGAAGGATATTTCGGTAAATATTGCCGGTCAAGATGTTGTTTTTTCGCTGCGTTCTTCATTTTTAGTCGGACCAAAGGCACGCGTTCAAATTTATTTTCTTGATAGTCCCGAATATTTTGGGAATCGTCACAGTCTTTATGCCGATCCGATTACAGGCGAAGAGTTTCCAGACAATGACGAGCGGTTTATATTATTTACAAAAGCTGTATTCGAATTGATGCTCAAGCTCGGTTGGACACCCGACGTTATCCATTGTAATGACTGGCAGAGTGGCTTGGTGCCTGTTTATATGAAAACAATTTACAAAGACGAGCCGCAATTTTCATCTACTAAAACTTTGCTTACAATTCACAATATATTTCAACAGGGGGAATTTCCCCTTTCCTCATTCGAAAAAACAGGATTACCTGAAGAATTGGCAACCGAAGATGGATTGCTCCACAATAACAAAATTAATTTTCTAAAAGGCGGTATTTTATTTGCGGACAAAATAAATACAGTAAGTGAAACTTATGCCAGGGAATTGACAACCTCAAAAATCAACAGCGCAGGTTTGAATCAGTATCTTAAAAAAAGAAATAAAGATTTATTGGGAATCGTAAATGGGATCGACAGATTAATCTGGGACCCGGAAAAGGATTCAAAAATACCGCAGAAATACTCTATTAAAAAACTTGACAATAAGAAAGTAAATAAAAAAACGTTGTCGGAAAATTTTGGCTTTGAATATGAAGAAGACGTTCCAATTATTGGAGTAATCTCACGTCTGACAGATGAAAAAGGAATGGATCTGCTTCAGAAATCGCTTAGTCAATTGATGAAACTAAATATTAAAATGGTATTATTGGGAACAGGCGACAAGAAATACACAAAATTTTTCAGTGAGATGGCGGTAAAAAATCCAGGTAAATTTTCGTGCTTCATCGGATTCGACGAAGACCTTGCCCATTTAATTGAAGCTGGCGCCGATATGTTCCTTATGCCATCGAAAATCGAACCGTGTGGACTCAATCAACTTTATAGCCTTAAATATGGAACTGTACCAATTGTGCACAAGACCGGCGGTCTGGCAGATACAATTATTCCATTTGATGAAAAGACGAGAACAGGTAACGGGTTTGTCTTTGAAAAATTTACTGTAACCGACCTAATCGGAGCCGTTAAGAAAGCTCTTAAGCTTTATAATGAAAATAAAGAATTATGGACTGAATTGATGAAAACAGGGATGAAAGGGGATTACAGCTGGCTGAGTTCGGCTAAGAAATATGTTGAACTTTACAAAAAGTTAATTGATTGATTAATGCGACCTGCATTATTTCTGGATCGAGATGGAACGATAAATTACGACCCGGGTTATATAAGCAACCCGGATGTAGTTCGTTTGATAGAAGGCGTTGCCGAGAATCTGAAAAATCTCAAAGATAAATTTGGTTTCAAGCTAATTATAATTTCAAATCAAGCTGGAGTGGCAAAGGGTCTGATGACCGTCGAAGAGGTCGAAGAGGTTAATAAAAGAGTTAAAGATTTACTTAAACAATGTGGCGTAGTGATTGACGCCATCTACTATTGTCCTTATCATCCCGATTTTGACCCGCCAGAAAAATCAAATTGTCGGAAACCTTCGCCGTTTATGATTTTACAAGCAGCTAAAGAGCATAATATTGATCTTTCTAAATCTTTTATGATTGGCGACAGAGCAAGCGATATCGAAGCCGGTATTAACGCCAAAATTAAAACAATATTGATTGCAAATGAAAACTATAAAACGGAGATTGAAAACTTGATTACTGACGGTAAAAAGCCCAATTTTGTAGCTACTGATTTTTATGAAATCAACAAATTTATTACTCAAACTTTTGAGGAGGATAATAATTGTTAAGAAAAATTAAACTGATGATTCCAGTTCTCTTCGGTTTTTTGTTGGTTTCATGTAATCAGGATCCGACCTCAGTAGGATACGATTTAATAAAAGATGATGCCACTCTCTCATTTCACCAATTTGATACTGATTCTGTAAATGTGAAATTGAATTCATATACTTTTCAACGCAATCAATTGCTGGGTGTAGCCAGCAAATTGCTATTGGGACGGAACGAAAAATATGAAGCGCAGGCATTGCTGAGATACGAATTTTCATTGCCCGACTCAGTTATTACTCTTGTGCAGGAGAACAAGTTGAACATATCCGAAGCTTCAATTTATGTAAAACTGAAATATTATCTTGGGGACAAATCATTACCATTCGACTTTACTGTTCACCGAATAACAAGCAACTGGAGTACAGCAGGTTTTAATACCGACAGTCTCAACTTGCTACAATATGAAAATCGAGATATTGCATTCGAAAAAGCAGTCGACGATACATCGATTGCATTTAAGCTTGACCCTTCCGTAGTTCTCGAATGGATTAAGTTCAGTGTGGATTCCAACTCTGCCGAACCTAATTACGGAATTCTGATAAAGCCCACGCCCGGCACAAAAAGGATCGTGGGTTTTAATGCATATCAACTTTTTACGGATACCGACCTACCATCTTTGACAATTATGTATGGCAGAAATGAAGTAACCGATACACTTTCGACGCTTCCTTATATGGATCTACATGCCATTATAGGTGCACCGGAGACTTCAGACAACGACATCGTTTTACAGGGTGGTTTGTTCAACAGAGGCTTTCTCTATTTCGACCTTGCCGGATTGCCTAAGAATATAATCATTAACAAAGCGGAACTTGAGCTATATGTAAACGAATTAAAAACTTTCGATGGCGAGCCTGCTTCCGATTCGATTATTGTTAAAGTGCTGGCAGACAGTACAAATAAAACTTATACATCCGACAGCACAATTACAACAGTATTATCGAGGAGTGGCGATAAATTCACGGGAGATATTGCCTGGATTGTTCAAAAATGGGTTTCCGATACTTCTTACACGAATCAGGGACTCGAATTGTATCTCGAAGACGAAAAAGAATCGCTTGCAACAATCTGGATTTATGGCACCCATTCAGTGAATAATTACAATCGCCCAAAACTAAAAATTACTTATTTAAAGAGTAGATAGTTTATGAAAAGAATATTCATTGGCTTTTTTATAATATTTATTTTGCCGATTGTTTCGCATGCTTCTGGTGGTTCGGTTTATTCACGGTTTGGGATAGGCGATTTATTCTTCAGCTATGATGCACGTAGAATGTCAATTGGTGAACTCGGAATAGCTCTGAAAGATATTGATTATCTCAGCTCAATAAATCCTGCAGGATGGTCGGCACTTAAATTTACGCGCTTCGAAACTGGTATGGTTTATCAAGGCAATAACATTGCTTCGAATAGTTCATCAGTTTATCACTCTGACCTAATTATTCCGGGATTCATGCTCGGATTCCCGGTCTATCAAAAATATGGAGTGAGCCTCGTTGCGGGAATTGTACCGTACTCAAACGCTGATTATGAGCTTAGAGTGGTAACCGATACTTCGATTGTGGGCGCATATACGACCGATTATGAAGGCAAGGGCGGGATTTCGAAAGTAATATTGGGTGGAACGTATCAATTCCCGTTTGGAGCTTCTTTCGGTTTTTCGCTCGACTATTATAACGGAAAGATTTCGAGAACAACTTCAATTAATTTTACATCTAACGAAGGCTTAATTAATGGTTCTTTTTCGGACGAGTATAGTTATATCGCGGCGGGATTAACAGTAGGTACGATTTCACAAGATTTATCCAAAGTTCTGGGAATGAATTTTATCAGCGATATGCGATTGGGAGCTTTTTACTCAAATCCAGTTAATGTTAAAGTTGATAGTGTGAGTAGTGCCACTACGGTAATCGGCACAGTAACTTCATCTAAAGGGACAATATCGGAAAAAATTCCAATCCGTTACGGTGCAGGTATTTCTTTTATATTGAATAACGATTACCGTATACTTTTCGATTATTTTCATAAGTCATTTGGCGATTTTACGCATAACAATCTCAAATCCGATGTGATGCAGGACATAAACAAGTATAGTCTCGGATTTGAATACCGAAAATCTGACGTCCGGTCGAATCGCTTCTGGGAACTGGTTATGCTCCGTTTCGGTTTAAGCTATGAAAAATCTCAATATAAAATTAACGGAGAAGGTATCAACCAGATTTCTGTCTATACTGGATTTTCGATTCCTCTGGATATAGCAAACAGACTTGACTTTGCGTTCCAGTACGGTCGGCGTGGTACAAAAAATAATAATTTATTACTCGAAAATATTTATAAATTTTCTGTAAGTTTGAGTATCGGAGATATTTGGTTTATTAGACAAGATAGATAAAAGAAAACAAATTAGGGGATTTACAAATTGAAACACTTAAAATATTTACTGATAATGACCTATCTTTTAGGCGTTTCTTCATTATATGCCCAGAATCAATTGATGGCTAATTTTTCCTTATTCTACGAATACCACAAGAATAAAGATTATGTAAGCGCTGCTCCTTTTGGGTGGGAAGTGATCAATGAAGACCCAACGCAATTTCTTAAATATAAAATATTCCCAAAAATGGAAGAAACACTCTGGTACTTGCACGATAGTACAAATGCTAGCGATGAAGAAAAGAAAGCGCTTACAGACACAATTTATTATTTCTACGACAAAGCTATTCAATATGAAACGGAGCTGGCGGGTTATTATTTAGCCCGTAAAGCTTACGTTATGGAAGTATGGGCAAATGAATCAAGCGACAAGATTATTCCAGTCTACGAAGAAGCAATTGCCAAAGACCCTGAATTACCTGCGTTTTATAAAGATCGACTCGGAATGCTCTATATTAAAAATGCAACTGAGGGAAATGGATATAAGCTAAAAGCATTGGACCTTTACTCCAAACTTTCTGAAACTGAGCCTGATAATCCTATCTGGATACAGAAATTAGAATCGATTGCAGAAAATATAGATGAGCTGGTTGAAATTACTAAAAAGTCGTGGGAACTCGACAAGGAAAATCTCGAAAAAGCCTGGAAATATGCTTCAACCTGCATAAAAGCACAGAATTACGAAAAAGCTGTTGAGCCGCTTAAATTTTTAACTCAAAAATCTCCCGATGTAATTAATTACTGGAAACAACTTGCCAGCGTTTACGATAAACTCGATAAGACTGACCAAGCAATTAACGCTTACAAAAAGGTAATTGAACTTCAACCCGACGGAAAAGAAAATTATGTTAATCTCGCCCTGATTTATAAAAGATTGGACCAGCTTTCTGTAGCCAGAACTTATCTGCAGAGAGCGTTGAAAATCGATCCTCAATGGGATTATCCTATTCTTATCGAAGCTCAATTGTACGAACAAGCAGCTCGTTCCTGCGACTACGATTTTATGGCTAAGTGTGTTTATCAATTAGCAGTCGATACTTATAGAAAAGCTGCTTTGTTAGGCGGGCAATACGCTACCATATCAGTTGACCGTATTAAAGCTCTGCAAAATTCTGTCCCAACAAAAGAGGACTATTTCTTCAGAAAACTTAAATCTGGCGATACTATCAAAATTGAAGGTCCATGCTATGCCTGGATCGATAGGTCAATTCAGGTTCCATAAAATAACTAAAGAATAGATTGCCGCCTCGTAAAATGGGGCGGCATTTTTTTATTCTCAGCCAATTCTTTTCTTCCTATCGCAATTCATATTAATGTTAGATTAACCGAAAGGAAAAGTTTATATTTGTGTACTAAAAATAATTACAGGAAAATATCATGTTAAATTATCTGGCCAATGACCCTGAAATTTCCAAGATATTGAAACTTGAAATTGGAAGACAGGTAAATAATCTTGAATTAATTGCCTCTGAAAATTTTGTCAGTCTGGCAGTTTTAGCAGCTACGGGATCTGTTTTGACCAATAAATATGCAGAAGGTTATCCTGGTAAAAGATATTACGGCGGCTGTGAATATGTCGATATGGCAGAGGATTTAGCGCGTGAAAGGTTGAAAAAATTGTTTGGTGCAGAATATGTTAACGTTCAACCTCATAGCGGTTCTCAAGCAAACATGGCTGTGTTTATGGCTCTTCTTAAGCCTGGTGATAAAATTCTCGGTTTAAGTCTTGACCAGGGTGGACATCTTACACACGGATCGCCTGTCAATTTTTCCGGACAAATTTACAATGCTGTTTCATATACTTTAAGTAAGGAAACTAAACTTCTCGATTATAACATTATTGAAGATATTGCAAAAAAAGAGAAACCGAAATTGATTGTTGCAGGTGCAAGTGCTTACTCGAGGGATTGGGACTACAAAAAATTCCGGGAAATTGCAGATAAAGTAGGTGCATTTTTAATGTGCGACATGGCTCATCCGGCGGGCTTAATTGCAAAGGGTTTACTCAACAATCCACTTCCTTACTGCGACGTTGTTACGTCAACAACTCATAAGACTTTGAGAGGACCTCGCGGCGGCGTTATATTGATCGGAAAGGACAGAGAAAATCCAATGGGCATTAAAACTATCAAAGGTGACCGGCTTAAATTGATGTCTGAAATTTTCGACGGTATGGTGATGCCCGGTATCCAGGGTGGACCTCTCATGCACATTATTATGGCAAAAGCAGTTGCATTTGGCGAGGCTCTTCAGGATTCTTTTGGAATTTATGCCCGGCAGGTGATCTCGAATGCAAAAACTCTTGCTGCAGAATTAATGAGATTAGGATACGACGTTGTATCGGGCGGAACGGACAATCATCTGATGCTTATTGACCTTTCCAGTAAAAATATTAGCGGTAAAAAAGCCGAAAACGCCCTCGGTATAGCAGGTATGACGGTCAATAAAAATATGATTCCTTTCGATACAAAAAGTCCGTTTGTTACCAGCGGAATTAGAATTGGAACACCAGCTGTTACTACAAGAGGTATGAAAGAAAATGAAATGAAGATGATTGCTTCGTTTATCGACAGGGCAATAAAAAATGCGGATAACGTAGATGAATTAAATCGCATTAACTCAGAGGTTAAAGAACTCTGCTCGAAATTTCCGCTATATCCGGAATTAATAAACGGTTAGCTAAGTGGCAGAAGATACAAAACTCCTGAATGAAGAATACGAATCAGGCGAAGTCGAAATGACTTTTCTGGAACACCTCGAAGAATTGAGGTGGAGAATAATTTACTCTTTAATTGGAATATTGATAGGAACTATAATCGCGTGGATATTCATTGATTTGATTATTGACGGTGTCCTTTTATTGCCGGCGCGTCAGTCAAATATAAAACTTCAGAATCTCAAACCGTTCGGACAATTATTTCTGTATTTTCAGGTAGCAATAATCGTTGGCTTGATAATCAGTTTTCCAAATGTTGTCTATCAATTCTGGAAATTCATTGCTCCGGCATTAAAGGAGAATGAAAAAAAATATATTACATCGATAGTTCTCTTTACCACATTTTGTTTTCTTGCGGGTGTCGTTTTTGCATATTTTGTAATGCTGCCATTGACGCTGAAATTTGCAGCGGAATTCGGCTCTGCAGCAATTGAAAATAATTTTGCAATTGACGAGTATTTCTCGATTATCCTGAGCGTAATTATAGGAGCGGGATTGGTTTTCGAACTTCCAATGCTTTCATTTTTCCTGACCAAAATTGGTATACTGAATCCAGGCATAATGAGACGCTATCGCCGACATTCAATAGTAGCAATTTTAATACTCGCAGCAATTTTAACTCCTGGAACCGATCCCGTATCTCAGATTATTCTGGCTGTTCCATTGGTTTTCTTATATGAAATAAGTATTTTAGTCTCAAAAATATTCCATAAGAAAAATTGAGCATAAATACGCTTTCCGATATAATACACAGCGTCGATAAAGAATTAAAAGAATTCAATGCCGTATTTAAAAAATCATTAAAATCAAATGTTGGCATTGTAGACCTTGTAACAAAATATATCCTTAAACAGAAGGGCAAAAAAATTCGACCTCTGCTGGTATTACTCTCCAGTAAAATATCTGGAGGTATTACAGAAAGAAGTTACAGAGGTGCCGGACTTGTTGAATTGCTGCATACTGCTACATTGGTACACGATGATGTTGTGGACAATGCCGATACGAGACGAAATTTCCCGTCGATTAACGCTATATGGAAAAATAAAATTGCAGTTTTAATGGGCGATTATCTCCTGGCAAAGGGACTGATGCTGGCAGTTGAATATGAAGACCACGATTTTCTCAAAGTGATTACCAATACCGTAAAAAGAATGTCGGAAGGTGAATTGCTCCAGATCAGGAAAACAAGAAAACTGAATAATGATGAGGCTACTTATTTCAGAATTATTTCTGATAAAACAGCTTCGCTATTGTCGACGTGTTGTGAAATAGGTGCTATGGCTGCCACGAATGACGAAAATAAAATAAAAGCCATGCATGAATTTGGTGAATATCTCGGTATTGCTTTTCAGATACGCGACGACATTCTCGACTTTATTGGCAAGTCGAGTATACTGGGTAAACCACTCGCAGGCGACATTCGAGAAAGGAAGCTAACTTTACCTTTGATATATGCATTAAGCAAAGCCGAAAAAGATGAATCTAAATCCATTTTGAATCTAATTAAAAACGGAGGCAAAAATTTAGACGTCGATGCTGTAATAGAATTTGTAAAAAAATACGACGGCATAAGTTACGCCGAAGAAAAAGCTAATGAATACGCACGTAAGGCATTGAATTGTCTCAATATTTTCGAGGACTCTACCGCCAAGCATTCTCTCTCAGGGCTCGTTCATTTTGTAGTTGAACGAAAAAAATAATTTTAATTGAATTTTTGTTAAAATCTTGTTGTTATGTATATTTGAATCTTAAAATCAGATAATTATACTCAATATCTTATTACTAATCTTATTTCAGAGACATTGATGGAAAAAAAATATTTGGATTATCTTTTTAAAATTCGGTTGCCTCTGACATTATTTGTTATTATTTCAACATTTATCGTTACATATTACATTTCTCGTCCCGAGCGGGACGGTCTAGGCTACGAACCCAGTCAACCGATTAATTTTTCACATAAGCTTCACGCCGGCGATATGGCAATCGATTGTCAATATTGTCATCTTAGCGTCGAGAAGTCAAGATATGCGTCAATTCCTTCGGTCAATATTTGTATGAATTGCCACACTTATGCACGTAAGGATCGTCCCGAAATAATTAAACTCACCAAATATTACGAAGAGAACAAACCGATAACCTGGAAGAGAATTCATAAAGTACCCGATTACGCTTATTTTAATCACAGCGTCCATGTAAACAAAGGGATAAAATGCGAAACCTGTCACGGAGATGTTGCACAGATGGAAAAAATTTCCCAGGTAAGGCAGTTTACTATGGCTGCCTGTCTTGATTGTCATCGAAATCCACATAAAAATTTACCTTATCTTAAAGTAGTAAATAATGGTCCTGAAAATTGCTATGCATGTCATAGATAGGTGGAGAACAAATGGAAAAAATTTATAAAAGAAGAAAATTTTTTGAAACGCTCGGCGTTCTGTCGTTAGCGGGATTGATTAGCGGTTTGTTACCTAAAAAGTTTTTTAAGCTTATGCATAACAATAAAATAAAAGTAAACATTCATAAAGATGCCGTTAAAAGAGTAAAATAAGGTTTTCAATCATGGATAAAAAAGATTTCTGGAAAAGTCTCAAAGATTATAACGGTAGTGATGACCTACGTAAGATTAAAGAGAACGAATTTATGGAAGGGGTTACGGACGATTTTGAACTTGGTAAATTAACGAAACTTTCACGAAGAAAATTTCTTGCACTGGCTTCTGTAACGGCTGCCATAGGCGCTACTGCGTGTACAGATTATCGCGATAAAGGGGAAATTGTACCTTATAACAAAAAACCAGAACATCTTCTAATCGGAAAGGCAAATTACTATGCATCTTCCTGTACAGGCTGCTCGAACGCATGCGGCTTATTGATTAAAACAAGAGAGGGAAGACCAATAAAAGTGGACGGCAATCCCGAACATCCGATTACTCGCGGTAAAATTTGTGCTAAAGGTCAGGCTTCAATTTACAATTTATATGACCCGGAAAGACTCCAGTACCCGATAATTAAAGGCAGAAGGTCGGACTGGAATCGAGTCGATTCTGAAATAATCGAGTCCTTGAAAAAGGCAACCGAAGAGAACAAAGAAATCGCTCTCTTTGCTGGAAGCGTTAAATCTCCTTCGGCTTTGAGAGTAATAGAGAATTTCAAGAATAAATATCCTACAGCAAAAATTTATTCTTATCAACTTTTCAATGAAAGTGCGCGTCAAAAAGCATGGGAAATTACTTACGGGACGAATGACTATCCTGCAATACTCTGGGAAAAAGCAGATGTGATTTTAAGTATCGAAGGCGACTTTTTGGGCAATGAGGGTAATTACATCGAGAATACAAGAAAATTTTCGCAGGGAAGAAATATCGTTAATAGCGGTAATCTTAACAGATTGTATGTAGCTGAAAGCAGAATGAGTGTAACGGGTATGATGGCTGATTACAGACTTAGGTTGAGCCCGACTAAACAATTCAAATTTTTAATGGGATTGGTAAACAATCTCTATAAAAAAGGAAGTAAAATTAAATTACCTTCATACTTCGAATCGTATCTCAATAAATTTGACCTCGCAGAATTTAAGAATAATGAGAAAGTAAAACTTCTGATAGATGACCTGCACTACAATAGAGGTAAATCTATTATCTATGCAGGAAGTAATTTACCCATCGAAATTCATCTGGCGGTGAATTTACTGAACGAAATTCTTGATAATACGGGTTTATACGATTCCAAATATTCATTTGTAAATTTACTGCCTCTATCGGAAATGAATGACATCAGGGATTTATGTGACAAAATGAAGGCAGGAAATGTTGGGGTGGTCATTCATTTAGATACAAATCCCGTTTTCCATCTGCCTTCAGATTACGACTACGTCGAGGCATTGAAAGCGGTTCCGACGGTAATTACAATTTCGAGTACCAAAAGTGAAACAGCAGACCTGAGCGACTATCTGCTTCCTGAAAGCACACAGTTCGAAAGCTGGGGCGATTATTATGCGCGCAAGGGTGTTTATGGATTGCAGCAGCCAGTTATTGCGCCAATATTTGATACACGCCAGAAAGAAGCTATCCTTTTAAGATGGTCGGAAGGAATAAATGATAAATTTGACGAAGGCAGGTATCGAGATTTTATTGCTGAAACGTGCAGAGAACAAATTTATAACAAAATTAAACCTGCATCAGATTTTAAAGCCTTCTGGTATGCAGCCCTCCACGATGGGTTCATCGAATTTAATGAAAATGTTGATAAGCCTGTGTTTAATACTCGCGCTCTGGATGAACTCACGAAGGTTAAAATTCTGGAAGGTGATTACACATTAATCATTACCGAAAGTTATTTCTTAGGAGATGGAAGATATGCCAATAACGGTTGGCTGCAAGAATTGCCACATCCGGTTACGAAAGTTACTTGGGACAATTATTTATCGATATCTCCTGCAACAGCTAAGAAAATGAATCTTGATATGAACGATATGGCAGAGGTTTCGTATAATGGTATTAGTCTAAAACTACCCATATTTGTTCAACCCGGTATGAGTGATGATACTCTTCACATCGAAGCTGGATATGGCAGAAAAAGTGTAGGGGTGGTAGGTGAAGGAGTCGGGTTTAATCCCTTGGTATTTCTAACGAAAAATTCAAATAATTCACCTTTCGTACTGATAGGAGTGGATATTAAAAAAGCTGAAGGTAAATATACTCTATCTTCAACTCAGGAACATCATTCACTAGACGATACATTCGTAAAAGATTTTCATCGCATCAGAAAAATAATTCAGGAAGGTACACTGCCGCAGTACAGGAAAAATCATCATTTCTTGCATGAGGATAAAGACGAACTCTTCAGCATTACCGACGAGCATAAATACGATGGTGTAAAATGGGCTATGGCTATCGACCTTAATAAGTGTACGGGGTGTAATGTATGTGTTGTATCGTGCAGTGTCGAGAATAATGTACCTGTTGTTGGAAAAGATCAGGTAGCAAAAGGAAGGGAAATGCAGTGGATTCGAATAGACAGATACTATTCCGGAACACCAGATGAACCAATTGTAAGCAATCAACCCATGTTATGTCAGCATTGCGACAATGCCCCGTGTGAAAATGTATGTCCTGTTAATGCAACAAATCATAGCCCCGACGGTCTGAATCAAATGGTATATAATCGTTGCGTGGGGACGAGGTATTGTTCGAATAACTGTCCTTATAAAGTAAGAAGATTTAATTTTTATAACTACAGAGATCATTTCGCAGATGCATATTACGAAAACGAATTAACTTTTCTGGTAAATAATCCTGAAGTGACAGTACGTTCCAGAGGTGTAATGGAAAAATGCACTTTCTGTATTCAGAGAATAATGGAAGCGCGTTCAGAAGCAATAGCCAGAGGAGAAGAATTTAAGGGAGCTGGAATTCAAACTGCCTGTCAGCAAGCTTGTCCTTCACAAGCCATTGTATTCGGAAACGTCAACGACACGGATTCTGAAATTGCAAAATTGAGAAAGCACGATCTTGCATACCACGTACTGGAGGTTTTGAATGTTAAACCTAATATCTCATATTTAGCAAAAATCAGGAATATCCATACGGAGGAAATTCAGTGAGCTCAGTCGAATATACACACGAAGTTTCGGTTATAGAAGGCAGACCAACGTTAAGATCTCTCGACGATTTAATTTCAAAACCGCTGGAGACCAGACCGGATAAAAAATTTTATATTGCGCTCTCCATTACACTGTCGATGCTTGGATTGTTTGTAATTGGTCTTATTGTAACATTTTACTACGGTATTGGAACCTGGGGTAATCAAATTCCTGTTGCATGGGGTTTCGGTATTGTGAATTTTGTGTTTTGGGTAGGAATTGGTCATGCAGGCACGTTGATTTCAGCAATACTTTTTTTGCTCAGGCAGAAGTGGCGTACGGGAATAGCCCGATTTGCAGAAGGTATGACCATATTTGCCGTGATGACAGCCGGTATTTTCCCGTTGATTCATACTGGCAGACCGTGGCTGGCAGGATATCTTTTTCCGTATCCAAATCAACACTCAATCTGGGTTAATTTTACTTCACCGCTCCTCTGGGATGTCTTTGCAGTCTCAACTTATTTTACTGTTTCTTTAATTTTCTGGTACGTAGGTTTAATTCCAGATTTTGCCACTTTAAGAGAAAAGACTTCTAATAAAATTAAAAAATTAGTTTATTCCATATTCAGTCTTGGCTGGAGATTTTCGAACCGACACTGGCAGCATTATGAAATGGTTTATTTAATCTTGGCTGGTTTTGCAACACCACTTGTCCTTTCTGTTCACACGATAGTAAGTTTCGATTTTGCAGTATCGATTTTACCGGGGTGGCATACTACAATATTCCCTCCGTATTTCGTTGCCGGTGCGGTTTTCTCTGGTTTTGCTATGGTGCAGAATGTTCTGATTTTCGTCAGAAAAATTTTCAATTACGAGCATATTATTACTATTGATACACTCGAAAGAATGAATAAAATAATTTTGCTTACAGGATCGATGGTTGGGTATGCATATTCAATGGAATTTTTCATTGCATGGTATAGCGGAGTTCAACCTGAACAGTTTACATTTATTAATCGAGCTTTTGGACCTTATGCCTGGGCTTACTGGATAATGGTATCATGTAATGTGCTGGCACCTCAGTTATTCTGGTTTAAAAAGATAAGAAGGACTATCCCGGTAATGTTTGTTATTGCTGTTTTTGTAAATATCGGCATGTGGTTCGAGCGATTTGTAATTGTTGTTACATCTTTGTCGAGAGATTATTTGCCTTCGAGCTGGCAGTATTTTACACCGAGTCTGGTTGACTTTATGATCTTAATCGGTAGCTTTGGC
Source organism: Melioribacter roseus (assembly GCA_020722005.1). Taxonomy (GTDB): domain Bacteria; phylum Bacteroidota; class Ignavibacteria; order Ignavibacteriales; family Melioribacteraceae; genus Melioribacter; species Melioribacter roseus_A. The sequence goes on from DYLP01000007.1 coordinate 41,659, forward strand.
TTCTTTTTTACCTGGATTTTACTCTTTACGAAAGCACTGCCAGTCGTTTCAATTGCTGAAGTTAAAGCGGTTGTTGATGGTTCTCAACCTTCTCATAAGGAGCATTGACAAATGAAAGATAAAATTTTATACGGATATGCAGCACTGTTTGATAGTCCTGATGATATAATTAATGCAACAGAAAAGACAGTAGAAGCAGGTTATAAAAAGTACGACGTTCATTCACCGTATCCAATTGACGGAATGCCAGAAGCAATGAAATTACCGCCCTCGAGGCTTGGATATGTAGCTCTTGTGGTTGGACTTTCAGGAGCATTGACAGCATTACTATTGATGTACTGGATTTCCGCAGTCGACTATCCGATTGTGATTGGTGGAAAACCGCTCTTTTCTTTCCCCGCGTATGTGCCCGTTATATTTGAAGTTACGGTTTTATCGGCGTCGATAGCTACAGTGCTTGCCATGCTCTTTATCTTTTTCAAACTTCCGAATAACGCTCATCCATTGCACGGGACAGATTACATGAAACAAGTCGCGTCCGATAAGTACGGTTTGTTTATTCATGCCGAAGATGAAAAGTTCAATGAACAGGAAGTTAGGAGATTTTTGGAATCATTACACGAAAAGGAGATAATTCCTGTCTATTACGACGAAAATGAGATTGCTTTTAAACCGAGGTTGCTCGAACCGAAATTTGTTATGTATCTTTTGGCTGTTGCAGTTATAACATCGGGGGCGACTTATTTTACACTAAATAAATTATTGTATATGGTACCGTTTAATTGGATGATGGAGCAGGAAAAATTAACGCCACAATCGACAAGCGCCATTTTTGCAGACGGGTTTGGAATGAGACCGCCGGTCGAAGGAACGGTTGCCAGAGGCGAGGCGTTTTATCCATATAAAAATATGCCCGAAGAAGCGGGGAACTATTTGATAAATCCTCTCCCGATGTCAAAAAAAGCATTAATGCTTGGCGAGAAAAAATATGATATTTATTGCAGCCCCTGTCATGGATATCACGGCGAAGGTGACAGTAGATTAAGAGGTCAATTCCCGAATCCACCTTCGCTTCATTCAGAAAAAGTAAGGAACTGGAGTGACGGTAGAATTTTCCATGTTATTACAGAAGGACAAAACGCAATGCCGTCCTATTCAACGCAATTGAACGAAGAAGAAAGATGGGCGGTTATCAATTATATCAGAGCATTGCAAAGAGCTTTAAATGCCAGGGAAGCTGATCTAAATTAAGTAAAAAATTCGGAATAATTATGGATTTAGCTTATCAGAAAAAATATTTACCAACTAAGATTACAGTAGCGGGATATATTCTGCTTGTGTCGGGTTTTCTACTATCTGTAGTCGGATATTTTACCAACCTTGAAAGAAGCGCGTTTAATAATATTATTTTGCTGACATTCATTATAAGTGTAGGTATGGGAGCTCTGTTCTTTATTGGAACAGAATACCTTTCAGGCACAGTTTGGAGCGTGCCCTTTAGAAGAGTTGTAGAGTTTGTGGCTGCTTCAATTCTGCTCGTTCCATTTATCGCTTTGCCTATTCTTGCAAATATGGGATATTTATTTCACTGGATGCATCCGGAAGTTGTAGAAATGGACGAGCTTCTGAAAAGTAAAGCTCCGTATCTCAATGCTAAATTTTTCATCATTAGAGTGACTGTTTTTATTGCAATCTGGTGGTTGATCTATTTTCTTTTTACTCGAAATTCCTTAAAACAGGACGAGACAAAGGACCAGAAATTAACAAAAACAAATACAAGGTTATCCGCTGTATTTATGCCATTCTTTGCAATCACAATTACGTTTACTGCAATTGACTGGTTGATGAGTCTGGAGCCGCACTGGTTTTCGACTATCTTCGGTGTTTATTATTTCTCAGGTTCGGTCCTTGCAGGATTAGCAACCTCTACAATCGCAATAATATTTTTATCTGAAAAAGGCTATCTGGTAAAAGGCATTTCGCAGGATAATTATTACAGTCTTGGAGCTTTACTTTTTGCCTTCACAAATTTCTGGGCATATATTGCTTTTTCACAGTACTTGTTGATCTGGTATGCAAATTTGCCTGAAGAAACTTTTTGGTTCCTCGAAAGATGGGAAGGAAGCTGGATGTACGTAAGTATAGGATTAATATTTATAAGATTCGTTATACCGTATTTCGGACTCCTATCGCAACCGTCCAAAAAAGATCCAAAACGATTGGTTGTTATGTCGTTTATAGTTTTATTCGCTCATTACTACGACCTTTACTGGATGGTTATGCCAACTTATGCTAAAGACGGTTTTGTTTTTGGTTGGATAGAGATTGGATTTATAATACTTGCAGCTGGTCTGCTAATTTCTGTTTTCAGTTACATTGCAAATAAGTACAACATGGTCGCAATAGGCGACCCGAAATTAAAACGTGGAATAGATTTCAAATTATAATTATGGAAAAAAAGACAAAATTTGAAGACGAAATTAAATTCAGAGAACTTCTGAAAAATCCTGTGCGTTTGTTCGGATGGTTCTTCCCTTATTTCTTATTGATTCTTTTGATCGGTGGTATTTATTTCGGTCAGAATCTAATAAATATATCGTTTAACGAAATGCCAGTAGGACTAAAAGATAGTTCTATTGTAAAAAAAGAAATTGTTGAGACTAAGGGAGGTATAATGCCGGCAGTCGATCTGAAAAAAGTCAAATCGCCTTCGAATGAATTAATAACGCGTGGCAAAGAACTTTATGACGCAAATTGTCAGTCGTGTCACGGGTCCGAAGGACTTGGTGATGGTCCTGCAGGTATAGCACTTAATCCAAAACCCCGCAATTTTCATCAGACCGATGGATGGACAAACGGCAGAACAATTGATATGATGTATAAAACATTGCAGGAGGGTATAATTAAAAACGGAATGGCAGCCTACGAGTACCTGCCACCTGAAGATAGATTTGCTATTATCCATTATATCCGAACTTTTGCAGATTTTCCACCTATAACAGACGAAGAATTAAATAATATCGATAACTCTTATAAGATAACAGCCGGTATGGAAATTCCGAATAAAATTCCTGTTAACAAAGCAATTGATATTCTCTCTAAAGAATACCAAACGTTCGTGGATAGAACAACTGAATTAGCTAAAAAAATAAAAGAGTCGAAATCGAATAATTATATTGCTGAAATGATTGTTGAACAGTCCACTGACCTGAATAAACTGGCTTATGTATTTTTATCGGACAGGAATATTACATATGAAAAATTCAAGACGATTATTAATAACTACCCGCTGTCGATTGGATTGAAGCCGGGAATCGAAAAAGTTGATGAAGACGACTTGAACAAGATCTATGAATACTTAAAATCGATGAGTTGATAAAATGATAAGATTGATATTTGATATATTTTTTACAATCGTATTAATTGCAGGTTCTGCTTCGGCTCAAAAACATGTGGAAATAGGAGTTGACGAACAGCTTGGTAAATATATACCAGAGGATACCTGGTTTGTAACATCGGAAGGAGATAGTGTCGATCTAAAAAGCCTTATTGACAAACCAGTGCTACTGGCATTAGTCTATTATGAATGTCCCGGTATATGTAGTCCAATGCTAAACGAATTAGCATGGACAATCGATAAAATGGACTTAATTCCCGGCAGAGATTACAAAATTATATCGCTAAGTTTCGACCACAGGGAAAATTCAGCGATTGCTGCAAAATGGAAAAAAAATTATCTGAAATCGATCAAAAAGAAAATTGCACCCGAAAATTGGATTTTTTTAACGGGTGATAGCATTAACATCAAAAAGGTAACAGACGCTGCAGGATTTTACTATAAGCCGACAAAAGACAACCAATATGTTCATCCCGCAACAGTAATAGCCCTTTCGCCAGATGGGAAGATTACGCGTTATTTATTCGGTGTTACGTTTAATCCCTTCGACGTTAAGATGGCAATGTTAGAAGCAAAAGCCGGAAAAGCCAACCCCACTATAACTAAAGTACTTCAGTTTTGTTATAGCTATAATCCTGAAGGACGCTCGTATACGTTAAACATAACGAGAATTATCGGTGTTGTTATGCTGCTGGGAATTGGATTATTCGCGGCTGTACTATTATTCAAAAAAAGAAGTAAGACAACGGAGTAAAATAACATGGCAAACGGAGTAATTGCAATAGAAGAGAAGAATTTTTATCAACAGAGCACAAATAAATATTCGGGTATACTATCCTGGTTGTTGACAACCGACCATAAAAGAATCGGTTTGATGTATTTATACACAATATCGTTTTTCTTTATCGTAGGAGTGATAATTGGAATATTGATGAGGCTGGAGCTGCTTACACCTGGCAAGACTATAGTGGATGCACAAACATATAATACATTGTTTACACTTCACGGCGTAATAATGATTTTTCTTTTTATAATTCCGGGCTTGCCGGCGATATTCGGAAATTTCTTTTTGCCTATTCAGATAGGAGCGCGCGATGTGGCGTTTCCACGATTGAATTTGCTCTCCTATTATGTCTATGTTGTCGGGGCAATTCTTGTTTTTATTTCTTTGTTCCTACCTGGCGGACCAATTGATACTGGCTGGACATTTTACATTCCATACAGTGTCAGAAGTTCAACTAATGTTTCGATGGCAATATTAGCAGCATTTATATTGGGGTTTTCCTCAATATTAACAGGAATTAATTTTATTACTACAGTTCATCGTCTTAGAGCCCCTGAGATGACTTTTTTCAAAATGCCGCTTTTCGTCTGGGCTACTTATGCCACAGCATGGATTCAAATTATTGCAACTCCAGTCATCGGAATTACAATATTATTAGTAATTATAGAGCGTACATTTGGAGTGGGAATATTTGACCCTGCACTGGGTGGTGATCCGATTTTATTTCAGCATTTATTCTGGATTTACTCGCATCCGGCTGTTTATATTATGATACTACCTGCAATGGGAGTGGTTTCTGAAATCATTCCAACTTTTGCACGGCGTACAATTTTTGGGTACAAGGCAATAGCGATGTCGTCGCTTGCGATAGCATTTGTTGGTTACTTAGTGTGGGCACATCATATGTTTACAAGTGGAATGAGCGACACAGCCCGGTGGGTTTTCTCTCTTCTTACTTTTATTGTAGCCCTTCCAAGCGGTGTAAAAGTTTTCAACTGGGTTGCAACAATGTATAAAGGTTCGATTGATCCTCAGACTCCATTCCTGTGGGTTATGGCATTCATCTTTCTTTTCTCGATAGGAGGATTGACTGGACTGGTGCTTGGTTCGCTGGCGACGGATGTTCATTTACACGATACTTATTTTGTAGTAGCTCACTTTCACTATGTTATGTTCGGAGGAACCGGGACAATCTTTTTTGCCGCCCTTCATTACTGGTTCCCAAAAATGTTTGGTAGAATGTATTTCAAAAAAGTTGCGAATATAGCTGTGCTGCTTTTCTTTATTGGATTCAATATGCTCTATTTTACAAAATTTATTATGGGATATATGGGCATGCCGAGAAGATATTATGATTATCTACCGCAATTTGCTACTTTACAGGAAATCTCAACTGTTGGTTCATGGATTCTGGCGCTTGCAATTTTTTTAATGGCTGGAAATTTGATATACTCTTTACGAAAAGGTCCAAAAGCGGGTCCAAACCCATGGGGAGGAGTGACGCTTGAATGGCATATACCTTCTCCGCCCCCTATGGAAAATTTCAAGGAAATACCAACAATTACACATGAACCTTACGATTTCAGCCAGCTCAAGGAGATGAAGAATGAATCATAACACAATTGTAGGTAACGAATATAACCATACAATAGAGCACGTCCATCGTGACGATGTGGGTGCTAAAATGGGTATGTGGCTCTTTCTCTTTACAGAAGTACTTTTATTTGGAGGTATGTTCCTTACTTATGCAGTCTATCGATATCAATATTCTGAACAATTTCGTTTGGCGGCTATGGAACTCAATACTGGCATAGGTACTCTCAATACTGTAATTCTACTTACCAGTAGTCTTACTGTTGCGCTTTCAATAGCTGCAATTCAGAAGAAAAATAAATTTCTGTCGATTTTAATGCTTTCTGTTACGGTTGTGTTTGCTCTTATGTTTTTGGTAAATAAATATTTCGAATGGATGGCAAAAATAAATCATGGTATTTTCCCTGCTTCCGAAGAATTATTGGGAAGACCAAACGGCCAAATTCTCTTTTTCGGACTTTATTATGTAATGACAGGACTACACGGTCTCCATGTTCTTATTGGTGTTATTGTGCTCTTGTTTATGCTCTATTTCCTTATAAAGAATGATATTACGCTCGATAATTATACAAAACTGGAAAATGCCGGACTTTACTGGCACCTCGTGGATTTAATCTGGATATTTCTTTTCCCTCTTTTTTATCTTATACAGTGAGGCATCGAAATGGGAAACAAAAAACATATAATCGGCTACAACACATATATTTTAGTATGGCTATCCCTGTTGGCACTGACTGCAATTACGGTATCGATTGCCGGTATCCATTTAGGTGATTATACGTTACTGATTGCAATGTTCATTGCTGCAATTAAATCAGCATTGGTAATTAATATTTTTATGCACATTAAATTCGACGAACCAATATTCAAGGTATTTCTCGCTCTTAGCGGATTTACATTATTAATTATTTTTGTATTAACATTTTTCGATTTCATTTATCGTTGAGGTCTTAACATGTCGTCTGCACCGTCAGTACATACGGAAACTGTTGATTTTGTAATGTTATATATAGTGGGTATTTCGGTTATTCTTCTCCTTGGCATTACAATTACAATGATTTATTTTGTTATTAAGTACAACAGAAAAAAAGGGAATAAACCGGTTGATATTCATGGAAACATCTGGCTGGAGATTATCTGGATTGCAATTCCTACTATTATTGTTCTCTCGATGTTCTATTATGGGTATACGGGATTCAGCGAAATTAGAAAAATACCTGAGAATGCTTTTGAGGTCGATATCACGGCAAGAATGTGGGCATGGGAATTTAATTATAAAAACGGATTGCGAACAGATACTCTATATATTCCGGTGAACAAGCCGGTAGTTCTGAAGTTAAAATCGATGGATGTAAATCATTCGTTTTATATACCCTCTTTCAGAATCAAAGAAGATGCAATCCCAAATAAGATTAACTTCCTCTCATTTACAGCGGCTAGACCTGGAAGCTACGATGTTGCATGTGCTGAGTATTGTGGATTGAACCATTCGATGATGTATACTAAAGTTGTTGCAATGGAAAAAACAAATTTTGAAAAATGGTATAATAATCAAGCATCAGAAGAAAGTAGGTAGTATATGGCAGGATTATCTTATGGATTGACTAATATGAAAATCTCTGTTATTACCAGTTTGAAAAATACATGGGAAGTATTTTCTGAACTGGCAAAAGTAAGGATAACTGCTTTTGTCGCAATGTCCACTTCAGTCGGGTATATTCTTCATGCTGAAACAATAAGCTGGCAAATGTTAATTGTTACATTTGGTGTTTTTTTAATGGCTTGTGTCTCCTCGATTATTAACGAAATTCAAGAGAGAGAAAAAGATAAATTGATGGACAGAACAAAGGGGAGACCGATACCGTCGGGCAGAATTTCGGTGCAAACGGCGAGCATGATTGCTCTGCTTTTGATGACTGCAGCGGGATTAATAATTAATTTCAGCGCAAATTATACAGCTTTAGCTCTTTCTTTTCTTGCTTTAATATGGTATAATGTTGTATATACGCCGTTAAAAAGAATTAATGCACTTGCAATAATTCCTGGTTCGCTGATTGGTTCGATACCACCAGCAATTGGTTATACTGCTGCTGGGGGCAATCTTTTCGACTTGCAAATTTTATCGCTTGCTCTCTTTTTCTTTATCTGGCAAATCCCACATTTCTGGCTTCTATTATTGCTTTATAGTAAAGATTACGAAAAAGCAGGGTTCCCGGTACTTACGACAAATTTCTCAGAGTCTCAGTTAGGCAGAATAACGTTTGTCTGGATTGTAGCGCTTGCTGTAAGCAGTTTGTTTATCCCGTTTTACTCGGTCAATTTCAGCTTTTACACTTTTATGGCTTTTCTGTTGCTTGGTGGTTGGCTTATTTTTGATACAAAATGTATGCTTAAATCCTACTTTTACAATCAAGGCGCTGGTATAAAAAAAGTATTGTTCAAAGAGGCGTTTATAAAAATTAACTTGTTCGTCCTGGTAGTATCTGTAATAATTTCTATAAGTAAATTATTCCTAACAGAAATTTAATGGTTCGTATATGGAATTCTTAGACAAATACGTTTTACCCCAGTCTGCACACCATATTGTTCTACTGAAATATCTTCTTGTTCTATCGCTACTAATTTTTATTCCATACATCAGTTTGATGATTGGGTCGATGATTTTTTCACTTTTCTTTAAGAATAAAAGTGTTAAGAATAATAGGAAAACTTATTATAAATTTTCGAAGTTCCTGATTGATATGATAACCTTCAACAAGGTTTCTGCGTTCGGTTTAGGACTGTTACCTCTTTTGAGTATAACATTCAGCTTAGCTCAGCTTTTGCATCTATCAAATATTCCAGCGCCCGGTTATCTGCTAATTGCTTCGTTAATTTATGTTTTAGCTCTTGTATTTATCTTTACATACAAATATAGTTTCCATATTAAAGATATACTTGGAGCAGTTTCACAAGGAAACAATATTGACGAAGAAATTAAAGATGAATCTTCGCTTTATTTAGCTCGTGCGAATAAACTTTTGAAAAAGTCGGGTGTGATTGGATTAGTATTGTTGCTTTTTTCAGTTTATCTGTTTGTTACCTCCTTGCACCTGGCATCCAGCCAGGAATACTGGAACACTGAAACTCATTTTATTAGCATTATTTTTTCATTGCAGACCATAATCGGATTTATTGAAATTATCTTATTCTCGTTCGGATTAACTGCTGCTTTTATCATATATAAATTGTATTCTTCTGACGACTTCAAGAAAGATGAAAGTTATTACAATTTTATAAAGAATTTCGGATTGAAAACTGGTTTGGTTATCTCTGTCATTCTGCCATTATTCATTGTCCTTACGATTCTGGCTAAATCAAGCTATGCATTGTCATATAATCTATTTGCTTATACATTGTTAGCACTCTTTGTTGTAATGTTTATCAGCCTGATATTTTATTTAATGATTCGTGACGCACAAATTAAATATGCATCGTCATTGATCTATTTATTTATTCTTGCCGTATTCTTCATCGTAATGCAGGAATATTCTTCGTTGAATACAGCAACAAAAAAACAATTTGCTATTTTGGCTGCTAATTATGAAGAATATAAATCCTCATTAGAAAAAGAATATGGATTGAATAAAGTTGTAATTAACGGAGCGGATATCTACAATGGAAAATGTATAGCCTGTCATCAGTTCGACAAAAGATTGGTCGGACCGCCTTACAATGAAACCCTTCCTAAATACGAAGGCAAGAAAGATGAGCTGGTAAAATTTATTTTGAATCCGGTAAAAATCAATCCTGATTATCCCGCTATGCCAAATCAGGGACTTAAGCCTGCAGAAGCCGAAGCTGTAGCCGACTATTTGTTGAGCACGTATAAAAAATAAATTTGATATTTAGGTACTCTTATAATTCAAGAGTACCTTACTATTCCCTCATTTCATTTCTGGCTTCCAAAAAAATTTTGAAAAAAGTAATTATAATTTTATTATTCATATCAAAATTTTTGATTTATTTTAACTCTTTAAGTAATCTTCAAATGTTTTATTAAATTAATGAGGAATTATTATGGGGGAAATAATGATTATTCTGCTCGCCGCAATGGTGGTTTCCTGTACTTCTGCAAAAGAAAATGAAATAACCAAAGAAAATTTTGGTGCTGCACCTGATGGTTCTCCAGTCTATATCTACACAATGAAAAATTCGAATGGAATGACGGTTAAACTAACAAATTACGGTGCCTCATTGGTATCGATTGTAGTGCCCGATAAAAATGGAAAATTTGCTGACGTCATTGCAGGTTTTGATTCATTGAGTGGCTATATTAATGACAATTCTTTTATCGGGGTTACTGTAGGACGCTATGCAAATCGTATCGGCAAGGGAAAATTTAAAATCGATGGTCATGAATATCAACTGACAATTAACGACGGCAATAATCATTTACACGGGGGCAGGAAAGGGTTCCATAAATTGGTATGGAATTCAGAAATTGTCTCCGACGATACTGGTTCTTGTGTGGTCATGAAATTACACAGTCCAGACGGTTACGAAGGTTTCCCTGGCAACGTAGATGTAGAAGTAAAATTTTCTTTGACCGATAATAACGATTTGATTATTGAATATACAGGGACAACAGATAAACCTACCATTTTAAACCTTACCAATCATGCATATTATAATCTATCGGGTAATTTCGAAAACACAATATTAAATCATGTTTTAAGCATTAATGCTGATAATTTTACGCCGATCGATTCGGAGTTGATTCCAACTGGCGAAATAGCGACGGTTGAAAATACACCGATGGATTTCAGAAAACCGACGGTGATTGGTTCGAAAATAAACGTAGATTATATCCAATTGAAATATGGAAAAGGATATGACCACAACTGGGCGTTGAATGAGTATAATTGGAAAGTAAGAAAAGCAGTTACCGTGACCGATCCACAAAGCGGAAGACTACTCGAAATTTATACCGACCAGCCTGGTATACAGTTTTACTCAGGTAATTTTTTGAACGGTACAGTTGCTGGTAAAGGTGGCATAAAATATAATTACCGTACAGCTCTATGTTTAGAGCCACAATTCTTCCCCGATTCTCCGAATAAAGAAAACTTTGCGTCACCTTTTTTTAAACCTGGTGATATTTACCGTCAAAAAACTGTATATCATTTCGGGATTAAGAAATAACCAATATTTCACAACAAATGGATGGTACCGCTATGAGCGCACTATACACAATCGACTGGATAATAATATTTGTCTATTTTACCATCATACTGGGTCTTTCTTGGTGGGTAATCAAGAAACAGAAAAAGACTACCGACGATTACTTTTTGGCAGGAAGGCATCTGGGATGGTTTATTGTAGGAGCTTCTATTTTTGCATCTAATATCGGTTCGGAGCATATTGTCGGTTTGGCTGGTTCTGGAGCAACCGACGGAGTTGCAATGGCTCACTATGAACTTCACGCATGGTGTTTACTCGTTTTGGGTTGGGTAATGGTACCTTTCTACCTTCGCTCCAGAGTTTATACTATGCCTGAGTTTCTTGAACGTCGTTTTTCTCCGACTGCACGTACAGTGCTTTCCGGAATTTCATTGGTAGCCTATGTTTTAACTAAAATTGCTGTCGGTGTTTTTGCGGGTGGTATTGTTTTTTCTGTACTTCTTCCTGATATAAATTTTCTTGGGCTCGATAGTTTCTGGATCGGTTCGATACTTGTTATAGTCATCACCGGTATTTATACGGTTTTAGGAGGGATGGCTGCGGTTGCTTACACAGAAGCTTTACAAACGATTATTCTTATTATAGGATCGTTGCTTGTTACGGCTTTCGGATTGCATTATCTGGGCGGTTGGGGTGAACTTAAAGCAATTGCTGGCTCGGAAATGTTTAACTTGTGGAAACCACTCGTTCCCGTCGGGGTTGAAGCCACTTGGGCACCTGTAAAAGAAGCCGGCAAAATGGCCTGGTATTTTAACGATAATTATCCCTGGATTGGAATGCTCTTTTGCGCTCCAATTATCGGATTATGGTATTGGACTACAGACCAGTACATTGTTCAACGTGTATTGTCTGCACCCAACGAACGAGAAGCCAGAAGAGGTTCGATCGCTGCAGCTTTCTTTAAGTTATTGCCTGTTTTCATTTTCATCATACCGGGTATAATTTTTTACGCTCTGGCTGTAAGTGGAAAAGTACCTGCTTTTCAAGAACAATTAATCGGTCCCAATGGAAAGATTATTCGCGACAATGCCCAACAGGCATTTCCGATGATGGTTGCCAATGTTTTACCTATCGGTGTCAGGGGAATTGTAGTAGCTGGGCTCCTGGCAGCGCTGATGAGTTCTCTGGCCGGCGTTTTTAATGCTTGTTCAACTCTCTTTACTATCGACTTTTACTCGAGATTAAAACCTCACGTCACACAGGAAAAACTTGTCTGGGTAGGTAGAGTTGCTACTACTGTAATGGTAATTATTGGATTGTTATGGTTACCTGTAATTCGCGGAGGCAAAGGCTTGTACGACTATCTACAGGGGGTTCAGGCTTATCTTGCACCTCCTATATTTGTTGTATTCTTCGCAGGCATATTCAATAAACGCCTTAATGCTAAAGGTGCATTAGCTGCTTTATTCAGCGGCTTTGCACTCGGTATATTCAGACTTGCAATTGATACCCCCGTTAAACTTGTCTCCGGTTTCCATTACGAGCAAGGTTCATTCTTGTGGATAGTTAATAATATTTTCTTCCAATATTACAGCCTTTTGATCTTTCTGGTTAGTCTCATTGTAATGTATGCAGTAAGTTATGCCACTGAAGAACCGGAATATGAAAGAATAAAAGGTTTGACATTTGGTACTATTACCGACGAACACAGACGGGAATCGCGTGCAAGCTGGAATGCAACGGATGTTATTGCTTCCCTTATTGTTATACTCATGATCCTGGGAGCTTATATCTATTTCAGCGGATAAATTATGGCTAAATATACAATAGGGTTAGACTTTGGTACTAATTCCTGCCGTTCCCTGATTGTTGAATTAGGGAACGGTACGGAATTAGCAAGTTATGTATTCCCGTATCCCACAGGGGAAAACGGAGTGATTGTCGACCACAAAAATCCTGAGCTTGCTCGACAAAACGCAGCCGATTATTTAACGGGTATTGAAATTACTATCAAAGAAGCTCTGCGCATTGCTAAAGAAAAAAATCCTGAATTTAGAAATGAAGACGTAATTGGAATTGGAGTTGATACTACAGGTAGCAGTCCGATGCCTGTCGATGAAAATGGACTACCATTGAGCAGTTACGAAAAATTCAGGGATAATCCCAATGCTTACGTCTGGCTCTGGAAAGACCACACAAGTTATGAAGAAGCAGCTTACATCACAAAAGTAGCTTCGGAAATTCGTCCTCAATATTTGGCTAAAATTGGAGGCGTTTATTCCTCGGAGTGGTTCTGGAGTAAAATACTCCATTGTAAAAATATTGATCCCGAAGTCTTTGAAGCTGCTTACAGCTGGGTGGAAATATGCGACTGGATTCCGGCTGCCCTTGCAGGGAATACAAATCCATTACAAATTAAAAGAAGCGTTTGCGCAGCAGGTCATAAAGCTCTGTTTAGCAAACAATGGGGAGGTCTGCCCGACAAAGAATTTCTGAAAAAGGTCTCACCCGGTCTGGAAGATTTAAGAGACAGACTTTACAATACGGCTTATCCTTCAAATGTTAAAATTGGTAACCTATCCTCCGAATGGGCAAAAAAATTGGGGCTTAGCAAGGAGACTGCAATTGCTGTAGGTGCATTCGACGCTCATATGGGAGCTGTCGGAGCAGGAATTAAAAAAGGTACGTTAGTGAAAATAATTGGCACAAGTACCTGTGACATCATGATACATCCTTGTAAAGAAGAATTGAACGATATTGAAGGTGTGTGCGGTATTGTTGATGGCTCGGTTATGGAAGACTATCTTGGAATCGAAGCCGGTCAATCGGGCGTAGGTGATATTTTCCTCTGGTTTGTTAATAACCTCGTGCCGGATGAATTTGGCAAAACACTCGACGAAAAATTTAAAATATTAGGTGAAAAAGCCGAAAAATTAAAACCAGGCGAAAGCGGATTGCTGGCTCTCGATTGGAATAATGGTAATAGAACAATACTTGTGGATGTTCGGTTGACCGGACTTTTAATCGGTCAAACGCTTCATACAACAGCGCCGGAAATATACAGAGCATTGATAGAGGCTACCGGCTTTGGAGCTTTGAAAATTATCGACAGATTAGAAGAATATGGCGTTCACGTTGAAGAGGTTGTTAATTGCGGAGGGCTCGCTGTCAAAAACAAATTATTAATGCAGATATATGCCGACATAACCAATCGTACAATGAAAGTTTCGAGAAGCGAACAAACTCCAGCACTCGGAGCTGCTATCTTTGCTGCCGTGGCAGCAGGAAAGTCATACGGCGGTTACGATTACATTATCGAAGCTCAGAATGCAATGACCGGTATTAGTAAGGTTTACTATCCGAATCCTAAAAATCACGAAATATATAAAGAACTCTATCGACTTTATTCGCAGCTCCATGATATCTTCGGAACAAAAGATTATAGAGAAAATCTTTATAACGTAATGAAAGATTTATTAAGAATTAGAGATAAAGTTAGGAGTGGTGAATAATGCTCGAAAATCTAAAAAGGGAAGTATTCGATGCCAATATTCGTCTGGTCGATTATAATCTGGTTATTTCAACCTGGGGAAATGTAAGCGGTATCGACAGAAATAATAATCTGATTGTAATAAAACCAAGCGGTGTCGACTACGATGAATTATCTGCAGACGATATGGTGGTAGTCGACCTGAACGGAAATGTTGTTGAAGGCGAACTGAAACCTTCTTCCGATACTCCCACTCATATTGAACTCTATAAAGCTTTCCCGAAAATTAAAGGCGTAACTCATTCTCACAGTACTTATGCAACTGTATTTGCTCAAGCGTTGATGGAAATACCGTGCCTGGGAACTACTCACGCAGATAATTTTTATGGACCTGTTCCACTTACGAGATTTTTAACAAAAGATGAGGTTAAAGAAAATTATGAAAAGAATACAGGACTGGTTATAATCGAAAGACTGGCCGATATGGAAATTGAATCGGTACCGGGTATTCTGGTTGCCGGGCATGGACCTTTCTGCTGGGGAAAATCTGCTGCCGATTCTGTAGAAAAAAATTTGATTCTCGAAAAAATTGCCGAAATTGCGTTTAAAACTCTGTCGTTGAACAAAGAAGTAAAAAATTTGCCCGATTATATATTAGATAAACATTTTTTAAGAAAACATGGTCCAAAGGCTTACTACGGACAAAAGAAATAAAGGGGGGAATTATGGTTGATATTAATAAATATGAAATATGGTTTGCTACCGGCAGTCAACATTTGTATGGTAAAGAAACACTTGCAAAGGTAAAAGAGAATTCGACAAAAATTGTAAATGAATTTAATGCTGATAAAAAAATTCCGATTAAAATTGTTTTTAAAGATGTTCTAACTACACCCGATGCAATTGCTAACATAGCAATTGAAGCAAACAACAACACCAGGTGTGCAGGACTTATTTTCTGGATGCATACGTTCTCGCCTGCGAAGATGTGGATTAGAGGTTTGAATTTACTGAACAAACCATTTTTACATCTTCATACACAATTTAATCGTGATATTCCGTGGGACAGCATCGACATGGATTTTATGAATCTAAATCAGGCTGCTCACGGCGACCGTGAGTTCGGCTTCATTTGTACGAGAATGGGATTGAATAGAAAAGTTGTGACTGGACACTGGCTGGATCCGAATGTCATTAATAAAATTTCCATTTGGATAAGAGCCGCAATTGCATGGGCAGATTCTCAAGGTGCACGAATTGCACGCTTTGGAGATAATATGAGGGATGTGGCTGTTACCGAAGGCGATAAAGTCGAAGCTCAAATAAAACTCGGCTATTCTGTCTATGGCTTTGGCATCGGCGATCTGGTTGAATATGTCAATAAAGCTAACGAAAAAACGGTTAAAGAATTAATCGAAGTTTATAAAAAGTCATACAATATAAATGTACCTGTAAGCGAAGGTGATAATAATTATCGAAGACTCTTCGAAGCAGCAAAAATAGAAATTGGCTTGAGAAGATTTTTAGAAGAAGGAAACTTTGTTGGATTTACTACAACTTTTGAAGACTTGCATGGATTGAGCCAGCTTCCGGGAATTGCTGTCCAGCGTTTAATGGCTGAAGGATACGGCTTCGGCGCAGAAGGCGATTGGAAAACTGCAGCTCTTGTTAGAGCAGTCAAAGTTATGGCTACCGGTTTGAAAGGTGGAACGTCGTTTATGGAAGATTATACTTATCACTTCGAGCCTGAAAATCCGATGGTGCTCGGTGCTCATATGCTCGAAGTTTGTGAATCGATAGCTGCCGAAAAACCGACACTCGAAATACATCCTTTATCTATCGGTGGTAAAGACGACCCGCCACGTCTGGTTTTTGATGTAGCGCCGGGCAATGCTCTAAATGCTTCGCTGATCGATATGGGCAACCGTTTTAGATTAATTGTCAATAACGTCACCGTCGTAAAACCTGAACATTCGCTACCAAAACTTCCCGTTGCAAGAGCACTATGGAAACCCGAACCCAATCTCCATACAGCAGCTACAGCCTGGATCTATGCAGGTGGCGCTCATCACACCTGCTTCAGTCAGTCAATTACATCCGAGTATTTGTACGACTTCGCTGAAATAGCAGGTATTGAATTTCTACTCATTGACAACAAAACCGATATCAATCAATTCAAAAATGAATTGAAGTGGAATGAAATCTATTATTCGGGGAAATAAGTATATTTGTACTTCCAAATTTTAAAATTTCTCAAAGGAATACAAATATGCAGCCCGACCCTAAAGCTAAAGCACTGTTGTTCGATTGCGATGGCACTTTAGTAGATACTATGCCTTTACATTTGAAAGCGTGGGAATACGCAATAAATTTTCACGGATATAAATTTGACTATGATTTTTTCTTCTCGAAAAAAGGGATGCCGTCCGAAGAAATTATCAAGTTATATAACAACCAGTTTGGAACAAACGCAGACCCAGGGAAAATAGTCGGAACGAAAAATGAATATTTCAGGCGTAATGCCGATTCTATAAGGCCCATCGATGCGGTTGCCTCAATAGTCTATGAATATTACAATAAACTTCCGATGGCAGTCGTTTCAGGCGGATCAAAAGAAAATGTAATGCAATCTTTGGCTGTGACCGGACTCGATAAGTATTTCGATTTGATTGTAACGGCAGACGACAATATCAAACACAAACCGGCTCCCGATATATTCCTATATGCAGCCGAGAAGTTGGGGGTTGAACCAGAATATTGCGTGGTATATGAAGACGGTGATTTCGGAGTGGAAGCTGCGAAAAAAGCCGGCATGATGGTTGTCGACATACGCGACTTTATAGAAATTGAATAATGTCATGTTGAACATTCTCAAGGCTATTACATTATCCGCAGAATACCTCGAAAAAAAAGGCGTCGAATCGCCTCGCTTGAATGCGGAATTACTTCTGGCTGACGTTCTTAACTACAAAAGAATGGACCTTTATTTGCATTTTGATCAGCCTCTTAAAGAAGTTGAAATCGAGCGCTATAGAGAATTGATCCGACGTAGAGGTACAAGAGAACCGTTACAGTACATATTAGGATATACAGAATTTTATGGTCTGAAATTCGACGTAAATGAACACGTACTTATTCCCAGACCGGAAACCGAGTTGCTTGTGGAAAAAATCATCGATTTATATCAAGACACAAGTTCACTAAAAATTTTAGATGTCGGAACTGGTAGCGGGAACATTGCAGTTACTCTCGCCTTGAATCTAAAAGATGTTAGAATTGTAGCAATCGATAAATCAAACGAGGCTCTTGAACTTGCACGGCATAATGCCAGTTTACACGGCATTACCGATTCCATCGAATTTATAAGAAAAGATATTTTTGATGAATATCTTTTTCAGGAAATCCGATTTGACATTATTGTTTCCAATCCTCCGTATGTAAGTTATAATGAATATAATAAACTTCAGGAAGAAGTAGCACGCTATGAACCCGATATTGCAGTTACAGATTACAAAGACGGATTTAGTTTTTATAGAAGAATTTCACAATTAGCAACCCAATTTTTGTCGACGGGCGGTCGATTATTTTTTGAATTAGGACAGGGGCAGGCAGCGGAGGTAGCTTCAATTATGAAGAATCTCGAATTCATCAATATCGAGATAATCCAGGATTACCAAAAAATTGATAGAATTATATTCGGGCAAAAGTCATGAGAGCTTTGGTACAAAGAGTTTCGGAAGGTTCAGTGACAATTAAAGAACCGAAACATTATGCTTCAATTGGCAAAGGGATGGTCATTCTGCTCGGAGTTAAAGAAGGCGACACGATCGAAGATGTAAATTTTGTTGCCGACAAATGTTCGAATTTGCGTATATTCGAAGACGAACAAGGCAAAATGAATTTGTCCCTCAAAGATATTGACGGGGAAGTACTTGTAATTTCACAATTTACATTATACGGCGATACCAGGCGGGGCAATCGTCCAAGTTTTACGGATGCTGCTAAACCAGAAGCGGCAAATGATCTATACAAAAAGTTTATCGACAGAATGAAATTCAATCTGGGCGAATCAAAAGTAAAAAGCGGTATTTTTGCCGCCATGATGCTTGTTAAAATTTATAACGACGGTCCTGTTACTCTGATTGTAGAGTCAAAAGAAAAAGGAACTATGTGAAATCTCTACTGATGATATTTATTGACGGGGTGGGAATAGGCAAAGAAGACTATGTAAACAATCCTTTCTTCAAATACGAGTTTAAAATTTTCAAAGAGCTCTTCGGCAAAATTCCTCATCTCGATAATCCATTTCTGGAAGGGAAAAATTCGTTTGTCTTTCCAATTGATGCAACTATGGGAGTGCCAGATATTCCACTCAGTGGCACCGGTCAAACGTCAATTTTTTGTGGTGTCAATGCACCGGAAATTATTGGAAAACATTTCGGGCCATATCCGCATTCTACACTGGTACCGATTATAAAAGAAAAGAACATTTTTATTGAACTAAAACGAAAAAGGAAAAAAGTTACTTTTGTTAATGCATATCCGAAACAGTTTTTTGATTACGTAAAGAAAGGTAGACGAATGCTGAGCGTCACCACTCTATCCTGCCTGCTGAGCGATGTAAAATTGAATAAAATAAAAGATCTGCACGAAGGTAGAGCACTGAGTGCCGATATCGATAATTACAGATTTGTACATAAAATGAATTACAAATTAAAAGTTATATCGCCTGAATTAGCTGCTCGCAGGCTGGTCAGGATAGCTTCCCGTAACCATTTTACATTATTTGAATATTTTCATACCGACCACTTCGGACATGGAAGAAACCTTGAATTGTTCGACCATACTGTCAAAACGCTTGATAGATTCCTGCACTTTCTTGTTAAAATACTTCCGGATGAAATTACACTTTTAATCTGTTCAGACCACGGAAATTTCGAAGACCTTACAACGCGTAGTCACACTCTTAATCCTGCTCTTGGATTAACATTCGGTAAATATGCAGAAAGGATTGCTTCGCATGTAAAATCATTATATGATATAAAAAATTCAATAATGGAGTTGTATGAGTGAATGAATATCCGCTAATAAAATTTACCATATTTTTTATTTGCGGAATTATACTCGAATCTATCTTAAATTTGCCAATCAATATAATCATTCTTTCCATCTTACTGCTTTTTGTCGTTGCGTTAGTTCAGATTATTAGACGGAGATTAATTTACGGCAATTTTTTTGTTGTGCTGTTAATCATCTCTGTCGGCGCCCTCAATTATGCATTCTCTTCAATAGAAAAAGTAGATTATCCTTTTGCTCTGCCTAAATACAGGGACGCAACATTATACGGTAAAATCTGTAGCATTGATTTGATTAAGAAAGATAGATTGAATTTTACAGTGGAAGTCGATAGCATTAAATGGAACGAAACCGTTTCGAAAAAGAATCTAAAAGTAAATTGTGCAATACTTTTGACAGGGAGTGACTTACGAAATATTTATGATAAGATCTCTGTAGGCAATGGAGTATGTTTGAAGGGTACACTTATGAAAGCCAGGGACAAAAGGAATCCCGGTGAATTTGATTATCAAGAGTACCTTTTTAGAAGAGGAATCAGCGCTCTATTTTACGTACACAAATCAGATAATTTTATTTTGACCACGGAAGGAAAAATCTTCTTCCCCGATATGGTTTTTAAGATTCGCCGTTCGATTGACGACATAATTTTTAATCGGCATGATTTAATGACAGCATCTCTACTGCGAGGGTTATTACTTGCCGACAGGAATATGATAGATTATGAAATCAAGGAAAAATTTATAAATGCGGGAGTTATTCACATATTGGCTGTATCAGGTTTACATGTTGGATATATTGCTTTCATATTTTTTGTATTGTTTCAGAGATTTAATATTACGATAAAGTATACTCTGACAATTTTAGGGCTGTTCGCTTACCTCGTTATTACATATTCTCCACCGTCGGTTACCAGGGCGGTTGCTATGGCATCGGTATACATAGTAGCCAGATATATCGGAAGAAATACATCAACGCTTAATACACTTGCAATAGCCGCGTTCATTATTTTGATATTCAAGCCCTCTGAATTATTTGAACCTGGTTTCCAATTATCTTTTGCTGCTGTACTTTCAATAGTGGTGTTAACCCCACCAATTAATGATGCAATAACCAAGCATGAATTATTCAAAAAAAGAAAATGGCTTGGGAATCTATTGTTGTTTATGGTTGTATCTCTAGCTGCACAAATTGGTACTCTACCGTTTACGATTATTTATTTTCATAAAATATCGCTTATTGCATTATTTGCAAATCTAATTGTCATCCCGCTTTTGGGTATTGTGGTTTCTTTAGGAATTGTTGCATTAATTTTTTCTGTTATCCTTCCTTCAGTTGGCTCGTTGTACGCTTCGGCTACAATTTTATTTTCCCATCTAATGTTTATCGTGACGAACTTTTTCGGGTCAATAGAAATTGCTTATTTGAGAATTAACCAGTTCTCCTGGTATGATCTCTTTTTGTTTTATGTCACTATGATATTTGTCGGTATTTTATTTCACTACTATAAAAATGTTTACTTCCGTATGGTGGTTGTAATTCTTTCTATGACGATAATGATATTATTCATTAAATTAGATAACTACGAATATTTCCCGGATGGTAAGTTGAGTATCATGGCAATCGACGTTGGACAGGGCGACGCTTTCCTTATTAGATTACCCGACGGTGAATATATGCTGATTGACGCCGGTAGCTCAACAAATTATTTTGATAATGGGGAAAGAATAATCATACCGCTAATGGATTTTCTGGGTGTTGACTCAATAAAATATGGTATGATCTCACATATTGACAACGACCACTACGGCGGGTTTATTTCTCTCATAAAAGAGGATAGGGTGAATCATATTTTCAAACCTGCAATCGATTCAAGCGACAGGTCAGATGTCAAATTAGAAAATCTTTTGTGGGAAAAGGGTGTCCCCTTTGAGTATTACGAAAAGAAAATTATCAAGCTATTAAATCTACGTCTCTATATTTTGAATGGAAATAACGATGATATAATATTTGATTCAAATGACAGAAGTGGAATAATAAAGATTGTTTATGGGAATACTTCGTTTATTTTTACCGGCGATGCTTCGAAAAAAATTGAACCCACTCTTGTTAATCGTTACGGTGAATTTTTGCATTCAAATGTATTAAAAGTTGCCCATCACGGCAGTAATACAAGTACATCAGAAAAATTTCTAGAATATGTCAATCCTTCATATGCCATTATTTCTGCAGGCGAGGGAAATCATTTTAATCATCCGTCTCAGGAAGTTATAGATTTATTAACTAAGAAGAATGTGCAAATACTGAGGACGGATAAACAGGGAGCCATATTATTGAGAAGCGACGGAGAAAATATTGAAGTTATTAATTGGAAAAAACTCGAAAGTGGACTTATATTTTGATTATGAATTATAGGTATTTGTCAACCTCTAAATACGGAAACATTATTGGATGAAACACCATTTTAATTTCTCGCTCAAAAATTACAATACCTTCGGCGTAGAATCAGTAGCCAGAGAATTAATTGAGTTCGATGAAGAAGAGGAACTGCTAAAATTTTTCCGAGATAACATTCCTGAAAACAAATTAATATTAGGTGGGGGCAGTAATATCCTTTTTACAAAAGACTTCGAGGGAACTGTAATACATTACAAGAAAAAGGGAATTGAAATACTTTCGGAAGACGATAACGAGATAATTCTCCGTTCTCATGCAGGTGAAGATTGGGACGCACTGGTTGAATTTTCGGTGCAAAATAATTGGTACGGAATTGAAAATTTATCTCTTATCCCAGGTACCGTCGGCGCCGCTCCAGTTCAAAATATCGGTGCTTATGGAGTAGAGATGAAGGATTGTTTAATTGAAGTAGAAGGTGTGAGTTTATTAGAGCTAAAAAAAGAAATTTTGCCTGCAGCAAAATGTAATTTTGGTTACCGTACAAGTATATTTAAGGAAAAGCTGAAAAATCAATTCTTAATAACAGCTGTAGTAATTAAACTGAGCAAAACTAAGAAATTAAATCTCGATTATCGTGCCTTAAGAGATTATTTCCAAGGTAGAAATTTCGAAGAGATTGATATCAACGAAGTCCGCAAAGGTGTGATTGAAATCAGGCAGTCGAAGCTTCCTAATCCGTCCGAATTGGGTAACGCAGGTAGTTTCTTTAAAAATCCTGTTATTGACGAAGAGAGGCTCTCCTATTTTCAATCTTTATACAGAGACATTCCGTATCATAAAATAGGCGAAGCAATTTATAAAGTACCGGCAGCATGGCTTATCGAAAAAGCAGGTCTTAAAGGGAAACGTATCGGTAATGTAGACGTACATAAAAATCAGGCTCTTGTAATTGTGAATTATGGGGATGCTACAGGTAAAGAGATAATCGATTTCGCAGAAATGGTGAAGAACACGGTTAATGAAAAATTTGGAATTAAATTAGAATATGAAGTCAATATAATATAGACAAATCATGAGGTAATTATGTCTCAGGAAAATAATTTACTGAAGAGCACATTGAAAGAAATTACGCAGCCGTTCAAAGACCTCCTGCATACATCAAGAGCTTTGTTTGGTTTGAACTTGTCTTATATGTTAGAAGGATTAACTTATTTCGGAATTGTCGGATTGCTGGCAATTTATTTTAATGAGTACATCCGGTTAGATGACATTAGGGCTGGGAACATGGTTGGATTTTTAACTGCCGGTATTACATTGAGTATGTTATTCCTTGGCGCTACTGTCGACTGGATTGGTTTGAGAAAATCCCTATTGATTGCTCTTTCTGCAATGTTAATAGGCAGAATAGTTTTAACTGTAGCTCCTACACTCGGTGTGCCTGGCTTATGGGGTACTGCGCATATATTGTCTATGATTGGAATACTTGGAATTATCATCGGTTATGGAATTTATCAACCTGCTTGTTATGCCGGTGTAAAAAAGTTGACTGATGAAAAAACTGCTGCTATGGGTTATGCAATGCTCTACGCTTTGATGAACCTGGGAGGTTTCCTGCCCGGCTTAATTTCGCCGCCAGTTCGAAAAGCTTACGGAATCCTCGGTGTATTCTGGGTTTATGTGATTCTTACAGTTGCCGGTATATTCGTTGTTTATTTCATTATAACAAAAAGTGCGTACGAAAAAGCTGTCTCTGAAGCTTCGAAAAATAAAAACGAAGAGGAAGGAGACAACGACGAACTGAAGAATATGGCGCTAAAAGAAAAAGTTCAATTTTACATCAGGAATTTTCCTCTTCGTGATTCCCGTTTTCTCTACTTCATCTTCATTTTGATTCCAGTCCAGACTTTGTTTGCTCATAACTGGCTTACATTGCCTCTCTATACGAGCAGAGCATTCGAAGGATTCGTACAGGACAATTTTGAATTTTTCGTTAACCTGAATCCGATACTCATCTTCATATTAACACCGATGGTTGCAGCTTTGACAACAAAAAGAAATACATATAACATGATGATAATCGGCACGTTTGTTATGGCATCTCCCACTTTTATTCTTGCCTTCGGTCCGGATATCAATACTTTAATGGCGTATCTAATTATTATGACAATAGGCGAAGCTATGTGGCAGCCACGATTTCTCCAGTGGGTAGCCGAAATAGCCCCAAAGAATATGACAGGCATCTATATGGGAATTGGTCAATTTCCATGGTTCCTTACAAAGATTGTAACGAGTCTCTATTCGGGCTGGTTCCTAATGAAGTATTGTCCAGCTGATACTCCACCTTCTAAAATGAATACCGAAACAATGTGGTTGATATACGGCTTAATTGCAATTATGAGTCCTTTGGGACTTCTCCTGGCTAAAAAATGGATGATGAAAGGCTTTAAAGTTAAGCATGAAGGATAGACTAATTTGAGTAACGTTCAGACCGTCAGTCTAATTATAATTCTGATTACACTTTACGGAATTGCAGTAGGCAGGATTCCTAAATTCAGAATGAACAGAGCATCGATTGCGCTTGTCGGGGCAGCTGCATTGCTGCTTGCAGGTGCGATCGATTCCGCCGATGCTTATCGTGCAATCGACATGGATACGATTGTTTTGCTCTTTTCTATGATGATTATAAACGGGAATCTGAGGATAAGCGGTTTTTTTAAAATATTATCTGCGAAAATAGTCAAGTTTGCACGAACACCGTTTCAGCTTCTAACTTTAATTATTTTTTCTTCCGGGATACTGTCTGCTTTTTTCTTGAACGACACTGTTGTGATTGTATATACACCTTTGATAATTCAAATCGTCAAGTCGCTTAATAGAAATTCCGTGCCATATTTAATTGCCGTAGCATTATCTGCAAATATCGGTTCGGCGATGACAATAATAGGGAACCCACAAAACATGATAATCGGAATTGCTTCGGGTATTCCTTTTGCAGATTATTTAGTTTATCAAATATTCCCCTCAGTTTCAGGTTTGTCTGTCACGCTGATTTTAATGAGATTGATATATAAAAAAGAATTTCACAATACTGTTTTCGAAGAAATAAAGACAGAAGAAGTTAAGCCGTACAAACCATTGTTAATAAAAAGTACGATTTCTACATTATTAATGATTGTGCTCCTTTTTACAGGGATGGAAATTCCAATTGCGGCTTTTGCTTGTGCATCTCTTCTGCTGGTCACAAGGCGTTTGAAGCCTGCAAGAGTATTTAACGAAATTGATTGGTCATTACTTGTATTTTTCTCCGCACTTTTTGTTGTAACCAGCTCAATAGAAACTTCCGGCTTAAGCTATTATTTGTCGAGGACAGTAAATCCTTATCTGACAGGAAGTGTTACCTCGTTTTCAATTGCTACTGTATTCCTTAGCAATCTTATTTCAAATGTCCCGGCTGTTCTGTTGTTAAAACCTGTAATTTCGGTTATGCCAAATGCAGAACAGTCCTGGCTTTTACTTGGCATGGCATCCACTTTTGCGGGTAATTTAACTTTGATTGGTTCAGTGGCTAATCTCATTGTCGCTGAGACTGCAAAGAAAGACAATATAACAATTACTTTCTTTGAATATCTAAAATCCGGAATTATAGTTACAACCATAACGGTAGCAATTGGGATTGTCTGGTTTACATTAATATTCTAGTCTTCTATGATAAAAACGATACCGCTTGCCTAAGCCGTCAACATTTTATCAGCTGTCCCGGAATTTTCGTAATCAAGATTATCGGCAGTTACTGCATTTGCACCTCTTATGACGGTTTTCCAAATCATTACATTTAGTGCCTGCCAATCCTTTCGCATTTATCAATTCTTTTTCGTAAATAACAGATCATCCACTTCTAAATACAGAGGATTATTAATGTGACTGAATTATTAAAATTGATTACATTTGTCGTATAATTTTGCAGGGAATTATGTTATAGGGCAGAATGAAATTCGATTTTACAAGAAATTATATTATACAGTGCATCATGGCGGCAGCAAATCAGCTCAGACTCAGTTCAGAAAAGATTGAAACACTTGCAATCATCCGCGAGCATCTGTCGAAAGTCGAAAGTATATCAGATGAAATCGAGCGATTTAAAAAGATTACGCAGTTGTCTAAACTAGGAATTAAACTTACAGAAATCCATAACTTTACGATAAATGGGAAGATTGATTTTCTCAAATTATCGGAAAGATTTAAAGAACAAAGCAGTAATCTAATTGGCGAAGTCAGTAATCTACTCGATGTAGTTACCCCCCAACAAATGAAAGAAATTTTGCAAAAAGCAAGAATCGATACCGATAAAAACCTGGAGGTCGACCTGACAAAAAGGAAATCGGTAGGCGAAGCCGAATTACCCAAGATTAAAATTGAATCGAATATGCCAGTGCGTACGTCTACCGATGAGCTGAAGAGAGAAATTATATTCGACGATCTCGACTCCGAAGCGGAATTTAATTTTGAAAAGTATGAAGCCAGGATATTAAGACCGATTAAAGAGATCGATGCTTTTTTGAATCGTGTTTCTCGTTATGATTATACAGAAAACGAAATCGATGGTTATATTCGTACAATGAAAGAAAATGGAAATTTATCGCAAAAAATTGGATTTGAAGTCATTTCAAATATGCATTCAATATTTGTGCAGGGACTCGAAGCAATCCATAATAAAAAAATAGCTCCGAGCACTTCTGCAATCGAAGCTCTGAGAGCTTGTCTTATTGTTATTGTTGCCGTTGTAAGAGGCAAGGAGGTCGATATAACAAATTATTTAAATCGAGCAGAAAATTTTGGTAAATTGATATCACAAACAAAAAGGGTAATCTGATGAATTTATATGCAGTTATAATGGCTGGGGGTATCGGTTCACGTTTCTGGCCGCGTAGTAAAGAGAGAAAGCCAAAACAGTTACTGAGAATTATTGGTGATAACACAATGATTCAGGATACCGTGAATCGACTAAATGGGTTGGTACAAAATGAAAATATCTATGTAATTACAAACAAAATACAGAAAATGAGAGTTGTCGAACAACTCCCGCAAATTCCTCATGAGAATATTATTGATGAACCATTCGGAAAAAACACTGCTGCTTGTATCGGGCTGGCATCTATTATGATTAAACAAAGAGACCCCGAAGCTGTAACATTTATTCTCCCTTCCGACCATATTATTAAAGATGACGAAGCTTTTAGAAAATGTCTTTCAAATGCTGCAGATTTTGCATACAAAAATAAAGGACTTATAACCATCGGTATTAAACCAACGCGACCAGAAACAGGCTATGGTTATATTCAGTTCGATGAAAAAGAAATAAGTACTAATATTTATAAAGTATTGACTTTTGCAGAAAAGCCAAATTTATCTACAGCCAGACGGTTTATCGAGAGTGGCGACTTTTTATGGAATGCAGGAATTTTTGTCTGGCGCGTTGATACTATCCTTGAAGAAATAAAATCATATTTACCTGATCTCTACGAAGGTTTACTCGAAATTGAAAGAGCAATCGGGTCAGACGACTTCGAAAAACAATTGACCTATGTTTACGGTCAACTGAAGAGCATTTCCATCGATTATGGCGTAATGGAAAAATCCAGGGACGTTTATCTTACCAGGGCCGAATTTTACTGGAACGACGTAGGAAGCTGGGAAGCTGTTTATGAAATTTCGGATAAAGATGATTATGGTAATGTTTTGATAGGGGATATTTTTTCAGAGTCTTCTTACAATTCTTATGTTTTCTCTCCAAAAAAATTTACCGCCATAATAGGTGCAGAGAATCTAATTGTCATCAATACGAAAGATGCTTTGCTCGTCTGCAGCAGGGACAAAGCTCAGAATGTACGTGATGTAGTCGATTACCTTAAAATGAATAAAAGGTCTGAACTTTTATGAAACAACTCATTATAGAAAAAGAAATTCTGGATTTAATCAAATCCGGTAAAAACAGTTTATATGTACACGGAAGCTATATTATTACTCCCGCAGCCAGAGATTTAATACTTCAGAAAAAAATAGAAATTATCTCATCTCAAAATCACACTCCATCCGAGAAAAAATTTTTCGAAAAAATTGCCATCGGTTCTGACCACACTGGAGTGAAGATAAAAAAGCTACTTGTGGAATATCTAAGAAATAAATACTCGATCGAAGATGTAGGTACGTTTAGTGAGGAAGCGGTCGATTATCCTGATATAGCTTTGAAAGTTGCCAATAAGGTTAAATCTGGCGAAGCTGATTGCGGAATCTTAATTGATGCCACTGGTATCCCTTCTGCAATAACTGCAAATAAAATACCCGGCATAAGAGCTGCAACTTGTTATAATGAATTTTCAGCACGCAGTTCCAGAGAACATAACAATGCCAATATTATTGCAGTAGGGGCCAGATCACTCGGCGAAGAAACAATAAAATCGATTATAAATGTTTGGCTTGAAACTGAATTCTCAGGAGAACGGCATCAAAGGCGACTGGATAAAATTGCAGCAATCGAAAATTCGATTCTGAAAAAGTAAACCACCCTTTGTTTTTCGAATTAACATATGTAAATTTGCTGACTAAAAAAAGAGCCTCGATTTGTTTACCGTATTATCAACTGTAGAATCGCTGGAAAGATTAAATAAAAATACTTTTCTCTTAAAAGTAAAAGCTCCACAGTTAGCAACGGCAATAAAGCCGGGACAATTTTGTAATATCAAAGTTTCAGATGCAGATTATCCTTTGCTTCGAAGACCTTTCAGTGTTTGCTATACCGATGGGGATACAGTTTATTTTATGTTCGATATTCAAGGCGAAGGCACAAGGATACTCGCTGAAAAAAAAACAGGTGATCAACTCGATATTCTTGGACCTCTGGGCAATGGATTTAATACCGAAGGTGATTTTGAGGTTGCAGTTTTGATTGGTGGAGGCATTGGAGTTGCTCCTTTCCCGTTATTGATTAAACATCTTGAAGGCAAAGAAATTCTAACTTTCGTAGGAGCGCGAAATTCTGAACAGTTGATAAAATGGGGTATGAGAAATATTCTCGTAGCAACAGATGATGGTTCCGAAGGCTTCAACGGAAATGTAATTGCTTATTTCCAATCGGAGGCAAATAAATTAGAAAATAAAAAAATCAGAATTTTTGGATGCGGACCCAACCCAATGCTAAAAGCATTACAAAAAGTTGCAGAAAAAAAATACGATTGTCAGCTTTCGATCGAGTCTGCAATGGCTTGCGGATTCGGCATTTGTCAGGGATGCCCTGTTAAAAAATCTGATGGAATGGGGTATTACCTCGTCTGTAAAGATGGACCTGTGTTTAATTCCGATCAAATAGTTATTGAATAATATGATAGATTTATCCGTACAGATAGGTAGACTCAAATTAAAAAATCCGGTATTGCTGGCTTCGGGAACCGTCGGTTATGGGAATGAAATTGCTGAGTTTACCGACCTGAGCAAATTAGGCGGGATTGTAACAAAGTCCTTATCGTTAAAACCAAGGATTGGAAATCCACCTCAGAGGATATGTGAAACCGCCTCTGGTATGTTGAACGCTATTGGACTGGCCAATGTTGGAGTTGAAGTATTTATCAAAGAAAAAATTCCATTCCTTAAAAAATTAAACACAACGATTATTTGTAATATTGCTGCAAGTTCAATTGAGGAATATGTAGAATGCACTCGAATACTTACTCAGGAAGACGCAATTGCAGCTTTTGAAATTAACGTTTCCTGCCCCAATGTTAAAGAAGGTGGACTCGAATTTGGCAACAATCTGCAAGCTGTAGCAAAAATTACAGAAAAGGTGAAAGCTGTTACCGACAAACCAGTAATAATAAAATTATCGCCAAATGTATCGAGAATCTCGGAATTTGCAAAAATTGTTAAAGATAACGGAGGTGATGCCGTATCGGCGATAAATACATTGGTCGGAACCGCATTCGACATCTGGACGAGGAAACCCAAGATAAAGAACATTACAGGTGGATTATCAGGACCTGCAATAAAACCTGTAGCTTTAGCCAAAGTACTCGAAATAAGTCGTAATGTGGAAATTCCGATAATCGGCATTGGAGGAATTATGAATTGGAAAGATGCCGTTGAATTCATGATTGTCGGTGCTTCTGCATTTCAAATAGGAACTGTTAATTTTATCAATCCGAAAGCGGGCGAAGAAATTATCGACGGTTTAATTGAATATTGTAAAAAAATGTCGATTAATCGAATATCCGATTTAACTGCTTCGTATGAAATCTGAAAATAATATCGATTCAATACTGACAAAACTCTACTCGATGCGCCAATTCCATATTAAATTGGGATTGGAACGGATCGAAAAATTTCTTGAAGTTCTTGATAACCCCCACAAAAAACTGAAAGTCTTTCACATTGCAGGCAGTAACGGTAAAGGGAGTACTGCTTCGTTCATTGCAAGTATTTTAATGGCAGCCGGTTATAAAACGGGTCTCTATACTTCCCCTCACTTCGTCCGTTTTAACGAACGTATTCAAATAAACGGGAATTTTATCGATGATGAATCTATTGCAGATTTTTATCATGAGTACGAAAATTATATCAAAGAGAATGAAATTACTTTTTTTGAAGTTACTACTGCAATGGCATTCAATTACTTTGCAAAGATGAATGTAAACTATGCGGTAATTGAAACAGGTTTGGGCGGACGTCTTGATGCTACTAATTTAGTCGACCCGATAGCATCTATTATCACATCAATTAGTCTGGAACATACTCACGTACTTGGTGAAACAATTGAAAAAATTGCTTACGAAAAAGGCGGCATTATAAAAATGGGAAAGCCAGTTTTTATAGGGAATGTTGGTGAAGCCGCAGTGGGAATATTGAGTAAAATTGCCCAGGAAAAAAATTCCCCACTATTTTTAATAAATAATTTTGCAGAAAAAGAAAAAGATTTTGTAAATTTGTCATTGAAAAACCAACAATTTCATATTTACAAAACACCGTTAATCGGCTACCATCAACTAATTAATTGTGCTCTTGCAATAAAAACCTTAAACGAAACTCTCAATATTAATGATGGTCTGGTAATCGATTCCGGTATTGAAAGAGTTATTGAAAACACAAACATTCAGGGACGCTACGAAATTATCAACAAATATCCGAAGGTTATCTTCGATGCAGCTCATAATCCAGAAGGGATAGAAACGTTTTTACAGGAATTCGAAAAAGAATCAGCCAACTATGAAAAAAGAAGCGTTATCTTTGCAGCCATGAAAGATAAAGATATACAGGGGATGATTAAAAAATTAGGGACGAATTTCGATACTTTATATGTGACTACAGTCGGACTTTATAGATCTGCAACAATTGATGTATTGAAGAATGCAGCTGAAAAAGTAGGAGTAAATGCTATTCCTCTTAACGAACCAGCCGAACTGATAAGAAGTTTTATATTGAATAAGAAAAACGAGTGTCTGGCGGTTCTCGGAAGCATCTATTTACTTGGCAAGTTAAAATCGGAAATTAATCAATTTACTTGACTATGAAACAATACTAAGTTAATTTTTCAATGAACCTCAGACGACTTCGGCGTTATTTAGAACTAAACCATATAAGAATTGACTCTGAAAACCCCATAATAAATACCATTTAAATTAATCACAATCTGCAGGAAAATAGAAATGCCAATGGACATATCAGAATTACAATCCAAAAAAATCGTTGACCTTTATAAAATAGCAAAAGAATTCGGTCTTACTGGATACAGCGATTTGAGAAAGCAGGAATTAATTTTCAAAATTCTTGAAGCTCAATCTCAAAAGGACGGATTAACTTTTTCGAAGGGGGTACTAGAAGTGCTGCCCGATGGTTACGGTTTCTTGCGTTCGGCGGATTATAATTATTTACCATCACCCGACGATATTTATGTATCACCTTCTCAAATAAAAAGATTTAGTTTAAGAACAGGAGATTTTGTAAGTGGTCAGGTAAGGCCACCTAAAGAAGGTGAACGTTTCTTTGCCCTTTTGAGGGTTGAAGCAGTAAACAGTAAGAATCCTGAAGCTATTAGAGAGCGCACTCTTTTCGATAATCTTACTCCAATATATCCGACAAAGAGGCTAAAACTCGAATCTGCCCCAGGCGAATATTCGATGAGAATAGTCGACCTGATTGCACCTATTGGTAAAGGGCAGAGGGGATTGATTGTGTCGCCACCCAAAGCTGGCAAAACTATCTTGCTGCAAAAGATTGCAAATTCTATTACCAGGAATCATCCTGACGTAAAGATAATAATGCTTTTGATTGACGAACGCCCTGAGGAGGTTACCGATATGCAACGTTCGGTGCAGGCTGAAGTTATAAGTTCGACATTCGACGAACCAGCAGAAAGACACGTCCAGGTTGCAAATATGGTAATCGAAAAAGCTAAAAGAATGGTCGAAGCCGGGGATGATGTGGTTATTTTGCTCGATAGTATTACACGTCTGGCGCGCGCTCACAATACAGTAATCCCACACAGCGGAAGAATCCTATCCGGCGGTGTCGACGCAAATGCACTCCATAAACCGAAAAGATTTTTTGGCTCGGCTCGTAATACAGAAGACGGCGGTAGCCTTACAATTATTGCAACTGCATTAATCGATACGGGCAGCAGAATGGACGAGGTTATCTTCGAAGAATTTAAGGGCACGGGCAATATGGAATTGGTTCTCGACCGTACACTGGCAGATAAGAGAATCTTCCCGGCTATCGATATTAATAAATCCGGTACCCGTAAAGAGGAATTGCTCTTGACAGAAGAGGAACTCAATAAAGTCTGGATACTTCGTAAACTTCTATCCGACTTCGACCCTACGGAAGCTATGGAATTTCTGCTCGATAAAATGAAAGGTACACGAAATAATAAAGAATTCTTATCCAGCATGAATAGTTAACCAGATGACCAGGTTAACGCTTCTACTGTCGATTATTTTTTTATTTTTTATTACGAGCGAAACCTCTGCTCAGTGTCACTCAGGTATATTAATCGAGAAAAATTTACTACCTGTAGCTGACGCTAACTATCTTTACATATCTGTCAGAGTTCCTTACGAAAGACTCGTCTTTATTAAAAAACAAAACAACTATGTAGCAGGTTACTCGCTTTCATTCGAGCTTTTTCAAAAAGATCATTTCGTAGAAAGGAAAACGATAACCGAAGAAGTAATTGCAAAATCTTACGAACAAACCGAAAGCAATACAGATTATTCACAGGCTTTTACAAATTTCTTGATAAAAAACAGCGACTATTATTTAATACCTGCAGTATCGTATCTGAACAGCAATAAAACCGAGATTCTTGATACTATATTTATTCGTACGGATGAAAAACATTTTAGTCCCGTAATAATTGATTTAAACAAACATGATTGCTATAAAAACGGAGGTTATTTAATTGCTAATTACGGAAATCAAATTCCTTTTTCTCCAGAGAACTACGGATTGATAATACCGTTGAGCAATGATATTTCTTTAGAAAATTTAAGAATTAAAATCGAGCAAAATCAAAAAATCATTTCTGATACTATAATCGACAAAATTTATAACGGATTTCTATCGATCAATAAATGCAATGGCGATCTTTATTTGCTGAATAAAAGCGGCACTGGTGGTTATGTGTTAATCAATAGTAAAAGCAATAGCCTCTATGAAGGCAAGGCAAAATTAAGCATATATAAAAATGATTCCTTGTTGTACCAGACTTTTCTTGAAATATGCTGGATTGATAAACCTTTTGTTTTGCACGACGTCCGCTACGCTGTTGATGTAATGGAAGCAATATTTGGTAAAGATGCTGCAGCTGAAATAAAAAAGAATTCTTCAGGGGTGTTGTTCAACAGTCTTATTGAATACTGGAATAAACATTATCCTTCAGGTAAAACAGTATATAACAATCTGATGCATGAGTTCTATCGACGCGCGGATTATGCCGAGAATAACTTTTCCACAATGACAGAAAAGAAAGGAGCGCTTTCCGACCGAGGCAAAGTCTATATAAAATTTGGTAAACCCGCTCGGATCGAAAGAGATTATTCCGACAGTATGGTAAAAGAATATTGGTACTATGAAAAAATTGGCAAGCAATTTATATTTGTCGACGAAAAAGGATTGGGTAATTACAGATTAGAGAAATAAATGCCGAAATTTGCAATAACATGCGGGGATATCAACGGAGTTGGTCCTGAAATAATCTTGAAAGCGATTTCCAGACTGGCATCCCGTCGTCGAAAATTTTTTATTTATATTCCTCTCAATATTTTCGAGCATTACAGAAAAAGCTTGAATATCGACATTGCATATGAGGTAATCGGAAACGAAGGACAAGCGAACGAGAAATTTTATATTCACATATGTAATTTAGGCGAAGCTCGTTTAACTGCAGGTAAACCTTCTAAAGAATCCGGTGAAATTTCATATAAAGCGATTCTCAGAGCAGTCAGGGCAGTAAGAGATAATTCCTGCGACGGAATTGTAACCGCTCCCATTTCAAAAGAAGCTTTTTCGATGGCGGGGATCAATTTCCCGGGGCACACAGAACTGTTAGCACATCTAACCGGTACCAAAAATTATTCAATGGTCTTCCTTTCTGAAAAAATGATTTGCTCTTTGTTGACTATTCATGTCCCTCTTAAAAATGTACCGGAGATGATCAATAAAAGAGTAATAAAAAATAATATCGAAATACTCTATCGGGTTCTTTCTAATGACATTGGTGTAAAAAATCCCAGAATTGCTGTGCTGGGTTTAAATCCTCATGCAGGTGAAAATGCACTCATTGGTAAGGAAGAAAAATTGATTATTAAACCCGTTATAGATTTATTCGATTATGTTGAGGGTCCATTCCCCGCCGATGCCTTTTTCGGTGCTGCGTTATATAAAAAATACGACGGAATAGTCGGGATGTTTCACGACCAGCTATTAATTCCATTCAAGATGTTATATTTCAATAGTGGAGTGAATTATACGGCAAATTTACCGATTGTAAGAACGTCGCCAGACCACGGTACTGCATTCGATATAGCCGGGAAAGCGATTGCAAAGGAAAGGAGCATGGTTGAAGCCATTTTATGGGCGGAAAAAATTATACGAAACAGAAAAAAGAATGAAGTATAGAAAGGTGCCTCAATATTCTGCATTGGCAAAAATTTACGGGCATCTGATGCGTTCAATCGATTACAACGATTGGGCAAAATATTTATTGGAAATTGCAGCAGAACTCGGTACTGAAAATTGTAAAGTTCTCGAATTGGCTGCCGGTACAGGCGAACTAGCGCGTTTGTTATCTAATAAATTTACCGATTATGTAGCAATTGATAGCTCCTATGAAATGCTTAGTATAGCCAGTGCTCCAGTTAAATTAGTTTGTTGTGACATGACATCATTACCGTTTAAAAGTAAATTCAATTTTATCTTTTCAACATTTGACAGCATTAATTATCTTATAGAAAAAGAAAAGCTCAGAATGCTCTTTGCCGAGGTTGAGAGATGCCTGGAAGCCTCGGGCATTTTTACTTTTGATGTTAGTTTGGAACTCAACAGTATTAAGAATGCAAAATACCTTAACAGAAGAGGCAAATACAAAAAAATAAAGTATATTCAGAAAAGTTATTACGATATAATAGAGAGAATTCATTACAACAATTTTGAAATAACAATGGAAGATGGAACTAAATATTACGAAGAGCATCGGCAGAAGATTTGCAGTATTGAAGAATATCTGGAACTGATCGATACTACCGGACTATATGTCGTAAATTGTTTTGATGCATTTACCTTCAACGATGTAAAGAAGGATTCAGAAAGAGCTCAATTTATATTGAAGAAAAAGCCATGTTGATATTTAATCATGTAGATTTTTCATATTCAAATCAGCCTGTATTTCAGGACCTGAACTTACAGGTTGAACAAGGTGAATTCGTTTTTTTAATTGGAAAAAGCGGAATAGGTAAATCAACCCTTTTGAAATTAATTTATATGGATTGTTTTCCAGATGCCGGTTATGTGCAGGTTGGTGAATATTCGTCCGATTCGATTAAAAGAAAAGATATTCCATATCTTCGAAGAAAAATTGGAATAATCTTTCAGGATTTTCAGTTATTAAGCGATCGGAACGTTTACGATAATCTTGCTTTCGTGCTGGAAGTTACGGGTACGCAGAGGAAAGAAATAAAAAGGCGAATAATGCACGCTCTTTCTGAGGTTGGCTTAACTCATAAACAGACGAATATGCCTGATGAATTATCAGGAGGCGAAAAACAAAGAGTTGCAATTGCCCGAGCTATAATTAACGATCCTTTCTTAATACTGGCTGACGAACCGACCGGGAATCTCGACCCTGAAACTGCCGACGAAATACTCTCCATATTAAAAAAAATCAATTTACGCGGCACTTCGGTTATTTTTGCTACACATAACTACGAGTTGATTCGTGCCTACAATGCCAAAATATTGAAATTGGACAGCGGTAAAGCTGTTAAAGTGGTTTTGAAGAAAAAAGAAAATTAAAAAGGCAGTCCCAATCAGTTCACTAAATATTTTAACTATGGATGAGACTGCCAGGATTGTTAGTTGCGACCTAATTTTTCGAGAATTGCCTTGTTTACCTCATCGATCGATTTTGTACCATCAACTTCAATAATTTCCGCTTTGTCATGGTAGTATTTGAAAACAGGCTCTGTAGTTTCGTGGTATACTTTAAGCCTATTTTTTATTACTTCTTCTTCGTCGTCTTTTCTTTTAACAAAGCTATTTTCAGCACCGCAGGAAGGACATTTGGGAGTGTCTTTCAAAGCGTCTTTATTGATAATATATCCGCATTTGCTGCATACAAGTCTGTTTGAAAGACGATTGATGATAACATCGTCGTCTGCTTCGAGTTTTATGAGGTACAATTTTTTGTTATTTAATTCAGAAAGAATTCTAGTTAGTATTTCAGCTTGAGGAAGAGTTCTGGGAAAACCGTCGAGGATAAATCCGTTTTTGCACCCCTCTTGCTGAAGGGTTTCTTTTACAATGCCGCCGACAATTTCATCAGGAACAAGACCGCCACTTTGGACTATTTCTTTAGCC
The DNA here is from genome assembly GCA_020722005.1 of Melioribacter roseus. Taxonomy (GTDB): domain Bacteria; phylum Bacteroidota; class Ignavibacteria; order Ignavibacteriales; family Melioribacteraceae; genus Melioribacter; species Melioribacter roseus_A. The sequence continues at coordinate 78,673 of DYLP01000007.1, forward strand.
TTTAGTCCGAGTTCGGTTTCGTTCTTAATAGCTTCTCGTAAAATGTCGCCCGTAGAAATATGAGCCAGATTGAGTTTGGAGGCGAGTATTTTTGCTTGTGTTCCTTTCCCCACGCCGGGTGCCCCGAATATTATTATTTGCATGACAAATACGTTATTTTGTGATTAAAAAAATTTGATTGCCAAAATTAGTTATAAATGTCCTAATTGACAAATTACGTCTTATTCTTTCTGTTTTCTTTCCTTCCTGAAAAATTCCTCCAGAAGTGCCCTCGATTCATTCTCGTAAATTCCTGAATAAACTTTTGGTTTATGATTATAATTACCTGTTTCGATTAAATTGTAAAGCGAGCCGCAAGCACCGAATTTAGGTTCGTATGCACCGAAATAGATTGTTTTTATTCTCGACAGAAGTAAAGCTCCTGTGCACATTATACACGGTTCGGCAGTAATATAAATGTCGCATTCATTCAAACGCCAATCGCTTAAATAATTGGCGGCAGAAGTAATTGCAATCATTTCTGCATGAGCGGTGGGATCTTTGAGACGTTCTGTTTGATTGTAACCACGCCCGATAATTTTGTTTTGATAAACAACAACCGCTCCTACAGGTACTTCATTTTCCTCAAATGCTTTTTCTGCTTCTTGAAGTGCTGAAAACATATTCTTATATACAAATTCAGGGAATATCATTTTCTTCACTATTATTTCTTACAAATATAATAATGTGAGAGACACTATTTCTCGGTTATTACTCAATTTATACATGAGTTCACTCTAAAAAGGTAAAACAATATAAATAAAAAAACATAGTTAGTTT
>DYLP01000008.1:0-24931 GCA_020722005.1 Melioribacter roseus
ATAAGTTCGACAGGAGCAATCACGAACGGAGCAGTTGCGCTCATCCAAGAACCCTAAGCCGTGCGGCGTGATATATTACCTTCGTTCCATATAATCGTTGAATGATATTGAAAACCAACTTGCTTAGCAATTGTTGTAATGTCAGCTCCTACACTCTGTTGGACACCCTTGTTTTTATCCAATGGAATGTTCAGGCAAAACCGCCCGTCATCTTTCAAGAATTCGAAACATTTAGATAGCCAGGTGCGGGTAAACTCCAGATATTCGGCATATGAAATGTCGTCCCGATGAGAGTTGTATTGAATGTCGACATTATAAGGCGGAGAAGTAACAATCAGGTCTATGCTGTTAGGGCTAATAGCACTGGTGTTCAAAATGTCCTCGTTGATTATGACAATTTTGTCATTAGAATAAAATACCTTTGAGTTTGATGTTTTCAATAGAAATCCCCTTTACTGTAATTATATCCCACCATATTTGACAGCTCAACTATTAATTTATTGCACCATTATCTTGATCAAAGAACAATATCCCACATTATGCTGCATCACATCATTCCATATAAATATACTTTACCCGCAGGTTCAAACACTCTGATAAACGTAATACTCTTCCAACTTTTCATCCAATTGATGTAAGCTTCTTCGGTTCTTTTGCTGTAATGGTTTGTACACGTATCTGCTCGAGCAGTTTTGGTTTTATGCCTTTAATCGGATAATAATCAGTATGTGTATAAATATTAATTTTTCTCCCCTGCAATAGTTACCACAAAATTCTTGAATAAACTTAAAAAAACTCCCCAATTAAATCAATCGCTTTACTGGGATTTATAGTAAGTATTTCCCATCGGGAATTGATTTGTAATGCTTCAGAGGGAAAAGTACGTCTAACTAAAATAATAATTCGTTTTTATACTTCATAGCTCGCAGTTTTATTTAACTCCTGAAGATTTTCCGATTTAGAGAGTTGAAAAAAATTACAGGCAAGGAAAAGGATGCTTCAAGAAGCTAAACTGAAAAGTCTTGAGGTTAGATATGCTGCTTAATTTCTACATAAGCTAATCACTTGATAATTCCTTTTTCAGTTATACTAATGCCCACTTGGTAAGATGCACAATTATAATTTAAAAGTAAAACCTATTGTTAAACTTTGGCCAAGAACTCTTTTTTTAGAAATTTCTTTATCATACACAATATTTCCAACATATTGCAAAGAAATAAAGTATACATCAAGCGATGAAATAATAATTGCAGAGAATCTTGAATTTTCTATTGACTTTAGAAATCCACTCCTGAAATCTAATCCCGAATTAATTCTTAATGAAAATGAAATATCATCAAGGAATGATTTGTAAAAATCACATCTAAATATTGCCGAAGGATTATTTATAAATTCAACATCACTATTCGGTAAGTCTTCACTTTCTAAAGTAAAATTTTTCTTAAAAACTTGTTGAAATGAATAACCTATTCCATATGTAATCTCGAATTTTTGATTTTCTGTACTTGTTATTAAGTTATTTTTTTCACCAATAAAAATTGTATTCGTTAAAAATAAAGGATCAAAAAAATTGGTTCCTTTTTCTCCCATATATCCTTTTCTTAATTGTGTTTCGCCTTTTGTCTGTAGAAATAATCTTACGCTTGGCGTATCAATCAATCTTATTGAAGGCATTAATGTAAAAATCAACAAATCCTGTGTTTTCTCGGGTATTTCATCTGTTCGTACTATTTGTCCGTAATTAACTAATACGTCAGAATCAAAATGAAAATTATCTGTACGATAATTAAATAAAAATTGTAAATCCGCAAGCCATTCTAAGTTTTGCGTTTCTTCATAATCGCTTCTGCTTGTAAACGTTGCTCCAAAATTTCCACGTAATTCAAATTCATAGTTTGTCTCTTGAGCAAATAACAAAATGAAATTAATCAGCATTAATATAAATGAATAATAAAACGTTTTCATAATTGCCTCCAATCAATATACTGGAAGTTAATCAAGTACAATTAACTCCCACTTCTGATTAATTTTGTTTTTATATTTATTGCAAGTGCACTCTAAAATCCCTGATATCGTGGTTTATTATGACTGTGTTTTTGCATTTACTGCAAACGAACCCTTATTAGTTTTGGCATTCATAGGTATCCAATTGAGAATAAGTTTATATGCAGGACCATCTTTTTGTTTTAGTGTTACCATAGCTTTGTCACTGTCATAATTCCCTTGAAAATCTTTAGGCGGTTTAGTTTTTAGTACCAAGTTGAAAGAACTGTTTTTTGGAATACGCTTAAATTGCTCCGAAGGAATCGTAATACTAAACTCACCATTTTTATCTGTCGTGATTCTTGATTTTAGTATTACATCAAATTGTGTTTTTTCAGCAGGACCAGTTTCGCCACCAGAAGCTGGAGCAGCTTTAGGATCGATAGGTTTTATTTGTTCAACAGTGATTTCAGCTCCTGGAACGGGTTTGCCTTTTACAACAGATTCTGTCGTTGCAGTTATAGAAGCATCCGAAGCTTTTTTCTGGTCCTTTGTCTCTTGCGAGAATGCGTTTGTGCTGATTAGGCAAATTCCAACTACAAAAGCCGCACAGAAGATAATTTTTGCTTTCATAATAAAACCTCCTTTTATTTGTTAATTAATCAATTAAAAATGGGCAACTTGCCCCATATATTTATCACCGATTTTTTTAGGATCACCTTTTGTTCTTCTAATGGGTTTGTTTTTACCTGAAGCTTTAATTGAATTAATTTCTTCAATGACAAGCTCCACATCTTGATTATTTGCGTTTCTAATTTTATAACCAAGAACAAATTCGTAATAAGGTGCTTTTTCTTTTTTTAGTTTGATGTACAATTTAGTGGTTGTAACTTTTTTATTAAAAGTCTTAGGCAACGAAACATCAACAGATGCTATTTGTTCATTTATATTTTTAAAAGTTTGAGAAGTATCCGATAAAGAAATGGCGAATTGACCATCTTGATTTGTTGTACAAATTGCAGTTCTACCTTTAAAAGAAATTGTAAGTTTTGCATTTGCAACAAAATTAGCTCCCTGCGCTAAAGTGTTATCGACAACCAGGAATAAACTAAGTACCAAAACCAAAGAAAAGAAGAGTTTTGTTTTCATTTTAACCTCCTTAATATGTTTTAGTTCTTGATAGTGCTATTTAGGAGTTATTTTATCTTGTTCATCTAAAAAGACTTTTAATCCCCTAAAATTTATTCATTATATGTGTACATTCATAGTAGTTATAATAGAACTGTAACCCGATAACTCTTGTGCAATCCTGTTAGCTATATAACTTTCACATAGGTGCATTGCAAACAAATATTCGAATGTGTGTTTCGTATGCATAACTATCCCTCTCGTCACTCAATTCCGGAATTATCTTTTTTTCTCTGAGGAATACGCAGGTATGAATAAATATTTACTTTATCGCCCTCCAAAAAAGTTACTTTACCAAAAATAATTGATAAAGTTATTTTTTGCCCTCAAGAAATTATCAATTTATTTTATTTAGATCAATAACACCGCTCTTTTTTTTTAAAAAAGAGTTCTCATAATAAAAGAACAACTTATGTGAGATTCTATTTACGAGACCTCAAGAAATTAATCATCTTTTGTTTTAAAAATCATTAACCTCAGAAATACCAGCAGCAATATAAATATCAGGATTAATAACCATAAAAGTGTAGCCGACATAACTGATATGAATTGGGAGAGATTTTATCTTACTCTCAAATTGGATATTTAATCATACTTTTTTATAAGTCTGCCAATCACAGTACTTAAATTTAATGTAGATTATTCCCGCATAAAGAATAACATAAAAAGGGAGAGCCAGCCAGGCTCCCATCAAACCTAATTTAAATACAACTCCTAACAGATATGCAATTGGCACAAAGACCAGCCAATTCGAAATTACCTCTGCAACCATAACAAAAAACGTTTTGCCTGAAGCCTGCAGACCATTAGCAAGTACAACTCCAAAAGAATAAAAAATCTGGCCGAAGCCTGCAATTCTCAATGCCGGCACTGCTGTTTCGATTACATTACTATCGTTCGTTGTAAGAATTAGAACAATTCTGGGAAAAAACAGAAAAATTAGTCCCACAATCAAAGTATAAAATGAAGCCAGTTTACTCGTCTCGAAACCATAATGGCGTGCGCGTTTAATATCCCCTCGCCCGAGATTATTCCCTACCAAAGTTTGAACTGCAATTCCAAATCCGAAACACGGCATTAATGATATCAGAAGTGCAGTAAAAACGACATTGCTTGCTGCCTGCTCAAGTGTGCCAATTAATCCCGTAATCGAAATAAAACTCAAAAAACCGACAAGTATAAAAACGTTTTGAATTGAAACAGGCAGCGAAATTTTTATAATTGATTTTGCAACCTCAGGCACAAAACGGAGATTTCTGAAATATTTATACACCTTCCTGTAGGAAGGCAGAATTGAAACGCCAAAATAAAAGAGAGCATCGCATACAGTAGCTAATGTAGAACCGAGACCCGCGCCCGCTAGTCCCATCCCTTTAATTCCAAACATTCCATAAATAAAAATATAATTGAAAATTATGTTGAGAAAATTGGCAATAATTCCGGAGTACATAAATATTTTCGTTTTGCCAATGCCGAAATAAAATCCTCTATAAGAAATGGTTAACAGGAAAAATGGGATTCCAATAAATCGATAATGAAGATATTCTCCTGCATAAAATGCAACTTTGTCGTCGACTGCAAGGAAATTTGCTATTGTATCGGCAAAGATTACTACAAGAGAACTGATAACAATTCCAATCATTGTTGAAAGCGCAAGTGAAGTATTGAGAACCTTACCGCAATCCTCATAGTTTTTTTCACCGTAACGTCGTGCAATCATTACATGAGTCCCCGTTGCAAGGCTCGAGAAAAAACTTACAACCGCCCATGTAGCAAAAACTCCAATACCCATTGCAGCCAGGTAATACTTGGCATTCGGGAGTCGCCCTACCATAGCTGTATCGACCATCGAAACAAGCATCTGAGTAGAAAGCCCCGCTATTGCCGGAATGGCTATCTTGAGTATATACTTATGGTCTTCTGTAAAAAATAATTTCATGATTTCTAAAATATTGAAATAAGATTTACATTAAAAACAATTTATGTTTCCAATACAATTAATTTAACATTAACTATTTGAGGAAAATTTTACTATTTTGCGGACAAAACAATCCGTCTGAATGGATAGAAGACAGGAAATATTGACTCTCATCAAAACTCTGGGGATTAGTATTAACCAACTGGCAGGTCAATTAGGACTAAGAACCAATACGCTCAACTATCTGCTTCACGATTCATCTGCGCTCGACGATGAACTCTATGCACAAATTAAGGATATTCTTGACAATTATCAGTATGAATTGAGATTATTCAACAACGAAGAGGAAGAGGAGACTCCCGATTTATTCGACGAGGACGAACAGCATCAATTCATTGGTGAAAGGATACGTTTGTTTGCCCGAAGAAAATTTGGAACATTGAAAAAGCTTGCCAAAGCAATGGATATTTCCCCTCAGCAATTGCAGCAATATATCAGCGGCAAAAGAGAACCGGGCTCCAGAATATTGATGAAATTTCTGAAGCTCGGATGCGATTTAAACTGGTTACTCGGAGGCAGAGAATCCAACGAATCCTACAGAATACAGAAACTCGAAGCGCGCATAAAAGAATTAACAAAAGAGCTCGAAGAAATATCAAAAAAAATTAATAACCTTCTTGGGGATCAAAGAAGATAATTAGATCTGGATGCAAACTTCCAACTGCTGTAATTTCTTCTTCCGCCAATAGTTTCATTAAATCGTTATCAAATTATAACCAGACATAACGCAGGTTTTTTTCAAAGTTGTATATGTTACGTTACTAAAATTAATTACAGTCCTGCCAGCATTTGTTATCGTTCCGTTATGTCGAAAACATGAATTATAAAACAGCCTGGCTTCATAATAATTGCATTAAATAAATTAGTTCATATAACTGTAACCAGTAGAGCAATTGACAGAGAAAATCGCAGTCAACTAACAGACAGAAAAAGCAACATTATTCTTCATGCACAGAATTAATCCGTTCTGGAGAAAGCTCTAACTTTGATAAACAAAGTCGATATTGATGGCATAATAGTTTAAGATTCATAATTTGATGAAGAAGATATAGAATGTATTATTTCTATGAAGTAAAGGAAAGCTGAACAAGTAATAATCACGAATATGGGATAAAAAATTTAACAGATAAATGTACCTCCCAATTTTGTAATTTATGCGCAGCCATAAAAAAATTTCATTGTGAAAAAAATACGGCTCTAAAATAGAAATCGTATTACTGCCTATACTTTTGTAGCGCCTATAAATGAGTAATCAACTACTGTGAATTACTCAGAATTATAAATTAAAAAAATTATCGAACGTTAAAATATCGGATTCAGTCCGAGATGGCGAGCTATTACTAATCTCTGTATCTCGGAAGTACCTTCGCCTATTTGTAATAAGCGTTGATCCCTGTAGAAACGTTCTATATCATATTCTTTCATCAGTCCATATCCACCGTGAATCTGAAGAGCCTCGTCGGCGATCTCCCGCGCAATTTCAGAGCAATATAATTTTGCCATTGCTGCTTCTTTTGTAAATGATTTGTTATTGTCCTTCAACCAGCAGGTTTTGTACAAGAATGTTCTGGCTAATTCAATTTTCATTGCCATATCCGCCAGTTTAAAAGAATTCACTTCGAAGTTGCCGATAAAATTTCCGAATTGTTTTCTTGTTTTAGAATAATTGAGCGCCATCTCAAAAGCGCCCTGTGCGCATCCCAATCCCATCGCTGCTATTGCAAGTCTGCCGGAATCAAGCGTAGAAAGCATTATTTTAGAACCTTCACCAATTTTTCCGAGCAAGTTTTCTTCTGGAACAAAACATTCGCTCATAAACAATTCAGCTGTATTCGATGCTCGCCACATCATTTTACCTTTTAGAGTTGATGTAGAAAATCCGGGAGTACCAGCATCAACAAGAAAACAGCTAAACTCTTTCTTCTCGCCTTCTTTTATTCCCGTTCTGGCTTTAATTGTTGCTCCGATAGTAAGTGGAGTATCGCCGTTTGTTATAAATGTTTTCTGGCCATTCAATATCCAGCCTTGATTACTTTTCACAGCAGTTGTAGCAGTAGCGTTCGAATCTGAGCCAGCGTCAGGTTCGGTCAAACCGAAAGCCCAAAGTGCATTACCAGTAGTTAATCGGGGAAGATATTTTTGTTTTTGTTCTTTTGTGCCATATCGGTAAATCGGTCCTGTACCGAGTGAATTATGAGCTGCTACAGTTGCAGCCTGCGATGCATCTACTCTTGCCAGCTCTTCTACAATAATTATATAAGATAAATAATCTAATCCCTGTCCGCCAAAATCCGGCGATACAGTTATTCCAAGAAAGCCCATCTCCCCCTTTTTTTTTGTAATCTCAAGCGAGAATTCTTCTCTTTCATCAAGATGTTTAGCCAGCGGTCGAATTTCATTTTCTGCAAAGTCTCGCACAGTCTTTCTCAATAATTCATAATCATCGCCCAGATCAAAATTCATGGGACCTCCCTATTTTATTAATCATCGGTTAGAATATAATGCGGTACGGTAATTTTTTGATTTAGAAACGCTTGAGCATAAGTTTTTCCCTGTGCATCAATTTTTAAGGAACGGGTGCCTCCACCGTCGAGTGATTTTTCCAGTAAAAAATTAAAAGCATTTAAATTCGGTAATTCGTATCTGGTAACTTTACCTTTGCACAATTCTTTGAAAATAAATTTCATATAATCTGCTGTAAGATATTTACTCAGGAACTGATAATTTTTTTTGTTTCTTGCAATCACTCCGATATTTGCAGTATCACCTTTATCACCCGACCTTGCCAAACAGATATCGTAAAATTTCACAGACGAATCGGCGTCTGCTGGCATATAAATATTCAACGAGTCGACGTCCGAAGATATTTGTATTTCGTCATGTTTATGTTCAATCTCTCTTTCAAAGCCTGTAACCATATCAATTTCATATTTATCATCTGGCAATAATAACAGATGTGATTTGATCTCGGATTTAGGAATGAGAGCAGGCCAATATGCAATGACGTTTCGAGGTCTGGGTCGTCCACCAGTAACGGCAATCCCAGGAGGAGAACTTAAAATTAGAGGAGCAATTTGTTTCGAAAATTCGTCCAGCTTTTTCAAGTCGTAATCAAAAGCACTAAAACGGATCAATATTTCGTTTGTTTCATCGAATTCTGCGAGTGCGCCATGACAGGCATTAAATCCAATGAACTCGGTATTTGTTTTTATGAAATCGATGTTCAATCTTTCCCAGAATATTTCTTTAACTTTTTCTGCTTTCTGCAATGCACCGGGTCCGCTAATAATAACCGAGCCTTCTATTTTGTATCCATCCTCATAAGCCATGGACACTTTATAATAAGGAGTTGAAGGTTTGCCTTTGATATTTTTCACACGCACTCTGTCTTTGCCTTCCTGTAGAAGTTTTATCGATTTAAAATCTGCAATTACATCAGGAGAAATATATTCTGAGGGATCGCCCATTTCGTAAACCAATTGTTCTGTAACAGTATCGATCGTTACAATCCCGCCTGAATCCATGTGTTTAGTTACGACGAATTCTCCGTTCGGATAAACTTCGATAATTGGATATCCAAAATTTTCCCATTTCTCGATAAGCCTCCAGTCGGAGAAATTACCGCCGGTAGCCTGAGCGCCGCATTCGATAATATGTCCCGCTACTACGCCAGATGCTAGTTTATCCCAGTCGTCATAATTCCATCCGAATTCATAAATCATTGGAGCCATTGTAATCGACGTATCTGTGACTCTGCCAGTAATTATAATTTGTGCGCCCCGCTTTAATGCTTCTATAATTGGTTTTGCGCCCAGATATACATTTGCAGTTTGCAATTTGTTTTTAATTGTTTCGAATTCTTCACCGGTTTCTATATTTCTGAATGATGTTTTGTCCGGGTAAAAATCACTAATTCGGTTGACAATGTCGTCGCCGTATATTACTGCCACTTTCAAATTGACATTCATTTCATTCAATACTTCGAAAACTTTTTTACCGCAGGCTACAGGATTAATTCCTCCTGCATTTGTAATAACCACAATCTTCTTTTCGGCAATCAATCTGGCGTTTTCTTTGATTTGATCGATAAAATCTGTAACGTAACCAAGTTCTGGATTTTTCATCATCTGTTTTTTTAGTATGCTCATCGTAATTTCAGCAAGGAAATCCATTGTCAGATAATCAATATCACCCTGGACTATTTGTCTGTTGAAAGCCTTTAAATCGTCTCCCCAAAATCCTCCGGCATTTGCAATACGAAGTTTATCTTTCATAACTCACTCCGTCGAAAGAGGTTTTATTTTCATTAATTTTTTTTCAGTATTAACACTCTCGCCTTCTTCTACAAAAATATTTTCCACAATTAAATCGCAAGACGCATAAATATTGTTTTCCATTTTCATAGCCTCCACAATTATTAATAAGTCGCCTGATTTTATTTTTGCTCCTTCATCCACGCAAATTTTAACTACTTTACCTGGAAGAGGAGATTTGATTTCTTCATCACCACTACTGCGATTGTCTGCACTGTAATTTTCATCCGAATCCTTTACTTGCAAATGATAATTAAATCCGTCAATTGTGATATAGATATTTCCCCGATATTCCGAAACAAATGAGTGAAATTTTTTACCTTCATACTTCAATATCAATTCATTATTCCTGTAATACAATAGTTCTACTTTAACCTCCTTCCCTCCGACATTAATCAAAATTTCTTTATCGGATATTTTTTGAGCAGCAATACTTATTATTTTCCCGCCGACAATTAAGTCTTCTTGCATTATACTCCTCTAAAATTTACTTAAAGACTGCCGATAATTTTCCACACGTTATATTCTTCATCAATAACTTTTCCAGTACTGGCTTCGATATTGGCATAAAGTTTATATGTCGCATAAATTGCAGAAAGAATTTCATCGGAAATTTCATTCTTCTTATTGCTCAAGTGATTTAACAGGTTGCCCGATTCAATCTCACAAAAATTAGTATAGAATTTATTTTCTCTGAATTGATTATTTTCAAGAATAGCTAGAAGATATTCGATATTTGTATCGATACCGTGAACCGAGTAATTTTTGAGTGCATAAATCATTTTATTGATTGCCTCTGTTCTGCTCTCGCCATAAGTGATTAATTTGGAAATCATCGGGTCGTAGTGCGGTTTAATTTCGGAAGGTTCAAAAATTCCGGTATCGTTTCGAATGCCCGCGCCATTAGGCAGTTTAATAAAATTTATGAATCCAGGGGATGGACTGAAATTCTTCAATGGATTTTCGGCATAAATTCTGCATTCGATAGCATGACCTCTTGGTTCGATTAAACCATACTTTAATTTTTCGCCTGAAGCAATTAGAATTTGTTGCTTAATCAAATCCAACCCGGTAACAAATTCCGTCACCGGATGCTCTACCTGAATACGAGTATTCATTTCGAGGAAATAATAATTCCGATTTTCATCCAGAAGGAATTCGACAGTGCCAGCGCTGGAATAATTAATTTCACGAGCAAGTTTAAGAGCGTCCTCACCCATTCTTTCTCTCATTTCAGAATTGATCGAAGGCGAAGGAGATTCTTCAATAATTTTCTGATATCTCCTTTGAATAGTGCATTCTCTTTCATTGAGGTGAATAAGATTGCCGAATTTATCACCGAGAATCTGGAATTCGATATGTTTCGGTCTGGTTATATATTTTTCGACATAAACTGTCCCGTCGCCAAAGTAGCTTTGAGCTTCGCGGCTTGCAGCTTCGAGTGTTAACGGCAATTCGCTTTTTGAATGAATGATTCGCATCCCCTTGCCACCACCGCCCGAAGCAGCTTTAATGATTAACGGAAATTCCAATTTATCAACTTCATTTAAGATTGTTTTTACGTCGCCCGTAATTCCCTTGAGGATAGAGATGCCCAGATGTTCGGCTAATTTTCTTGCATTTAATTTATTACCCATCACTCTAATTGAAGACGGAGCGGGACCGATAAAAATTAAATTGTTATCGATACATGCCTGTGCAAAATCGGCATTCTCTGCAAGGAATCCATAACCCGGATGAATTGCATCGGCGCCGTGTTGTTTCGCAGCATCAATTATTTTATCGATGTTCAAATATGTATCCGCCAGACTACCTTCTCCGATAAAAACAGCTTCGTCTGATAACCTGGTGAAATAAGAATTGCGGTCATCCGATGAATAAATAGTCACTGTTTTAATATTCATTTGGTGGGCTGTTTGAATAATACGAACGGCAATCTCCGAACGATTGGCAATCAGGATTTTTTTAATCATAGATAATCCGTAAGATTATTTTTTGTTCTGCCAGGACGGTTTTCGCTTTTCCAAAAAACTATTCATACCCTCCTGCCCTTCTTTCGAAATGCGGACCTCGGCAATTATTTTTGCAGTAATTTCTTTGGCATCTTCGTAGCTGTAAACATTGACTACATCACGAATTAATTGCTTGCATATTTTTACGGTTTCGGGCGCCGAACTCAGAAAGAGCTCTATATTTTCATTAAGTATCTTTTCAATATCACTATTTGATGCAACAACATTAACCAACCCAATATCATTGGCTTGGCTGGCTGTAATTTTTTTTCCCGAAAGCATCAAATACCGTGCGTTGAATTCACCGATTCTTTTAATTACATAAGGACTAATTACCGCCGGTACCAGTCCAATTTTAACCTCACTTAGAACGAAGAAAGAATTTTCTTCGGCAATTACAAAATCGCAAGCTGAAACAATACCGTTGCCACCGCCAATAACTGCTCCGTGAACTTGAGCAATTGTAGGCGTGGGAAAAGAATATATTTTATCGATAAGTTTTGAAAGTTTTCGGCTGTCCTCGAGATTGGTAACGAAATCGTAGCGAGCCATTTTTTTCATCCAGTTGAGGTCAGCACCGGCGCAAAACGATTTTCCATTTGCTTTGAATATAATTAAACGTGCTTTTTCATTTTCTGCCAGTTCAATTGCATCAATTAACTCTTCAATCATTACCTCATCGAAAGCGTTGTGAATTTCCGGACGATTAAAAATTATCGTTATAATTTCGTCCTGTTTAAGCAGTTCGATTGTTTTATATTTTTTCATTAATCTCACCTACATTCTGAAAACGCCGTAGTTTGGCTCTGGAATTGGTTTATTTAATGACATTGAAATTCCGAGAGCAAGAATTTTTCTCGTATCGAGCGGGTCGATAATTCCGTCGTCCCATAATCTTGAAGTAGAAAAATATGGCGAGCTTTCGTAATCATAACTTGCGAGAATTTCATTTAGCAATTTTTCTTTCTCAACGTCATTCAGGGCACTGCCGCGTTCTTTCTTTAATTGAGCCTCTTTTATTTGAATTAAAACGCTGGCGGCTTGCTGACCACCCATAACAGAGATGCGTGAATTGGTCCACATAAAGAGAAGACGCGGATTATATGCTCTTCCAGCCATTGCATAGTTGCCCGCTCCGAACGAGCCACCTATTATCACTGTAAATTTAGGTACATCTACATTAGCCACGGCATGGACCAATTTTGCACCGTCACGAGCAATGCCGCCATGTTCATATTGCTTACCAACAATAAAGCCCGTTATATTCTGAAGAAATACAATTGGAATTTTTCTTTGAGCGCATAATTCGATAAAGTGTGCACCTTTAAGGGAAGATTCTGAAAATAATATTCCATTGTTTGCAATAATGCCAACTGTAAAGCCCATAATACGCGCAAATCCCGTAACGATTGTAGGAGCATAGCGTGCTTTGAATTCATGGAATCTACTGCCGTCTACAAGGCGGGCAATAATTTCTCGAGCATCAATCTGCTTTTTTAAATCAACTGGAATAATTCCGTAGAGTTCATCGGGATTATAATATGGATCTTCGGGTGGAGCGATATCAACGAAATGCTTTTTGTTCTTGGGCAGTGTTTCAAAAATGTTTCTGCATATTTTTAGAGCGTGGATATCGTCTTCAGCCATATGATCCGAAACACCTGAAATTCTCGTATGGACATCTGCTCCGCCGAGTTCTTCAGCTGTTACCTCCTCACCTGTTGCAGCTTTAACTAAAGGCGGACCTCCAATAAAAATAGTCCCCTGATTTTTTACAATGATAGTTTCGTCCGACATAGCCGGTACATAAGCACCACCGGCAGTACAAGAGCCCATTACAATTGAAATTTGGGGAATTCCCATTCTCGACATTCTTGCTTGATTATAAAAGATCCTGCCGAAATGATCTCTATCCGCGAAAACTTCCGCCTGTTGAGGTAAAAACACACCTCCTGAATCGACCAGATAAACACACGGCAGATTGTTTCCCATTGCAATTTCCTGAGCTCTCAAATGTTTTTTTATTGTTTCTTTCACATAAGTGCCACCTTTAACAGTTGCATCGTTGGCAACAATTACAGTTTCCCTACCGTGAATTACACCGATACCAGTAATTATTCCTGCCGAGGGAAATTGATTTTCGTACTGGTCAAACGCGGCTAACTGACTTAATTCAAGGAAAGGAGTATTCGGGTCGATCAAACGTTCAATGCGCTCTCTCGGAAGGAGTTTACCGCGCGCCTTATGTTTTTGAATAGCCTCTTTTGAAGCTCCGTTTTTAACTAGTTCTAAACGATTTTTAAATTGTTCGATTAGTTGGCGATACTGTGCGGCATTTTGTTTAAATTCTGGCGATTCCGTATTAATGTTCGACTTCAGTCTTTGCAACAGGCTTCTCCTTTATTTATTCAGCTGTCAAATAATTTTTTCATCAGCTGATTGCTACAGTACGAACACTATGTCGATCTAACTGAAGCCCCCCGTAGTAAAATTTCGGACTTAAAGACACGCAATAGCAATTTAATGAATTAATCTTCAAAATCAAATCACATTACACTGATAAATTTATTCAAGTAAGTTGATACATCTTCTTCTTTTTATTGCAAGATTACAAGATTACAAGATTGCAAGATTACAAGATTACAAGATTAAGGGATTGCAAGATTACAAGATTGAGGGATTGCAAGATTGAGGGATTGCAAGATTACAAGATTGGGAATGGGAAGAAACTTAATTCCATTACTGCCTTTCCTCGTTGACATTGACACGACTCATCCGTATTTACTTAATCACTGAGCTTTACAGTATGAATAATCTTCCTGCTTATACTATTACATTTAATTATTGCAGAATTTCGCTTCGTTCCACAATTCTATCTTATCCTGTCCCGCCGAAGAAGGGTGCTTTTTTCATAAATAAATATTAGATTATTTTTGAATTTTGGTTACATACGTTTTTCTTTATACTCTTTACGTTGTACTCTGTTGAAGAATAACTCTGCCTCCCGATATATATCCCCAGAGCAAACTACTTGCTGCACGGAACGATTCTTCAATTAGAACATTTTCATCAGAAAGCTGAACTTCAGTCGGAATATTGAATACATATCCAAAGTCACTTAACCTGCCACTATCGCGCACGTTTGCTAACATGTCTTCATAAATAATTGCTGGATGCGCAAAGATTGACCAGCCATCTTCGTCCTTAAAGTATGAAATTTCATCGAATACATTTGATGGTTTGAGATATTGTTCAACATAAGCAAAGAAGCGCTGTTGATTTGCGCTTAATTTTGAGTTAATTGGCATATTTTCTCCACTTTTAATTTAATTGTTGATATAAGGAATTAATATGTTCCAGTGTGAAATTATATTTTTTAGGGTATAATACTATTTCTCTAAATAAAAAAGTCGATTGATTCATTAACAAAGTTTTTAGATGAGTCACTAATTTTTATAGGTAGTCCTATTATGCTTAGTCTTTTTGTGATAATTTTTCTAATTAATTGCAAGCAAGCTTTTTACTATGTTTACATTTGCGGCTACTCTTGAATTTTTTCTGGCGAATGAGGCATATATATTAACACTTTTTAATAAACCCCGTAACAAAAGATTATCCTACTCATTTATAGCAGAATAGTTTATACTGAATAAAGATAGTTTAAACATTACTTCCATTACAACTTTCGCTGCCAAAGTCTTGAGCCTGTCCCGCCAAAGTCGGGATTACTATTCATACAAAAGCTTAGGAATTTATCGGTAAGAAAATCTCAATGTCTTCCCGCTTAATTGATCACAAAGTATAGTTTGCGGGATTTCGCCCCCGATAAAATCGAGAGCTCAACAATTTCATTACTGCCTGTCCCGCCAAAGGCGGGAGTTCGATTCATACGTTGCAAACAATATGTGTTTAAAGATGTAATAGAAGAGTCTCAATTCCATTACGGTTCGATTCATACGTCAATTACGGACGCAAAATATTGCGATTTTTTCTTAAAATCAAATATTTTTTTTAATTCTTTTAAAAAAATTTACTTGAACCTCATTTTTTATTAAAACCCCGGTAGATTCAAGTTTTGATTTTGAGCGAATTTTGCAATTTTTGCTTAGTAATTCTTAAAATAATCAAAAAAAGATACGAGGTTCACAAATAGAGTTGCATTTTTTGCTCGTTTTCGAACTTTTTTATTTGCAATATCATCCATGGAATATCAACTTCAGGAGTTAATTGGGAGTTTAACTTTTTCTCAATAAATTAAATTTACTTTGAATAATTTTGTTACGAGCGTCCTTGTAATCGTTATATTTTCTTCTGTTAATTCTTTCCATTTCCATTCTTTGCTGTTGCCGCCGGAATTGAAGCCCTATGGCGGTAAGTTTTTTTCTCTAATGATGCTCATATATTCCGAGACCCCAGTCAAGTTATTCTTTCTTTAATTTTATTGTCAATTTTCTGAAATATTCATTTACACTCAAAATTTTCCTGTAAGATTCATTGCCCCTAAAAAAATTCCGACAAATTAATTTAGTCGGATGATGCATAAAGTACAAAAATTATATTCCGATTAAAGGTACTGAGTTATTTCATTCTTTTCTATGCCAATAATTTTTTTCCCAATATGTTTTTGTTCTTCTGCATGATAAAAAATAATTGAGTCCTTATCTTTTTTAATTATTTGTAAAAGTTCTTCTTTCAAACGGTTAAATTGCCTGAAAGTCAAATTTCCTTCAAAGGCTGAGTTTTGCACCCAGTTCATATACCTTCGAAATATTTTTGTAACTTTAATCAGGCGCTTAGGACTTGCAATATCATAAACAGCTATGTAAAACACTTCGCTATCCGGCTTTGTATGGTTCATAAATTTTGTTTTTTCCATTTAAATAATTTATAAGGTTGTAACATTCGAGCCGTATGAGAGAGCGGTAAGAAATTTTCCTATTTAATTGTTTATGTGTTATTGTTGTTGATAATCTATTTCCCATGGCTTCGACAAATTTTTTACGTTCAGCGTCTTTTAGATAAAATCCTTTTGAAGTTTTATGAAAATCTTTTTCGTTAATGATATTAAGATTTAGTACCCTGAAAATTACACGATCGACAATAACAGGTTTAAAAATTTCTGAAATATCATAAACCAACGATTGTTTTTTAGAGCCTGTTTCGTGAATAAATCCGATGAATGGATTAAGCCGCGTACGATAAATTTCTGATAAAATAACACCATAAAGAACTGAATTGCCGAAAGATATAAGAGAGTTTACAAAACCATCAGGAGGATTTTTAATTCTTTTATCAAAATCGTTATCCCCTTTAATAAGTTCAGTCCACGCTGAATAGTAGATATTTCTTACAGAGCCTTCGTATCCAAGCAATTCTTGCAGAGAATCTGCATAATGAATCAATTCCAAGTATGTATTTATTTGCTCTATTAAATCCTCGAATTGATTATTACCATAGTTATGAACTTTAAGATTATGCAGAATATTTCTAACAGCCGCCTGAAGAATTGATTTTGCTATATATAAACGTTTCGGTTCGTTGAGATAGGCTTTATACTGAAGTATCTGATGGTCACCAGAGCCATCGTTATTTGCAGGGATAAAACTTCCAACATAATTTCCATAGTAATTAAACATGTGAACAGGAATTTTATAAAAATATGCGCATTTGAAAAAATTTGTATTAAAACGGACTTCTCCAAATGTATAGAATGCTTCGATAGATTCAGGGGGTAAAATTTTAGAACTAACTTCTACTTCATTTTTTTCAGCCGGAAGAATTACACCTTCAGCTTCCGATTCATAAATGTCTAAATTATGAATAGCATTGGTCTCTGGAACCGTACTTAAAATAAATGTATTGTTTTTTCTGCTTAGTATCGAGTTTGAAAAAATGTAAATATTGTTCTTCATGGACTATATTTCCTATTTTTCGTCATTAAAAAACATTATGTTCTTTAATTTGTTTTTCGATATAAAGATTGTTCTGTGTGTCTGACTTTAGTACCTATTAAAGAATGTAAAGTGATTATTCACTTAGATAAGTCTGGTAAGAACAGAAATATTTGTTGGAATTCATGTTAGTTAATTCTCTCCTTGAAATTATCTTTTCATTTTAGAGTAGCAATTAAAACAAATTACCCCTCTTAATTTTGTGTGGTTCGAAATTTTACTTTCGTTTGCAGGAATTATTTCCAAGATGTTTTTACAATTCAAGCAATAATAAATTACATAATCGTCGCTGCACAATTTATCGATGCACTCTTTGCAGAATGCACCTTTTACCTGGACGAAGTTTGTACATTTACTAACACTGCACTTATAAATTCTTTTCTTAATAATTTTGGAGCACATTTTAAACCCTCCTAATGGCGAGGAAAAGTGCGGCAAGTAGAATTCGGAGTTGAAACAGTGCCCTCGCTATATGTTCCAATGAATCCGCATCTTGCCGCACCGAAATGACAGAAAGAACAAAAATTAACGGCGTAAAGATAAATCATAAGTAGAGAGTAATACAGAAAAGAAATATTTCGGAAATGTTTTCAGTTAAGAGCAATAAATTAGGGTTTAATAAGGGAATAAATAGTTCGTTTAACCAAAGTTAATAATCTTGAATTTACTCATATCGGCTCGAATAAAATAAGTTGAACTGCCCCATTTGCGATTTACACTTATCTTAAACAAGTCGGCTATGTCTTCGTCGTCAATAATCTTTTCGATTTTATTATTAATTTTTGACCTTCTTTGCAAAAAATAATTCTGGTCAAACTTTTTTGAGTTCCATTGTTTGCGCTCAATTTGTCTAGATGGAAATAATTCTTTAAAATGTTCAAACATTCTTTGGATTGTTTCGTCGGACTGGAAATTTTGAATTGATATATTCTCCTCGCCTCTTTCTTTGCAATCCACGAAATAGTAGTAAAAGAGAAATTCCATTGGTTGTAGCAAAATCCGCTCGTTGCCATATCTTAATTCTCTTTTTCCTACGTCAATAATCAATTTATTAAACGGCGAGAGGGCTTTGAGTTGTTTTTGAGTATAGTTTACAATTTCATCAAAGTTGGATTTTAATATATTTTTTCCCTTGAACTCAGCAGGCAGAAAAGGACGCAAGCGTACAAATGGGATTTCCGAAAGCTCGAGGTCGTTTATTTCTTCTTTAGTTTGAGGAAAGAAGCCTTTAAATTCGTGCTCTTCTTTAGTAAGTACGTGCAATAGTTTGTCGTCTTCCCTTGCGAAGAGAGATAATCCATTCGCAAGATGCACACTCATCGATTTTCGTCCACCTGTTATCGAGCAGTACAATGTATTATCGGGCTTTGAAGTTATTTTTCGCAAAAACTCACTTATTTTATTTGGGAAGAGAATATTGTCTTTATCCGACCTAATATCAGAAAGTTCAATTGATTCTTCACGTGCAACAATTATATGCTTGTCGTTTTCTGCGAAGAGTGGTTTTTTAATTTTATATTGCTGACATAGTTTATCAATTTCTTTTTTGAGTGGAGTTTTGGGCGTAGCGGGATGACTATCTTTGCCGAGGATAACGTCTCTTCCCCGTTTGGTAGTAAGTACATAAATCTCGTCTATTTCTTTTTTTTCTTTTACAGCGAGACAAAATAACGTCTCGGTTACAATTTGAGGAGTAAGCCCGGAGACACATACTAAAATATTCTTTTTATCTCTCTTTGCACTCATTTATGTTATTAACCATTATTTATTTAATTGCTAAGCACACAAATATTTTCAAAAAAATTCCAGGGAAGAAAATGCTTGCTTGTTTGTCAAGACATTATAATAAGTTGAATATCAAGGACGAATCGAAAATTTTATTCAGGTTAAAATACAATTAAAGAAAGAACATCCTGTTTTACTTATTACAATTAAATTAAAAGCAAAGAAATTTAAGCGTCTTTTATAGAATCAATTTGTTCATGTGTTAAAGGTTTTACGTGCAATTCTTTAGCTCTCTGAATAATTCTTTTGGTTAAAGGTCTGGTAGTAATCAAAAAAGCTTTGCCGAATGTGCCGCCAGCGACATTTCTGAGCGTTTCAATTTCATAAATATCTTTATTTGGGTCGTTGTTTCTGCCGCTTTTACATGAAATGAGATACAATTTATAGTTATTCAAAAAAATTAAGTCGATTTCATTCTCCACATTGTTCGAGGAAACGATTTTTACTCCTACTTCTGGAGAAAAACCAAATTTTTTAAGTTTATAAAGCGTATAATCCTCGAGCCAGTCGCCTCTCATAAATATATTTTCGTCGAATTTGAATTTTTCATCATAAACATAAAGTATATAAGCACTGGCAGTTTTTTGAATGGAAAAAATATGATTTTCCTTATCGCTATATGTGCCGGAATGAGTATAGAAAGCTTCTCCGCTTCGGTATCGGTTCAGAAATTCGGAAAATTTTTTTAATAAGTTACGTTCATCAAGCTTCTTGAATAATCGTGTTTCTTTTCCGTTAATTTTATCTGTTCTTGTATAAATTACAGTGTAACCATACGATTTAAGGTAATCGTAAATAGAGAGGTTGAGTTCAAGCTTTTCAGTAAAAATTTTTGGATAAAGATGAATAATCTCATTTCTTTCAGTATTGCAATAAACAATCGGTTTATTTTTTTCAGTAAATATTTCGTAAGCTGCCAGAGCCATAAGTTTCGTACCGCCCGTTACATTCAGATAGACTGGGTCTTTATACTTGATTATTTCTTGCTCAACAGTTTTTTTAATACCATTAAAATCGTATGCATCCAGACCGTCGAGTCTATTTACACGAATGCGTTTTGATTTAAAGAGACTTTCAAGATTATCTGCGCTGTGCTTTTCTTCGGGAGTTGTAAATAAAACAACATTTTCTGGTTTATACATTAACACGGGCAAAACATTTGCCATCGATTGTCGAGATACAAGGCAGAACATTGTGTTCATTTCATAGTTCCCTGAATTTAATGAAATTGAATGTTACAATCTTTTTACCTTCAAGTTCTTCAACAATTCTGTTCGTAGTTGAGACGACCACTCTAATTCCTGATTTCTTTAACAGATTACTCAAAGAATAAAAAAATGAAAACTCCCCCATCAAATGGACTGCATTATTTTTATGGGGAGAATCTGCCAGTAACTTTTTTAATTTTTTCAAATAAGAATGGGCTTTTAATTCCACCTGCTTTGAAGTTGCATAAGGAGAAATCTCAGGAAATTTAACATCAACAATGGAATTAAACTTTTTCTTAGCTGATTTCAATTGTCTATCTGACCAGCTGCTACTCGGATGATTTGAGAGGTTGATGAGCATAAGTTATCTCTGTGTTTGGTCGTGAGATCCAAATTCTGTTAATAATAATTTGTTACCACTTTTAATACAATTTATTCTTACTCCTAAATCTGAACGAAAATGGTACACTTGTTTGCCTTCAAAATTCTTAGATTCCAGCGGAGAAAATTGAATTCCACCTTTTGAGATTTCACTTGTACTTCCATTTTCATTTTCAAGTTTTACAGATACTTTGGCTAATGTTTCTAAAATTTTAATTCTTAACTTAGCATCTATTAAATCTTTATAGGATTCAATAAAATTTTTGTGATATTCTATGAAAGGAAGCGATGGAGGTAAATCAAATAATTCATATTTTATTTTATTCCAAATTACTTCTCCCCAGAGAGAAAGAATTACTTTGTTATCAATTAGATCGATTGCTGCTTCCGGAAAATTTCTAAATTCAGTAATAGTGTATTCTTTATTTGCATTTAAAAGAAGTAATTTATTCTTATAATTTTCGAATGGTGCTGAATCGATTTTGATAGGCAGTCTGGGAATTTCAATTAATTCAGCTTGTGCAGATTCAAAGATGTAAATTATTTTATCAGCATAAAACATCGCTAAAGTGTTCAAGTAACCTTGCAAACTTTTAAAGCCACCAGTTAGATTAAACACTATATTATAACCATCTTTTTTATAGCCCGGTAAAGACTCATCGAAGATCTTCAATAGCTCTTTAATACCCTCAGAAAATACTTCCTTATTTTTTGTTGACAAACCTTTTGGTGTAAGTAATTGAGCACTTAACCCTTTTGAAACTAGAAATTCACTTACAACTTCAGCTGATTTAATTCCCTGATAAGTATCCGTACTAATCAAAAAATGAAAATCTTTAATTCCAGTTGAAAGGTCTTCGTTATAGAACCCAAGAATTCCATTAAGCTCTGCACTTTTTCTTCTTAGAGTATGATTATCTAAGTCTTGTAATTCAGTAACAACTTTATCAAAAAGAGAGTCAATCAAATTTCTCAATTCGTTAGGACAATCTTCAGTTGAACAATTTGAGTATTCATAAAGCTGTTTCTGTTCTTCTTTAGAAGCAGCGTTAGTAATTAAGCTTGTTCCAACAGTTGATATAATTAAATTCTTCATCTAAAATTTTGATTTATAATTTAATGTAAATGGCATACCGAATTGAACAGAAAATTTATTTATATAAGAGATCTCACCTTCTTCAGTTACCCTACCATAAAATGGTTTAGGATCTGTTGTTTTGAAACAACTACCCGCAGTTAAAAACACCATCGGATTTTTAAATGGATTTTCAGATGTTGATAATTCCTCTCCGAGTTTTCCGTATTTTGTGTTATAATCATAAGCAATAGGAAAAACTTTATCATTTATTGAAGGGAGATAATTTCCTAAAACAATAAATGAATCACTTGCCTCTAGTTCTTGAATGTCTTTATATTCTTCAAAATCTACAATTTCAAACTGACCAAATCCGGAAGATTTTTTCTTACCATAACCAATGGAAAAAATATCTTGTAGAATTTGTTTATAACTTAACTCATCAGAAGAAAATCTCTTCTCATCAAAAACTTTTAAAAGCACAACAAATGAAACATCATCAGCAGAATATTTTGGTTTATAGGAAAATAATCTCCCTTGCATTGAACCAAACGATTGTCTATCAATCTGAACACTTACTCTTAAACCATCTTCAAAAATTTTTTTCTTCTTTTTGATTTTTTTGTTCGTGTCTAAAGATTCTGTCAAATCATTTATTTGGATTTTACCATTAGATAAAAAGAAATTCAATTCTTCAAGTGTAAGATAATTTCGCTCTTTTTTCGCTTTATGCTCAACAAAATTCAGAACTTTTTCGTATTTGCTTAGTTTGATATCTAGTTGTTCAAATATTAGTGGTCGTGGGAAACGAATTTTATCTTTAACTTTTAACAAGCCATCGCTTAATATAAAGATAGGATTTCCGCTCTTGTATAGCTTAATAAATTCTTCCAGCTTTGAAACGCCATATTGCTCTTTTAATCTCCAGCAGAAATGGCCATAAATTGTATCTGATTGGAGTTCAGTAAGTAAACCGGATTTAAGTTTTAGTGTTAATGCGTATGTTTTCATAATTCTTCAATCTCCAATTTGCACCATCCGAGATGTTTTAATGAATTGTTAATCAAAATAGAATATGTCGTATGAGCTTCCTCTAATTTACCTCTTCTTCGTGGATTAGGGCTTTTACTTTTAAACTTAGGTATTATATTTTCAAAAACTTTAAACCAACTTCCTCCGCCATAACCAATATTGATAAGATATTCTTTTTCATTAAACTTAATTCTATCAATTTCTTCCAGTGCTTTTTCAAAATGGTCTGCACCCTTTAATTGGTCTTTCCGTGATTTGTATTTAACAATATTCTCAAGTGCTAATTTTATTTGAGTGTTTGAATAATCTGAAAGCTTATTCCTTAATTCATTGATTGATAAATTCCCATTTTTTAATAATTTCATTTCAAATTTTTTATTTGAAGCTAAACAAATTAAATTATTAGCAGGTGGACGGTTTTCGGTTCGATAAACCATAAAACTATCAAAACTTAAAAAATCACTATCATAGAATACAATCTTGTCTTTGATATTAGCATTTGGCCCGGCTTGAATACCAGAAGTTTCCAGGCCCATAACAGTTAGTAAAGCACCTTTAACAGAACTAGCCGGCACATAAAATTTTCCATTTGAATTAATAAACTCAACAACTTGACGCTTCCCTGTAGCACGCTTGTTTTCGAGATGAGACTTAAATGTTGGATGGATTCTAACGGAATAAGAAAAAGCTTCATCGATAATAGTGAGTTGATATTTATGAACCCAACTTTCGATAGTCTTAGTAGTTATGTCTTGTGTAAAATCAATATTTTCTTTTTTAGCAAGAAGTTTAGCAAATTTACTATGGTCAATCCGATACAGTTCATCATTAAAAACTGTATAATGAAAATGCTGATCAAGCGTTTCCCCATTTGATATATGCAAAGGGGTTATTGTGGTAAATTTTAATTTATACATAACAATACCCCTTATTTAAGATTAACTTTTACAGCACCATATCCTCTGCTACCAGAACCACCTAAGTAATCGTTGTTTAATAATTCGATACCTTCCTCTAATACTTTCAAAATATTTTGGAGTTCTTCATCTTTTTCATATCTAACTAAAATTTCACCTACAAATTTTACGGAAGGTGGAACTCTTTCAATTGTTCTTAACCCACCATCTTTAGCAGTTCCCTTTCTTCGATCAATAACTATTTCAGTTTTAAATTCTGTATTAATATCACCATTCTTGAATTTTTTCTCATCATCTTCCGATAACTTTAAATCTCGAAATAATAATCTAGTCGGTTTTTGTTCATAATTTTTATCATTTTTTTTTGTCTTCAAATACTCACTGGTGGGTCCAAAGTATGAATTAATTGTATCATCTGTTTCATTATAATTACCTTCGGTTTCAAGTAAACATCTTATTTTGCCTTTTAATGAACTACCGGGAATATAGGGTAAAGAAGAAATAGGATCTTTTATAACGGACGAATCAACACCACCGATTTGCACTGCATCATTACCAGCACCTATGTGTAATCCAGTCAAAATTTCAACCTCAATGGTTTTTATTGATTTTTTCATTTTTATAACTCCTTTTTTAATTCTTTGGATAATAAGCAACTAATGCTTCAAAGTGTAACTTAAAAGCTTTTAGGTATTTTTGAAATGACTCTCCGTTTTGAGAAACAACTAAATTAATTCTATTGGATAAAAATTCGTTAAAGCGATTCGTATGAAGCCGTTTTGCGGAATATTGTGCATTTGCTTTTAGCATTATTAGCTGAATTTTTTTTTCCTTCTCTTCAACTTTAGTATTATAAATCTTTAAAAAGGTATCATAAAACTTTCTGAGCTGATTAATATTCAACTTTTCATTTCTATAATTCTGATTTCCTATGTTCTCCCTGATTTTTTCAATAATTTCAATAATATTTCCTTTCCCGGAATCTGATATTAACTCTGGTAATAAATTACCCTTTGAATCGAAAAAAGTTTTAATTTCCAGTGAGTTCATAGCTTTTACTCCTCTTTTATTTTCTTAAATTATAAATTACTTGGCAAACGAGAGGATG
>DYLP01000008.1:25031-79474 GCA_020722005.1 Melioribacter roseus
TTTTACTCCTCTTTTATTTTCTTAAATTATAAATTACTTGGCAAACGAGAGGATGCAGAATTTTTTCTAATTTCTGTGCATCCTCATTATCTTCTTTATTTATAGTAAGCACATCAGAGAAAAATTTCTTGATTTCGGAATCTTTATCTTTTGATAATCTGTTAACTGTGTGATTTAATCTTGCATAAGCAATTAAATATGAAGCATCATCAGTTTCTTCGTATTTTTTCAACATTTCCGACAACTCAAGAAGTCGCCTAATTAAACCTTTGCTCAAACCGGATTTTTCATTTTGTGCTTTTAATGTGAGTTTATTTATTTGTTTCAATAAGTAATCTAAGTTTTCATTCTTAACGAAAGAATCAAACAGATAAATCCCAGCTTTATCATTTGTATGCATAAACGCTTCAATATTTTTTTGTTTTAAGAGCTCATACTGAGAATCTTTAGTAATCTTTTTCCCTTTTCTTTGGTTATCATCAGCAAAATCTGCTACAAGTCTTATTGGGGTATGATCCTTGAAATGTGTTATCGAATAAGATATATGAACCTCTTTGTTATCACATACGAATTCAGAAAATTTTTTATTTAATTCATTAACTAACTTAATTGCTGAACTTTGAGGAGTAATAAGCATTAAATCGTCTCCCCCAGCAAAAATAGTATAGACTCTATTTTCATTTTTTAGCTTCTTTAATTCTTCTTTTGAAATCTCAGGATTATCTTTTTTAGATGTTTCTTCAATTTCTATTTGTTTTTTTCGCTCCCAATCAGCAAGAAAACCATTTAAGAAAAAACTAAAGAAATACTTTAAGTGATTGCTTAATGTGGAAGTTCTTGATATTGCAGTTAAATCTTTTTCTTCATCTTCACTGTTAATTTCGCTTTTATCCCGACTTAGTCCATAAGCCATTATAAGTCCAAGGTTATCAATATCTCCTTTTATAAGTGAAAGAAATTCTGCTCCGTCATTTTGTTCAGCAATATCCTCAAATGGCATTACATCATAATTTACTTTTGAACAGTAATTGGCGACCTCGATATAATGAGTATTTCTGAATACATTTTTATTATAATTTTCTTTTTTTAGTAGACCTTCAAGAGTTGGGTTAAGCAGAAGCTTGTGCTTATTCCGGTTGTCTTCACTATCCCGATAATCTTTTATTTTAACAATGTTCTTTGGGTCAATTGTTAAACCATCTTCATTAACGATTAAGACTATGTTATCACCAATAATTTTTTCTCCGATTGTATATTCTATCGCAACTTGTTTATCAACCGTTAAAAATTCTAATCCTTCATCCGAAGGGATTTTAATTTCATCTTTTCTATCTCTCCTGATAGGTTTGTCAGTAACTTTACATTTTATAGAATCCGTTCCGGTACCATCGTCATCTATTAATTTTTCTTCCCATACATAATTTTTATAATTCAATTTTTTTTCATCAAATAATCTTCTACTAAATAGATTATATCTGTTTTCTATCAATTTATAAGATGCTTCTTCAACCAATTGCCCAAAAGTTAGAGGATTGTTTTTATCCATCAAATCAAGAAAAGAAAATGGATAAAATGCACAGTTAAAGCTTAATTCCATTCTGAAATTATCAAACAGATATTCATCAATTTTTACTTTCAATTCCTCAAATTTTGTTTTAGAAAACTTAGTGTCAGGTGAAACGATGTAGAACTTACCACCAGCAAGCATAATCAGATTTGCTTCAGTAAGTCCCATTTCTTTAATAAATTTTGTCGCAATATTTCTTGTTAATACCTGAACAAAAATTGAGCGCCCTCGCAGTATTTTAGCTGGTTTTCTATTAACTACATCAAAAATATACTTTTGAATTCCTGGGATATCCCCTATTATTAAACTAAGATTATTATTTTCATTACTTTCTTTCCTTGATAAATAAATAGCGTGTGCAAATCCCGCTACATCCTTAAGGTGATTAAATAATGAAATATCTGTTTCTGAGCTGCCGGTAAAATCCGGAATGCACCACATATATTTTTCAAAAATTATAAGCAATAAGTGGACAAGACTTTCAAAATCTTCATCTTTTTGATAAATATCGAGCACATATTCCAGATCTTCCAAGAAGTTATTCCAGTCGCTTTCTTTATATGCAAATTCTTTAACTTCCTCTTCGCTCTTGCCAGTAGGGATGATTACGTCGTGATCATTTTTATTTAATGTTTTGTGTTTATAATATCTTGGAGAAATTCTGATGTTGTTTAGTATTTTTATTTTACTAAATAGCGAGGCGAGATGCTTATGTTGCCACTGATCCTGATATACTTCAGTTTCTTCTTTTTCTACTCTTTCACTTGCTGATAAATGATCTGCAAGTTGAACAATTTTTGTAAGCCCTTGAGCACTTTTATTGTGATGTTCGCTTATAATATTTAGTAAAGTTTGAAGATTATTTTCCCCAACAATTTTATTGAATCTATCAATAAATCTTCCGGATTCAATTAATTCTTTCCCAAGAACTTGATGATACTTTTTGCTCGGATTACCGGTGCATCTTTGTTGAAACTTCCCAATATCGTGGAAAAGTGATCCTAGTATTAATGTCCTTTCTTCATGAGTCATAAAATTTACCCTGCTTTTTATTCCAAATTTATTTCATTAATCTTTCTATTACGACAAAAGAAATATTTCCGAAACATTTCTTGTTGCTGTCTCTAATTATTGTATTTAGCAACCTCGACCATACCAAATCCCATCGGATTCTGACTGCCAAATCCTGCCCTGTAACCAACTTTAATTAATTCAATATCTCCTTTTACACTAAAAGGACAAAACATTCCTATTAAATCTACGGGATTCTTTAAATCCTTCATTATCTTTGTCTTTTTGGTCAACTTCAAATTTTTTTTGGCAGCTTTTATAACATAATAATAATCCCACTGAAAATTGATTCCCTCCCCTTCATACTTTTTATTGTAAAGAACTTCGTATTTACTAATCAGGTTTTTACTGAATATTTCATTAGCCACATCAATATCGTCTCCAACCCGGAAATAGTATATTTTTTCTTCGATTTTCTTTGAGAGTATCATCGGTGTATTCATAATAAAATTCATTTCACTTTTGAATTCAGGCTCCGGTAGCATTTCAGCAGTTACAATTCTAAATTCAGTCCGAATACCTTCCGATACCAATTCAATATTCCGGTTTTCGAATGTACCGATAATAAAATTTTTTATAAAATCATCAATTAACGGAGATGAGATTATTAGAAATGCATTTGGAGAATTTAATTTTAATACGCCATTTGAAGGAGTAGACGACTCAAATTTAAGTGCAAATGTGAAAAACTTAAATTTCTTGCCGTCAATTTTGTAACCTTGATTGTGGAGAAATTCGGCAAATTCAGGTGAACCGAATTTGAGGAATTTATATATTAGTGCAGAAAGTGCATAATTATAATTAAATGAAATCCTTTCCGAATTTTTTGCAACAAGTTTTATCAGTAAGCGCATCAGGAATATTATTTTTTTTGCCTCTTTGGCAAAATATTGAAAAAATTATTTTACCGCAATTTAAATTTTACATTGTCAATTATTTTTTTACTAAAAATAATTTATATAAGAAGTCTTATTTTATATGAACCAATCTATTATATTTTATAAAAAGGGATAGATTGACTTATAATAGAATTGTAAGACTGAAGTTTTTAGATTTTTATTTAATACGGTAATTGAGAATATACATTGTATCAAATGCTAAATTTTATGCCTAACAATTGTAGGAACCTGATCAACAATATTTTAGCAGTGAGTCCTTGATATGATGTAATTATTTAGTTTTGCCTAAAATAATTTAGTATAAATTTCTATTGACTGGATAGATGTCGGATTTTTACAAATCTAATTGTAATTAAACTTTGCTACACACGTAACCACTCTCAACGTTTCATCTCGCTGTAAGTGTAGGCTGGATTCGTACTAGAAAGACTCCATTGAAATAATTTAGAAGTGAATATTAGTGCTTGTTTGTGGAGCTGAGGGGATTCGAACCCCTGACCTTCTGAATGCCATTCAGACGCTCTCCCAACTGAGCTACAGCCCCATGTTTCAATACACAAAGATATAAATCTTTTCCTTTTTCTACAAAGGCTTGTTTATTGATTTGTTTAATTCTCTCTATAAAAATATCTTTATGAATAAAAAAGAAAATATTATGAAAACCAGATTTATCTTAGTTATCCCGCTGTTGATATCAGTATCAATAATACTCTTTTCATGCGACGATACAATTAATCAGAGTGAACTCGATTCACGCCCAATTCCACTATCTAATATCAGTTATGCCGAGCATATACAACCGGTATTCGATGCAAAATGCAGTTACTCGGGGTGCCATAACGACGCAGATATGGCAGGTGGACTGAGTCTTACTTCGCACTCGAATACAACTGCAAACTATTTAATAGTCGCACCAGGCTATCCAGATAATAGCAGACTCGTACTTGCAGTGGAAGGTCGAACGGTAAATCCAATGCCTCCCTTAGGCTACTGGCCTTTGACAGATAACCAGATACGCGCAATAAGAACATGGGTTAAAGAAGGTGCTAAAAATAACTGACTTAGTTTCTAATTCAGGCATTTATCTACTGGAAATTTATATACCTCATGAATTTAATATAGATATAAAAAAATTCATCAACCAAAATTTTCCCAACGGTTACTATTATTACGCAGGCAGTGCACAGAAAAATATGCGCAAACGTCTAGAAAGACATCTTAAGAAAAAGAAAACTATCTATTGGCATATCGACTATATTACAAGCCGCTTCGATATAAATAAAATTTTTTATTTCAACAATCAAAGTAAAGATTTCGAATGCAAATTGGTCTCGGAGTTACAGGAATATTTTGGATTGAAATCGGTAGCTCCGGGCTTTGGTAATTCTGATTGTAGCATTTGCGAATCGCATTTACTCTATTCAAAAGTGCCGCTCGACTATAACCATTTCATTTCACGGTACCAGTCGATAGTCCGTTTCATTCCTTCTTCCAACGAAATCCTCTGACGGAAACCAAGTTCGTTAATTGCTTTTGAAACATCGCACGTCCATGCAGGCTGAACAAAATCCCTTGCTTTTTCGAGATTGAATGTTGCAGCTTTATTGCTGAACAATGCAAAAAGTTCTGCAATTGCCGCCACTGTGTATACCAGAAAGTGTGGAATTTTTATTTTCAGTGCACCTCTTCCAAATGCTTTTTTTATTTCTTTGCTAATTTCATTCCAATCGTAAATTTTTTCGGAAGCAATGAAATAAGTTTGTCCTTTTGATTTTTCGCTTACTGCCGACAGATAAATTCCTTCCACTGCATCAGCCACATGAATGAGATTCAACTTTTTGTTGTCGAATCCCACTAAAGTCATTAATCCCATTTTGTATGTTTTAAACACCTGATAAATTTCCGTATCCCTCTCTCCGTAAACCGCCGGCAGTCTAACAATTGTAATCGGAAGTTTGTCCATATAACTTTTTGCAATTTTTTCCTGCTCGAGTTTGCTTCTTCCGTATGTAGTAATCGGATTCTCGGGGGTTTCTTCATTGACGGGCTTTCCGCCGAGGGACGGTCCGCACACAGTTTGACTGCTCGATATTACTACTCTTTTTATAGAAGGATTTACCTCGAGCAAAACATCCAGTAAATTCTTTGTGGTTTCCACATTTCCTTTGAAATATCCTTCTTCGGTTTTGGACTTTACGACGCCGGCAATATGGAATAGATAATCGGCGTCTTTTAAAACTTCTTCAAGTCCTTCTTTATCAAATAATCCTGTTGAAAAAATTTCTACCGGTTTATTTTCGAGCCAACGTTTTGAACTTGTTTCTCTAATAATACATTTGACCTTGTGACCTTTAGCCAGTAAGTAATCAACTAAATGACTTCCCACAAATCCGGAAGCGCCTGTAACTACAGATGTAATTTTCGATTCCATAGTGTTAAATAATTCTTTATATTGTTCAAGTTAATTCAAAAAAATTTCTTACAAAATATAAAAGATATAAATAACAAATAAAATTCGGAGGTGTTTTGGTAGATCTATTCAAAAAATGTTTTGATTTCACCCGAGCAGACGACATTAAAGCAATGGGTGTTTATCCTTATTTCAGACCTATCGAAGAAAATGAAGGGCCTGTAGTTCAAATTGAAGGCAGAAAAATTGTAATGGCAGGCTCAAACAACTATTTGGGTTTAACTGCTCACCCGAAAGTAAAAGAAGCCGCAATCAAAGCAATTGAAAAATACGGTACGGGATGCTCAGGGTCGAGATACCTGACAGGAACGCTCGATCTACACGTAGAATTGGAAGAGAGATTAGCTAAGTTTTTTGGAACAGAAGCTGTACTGTTATACAGCACGGGGTATCAAACGGCACAGGGAATAATAGCAGCTCTGGTACAGCACGGCGAGTATGTTATTTCCGATAAAGACAATCATGCATGCATTGTCGCAGGACAGATTATGGCACGTGGCGCCACGGCAGAATTAGTACGTTATAAACATAACGATATGAACGACCTCGAACGCGTTCTGAAAAAAGTTCCTCTCGAAGCTGGCAAGTTAATTGTAAGCGACGGTGTTTTCAGCACGGGCGGTGAAATTGTCGATCTGCCTACTTTAGTTGACCTCGCCAGGAAATATAACGCTCGCGTTTTAATTGACGATGCACATGCAGTTGGAGTTATTGGAAAAGGTGGTAGAGGAACCGCCAGCGAATTCAACCTGGAAAATGAAGTTGACCTTACAATGGGTACTTTCAGCAAAACATTCGCATCGCTCGGTGGTTTTGTTGCCGGCAAAGAACGAGTAATTAATTATCTTAAACACCACTCCTCTGCACTTATATTCAGCGCATCGCCCACTCCAGCTTCGGTTGCTGCAGCGCTTGCAGCTCTTGATATTCTCGAAGAAGAACCATGGCGAGTGCAAAAATTGATTAATAATGCAAATAAAATACGTACTGAATTAGCTGCAGCTGGATTCAATGTATTAGAAGGTAGAACTGCAATTGTGCCTGTTATCGTAGGCGACGATAACCTGGCATTCAAGATGTGGCGACGTTTGTTTGACGAAGGTGTTTTTGTCAACGTCTTTATTTCACCAGGCGTTCCGCAGGGCAGACAAATGATGCGCACAAGCTATATGTCGACTCACGAATATGAACACCTGGATTATATAATTAATACATTTAAAAAAGTGGGAAAAGAATTAGGATTAATTTAATTATTATCACGGAGTATCTTCAATGTCGGACATTACAATAAAAACGGTTAAATCCAAAAAAGATTTAATGAGATTTTTAAAATTTCCGTGGGAAATTTATAAAGGTGATCCTCATTGGGTGCCCCCCCTAATTTATGACAAAAAGAAAATCCTGGACAAGAATAAGAATCCGTTTTTCGAACATGCCGACATTGAACTTTTTTTAGCCGAAAGAAATGGTAAAATCCTCGGAAGAATAGCAGCAATCAGTAATCAATTACATAACCAATATCACTACGACAAAGTTGGCTTTTGGGGCTTTTTTGAATCGATTAACGATCAGGCTGTTGCTAATAAACTTTTTGATGCCGCTAAAGAATGGCTCAAAGATAGAGGATTCGACACAATGAGAGGTCCAGCCAATCCTTCTTCAAACGATGAATGGGGAATGTTAATAGATGGATTTGAAGATACTCCGAGAATTTTAATGACTTACAACCCCCGTTATTATTTGACGCTTTGCGACAATTACGGCTTCAAGAAAGTTAAGGATCTTTATGCATACAAGCTGGAACATGACAAAGTTGTTTCGTCCGATAAATTGAGAAGAGTAGCAGAGATTGCTCGCACTCGCTCAAAAATAAAAATCACTCAGTTAAATATGAAGAACTTCAAAACAGAGCTCGACAAAGTCAAATACGTTTATAACAAAGCGTGGGCTCCGAATTGGGGATTCGTTCCTATGACAGAAAAAGAGATAGATGCAATGGCTAAAGATTTGAAGCCTCTGGTTGAACCCTCATTGGTGTTATTTGGTGAAATCGACAATAAACTCGTTGGTTTTGCTCTGGTTATGCTCGATTACAATCAGATAATCAAAGATATGAACGGGAAATTACTGCCATTTAATTTCATCAAACTTTTCACACAACGAAAAAAAATTAAATGGAGTAGAATTATAACACTCGGTATAATACCCGAATATCAAAAAAGAGGTCTCGATGCGGTATTCTACTGGGAAATTGTAAACCGTGCAGCCGATCTGGGAATTTATCTTGGAGAAGCCAGCTGGATTCTCGAAGATAATGAAATGATGAATCGCGGCGCTAATGTAATGAACGGAGAACTTTACAAAAAATACCGCATCTACGAAATACCGATTTAAACAAAACTAATCGACTTCCATCGCTTCGTCGTATTTGGAAATGTGAGGTGGATCGATTTTTTTCAATGCATCAAATAGTGGTTTATTGTCAGGATAATTTTTCAACAGTTCTGCTATCTCTCCGGCTTTAGCGTCGAAAAATACTTTTAAGAGCGGGCTCCTCGGATCCAATTGGTCTTTTATTCTATCCAAATTTATAATCAATTTGACAATATTTTTGTAAGCCGTTTCCTGTTCGGAGCTCAGCAAATCCAATCCATTATAATGGTAATCATAAAAATCCATTCTGAACTGTTGATATTTGGCATTCATTAAATTTTCTACCAATCCTCTGCGGCTGTAAAGAGTGCTTTTCGATTCCCAGCCTTCCATATAGGAAGTGTTGGTGCCTCTTATTGCAATATCGAGGGCTTTCGAAAAATAGGGTGTTCCTGTCAAC
Organism: Melioribacter roseus; assembly: GCA_020722005.1. Taxonomy (GTDB): domain Bacteria; phylum Bacteroidota; class Ignavibacteria; order Ignavibacteriales; family Melioribacteraceae; genus Melioribacter; species Melioribacter roseus_A. The sequence goes on from DYLP01000008.1 coordinate 33,872, forward strand.
TTGCCATACGAATCGCTGTCAAAACCGATTATTACATAAGCATAGAAATCAAGAAAACTGACTAAAGGATCAAAATCAGATTGATTGAAATAGAGCGCTTGATTTTTTTCGTACGTAAAGCTCCATGCATTATCGAATATATTCAGCATTAAAGAATTTCTTTCCGAATTTTCTATTGGCCTTTGACTGGTAACAACAACCTGAGCTTTATATGTAGTTTCGTCGTCTGCTGCTTTAAGGAAAAAAATATTGAATCCGCATTGAATTTTATAGTCGCCCCAATTTTCTGTGGTAAATTTGGTATTGTTTAAGTATGTTTCTATCTGACTTTGGAAATTAATTAACCTTTCCTTTGCAGCAACGGGCAGCTGTTCATAATTAACCGATACTGTAGCGTTTAATTCTTGAGCTCTAATTGTTGATAAGAATAAGAATGAGACTATTATAAAAATTAGTTTTTTCATTTATGTCCCTGCAAATTTTATAGCAAGATAAATAATTAAACAATTTTATACAATCAAGGATGAACAATGAAGAAAATCAGTTTGATTCTTCTACTCCTGATTGGAATTAATTGTTTCGCTCAATCCGATGCCGGCGCTCGTAGGACAGCCCTTAATTCTTCTGATATCATAAGTTGCCGTGATCCATTTGCAATCTTTTATAATCCCGCTTCGGCTGCATTGTGCAGGTCTATGCAAATCGGTTTTTTCTACTCCCCTTCCCCCTTTGAAATGAAAGAACTGTCAACATTCTATGCAGCTTTTATTCAACCTACTTCCATTGCTTCATTTTCCGTTGGCTTCATGAAATATGGTTTTGAACTCTACAGCGTTAAACAGATTCAAGCTGGTCTTGCATTTAACTTTTATGAAATTTTTTCCGCCGGCGTAAATTTTTCAATGCAAAATCTTTTTATCGAAAATTACGGCTCGAGAAATTTCTTTTTTGCCGACGCTGGACTGACGGTTAAATTAAACGAAAATATAAGCACGGGAATATTTGTTAAAAATATAACCAAAACATCAATTGACAATTTTGAAAATCAATTCCCAACAATTTTTAATGCGGGCATTTTTTATAAAATTATTGACGAAATTAATCTTTATGCCAGCGCAAGGAAAGAATTAGGATATAAAATTGCTTTACAATACGGCATTGAGTACAATTTAATTGAATATCTAAATCTGCGGGCTGGCTTATCAGACTTCCCTGAAACTTATAGCTGCGGAATCGGAATAAATTACAAATCGTTCGAATTCGGTTACAGTATAAACTCGCATTTTGAACTCGGACTTTCACATCAATTTGAAATAATAATTAGACCGAATTAAGATGAGATACTTTTTGACAATATTATTTGTCTTGTTCAATATAGTTATTTCGAAAGCACAAACCGATACTTCATTCGAAGATATACTTTCTCAATTAATTGAAGATAACTTAGGCGAATCGGAGGAATCTGAAATCTTTGACAATATAGAAGAGTTGCTCGATAACCCGATAGATATTAATACTGCTTCTTTAGATGGCCTTCTTAAGATACCAGCACTCGATGGGCGCAAAGCCAACGCCATCATCCGATACAGGCAATCGCACGGAGGGTTCAGGAATAAAAACGAACTTTATCTCGTACCGGAATTAAATGATTTGACTGCGAGATGGATTTCATTTTTTATTAAAATATCGAGTTCAGATAAACCGGAGAGTATCTTTTCGATTTCCAAAATTAGCCTTCGCTCGAGAATACAGAGCGACCTCCAGACTCGAAGAGCTTATAATGAAAATAAATTTACTGGAAACAAACTGAAATCATATAACCGCCTGCTTTATTACGCGAAATATATTAATGCAGGAATTGTAATAGACAAAGACCCGGGGGAAAAAAGTTATACTGATTTTACTTCCGGTTTTATCGAATTCAAGACGAATACTTTTCTGAAGAAAATTATTGTTGGTAATTATACCGTTGAATCGGGATACGGATTAATTTTATGGTCGCCATATAATTATCGCAAGGGTAACGAAGTCACAATTCCGATTTCTAATTTTAGAAGCGGTAGCCGACCTTATAAAAGTTCGGGAGAATTCGGTTATTTCTCGGGAATATCGGCAAGCCTCTCAGCCGGAATCCTTGAATTTTTACCATTTGTTTCTTTTAAGAAAATTGACGCGTCTCTCGATTCAACAGAAAACATCAATTCATTTAAATATGACGGCTACCACCGTTCGTCGTATGAACTAAATTCACGTTGGAATACTAACGAATACGCTTTGGGTACAGTGATTAAACTTAATCCATCTCAGAGTTTAACTTTGGGATTAACAACAGTTTCTTATAAATACAACAGAATAATCAATTCAGTCGGTTCGTCACACTTGCAAAATCATTCGTTAAATTTTAGTTACAGTAATTCATTATTCACAATCTTTGGCGAGACGGCACTTTATAAAAATCATCTCTCCTCAATAGCGTCAGTCTTATTGACGCCGGTCGATAACATTATATTAAGCCTATCGTACAGGAATTACTCGCCCTATTTTTATTCTGTCATGGGTAATTCTTTTGGCGAGCGTTCGAATTCAACCAATGAGAAAGGGTTTTACACTTCAATTGACTTTAAATCCCGTATGGGCAATTTTTCTTTCTATTATGATATCTATTACTTTCCTTTTGTTAAAGAAAATTTCCCCGCAAAGGGAAAAGATTTTCTGTTCTTCTATCAAAACAAATTGAGCAATACAAGCAGAATAAATTTATTATATAAAAATGAATCAGCTGAAAAACCTTCAAACGAAGAGATATATCCCAAATTAGTTTTAAACTCAAGAATCCGTTATAGAATTGAATTGGTTAATTATTTCAAAGACAGAATAAGAATGAAAACCCGTTTTGAATTTGTACGTCTTAAGTCATCATCGAAGAAAGAAAACGGTTTTTTAGTTTATCAAGATTTACGATTTAAACCTCTGAAGAATATCACGGTATACACCAGAATATTATTTTTCGATAGCGCTTCATATGATTCACGCCTTTATGCATACGAAAACGACCTGGATGGTTTAATGTCAAATGTGTTGCTTTATGGAGAAGGGATTCGATGGTATTTATTACTTAAGTATACTCTAAATGGACTTAGTTTTTCACTAAAATACTCCGAATTATACAAACCATTTGAAAGTCAATTGGGTAGTGGATATTCCGAAATCGACGGACATACGGACAACAGAATTTCATTTCAATTAGATTATGCCGTAAAATAAAAAGTGCCCCGATATTGATGCAACATCGGGGCTATTGGAATTCAAATTTCAAATTTAATGCCTTGCGCAAGAGGAAGTTTTGTACCGAAATTGATAGTATTTGTTTGTCGGCGCATATAGAATTTCCAGGCGTCTGAGCCCGATTCACGACCTCCTCCAGTATGCTTTTCGCCTCCGAAGGCGCCTCCAATTTCAGCTCCTGAAGTCCCTATATTTACATTTGCAATTCCGCAGTCGCTTCCCCATGCTGAAAGAAATTCTTCGGCTTCTCTCAAATTGTTAGTAAATATCGAAGAGGAAAGTCCCTGTACCACATCGTTTTGTATATCGATCGCATTTTGAACTTCACCGGAATATTTAATCAAGTACAATATTGGAGCGAAAGTCTCCTCCTGCACAATTTTATAGTGATTTTCTGCTTCTACAATTGCAGGCACTACATAGCAACCCGATTCGTAACCTTTACCGGAAAGGACTTCGCCGCCGTATAGAATTTTTCCACCTTCATCCATAACCTGTTTGAGCGCACTTTTGAAATCTTCTACTGCTGCTTTATCGATAAGAGGTCCCACATGATTTTTTTCATCGAGAGGATTACCAATTTTCAAACTCTTATAAGCTGTAATTAAAGAATCTTTCACTTTGTCATAAATATCTTCGTGAACAATTAAACGGCGAGTTGTAGTGCATCTCTGTCCTGCAGTTCCAACCGCCCCGAAAACAACAGCAGGTATTGCCAGATTGAGGTCGGCTTGGGGAGTAATAATAATTGCATTGTTGCCGCCCAGTTCTAATATCGACCTACCAAATCTACCTGCAATAATACCGGCAGCTCGTTTACCTACAGCAATTGAGCCGGTCAATGAAATGAGTGGTATCCTTTTGTCGTTCAATAAATTGTTGCCAATAGTCGAACCTTTACCAATTATCAAATTGAAGAGTCCTTCCGGCAGATTATTCGATTTTACTATACCGGCTAAAATGTTTTGCACAGCTATTGCCGATAATGGGGTTTTCGAAGAAGGTTTCCATAAATTAACATCGCCACATACAGTTGCAATCATAGCATTCCATGCCCACACAGCTACCGGAAAGTTAAAAGCAGTTATAATGCCAACAATACCGAGCGGATGATATTGTTCATACATACGATGTTTTTCTCTTTCGGAAGCAATGGTTAATCCGTATAGTTGTCTCGACAAACCTACAGCAAAATCGCATATGTCAATCATCTCCTGTACTTCACCCATTCCTTCCTGCAAAGATTTTCCCATCTCGTAAGAAACCAGCTTACCAAGTGGTTCTTTATATTTTCTTAGTTCAAGACCGATTTGCCTGACAATTTCACCTCTTTTGGGAGCCGGCACAGTACGCCAGTACTTAAATGCCTGCTCAGCTTTTTCGACAACACGCTCGTAATCTTCCTCGGCAGCCGAAACCACCTTCGAAATTATTTTTCCGTCTACAGGCGACACTACTTCGAATTCTTCTCCTTTTGTCTTGACCCAATCGGAGCCCGTCGATGCGCCGTTGTTCTTTCCAGATATTAACAATTGATTTAAGAATTCCATTTTTTCTCCTCCTGTTTTTCTTAAGGACTTTTAGTGCATTTATAGAGCATATCCGACAGAAGAATTTTTCAACGATATTATTCTATATCGGACTTTTTAGTTTAATGTTCCAAATTTTCTTTACAATAATCAATTAACAAAAAGTTTAATGATATGCTCCCCCTCTTAAATATTCTTGATAACAATAACGACTTATGTAAAATCTATTTCGAATAAAAAGGATTTTGTTCATCCCGTAAATTTGTTTTCCAATTTAGTAAATTGAAGATTGCCAGTAAACATAAAATCTTAATAATAGTTCTTGATGAATATTTTTCTATTTGATATATTTGGCTGTCAACATTGATATAAGATGAAAAACTTCAGAAAGTTAACCGGTAGAAACACACTCCGAAACTATATGTCATCCCGCTTCGAACAGGTCTTTTAAATTTGTTCTCCCTCCGTACTTAATTAACTAAAAACAGGGAGAATGAAATATGATAACAAAAGAAAATGCATTGGAATTTTTACGTCGTTACATGTTAATCGACGGATTTGATATTTTGCTCGACCTATCCAAAAGCAAAGGAATTTATCTCGTTGATGAGAGAAATGGAAACAAGTTCCTGGATTTTTATTCTTTCTTTGCTTCTTCACCTGTGGGAATAAATCATCCAAAATTATTTGAAGCAGAGTTTCTTGATGAATTGCAAAGAGCCGCACTGACCAAACCATCGAATTCAGATATTTACACACTTGAAATGGCTAAATTTGTTGAAGCTTTTTCAAAATATGCTTTACCTCCGAATTTCAAACATCTCTTTTTCATTGATGGTGGAGCGCTCGCAGTAGAAAATGCTTTGAAAGCTGCTTTTGACTGGAAAGTTAAAAAGAATTTCCAGAAAGGATACAAAGAAGGAAAAGGTACTCAGGTTATTCATTTCAAAAGTGCATTCCATGGTAGAACGGGTTATACAATGTCGCTTACAAACACCGACCCAAACAAAACGGCATATTTTCCAAAATTCAACTGGCCAAGAATACTGAATCCGAAAATTATTTTTCCGCTTCAGGAAAATCTCGATAAAATAATCAAAGCCGAATCAGAAGCCATCAACCAAATTTATAGTGCAATTAAAAATAATCCAGATGGTATTGCAGCGCTTATTATCGAACCTGTTCAGGGCGAAGGTGGCGACAATTTTTTCAGAAAAGAATTTTTCGAAAAGCTGCGCGATATAACATTCGAAAATGAAATTATGCTAATATTTGACGAAGTCCAAACAGGAATTGGCATAACCGGAAAAATGTGGGCATATGAACATTATGTTCAACCCGATATGATTGCGTTTGGTAAAAAAGTGCAGGTGTGCGGATTTATGTCGACCAATCGAATTGACGAAGTGGAAGATAATGTATTCAGAAAATCGAGCCGCATTAATTCAACCTGGGGTGGAAATTTAGTTGATATGGTGCGTTCACAAAAATACCTCGAAATAATCTCTCAAGAAAACCTCGTTAAGAATGCGGAAGCTACGGGTAAATACCTGCTCGAGCAATTAATACAAATAGAAAAAAAATTCCCAGAATTAGTATCGCAAGCTCGTGGTTTGGGACTGATGTGTTCATTCGACTTACCAAATTCAGAAGTGCGTAAAAAATTTCTGGCAAAACTATTTGGAAAAAGAATGCTCATGCTAGGCTGCGGCGTAAGTACCGTGCGTTTCAGACCACCTCTTATTGCAAATAAAAATGATGTGGACAGAGGAATAGAAATAATCGAAGAGGTACTAAAATCTTTCTAAAAAAGACTGACTAAAAAGTAGATCGACATTCCTACCACCCGTGATTCGGGACGGGATTGATTACTTTTTAGTCAGTTCCATTTAATAACTGCCCATTCCCTGGTCGTGCTTTTTACTCATATTTTTAACGAGTTGAAAGCGGATCGGACCGTTGAGTAACGTGCTCGAATTCCAGAGCTTATAACCGCCTGCCATACTGAGATCTTCACCCAGCCATGCATCTATATCACCGTTCAGATTACCCATATTTGTATCATTCAGCTGAAATGTAAAAATGGTATGTTTGTTTATAGAAGTACCTTCAAAATTGAACGTGATTGCATTCCAGCTGCCTGTACCATAAACTTTGTTTCCTTCTTGCGTATAAAGAAGAATAACAACCGGCTCTTCGGAAGCTGAGTTGTAGGGCACCGACTGATATTGTCCGCTGAATACTTCTGAATTGACGGGCTCGACTATCTTTTCGGCATTGCAGGCAAATAAGAACGGCAGCAATACAAGAGCAATGAACTTTTTCATAGTATCCTTCCTATGATTTATTATTAAGAAAGTATCCTTACTTCTGCCATATTATTGATTGCTGCACGCTCTTTGTTTAGTATTCTTCAAATAAATAGTTGAGGGATAAATTTTTGATTAAACTTATTTTTCCCGATTACGATAATCGAATTTATATCCTGTCCGACTTAATAATCGTAAGGATTTTATTACATTTGATTAAAAGAATGGTAATTTTTATGACAGAAAAAGAATCGGGCAAAATCTACGTCGTTGCTACGCCCATCGGAAATTTACAGGATATTTCATTTAGAGCCGTTGAAGTGTTGAAACATGTCGATTTTATTGTATGTGAAGACACACGCGTCTCCGGTATCTTATTGTCGCATTACGGCATCAATAAACGGTTGAAAGTTTTAAACGCACGGAACGAAACAAAAGTATCGGAAGAAATAATTGAAGAAATTAAAAGTGGTAATGCGTGCGCGTTGATCTCGGATGCAGGGACACCGCTAATTTCTGATCCAGGAAGTAAGTTAATTAACAAAGCTGTAAAAGAAAACATCGTTGTAGTTCCGATACCAGGTCCTAGCGCACTGACTGCAGCATTAAGCATAAGTGGGTTACCATCGAGTTCGTTTTTATTTGAGGGCTTCCTGCCGCAAAAAAAAGGACGACAAAAGAAACTTGAACAACTATCACACGAAACACGCACAATAGTGCTTTATGAATCAACTTACAGAATAGAAAAATTACTTAAAGAACTTTTGGAATATATGCCAGAAAGATCACTGGTGGTTTGTAGAGAATTAACGAAAAAATTCGAAGATATATGGCGAGGTAAACCCTCGGAGTTACTGGAACAACTCCCCTCCAGAAATATTAAAGGGGAGTTCGTAGTAATCATTTCTCCTCTGGAATGGACTGAAGAAAATTATTCTGATTCATAATCGATAAGAGAATGTATTTCGTAATTGGATAGTTTGTTCCGTCCATTCAAAAACGATAATTCAATTAGAAAAGAAATCTGCACAATTTTTCCGCCAAGTTTTTCGACTAATTTACAAGCAGCTTCCATCGTGCCACCAGTAGCCAGCAAATCGTCGTGCATCAACACAATATCGCCCTTTTCGATAGCGTCTTTGTGAATATCAATTGTATCTGAACCGTACTCCAGTTCATAAGTTTCAGTCAATTTTTCAGCAGGCAGTTTTCCGGGTTTACGCACAGGTACAAATCCCGCATTTAATTTCAAAGCCAGAGCCGCTCCTAAAATAAAACCTCGTGATTCAATTCCAACCACCTTTGTAATAGCTTTATCTTTACTGATTTCATATAACTTATCAACCGCATAACTCAAAGCCTTACTGTCTTTTAAAAGAGTTGTCACGTCTCGAAACATAATGCCCTTTTTGGGAAAATCCGGCACTGTTCTGATGTAATTTTTTAAGTCCATTTTTTTGTCCTCAATTTATTAATTGGAAAGCTGGCTTTCGAATTTATTTAGTTCTTCTAAATAATTCATCAGCAAGTTCTCAATTGGCGCATATTCTGTAATTCTCATAATTTCCTGTTTGACTTTCGACGAATTTTTTAGCCCTTTCAAATATCCCGACCAAAATTTACGGAATGGAATGATTGCGTTTTTTTCGTCGTTTTTTAATTCGAGAGAATATTTAAGATGACGGAGAGCAATTTCGAATCTTTTTTCGGGAGTATTTTTAAATTTAATTTCACCGCCATCAAGAAGTTCTTTAGCTTCCAAGAAAATCCATGGACGTTCAATGGCGCCTCGTGCTATCATAACGCCATCTGCCGATGTAGTATCGAAGGCACGCTTAGCGTCATCAGCGGAAAAAATACCGCCGTTTAAAATAACAGGAATACGAACAACTTCTTTAGCTTTATCAATCCATGACCAATCTGGTTCTCCGCTGTGTCCCTGTTTTTTGGTTCGGCAATGAATTGTCAGTGCAGCGGCACCTGCGTCTTCAATCCTTTTTGCAATTTCCTGTATATTAATTGAATTTTCATCCCATCCAATGCGGGTCTTGACTGTAACGGGCAATTTTACACTTTTTACAACTTCTTTTACCATCGTTCCCATATATTCAGGATCTTTTAATAGACCTGCACCTGCTCCTCGATTAGCAACTTTTTTTACCCAGCAACCAGCATTAATGTCGATAATATCGGGGTTTAAGGCTTCTACTATTTTCGCTGATTCGACCATCGGCTCGAGGTTGCCTCCGTAAATTTGAATGCCTACAGGGCGTTCTTGCTCCGTAATTTCCATTTTCCTATAAGTTTTTTTATTCGAACGCACCAATCCATCTGAATTAATAAATTCTGTATAAACAACATCAGCTCCAAATTCTTTGCACAATTTACGGAATGCAATGTCTGTAACGTCTTCCATTGGCGCCAGTAGCAAAGCTCTATTTAATTCGATATTTCCTATTTTTAACATATTCAATCGGTACTTAAATAGTAATATGTCAAAGCGAGAGTAACAAAAGTAAAGAATGCACCTGTCAAAAACGGTGTATAATAACCGAGATAATTAAACGAAAATCCACCCCAGAGTGGACCTAAAACTCGAGCGAGCGATGCCAGTGATTGATTTATTCCCAGAATTGCACCCTGCTCGTTTTCCGACGATAATTTTGAAACTAAACTTAGTATTGTAGGCTGTAAAATGCCAGTCCCAATCGAAAGAATGGTAACTACAATTGCTACACCAAAAAAATTATAGCCGTATGGAATTGCACCCAGACCAAACATCATCAATGTTGTTCCCCAAAGTACTAATTTTCTTTCGTTAATTTTTCCTCCCGCCAATTTTACAAAAAATCCCTGTACCAGTACGCCAACAGCACCCATTATACCATATAGAAACCCGTTCTGCTGATCTGTAAAATTGAAATGTTTATAACCTAATAGCGCAAATGTTCCGTATAGATTTGCAATTGAAAAAATGATTATGAAAAAGAGAGTAATTAATAAACCCACTCGCTGAATTTTCAATACCTTAGAGATATATTTTATGTCGATTAATTTTAAGGAGATTCTGACATCGTTCGATTTTTTAAGATTCGATTCGGGCAGGAAAAAGATCGCAAAAAGAAAAGCTAAAACTGAGAAAGTAGCACTTCCCAAACCAGCAATATCATATCCAAATTTCGCCATCAAAGCACCAATTAATGGGCCAAAAACAAAGCCGAGTCCAAATGCAACGCCGATTAATGCCATTCCCTTTGCCCTCTCTTCTTTCGAAGTTACATCGGCAATATAAGCTTGTGCAACGGCAATATTGCTACCGCCAATACCAGCAAGCATGCGAGAAATTAATAGAATCATGAATGAATCGGCAAAACTAAAAATAATATACGAAGTGGCTGTCATTAAAAGCGTGGTTGTTATTAGTGGTTTCCTCCCAATTTTGTCAGATAGCTTACCCAATAGAGGATTAAATAAAAATTGCATCAAAGAAAAGATAGCCACAATTATACCAATACCGAAATCGGAAATACCAAGTTGCTTGCTGGCAAAAGTGGGTAATAATGGGATCAGAATTCCGAATCCCATTAAATCGATAAATATTGTAAAGAATACGATTACAAGGGCAGTTCTATTTTTCATATATCAGAAAATTCTTGAGAAATTAGATTCAAAGATAGGAATTTTCGGAATAAATAAGATGCGTGGTGTAGGGTACAACGAGAAGGGCGACCCGAAAATATTTTCTCGGGTCTCCCTGTATAGTATTATTCTTTAGGAGCTTTTCTCTGAGCTTTTACTTCCTGAACTTCATTCCGAAAATCTTGAGCCATTTTCTTCAGTTCGCTCAAGCCTTTTCTCAGACGAGTTCCTGCTGCAGCCTGTCCTTTTTCGTAAAATTTGACTACATCGGCTTCCAAACTTTTAACGAATTCTACCAGTTGTTGGTATTTTTGCATACTTCCTCCTTTTTTTAGTTAACGATTACATTTTCGAGAATTATTTCGGCAATATCTTTAATTTCAATTTCGTTAGATTTATCGAGACTTTTTATACCGTCGTTCAGCATGGTCATACAGAAAGGGCATGCCGAAACGACTTTTTGAGCTCCCGTTTCAACAGCTTCTCGGGAGCGATTGATATTAATTCTTTCGCCTTCGTTTTCTTCCAAGAACATTCTTCCGCCTCCAGCTCCGCAGCAAAAACCTTTGTCTTTTGAACGTTCCATCTCAATCAATTCAACACTCCCAAATTTATTCAAAATTTCACGCGGTGGATTATAAATATTATTATACCTCCCCAGATAACACGAATCGTGATACGTCACTTTAATCTTTTTCTTGCTTTCATTATTGACCTTAATCTTACCTTCGGCGATTAGTTTCATAAGTAATTCCGAATGATGTTCTACTTCGTACTTACCACCAAACTTGGGGTACTCGTTTTTTATCGTGTTGAAACAATGTGGACACGCAGTCACAATTTTTTTTACACCGTAATTATTCAATGTTTCTACATTTTCTTGAATTAACATTTGAGCCAGATATTCATTACCAAGCCTTCGTGCAGTATCTCCATTACATTTTTCCTCAACACCCAGAATTCTGAAGTTAATATTTGCAATTTGCAGCAATTTTGCAATTGCTTTTGTCACTTTTTGATATCGGGCGTCGAACGAACCGGCACATCCTACCCAGAAGAGATATTCACATTCAGGGTCTTCTGCCATTGTTTTAATATCCATACCTTCCGCCCAATTGGCTCTATCCTGCCAATTGAATGCCCACGGTGTGAAATTCGTTTCAATATTTTTGAAAACCGTATTGAGTTCCGGCGGAAAATTCGATTCCATCAATACAAGATTCCTGCGCATGTCGATAATGGCATCGAGGTGCTCAATCGAAACGGGACATTCGTAAACGCATGCGCCACATGTTGTGCACGCCCATAATTCCTCGTCGCTTATGTAATTATGCACTAATGTTTTTTCTAATAATTGATTCTCATTATCGCCTTTTAAGATCAATGGCGCTTTCTCTTCTGTTCGATGACGGATATTGATAATTATTTCTCTTGGAGACAATTTTTTCCCTGTATTTGCAGCAGGACAGGCTGCGGTGCATCTTCCGCATTCAGTACATGAAAATCCGTCGAGTAATTGTTTCCAGGTAAAATGTTCGATGTCGGCGGCGCCAAATTGTTCGGCATTTTCGTCTTCGAGATCGATCGCTTTTGGAATAAATTTTTCATTGCCAAGCTTGGAAAAAAATACATTCGGAATTGAAGTGACAACGTGAAAATGTTTTGAATAAGGTAAAAAGTTTAGAAATAATAAAATTAAGCCGACGTGCATCCACCAGAAAAATTCGTAATAAGCCACATGAATATAATTAGAATCATTAAATAATACCTTGCTGATGAACATTGATACAGGCTTAAACTCGAATACAGCATAACGAAAATCATTGTTCACAAGATCAATTACATTCTGACCAAACATTGAAAATACAATACCAAATATCATTAGAAGAATAACAGCTGCATCGAGATTTTCTTTTTTACCCATATTCAAACGGGGGACTTTGATTACAAATCTCCTGTAAAGCGCTGCAAGTACGGCAATCATTACAAACAGGACAAAGATGTCCTGAACAAACGTAATCAGGAGATAAATCTTTCCGAGAAAACTGAAATTAAAATCATAATAAAATCCCTGAATAATCGACTCGACTACAACGAGCAAAAAAAGGATAAATCCCCAGAATATTAAAAAGTGAATGATGCCAGCTACAGGTTCACGCAATAGCTTCGATTGTCCGAATGCAATTTTCAGTACGTTTTTAATTCTTTCGGGAATATTATCCAGTCGGTTCTCTGACTGCCCTATACGCAGGTAAGAAATGATTCTCTTTATATTGTAAAAGAAGAATCCAATTGCAAATAAAAAAAAGATAGAAAAAATTATGCTTTTAATTCCCATCAATCACATCTGTTTAATTTGAGAATGACAACCTGAATTTATTTCTTTTTCAGAGTAAAGAATAAAAGAGTGGCGCCGGCTACTTTCAAGATATCCCAAAGGGTAAATAAGATCGCACCGCTAAATAAAGCAGCCCTTAGGTTACCTCCGAAGAAAATGGAAAGATAAAGTGCACCGGATAAAATAATCATTGCATCAGCCAGAAGAAATGTGATAAATACTTTTAATAAACCACTATTTCTTTCGAGCAGATAACCTGTCAAAAATGCAGCGAATGGGAATGCGAGTAAATAGCCACCTGTAGGACCAAATAATTTCATTATACCAAAACTGAAACCTGCAAATACAGGAATACCGATTGCACCTGAAATTATGTATAAAATCTGGCTATAAGCGCCGTTGCGTGCACCCAGAAAAGCTCCCGAAAGTAACACAATCATCGTCTGTAATGTAAATGGTACGGGTTGAGTTGGAACTATAATCTGAGCACTTAAAAACGTTAACACTGAAAAAAGAAGAACAAGAGCTGCATCTTTTGATTTCGTCAAAGAAATCGGCAGAATAAAACGTTTTGCATTTTCTTTGGTTGTCATAGTATCCCCTTTATTTGAGATTATTATTAAAAAACGTCAAAGTTTTGTCGAGTAATTTATCAAATTTTTCGTTTGATTGCTCAAAAGGATGAACAATACCAAATGTATGTCCGGTATTGTTAATAATATAAAGTTCTGTTTTTTCTCTATTTGCCCAATTGTAAAGTTTGACTGCTTCCTCCAATCGAACAGCCACGTCTTGATCGCCCTGAGCAATAAACAGAGGGCGATTAAAATTTGTAACTGCATATTGAATATTGAGTAAATCGTCGCTGTTTTTTTCGATATCTTTTAGAAGAGTAAGGTTTAATTTCAGTTTTTGTTTTGTGCGCATATTCAAAACTTCAAGGTAGCCTTTCCTGCGCCATTCTTCTTTTTGTCTTTCTGAATAGCGGTCTAATTTCGATATCGATGCCCAGAGTGCAATTGCTGGAATATCATCTCTGTGAGTTGCATTCAAAATTGAGATTGCACCTCCACGGCTATGTCCGATATAGCCAATTTTTCCTTTGAAATTCAAATTCAGATAATCGTTATAGAGTGCATCGGTAATTTCATTTAGTTCTCTTATCTCGCGTGAAAAAGTATTTGCAGCAAATTTGTCGAGTCGGGTAAATTCGTTATTTTCGTCGACTCCGTTGTGTGAAAAGTTAAAAGCCACAGTCAGATACCCGTTATCGGCAAAGAATTGCGAGGCATACGGACCGAATCCCCAGTCCTTAAATCCTTTGAATCCATGAACAAGAACGAGTGCATTCCCCGAAAAGCGAGTTTCATTCAGGTATGCGGTAGCATAAATCTGTTCTTTATCGGAAGTCGTAAAAGTGAAATTTCTTATCATATTGCACGAAATATCAAGATTCACTCGTCTAAAGTCAAGTAATTTTCTTTAAAACTAAAGTCTTTTTACTTTTATCCGATTATTAAAGTAGAATAAATAAAGACTAGTGCCATGACAATTGAAGAAAAAGCAAAATGGTTTGACGTAGCAATGAGATTTGGATTGGAGGGTAAGATACATCTGGTTATGAAATCGAATAAGGACGGAGTTGCAAAATGGGCTATAGTCGATACCGCGAACAATAAGGTACTCAATTCAAATCTGGAATGGGAACCGGAACCGCCGGCAAAAAAAAGGGATGAAAGTTTTTTAATACGAACGCGTTTCGATTTCGAAAGCGCTGTTGCTCTTTATAAACAGTACAAAATGTTTGCCGTCGAAACTTCCGAAGCGGTTTAATTTTCTTTTAGCTCTCATTTATGTATTTTTGACCTTCAAAAAGGTCAGAAAACTTTAATGTATTTTAAATTTAGTGAAGAACATCAAATGCTGCGTCAAACCATGAGGGATTTCGCAGCTTCTGAAATTAAACCGCTTGCCCGTAAAATTGACGAGGAAGAATTTATACCCCGTGAACTTATCGAAAAAATTGCAGAAGTTGGACTTCTCGGAACAGCCTTTCCAGAAAAATACGGCGGAGGTGGTTTTGGAGAAGTTGGATATTGTATTGCCCAGGAAGAGATTGCCAGAGTGTGTGGTTCGACTGCCACTTTTATCGGTGCCCATCAATCGATCGGAACAAATGCAATTTTTATAGGGGGTTCGGAAGAATTAAAAGTTAAATACCTCTCTTTTCTAACCTCAGGCAGTAAAATCGCAGCTTTCTGTCTTACTGAAGCTCAAGCTGGTTCAGATTCTTTCAATATAAAAACATCCGCTGTCAAAAAAGGAAATAAATGGATTATAAACGGCGAAAAATTATGGATAACCAACGGTGCGATTGCGGATATATTCAGCGTATTTGCCAGGACAGAAAAGGGAATTACCGGTTTCGTCGTCGAAAAAGATTTTGGAGGCGTTGAAGTTGGTCCAAATGAAAAAAAGTTGGGTATACGCGGAAGTGTAACCAATGCTATCCGCTTTAACGATGTAGAAGTTCCGGCAGAAAATATTATAGGGAAAGAAGGCCGTGGCTTCCCGATTGCAATGAAAACTTTAGATGCAGGCAGATTGACCATTGGCGCCTGTTCTCTCGGTGCGGCAAAAGAGATGCTCGAACTTTCGGTTCAATATGCAAATCAAAGAGTTCAATTCGACCAGCCAATTTCACGATTCGAAGCAATTCAATTTATGATTGCAGAAATGACTTCAAAAATATATCTTATGGAAAGTATTTTATACCGCGCTGCACAAAAGTACGACGAAGGTCTCGATGTAAGTCAAGATGCAGCTATAGTAAAGTTATATACTTCCAAAGCAGTTCAAAAAATAGCAGACATGGCTCTCCAGATCCACGGTGGTATGGGGTATTCCAGGGAATTATCAGTAGAACGTTTTTATAGAGATGTACGAATATTGAAAATTTTCGAAGGCACAAGTGAAATTCAAAAGTTGATTATCAGCAGAAAGACAATAAAAAATAACGGCAAATGGTTTTTCGATGGTTAAAAAAATATTAATTATTCCTTCAATCGATATCCAGGACGGTAAAACTGTAAGAGTCGTTCAAGGCATACCAGAATTAAATTGCCCATCTTATGGAAACGACCCTGTCGAAATGGCACTTATCTGGCGCGCCGAGAACGCAAAGTGCCTTCATGTAGTCGATTTCAATTCAGCATGGTATCATTCGCATGTAAACCATGAAGTAATCAGACGAATATGCGAAAGTGTAATTATTCCAGTAGAACTCGGAGGAGGAATAAGCAATTTAGAAGATGCCGAAAGAGCTTTCGATTTAGGCGCTGCTAGAATTGTAATCGGTACACTTGCTTACGAGAATCAAAAAGAATACATAAAAATCCTCGAGAAATTCTCACCCAGTAAAGTTGTTGCAGCCATTGACGTTATCGAAGGTCAGGTAGTGACTCGAGGCAGAAGAGTTTTTACAGGCATTGACGCCCTTGAATATGCTAAAAAATTGAAAGAGCTCGGAACCGAACGTTATATTGTGACTGATGTAAGAAGAAACGGCATGTTATTGGGTCCAAACATTGAATTATCCAAAAAAATTGCCGAAATTACAGAAAAGAAAGTCACACATTCGGGAGGGATATCCGGTTATCAAGATTTGATAGAATTGCAAAAAGAAGGTGGCAATCATATTGACTCCGTCATAATTGGAAGAGCTCTGTATGAAAATCGTTTCTCCTGTCAAAAAATATGGCGTGTGGCAGAAGCTGGATTATTTAATTGAGTCGAAATATGGAACCCAATATCAGAATACCTCAAAAAAGTAGTTTCTGGACAAACTTGTTCAAAAGTCCAACAGACAAAAACGAACTCGAAGAAGTACTGGCTTCAATACCACCATTTAAAAAATTGTCACCGAAATACCTGAAATTATTGATGAAACTTATACACAACCGTTTTTATAAAGCCAACGAATATATCTTTTACCAGAATGACCCTGGAATTGCTCTCTACATAATCATTAGCGGCGAAGTTTTAATTACGCAGGAAGATGAAGACGGGGAACAATTTGACCTTGCTCATCTAACAAGAGGCGATTTCTTTGGCGAGCTGGCTCTAATTGACGAAGAACGTCGTGCTGCAAGCGCTATTGCACTTAAAGATTCTTTTATAGCTGCCATTTTCAAACCCGACCTCGACGAATTTATTGAAGTCCATCCACTGGAAGGAATCAAAATTCTAAAGGGGCTTATTCATATTATTGCAACACGTTTGCGTAATGTTAATAAAGATTATCTGGAACTCTATAATCAAATTAGAACAAAGGAGAAGCAGCTATGAGTCTGATAAAAAAAATTTTGGTCCCCGTAGATTTTTCAGAATACTCTAAAGACGCTTTGAAATACGCAGTTCAGTTTGCCAAACAATTCAATGCAAAACTTTATATAATCTATGTAATTGAGCCAGTCATTTATCCGGCTGATTTTAGCATGGGGCAAGTTGCAATTCCGTCGCTCGAGAACGACATAAAGAACAGAGCCGATGAAGAGATGGATTCATTAATAAAATCTCTCGTCGACCCTTCATTAGAAACAGAAAAAATAATAAAAACAGGCAAGCCGTTTGTCGAGATTATTGAAACAGCAAGGGATCTGGACGCAGATATAATTATAATGGCAACGCACGGTCATACAGGTGTGGAACATTTATTGTTCGGCAGTACGGCAGAAAAAGTCGTTCGCAAAGCTCCCTGTCCCGTTCTGACTTTGCGAAAGCCGATTAAAGGATTCCAGTTTAGTACTCAAAACAGTCAAGTCTGATTTTACTTAAATCCCCATGAAAAATTTCACTGACGACAATATTTCAGGCAGCAGCGAATTGCTCGAAGAATTGCATGAACATCTAAAAACTCAGAAAAATATTCTTTCTATTTTCCCTGATTTACTCGACAGTTTTGGTAATAAATTTGCTCCATTCGAAAACATCCAGAATTATCTGAATGAACTAAGAAGAACAATCAGAACAAAAAAAAGTATCGAAAAATTTTTTGAAAAATACGACAAACTAATATTGAACATATACGATAACATCTACAAAAATTGCCGTCACAAACTCATTAAACACTCTTCCTTTTTAACGATATCGAACAGTAAAACTGTTTTCGAAATCTTAAAACGATTATCGAAAGAAAATAAAAATCTGAGAGTGAGCGTAGCGGAATCAAGACCACAATATGAAGGACGGATATTGGCTCGAGGGTTATCAAAAGAAGGCATTGAAGTTAAGTTAATAACAGAGGCAATGATTTATAATGAATCTTTACAATGCGAAGCGGGAATAATCGGTGCAGACACCATATTAAAAAATGGGAACGTCGTAAATAAAACGGGCAGTGGTCTTCTTGCATTGACATGCAAACATCGCAAAATTCCACTATATGTTGTATGCGACAGGAAAAAATTTTCTCACAAAAACAAATACACCAATAAATTAATGCCTCCCGACGAAATCTGGAAGACAAATTCAAGAATTAAAATTGAAAATTACTATTTCGAAGAAATCGACAAGAATTTAATTACATTTATTTTTACTGATTAGAGGCTGCCAGACTTTCAAGAATCTCTTTTGCATTCTTCGCAGCGCGACTATCGGGATGTTTTTCAATCAATAGATTCCAGTATTTTTTCGCCTCTTTTTCGTATCCTTTTACCTGCTGAATTACTCCCATGTTATAAAGCGCAAGTGGGTAATCATCTTCCAATTTTAAAATCTTTCTTGTATACTCTTCGGCTTTGTCAAGTTCGCCCATGTTAAAATAAATAAACGTCAACTGCAGCATTGTATCGAATCTTCTGGGATCGATGGCATGGAGTTTTTGATATAATTTTAGCGCCTCTTCCGGCTTATGGGACATAGTTAGCATATCTGCGTATTCTCTGATTCGGAGTGTATCATTCGGATTTTCCTCGTATGCTTTTTTAAGAGCGTTTAACTTTTGAATAGCCTGTTCCATTACGTTCGAAGCGGAGGGCATTTCCCCTTCCTCTCCTTTTAATCCTTTATGGATTTCGTCGTTCGGCAAATTAGAGTGTATGGTTTCGTTTTTTTGGGAAAGAAATACAACTGTTAAAATAAATGCTATAAAGACCAATAAATATATATAAACTGATTTGAATTTCATTTCTTCTGCTCCATAATTATAACTCCTCAAACATAGTAAATTCTGCAATAATTAATTCTTTTTTTTATAAAAATGCAAATAAATGAACTAAAATTTATGCGCTTCTGTTAACGAGATAAAATGTCATATTTAAAGGAAGAAAAATGGCTACCACAGGTAAAAACAGACGGAAAGAATTTGACAATGAAATTGCTCCGCATATATCTGCACTCAAGTCGTATGCTTTAAAATTATCGAGAGATCCGGACGATGCCGATGACCTGCTACAGGATACTTTATTGAAGGCATTCCGTTTTTTTGACCAATATGAAAAAGGAACCAACATTAAAGCCTGGTTATTCCAGATAATGAAAAATTCTTTTATAAATACTTATCGAAGGATAAAGAGGCAACCGGGGAAAGTAAATTATGATGATATTGAAAACTTTTACGAAAATATACGTTCCGAAGAAATTGCTTCATCTCATATTCAAAATGATGCCTTTAACGATATAATGAACGATGAAATTGCCAATGCCCTGGCAAGACTTCCCGATGAATTCAGAACAATTATCTTATTAAGTGATATTGAAGGATATACATACGAAGAAATTGCCGATTTTATCGATTGTCCGGTTGGCACAGTTCGTTCCCGTCTCCACAGAGCGCGTAAAATGCTTTATTATCTTCTCTATTCATATGCCAAGGATAAAACACTATTAACAGAAGGAAATAGATTAATTTTAAATTAATAATAATATTTTATTATTTTTTTCTGGACAGTTAGAAAATTTTTATTTAATTTTGCGAGATGAAAAATCGAGCAACATATCTACGAGCTACTATCGATAACCTGTATTTACTATCACTAAATTCTTCTCTTTAAGAGGAGATAATAAACAAGACTAAAATAAATCGCTTATACAAGCAGGCAAATTGAATGCCGAGTGGAACTATTGTCTACTTATTGAAGTCAAAAAACAGTGTAATTTAATAATATAAGGAGAAATATAGAGTTGAAGATAACCAAGCAATTCACTAACCGGGAAAGCAAATCTTTGGACCAATATCTTCAAGAAATCGGAAAAGTTGACCTCCTTACCCCGGAAGAAGAAATCGAATTAGCCAAACGAATTAAAAAAGGCGATAAACAAGCCCTCGACAAACTTACGAAGGCTAATTTAAGATTCGTTGTCAGTGTAGCAAAACAATATCAGAATCAGGGACTCCCGTTAGGTGACCTGATTAACGAAGGAAATTTAGGCTTGATTAAAGCTGGACTTCGTTTCGATGAGACCCGCGGTTTTAAATTTATTTCTTATGCCGTATGGTGGATTCGACAATCGATAATGCAAGCTATTGCCGAACAATCCAGAATGGTTCGACTGCCCTTAAATCGAGTAGGCGCATTAAATAAAATGGGCAAAGCTCTCAGTCAGCTCGAGCAGGAATACGAAAGGAAACCAAGCGCTGAAGAAATAGCAGAACAACTCGATATGGACGTTCAGGATGTCAATTATGCAATGCAAATTGCTGGCAGACATATTTCGATGGATGCTCCTTTCGCTCATAGCGACGATAGCAATAATAGCCTGCTCGACGTTATGCCCAACGAAGATCAACCTTCACCCGACCATTCTTTGTTGAAAGAATCTCTCAAAACAGAAATCGAACGTTCTCTTTCAACACTTACTGAAAGAGAAGCTGAAGTAATCCGACTTTATTTCGGATTGGGCAAGGAACATTCATTAACTCTCGAAGAAATCGGAGAAAAATTAAATCTTACACGCGAACGCGTTCGTCAGATTAAAGAAAAGGCTCTTATCCGGTTACGCCATTCTTCCAGGAGCAAAAATCTAAAAGCTTATTTAGGATAATTTTCATTTCTACCCCCTTTTTATATATGCCTCTCATACTTTATTATGGGAGGCTTTTTTATACTCCTTTTTCATCCTCCATATAAATTCTCTTATATTTGTAGAAAAAAATAGGTTAATATGGAGACCCTTGAAAAACATTTTGAAAAATTCAGACAGAATATTACAGGTATCGACCAAATATTCGATAGTCCTTACGGTAAAAGAAAAATCGTCTATGCCGACTGGATTGCCAGTGGCAGATTGTATAATCCTATCGAAAAAATAATGATTGAACGTTTCGGACCATTTGTAGGAAATACACACTCCGAGTCATCTGTAACAGGTACTTCGATGACAAAAGCCTATTGTGAAGCCAGGAATATCATAAAAAAACACGTGAATGCTTCGAGCAATGACGTTTTACTGTTCGCAGGCTACGGTATGACTGCGGCAGTAAACAAATTCCAGCGCCTGCTTGGGTTGAGAGTACCAGAACAGCTGCAAAAGCATATAAATATTCCCAAGGACGAAAGACCTGTTGTATTTCTTACACATATGGAACATCATTCCAATCATACATCCTGGCTCGAAACAATTTGCGACGTTGTTTTGATACAACCTGACGAAAAAGGACTGGTCGATTTAAATCACTTCAAACATTTACTCGAATTGTACAGTCATCGTAAACTTAAAATAGGCTCTTTCACCGCCGCTTCGAATGTTACAGGAATCGAAACGCCTTATTACGAAATGGCGGAATTGATGCATAAATACGATGGATTTTGTTTCGTCGATTTCGCAGCGGCCGCTCCTTATGTAAATATCGACATGCATCCTAAAAATCCAGCTCAAAAACTCGATGCAATCTTTTTTTCGCCGCATAAATTTTTAGGGGGTCCTGGTACATCTGGAGTGCTGATTTTCGATTCTCAGTTGTACAATCGACGAGTACCCGACCATCCAGGTGGCGGAACAGTCGACTGGACTAATCCCTGGGGAGAACATAAATATATTCAAGACATTGAGACTCGTGAAGACGGTGGCACACCAGGTTTCCTTCAAGCAATTAAAACAGCTCTTGTTGTTAAACTGAAAGAAAAAATGCGAACAGATAATATACGCAGGCGTGAGAACCAGTTACTAGCTAAGGCATTCGACCGCCTGAAAAAAATCGAAGGACTCCATATCCTGGCAGCAGAACACGAAGAGAGAATCGGCGTAATCTCTTTTTATGTAGAAAATGTCCACTATAACTTAATGGTTAAACTTTTGAACGACAGATACGGCATACAAATGCGCGGCGGTTGCTCCTGCGCAGGTACGTATGGACATTATATACTTCACGTCGACCCAACACGTTCTAAATATATTACCGAAAAGATTAACAACGGTGACCTCTCCGAAAAACCTGGTTGGGTAAGACTTTCATTACACCCAACTATGACAGATGAAGAACTTGATTTTATTCTCGATGCTATTGAAGAAATAATTCTGAATGCCGAAAACTGGTCAAAAGAATACATTTATTCACCTCGCACAAATGAGTATAGTCATTCTTTTTATAACGACAACAGCTGGCAACATATTCAAGAATGGTTTGAATTTAGGGAATAGGGATTAGGGGTTAGGGATTAGTATGAGGGCGGGAAATTCTTCGACAGAAGATTGCAGTAAAATGCCATCGATCGCTGCTTACTACAGAATTAAATAGTCATTTCATTTTGTTATTCCGCAAAGAGTCTTTTTAATTCACTCCGAGTGTGTGCAGTTAAATATAAGTGCAAATTAATGCCCTGTAATGAACCAGAATATGAACAGTTCATATCCTTTCCCGATTTATATTTTCCAGTTTTTTCAACAACTTTTTCAATCCACAATATTTCATGCAAGTCTATCTCTAACTATTCTGTTTAGCTACATCCTTATCCACTTAACTAACTGCAGCCGGGCTTTGAATCTACAATCATTAACAATAAATTGATGGGACAACTTATGTTACACTCTTTATTTAATTCTGTAATATTTTTTCATTATGGGTAAATTGTTTTATTTTTTCCAGAAAGTTTTTTATTCCTGGATAACCATTCAGAGTATAGATTCTCAACCTGCCAGCTTTTATTATCAGAATACCATATTTAATTTCAATTGACCAAATATCATTAAGGTCTATTGTAATTTCTTTGCCAAATAAACTGTTCATAATTAATTTATTCCCATTAAGACTTATCGTTTTAGGTATGCGATATAATTTAATTACTTTTAACAGATAGCCAAACAATATTAACATAAGCAAATAAACATATTTCCATCTCGATTGTTCGTAAAAAAATAAAATGAGACCGACCAAACCAATTAGAATTGGCAAAGCAATGACAATAAACAAATAGAATGGTTTCATTGATGTTGAATTTTTCGGAGTCATAAAGCCCTCCCTCGTGATGTTTAAAAGTAGCTACTATGCCTGTTATTATTTCTATAGAAAATATATTTTTTACAATTTAGATGAGCATTTTATAATTATCAGCTATAATGAATATTTATGCAAATTCTTTTTTTGAAGATATTGACTTAATAGTATAATTTTCTCTATCTTTGCAGTCAAATGATGAACGTAATTTTCACATATGGCAAAATGAACAGAAATCACTGGTGGTGGCGCAGAGATATATCCGTCATCTCAGTGATAACATAAATTAGTTTAAAATAATTAAATGCAAGAAACCCTTCTTAGTTATCACTGAGAAGGGTTTTTTGTTTTAAAGAGGTTGAATGGACTACAATAAATTTTTATCGCTGGCAGAAAGATACAATACCGTTCCGGTTTATGACAAACTGGCTGCTGATTTACAAACTCCTGTATCGGCATATCTCAAACTGCGTAAATTTTCGAATTCCTCCTTTCTGTTAGAATCGGTTGAAGGGATTGGCAGACTGGCGCGTTATTCGTTTATCGGTATAGATCCGGAAATAATCATTTCCAACCGCTACAAAAAAGTTAAAATAGAAAAGCAAGGTAAATCGGAAACAATCGAGACCAATCTTTTCGATTATTTGCAGCAATCGACAGTGAGTCAGGATTACCCTCTTATCGACGAACTCCCCTACTTCACCGGCGGCTGGGTAGGTTATATCGGCTTCGACAATATTTCATTAATAGAGAATGTTATCGATTATAAAGATCACAACGGGCACGAATTCCCCGATTCAATTCTCGGCTTCTTCAAAACCATAATCGTTTTCGACCATTTCAAGCATCAATTAATACTAATTGACAATGCTGATTGTACAGATAAAACTGCATTGAAAAGTGCATACGACTCGTCAATAAAAAAGATTGGGAAAATAAAAATATTATTGAACGAAGAATTAAGATACAAATCCAATTTCGAAGTAGATGCAAAAGAACTCGATAAGAGTGAAGAAAACGATTTTTTAAGATTAGTCGAAAAGAGTAAAACAAATATCTACAAGGGAGACGTGTTTCAAATTGTATTATCGAGAAGATTCGAAGCCGATTATAAAGGAGACCTATTCAATGTATATAGGGCGCTGAGAATGATAAATCCTTCACCGTATATGTACTATATAAGCTTTGGGAATGATATTAAAGTAGCAGGGACATCGCCAGAGGACCTTCTGAAAGTAAAGGACAGGAAAGCGGAAATTCTTCCGATCGCAGGCACTCGCCGCCGCGGCAGAAACGAAGAAGAAGACAAAATGCTCGAAGAAAATTTAATTAACGACCCGAAAGAGATTGCCGAGCATGTAATGCTTGTTGACCTGGCACGCAACGACCTGGGAAGAGTTTGCAAAACAGGGACGGTAAAGATAAGCGAGAATATGAAAATCAATCGGTTTTCTCATGTAATGCATATAGTCTCCAGAGTCGAAGGAATCTTGAAAGACGAACTCGATTCAATCGACGCTCTTAAAGCTGCCTTCCCAGCAGGTACAGTCTCCGGTGCTCCCAAAATAAGAGCTATACAATTGATTAATCAATACGAAAAGTTCAAACGAGGTCTATATGCCGGCTCTGTCGGATACATCGACTTCCGGGGCAATCTCGATATGTGCATTGCCATTCGAACTTTGTGGGCAAACAATCGAAACATTTTCTGGCAGGCTGGAGCAGGTATTGTAGCCGACAGCCGTCCGGAGCTCGAATTGAAAGAAATTAAAAATAAATCAGCTGTACTTCTGAGCGCATTAAAATTAGCAGAGATAATTGATGAAAATATTGATAATAGATAATTACGATTCGTTCACTTATAATTTGGTTCAGCTCATCGGCATCTATGCTTCCGATATTATTGTGGAACGAAACGACAAAGTCTCAATCGCCGACATTACCCGAATTAAGCCAAATAAAATTGTAATTTCTCCCGGTCCCGGCACGCCGGAAGAATCGGGTATTTCTATTGAAGTTGTCCGAACGTTCGGGAAGGATATACCGGTTCTGGGAGTTTGCCTTGGTCATCAAGTTATCGGATTTAGTTTCGGAGGTAAAATAATTAACGCCCCTTCGCTGATGCATGGCAAAACTTCGTTAATTAAACACGACGGCAAAACAATCTACTCCAATATCGAACAGAAATTCGAGGCAGGCAGATACCACTCGCTGGTTATCGACAAAGATACTCTGCCCGATGAACTCGAAATATCTTCCACTACTACGGACGGAATTATTATGGGAGTAAGACATAAATCTTTTCCAATTGAAGGTATTCAATTTCATCCCGAATCGATTTTAACAAAAGTTGGCAATTTAATAATCAAAAACTGGTTGGAAATATGTTAAAAGAATATATCGAAAAAATAAGCAGCGGAGAAAATCTATCATTCCAGGAATCTCAAATCGCCATGTCACGTATAATGAGCGGAGAATGTAACAATTCCCAGATAGCCGGCCTTTTGACTGCATTGAAAACAAAGGGGGAAACCGCAAAAGAAGTAGCAGGTTTTGCGAGCGCCATGCGAGAATTTAGCATTAAGATTGAAATTGAAGACGATAATGTAATCGACGTATGCGGCACTGGAGGCGACAATTCTGGCACATTCAATATATCTACAGCAGCTGCGTTTGTTGTTGCCGGCGCAGGTCTTAAAGTGGCTAAACACGGCAACAGGTCGATATCGAGTAAATGCGGAAGTGCAGATGTTCTTTCCCTATTGGGGATTAATATTAACCTTGCGCCTGAGCAGTCAAAGCTCGCTCTCGATAAAATCGGTATAGCCTTTTTATTCGCACCGTTTTATCATCCTGCTATGAAATACGCTGCGCCTGTACGTAAAGAACTCGGTATGAAAACTATATTTAACATCTTAGGTCCACTGACAAATCCTGCAGGCACAAAAAAGCAACTTATCGGAACATTCAATAATAGGACTTCGGCTTTAATGGCTGAAGCTGCTCCTTATCTCAATATGAGATCGGTATCTTTTGTTTGTACTGCCGACAGATACGATGAAATTACTTTGACGGATAAAAGCAACGTTATAATCTATAATAAAAACAAACCGACTGAAAGGATTACTATTGACAATTCGGATTTTTCGTTCGATAAAATTAATATAAAAAATATAACCAGCAATTCGCCCGAAGAGAATGTGAAATTTATTCTAAGCGTTATTAAGGAAAAACAAAAATCCGACGCGTATAATGTCGTGGTTGCAAATTCCGCCATAGCTCTTCTTACTGCCGGGGCAGCTGCATCGCTCGACGAAGCAAAATCCCGCGCAATCGAATCAATTGAATCGGGCAATGCCTATAAAAAATTGTCAGCACTCACTAATTTCGGGTAATAAACAATGAGCTTTCTCGAACAAATAATTAATACAAAAAAAGAAGAAATAATAAACTTACGTAAGAAATTCTCGCTTCGTTTTTTTGAAGATCAGGAATTTTTTCACTCTCCCACACTGAGTCTGATTGATTCATTATTCGAATCAAAGAGACTGAGCTTGATTGCGGAAATTAAAAAAGCCAGTCCATCAAAAGGCATACTGCGCGAGGATTTTAATCATATTGATATCGCAAAAATCTATATGAACAATAAAGTAAATGCAATTTCAGTATTAACAGATTCGAAGTATTTCCAGGTTTCACTAGACTATTTAAAAGAAATTGCAAAATTCAAAACCGTTCCTTTGTTACGAAAAGATTTTATAATAGATGAATATCAAATTTTCGAAGCAAAAGCTTCAGGCGCCGATGTCGTACTGTTAATTGGCGAAGCTTTGTCGACAGAGCAGTCCGACTCTTTGATTGCCGTTGCAAATGAATGCAATCTTGAAATTTTGTACGAAATTCACTCGCCTACTCAACTCGATAAAATCGATTTCAACAAAATTAAATTAATCGGAATTAACAACCGCAACCTCGAAACGTTTGAAGTTGATATTCGTACAACCAGAAAGATAGCCGACTTATTACCTGAAGGAATCGTTGCAATTTCCGAAAGCGGCATTACTACACCAAACGACATTAAGATTGTTTCTCATGAAAAAGTAAAAGGCCTTTTGGTTGGCGAATATTTTATGAAATCTACTGACATAGAAATTGCACTCAGGAATTTCATTAATAATCTCGAAAATATTAGCAATGAGAATTAAGATCTGCGGTATAACGAATTATAGTGACGCTATCGTCGCATACGAAGCGGGAGCCGATGCTCTTGGATTTATCTTCTATAACAAAAGTAAAAGATACATCGACCCAATTATAGCTTCAAATATTATTCGTAAACTACCACCATTTATAACAACGGTTGGAGTTTTTGTTAACTCCTCAGTAGAAGAGATAAACAGGATTGTAGATATCTGCAATATCAATATTATTCAGTTGCACGGCGATGAAAAACCGGATATAATTCCTTTGCTTAATAGACCTGTAATTAAAAGTTTTAGAATAACTAATGAATTTCGTTTTGAAGTTTTAGAGCAATATAAAAATTGTTTTTATTTACTGGATTCATATTCTGAAAATGAATACGGTGGAACGGGAAAAAAATTCG
This sequence comes from Melioribacter roseus, assembly GCA_020722005.1. GTDB lineage: Bacteria > Bacteroidota > Ignavibacteria > Ignavibacteriales > Melioribacteraceae > Melioribacter > Melioribacter roseus_A. The sequence goes on from DYLP01000008.1 coordinate 62,010, forward strand.
ATTGGGACATTATACCAGAAAATTTAAAAAACAAAATCATTCTTGCCGGAGGAATACGAAAAGATGATTTAGAAAGAATACGAACGAGCATTAATCCTCCCGCTATCGACGTTTCCTCGTCAATCGAATTGGCACCAGGGAAAAAGGACATTATTAAACTAAAAGAGTTTATGAATGAATTACACAGAATTTACCCCAGATAGATGCATACACTCCGACCGGGTCTTTGAGTTCGTTTACCCGACGGACAGAGGGCCCGGCTTATTTATTAATTATGCAGGAAATGAAAAATGAAAAATTATAACGTACCGGATAAATCAGGTAAATATGGAATATACGGCGGGCAATTTGTACCGGAGACATTAATCGGTGCACTCGAGTCGCTCGAACAAGTATACCTGAAATTAAAAAATGATAAAAACTTTTTAGAAAAATTAAATGAACTTCAAAGTGAATATAACGGCAGACCGACGCCATTAACATTTGCTAATCGATTAACAGAATATTACGGCAGAGCCAAAATATATTTAAAGAGAGAGGACTTATGTCATACAGGTGCTCATAAACTTAACAACGCTCTTGGACAAATTTTACTGTCAAAGTATCTCGGCAAAGAAAGGATAATTGCAGAAACTGGGGCGGGTCAACATGGAGTTGCAACTGCAACAGTATGCGCCAAATTCGGCATGCAATGCGTAGTATATATGGGCGAAGAAGATATCGAACGACAAAAACCAAATGTCTTTCGCATGAAATTACTTGGCGCCGAAGTTAGACCAGTTTCTTCCGGAAGTAAAACTCTCAAAGACGCTACTAACGAAGCAATCCGAGACTGGGTTACCAATGTAAAAAATACTCATTACATCATAGGCTCTGTTGTTGGACCACATCCCTATCCGATGATAGTGCGCGACTTTCAGTCAATTATCGGCATAGAAACCCGAGCACAAATTTTAAGTAAAGAAAATCGATTGCCTGATTATATTATTGCTTGCGTAGGAGGCGGCTCAAATGCCATCGGTATTTTTTATCCATTTCTTAACGACGAGTCAGTTAAATTAATCGGAGTTGAAGCAGCGGGTGAAGGTCTCGATACAAATAAACATTGTGCCACATTGACTCTCGGAACACCAGGTATTTTCCAGGGGATGTACACATATCTTATTCAATCAGAAGAGGGACAAATTTCCGAAGTCCATTCAATTTCTGCAGGATTAGATTATCCGGGCGTAGGACCTGAACATTCTTATTTGAAAGATAAAAGTCGTGTCGAATACGGAGCCGTAACGGATCAAGAAGCTTTAAAAGCAGTAGATCTGTTGACCAGATTGGAAGGCATACTGCCGGCGCTAGAATCTGCCCATGCAATTGCGTATCTGGAAAAAATGATCGAGACTACAGATAAAGACGATATTATTATAATTAATCTGAGTGGACGCGGCGACAAAGATCTTGCAACTTTAATAAATCATTCCGGGAATAAATTATGAAAATTAAAAACACAATTAATACTATCATTAATAATAATAAAAAGGCTCTGGCTATTTTTCTTACTGCAGGCTTTCCGAACAAAAACAAATTCATTGATTATGTAAAAGCCACTCTGGATGGCGGAGCAGATATATTGGAGATTGGAATTCCTTTCAGCGATCCCCTGGCTGATGGACCTGTTATTCAGAAATCTTCAACACTGGCACTTAAAGAAAATTTCAGAATGAAAGACATTTTTAACTATATCGAGGAAATCAGAAAATACTCCGACATACCGCCAATATTAATGGGATATGCAAACCCAATAAATAAATATGATAAAGAAAAATTTTTAATCGATGCAGCAAATTGTGGCGTAGAAGGTTTAATAGTTCCAGATATACCGCTTGAAGAATATGATTTCTTTTTCCCTGCAGAAAAGCATAATCTTGAAATAATTCTACTAACAACTCCCACTTCTTCGAGCGAGCGCATAAAAGCTATCGACAAGAAGAGCGAAGGTTTTGTTTACTGTGTCAGCGTTACAGGAACAACAGGTGCCGATAAAAAATTCGACGATTACACTATGGAACATCTTAGACGCACTTATTCGTTGATAACAAAAAACAAAATGATGATCGGGTTCGGCATAGGAAAGCCTGAAGACATAAGAAAATTTTACGATTATTCAAATGGCTTTATTGTGGGAAGCAGAATTATTAAGTCGATACTTGAGGGTATCGAACCCGACGGGATATCGAATACCGTGGCACTATTTAAAAATGCTTGCAATTAGTGTTTTCGCTTCGGGTAACCATGTTCTATGGGTAGTGAAAAATCCCGCGACCATTCATTCCAGGACGCCAGATAATTAAAAACTTTTTCAAAGCCAGCCATCTTTAATGCTACTAAGAGATTTGACGTACGCGCACCTTTGAAACAATAAAGATACAATTTTTTATCTTCCGAAAGACCAAATCCTCTAAACATTTCATTAAGTCGCTCCGGGCTTTTAAACCACGGGATATAATCTTTATACTCCATTGTGTTATACCATTCAATCCAGGTCGAACCGGGGATTCTGCCTTTGCGCGGCGTAAATTCGGGACCGTAGGGAGAAGAACTTATTCCGACCCATTCCGCTCTATCACGACAATCTATAATCGTGACCTCCGTATTGTCGATTGCTTCAAGCATCTGCTGTTTATTCAGGATAATAGAATTGTCCACGACTATTTCGAATTTTTTGACTTGAGGATGAGGGGGTTCTTTTTCAACAATCATATTTTTATTGAGCCATGCCTGATAACCTCCGTGTAGTATCCTGACATTTTTGTGCCCCATATGATTGAAAATGAACCACCCCCGGCACGAACGTCCGTATCCGTTATCCATTGCATCTTCATAGATAACAACTTCTTTCGAAGAGTCAATCCCGCTCAATCCGAACAATCCAGCAAAATGATTTCTCATTTTTTCATAACCGCCGTTCGATTCGGTGGCGAGATAACTGAAAATATCATAGATATTAACCGCACCAGGAATATGGTCGACAAGATAATCTTCCGGTTCTCTTGTATCTACAACGACTAGATTATCTTCATTTAATTTTTCGTATAATTCTTCAGCTTCTATAAGATATTTATTGACCATAGAATAGTAGAATTCAACCTTTCAAGAATAATTATCAGTGTTATAGTATCGGATTTTTGCGAAAATTTTTTAAGTGGATATTTAGATTGTCATTTTTTTTGTATGTCGTTGAATTAAATTCTCCACCACTTCATCAAGTTCGATCCCGAGTTCAACCATTAATACCAACAGATGATAAATTAAATCAGAAGATTCATCAATAAATTCTTTTCTGTTTTTATTTTTGGCTGCTATAACGGTTTCAACCGATTCTTCCCCTACTTTTTGAATTATTCTATCGAGACCGCTCTTGAATAATTTAGTCGTGTATGAATTTTCCGGTAAATTTTTCTTGCGTTCTTTAATTAAGTTATAGAGATAAGAAAGAAATCTAACATTTTCTTTATCGATCCCGAAACACGAATATCTGTTCAAGTGGCACGTTGGTCCTTCGGGTACAGCATAAATTAGAAGAGTATCATTGTCACAATCCGTCACTATCGAATCGAGTTTGAGGTAGTTACCTGAAGTTTCGCCTTTTGTCCACAATTGTTTCCTACTTCTACTATAGAACGTGACCAGTCCAGTATCAATTGTTTTTTTTAGCGCTTCTTTGTTCATAAATCCAAGCATAAGAATTTGCCCGGTAAATTTATCCTGAACAATGGCTGGAACTAATCCGTCCGATTTTTCAAAATCAATACTTTCTACGTTAATCATATTCTTATGTTCGCCTTATTTCCCGATAAATATTGTTTTAATTCCTGAATTGAAAGTTCGCCATAATGGAAAAGACCGGCAGCCAAACAAGCATCTACATTAGCTGCTTGAAAAGCTTCCAGAAAGTGTTCTTTTTTACCAGCTCCGCCGCTAGCTATTACGGGTATAGTAACATTTTGGACTACTTTAGATAAGAATTCGACGTCGTAACCGTTACGAGTACCGTCGTGGTCCATCGAAGTAAGAAGAATTTCGCCGGCACCCAATTCGCAAACTCTTTTGCACCATTCAAAGCCTTCGAGGTCGGTTTCTTCTTTACCACCTTTAATAAAAACTTTTTTTATTCCGTTTACAATTTTGACGTCGATAGCTGCGACGATAGCCTGCGAGCCAAAACGTTTGGCTGCTTCGGTAATAAGACCGGGGTTACGAACTATAGATGAATTTAGCGATACTTTATCGGCACCCGCTTTCAACAACTCTTCTATATTGCTCAAATCCGATATCCCACCGCCAACTGTAAATGGAATACGCAAAACTTTAGCTACTTCTCTAACCAATTCTACTAAGGTTTTCCTTTTTTCTTCCGTGGCTGTAATATCGAGAAATACCAGTTCGTCCGCCCCTTCTCTGTAATATCTTTCGGAAAGCTCCACAGCCGAGCCGGCATCTTTAAGATTTACGAAATTAGTGCCTTTAACCACTCTACCATTTTTAACGTCAAGACAAGGTATTATTCTCTTTGCTACCAATTTTTGCCAGATCCTTAATGTTTATTTTATTTTCATAAATTGCTTTCCCTACAACGATCGCATAGATATCCAACTGGCTTAATACCAGTACGTCGTGAATCGATCCGATACCTCCTGATGCAATCAATCTAATATCCGTACTGTATTCCATAATTTTTTTATAAAGTTGAGTATTAGAACCGGTCATTGTTCCGTCCCGGCTGATATCCGTACACAAAAAAATATTGATGCCGAGTCCTTTACAATAATTAATATGCTCGTAAATTGGGACCCCGCTGTCTTCCGTCCACCCTTTAATAAATATTTTTTCATTGTATGAATCGAGTGCTACTACAATTTTTTCGGCTCCGTATAATTCTACCATACGTTCAAATGTATTTTTATCCCTGATCGAAAGTGAGCCAATGACAATCCTGTCTGCTCCTGCCTGTAATATTTCTTCAATCTGGGATGAGTTTCTGATACCTCCACCAAATTCTACTTTAAGTCCAGTGTAATTTTTTATTTCTCTTATAGTAGGCAATATATTAATATTTTTATCGAGAGTTGCACCGAGGTCAACAATGTGAAGCCACTGAAATCCTGCTTCTTCGTATTTACGTGCTATTGCAAGCGGAGTTGTCTCGTAATATTTGACTTTGTTAAAATCGCCTTTTGTTAGTCGGGCAACTTTATTGTTAAGTATGTCGATTGCAGGTATTATTAACATTTTTCTATAAAGTTTTTTAGAATTTGTATTCCTTTTTCACCAGATTTTTCCGGATGAAATTGCACACCGTAAAAATTATCTTTTTCAATTGCCGCAGAAAATTTTACACCGTATTCCGAAATTGCGATTGTATTTTCGTTTTGTGGTACATAGAATGAATGTGCAAAATAAAAATATGAATTATTTTCTATACCATCGAAGAGAGGAGAGTTATTAATAATTTCGACTCTATTCCATCCCATGTGCGGCACTTTGACTTTCGAAGGCTCGAACATTTCGGTAGTTGTATCGAGAATACTCAGGCAACAAACATTTCCCTCCTTTGATTTTGCGGTCAGCAATTGCATCCCGAGGCAGATACCGAGAAGAGGTTTTTTTGTAATTCGCAGCATAGTAAAAAGATTGAGCAGATGCAGTTTTCTGATTGCAAAAGAAGCTTCGCCAACACCTGGGAATATGATTTTGTCGCATTTCAAAATATCGCTTTCCCTGTTGGTTACAATGTAGTCGACCTGAAGATCATCGAGTGCGTTTATAACTGACTGAATATTACCTGAACCGTAATCAATCAAAGCAATCATAATTTACCCTTAGTTGATGGAAGTTGACCTTTTGCTCGTTCATCTATTCTGAAGGCTTCGTTTAACGACTTTGCAAACGCTTTGAACATCGATTCGATTTTATGGTGGTCGTTTTTGCCTTTTGCCTCGAGATAAATATTCGCCATCATTCCCAGCGCCATGCCTCTAAAAAATTCTTCTGTCAATTCTGTCGGGAATTGCCCCACATTTTCACGTTCGAACTTACATTTGAAATTAAGATAGTTTCTGCCACTGAGGTCTATGGCACATTTAGCAATCGAGTCGTCCATCGGCAAGAAATAACCAAAACGTTTAATACCCTTTTTGTCGCCAAGCGCTTTTTTGATCGCTTCGCCTAGTGCAATACCAGTATCTTCTACTGTATGATGCTGATCCACATTTAGATCACCTTTGACATTGACCTTAAGATTAATGTTTGCGTGGCGAGCAATCTGCTCGAGCATATGATCGAAAAATCCAATGCCGGTTTTAATCTTCGATTTTCCTTCACCATCGATATCTATTTCAATTTTTATATCCGTCTCTTTTGTTTTACGTTCTTCTTTTGCACTTCTCTTTTTTTTCAAAAATCGAGTTACGATGTCAAGCAAATTCTTATTCTTCTTACCGATCGTGTAAACATCTCCGGCCGATTTACCTTTTAGAAGAATTTTAATAGCAGGATTTTGTTTGTTATAGTTGGCAATACTAAAACCGTTGTTGTTAAGGAATTCGAGAATTTGAGGATTAATCTTTTGTGTATCGCTTTCTATTGAATAAGAATATTCGCCTAAAAGGAACAATGCTTTAAGCAAACCGTTCGAAGCTTTTGTCTTCATATTAAAGAATTCTGGCGCTATATAAATTCTATTCATAAAATTTCGTTTAGTTTTTTTAAGAATAATTTGTTCTCGTCCGGCGTTCCGACAGTTACTCTGAGATAACCTTGAAAATTAAATTGATTACTCCTGTCTCGTATTATTATTCCGTTTTTTTCAAGATAGTTATAAACCTCGCGAGGATTTTCAACTTTAAAAGAAATAAAATTAGTATCGGAAGGCAATACATTAATTACTTTTTTATTGCTTTTCAGTTCATTAAACAAAAATTCGCGTTGCTTAATTATTTCTTTGACATATTCGTCTTTGACACTTGCATTATCGATAGCCTGAGATACTGCCATTGCGGTCAATTTATTAATATTATATGGCATCTTTACTTTAAAGAGCAATCTTATGATTTCCTCGTGAGCAACGCAATATCCACATCTTAGTCCAGCCATACCCCATGCTTTGGAAAAAGTTCGCATAACAACTAAATTGGGTACTGTTAAAGCTTCTTTTACAAAGCCCCCATCGTTTGCAAAATCGATATAAGCTTCGTCAATCACAACAATTAGATTTAGTTCCGCAATTAATTTCCTGATTACATTTTTATCGAGTAAATTCGATGTAGGATTATTAGGTGAACAAAGGAATAGAATCTTTGTATTATTATTTGTATGAGAAATAATAGTTTCATATTCGATGTCATATTTTTCATTCAGTGGTACGTTTATTACATCAACATTATTAATATCGCAAGCTACCCTATACATCCCGTATGTGGGCTCGCAGACAATAACATTATCAATTCGCGGTTCGCAAAAGGTGCGAATTAAAAGGTCGATAATTTCGTCCGACCCGACTCCGAAGATGAGATTAGACTCGGGAATGCCAAGATAATCACTCGCTTTTTTCCTCAAAGCTTTCTGAAACGGATCCGGGTAACGGTTGTAATTGGAATTCTCAAAGTCATCAACGACGCTGCCAAAACTATTTTCATTTGCATCGAGTAATATACCTTCCATATGCGATTGTCGCGCCGAAGTATACGGTTTTAAATTGAGGATATTTTTTCTAACCAGTTTTTCGATATTCATTTCTTCAACCTTATTTTGATTGCATTTGCATGTGCCTGAAGATTTTCTTTTTCTGCCATAGTAATTATTGTCGGAGCAAGATTGGTCAATCCCCGCCTGGATAATTTTTGAAATGTTACCGATTTCATAAACGATTCTACAGTTACGCCGCCATACGATTTTGCATATCCATAAGTAGGTAACGAGTGATTAGTCCCCGATGCATAGTCACCAGCGCTTTCTGGAGAATAGGCACCAATAAAAACCGAACCGGCATTTTTTACAAGCCGTTTAAATCTGGAAACATTTTTCAAATTCAATATTAAATGTTCGGGGGCATAGTCGTTTGATATTTCGAAAGCAGTTTCAATTTTCGATACGACTACAATTTTTGAATGTTTTAGTGCTCTTTGTGCTATTTCATTCCTTGGTAGATTTTTCAATTGAGTATTAATTTCTCTGGAAACATTGCGGGCAAGTTGATCGCTGTTTGTAATCAAAAATACTTGAGAATCGGCGCCGTGTTCTGCTTGTGAAAGTAAATCGGCAGCAATAAAAGAAGCTTTGGCATATTTATCCGCAATTACCAGTACTTCGCTAGGTCCTGCCGGCATATCGATAGCACATCCATCAGGATCAATACTTACGATTGATTTTGCCGCAGTTACAAATTGATTTCCTGGACCGAAAATCTTGGCAACTTTGTGGACAAATGCCAGCATACCAACTGCTTGCGCGCCACCAACATTATAAAATTCGCCTACTTTTAATTTGTATGCTGCATAAGCTAAAGCCGGCTCTATTTTATCTCCCACAGGAGAAGCGACAATTATTTTTTGGCAGCCTGCAATACGAGCAGGAACAGCAAGCATCAGCAAAGTCGAGAACAAGACGGCACTCCCGCCCGGAATGTATAATCCTATTTTTTCAATTGGAATGAAAGTTCTGCTGCATTCCACACCTGGCATAGTCTCGATTTTATAACCTGTGGGATACTGTAATTCATGGAATCGTGTGATATTTTTAATTGCCGTATCAATTGCAATTTTAGTTTTACGATCGAGTAACTCAGATGATCGTTTCAATTCACTTTTCGAGATTAGCAAATTTTCATTTTTAATATTGTCAAACTTTCGTGCGTATTTGACAACAGCTTTCATTCCATTTTTCTTGATATCTTTCAGTAAGGGTAAAATATATTCATAGACATCGTCCGTTTTGATGGCAGATCTCTTAAATAATTTTTCCCGTTCTTCCTTTTTGAGCTTGTTATAATATAATATTTTCATACTATCATATTATCTATTGGTAATAATAAAATTCCTGATGCGCCGGCATCTTTAAGGTCCTTATAAATTTCCCAGAATTTGTTTGTAGGAATCACTGCGTGGACGGCTACCATTTCCGGGTCGGCTAATGGTAAAATAGTGGGACTTTTCAGTGAAGGAATAATTTCCTCGATTTTTTCAAGTGAACTTTTTGGAGCATTCATCATTAAGTATTTCGATTTGCGTGCTGTAAGCGCGGAATCGATTCTTACGAGTAAATTATCAAGTTGCGATTTTTTCTCAACGTCTTTTTCTATATACCTATTGGCAATCAAGACAGCCTGCGATGAAAAAATATCAATCGACTTTTTGAGTTTATTAAACTTTAGAGTATTCCCAGTTGAAACGAGGTCACAGATATAATCAGCGACTCCGAGGGAAGGTGCAATTTCTACGGAACCACTGATTTCCACAACAGTTGCATTGATATTGTTCTGTGTTAAAAAGCTTTTCAAAATATTTGGGTAGGAAGTTGCAATTCTCTTGCCGTTAAGGTCGGATATCCTTTCAAGCGTTTGATCTTCAGGAATTGCCAATGAAAGCTGACATTTTCCGTAACCCAATTTTCTGATAACATCCACATTAGCTTTTTTTTCATAGAGCACATCCTCTCCTACTATCCCGATATCAGCAACTCCATCTTTAACATATTCTGGAATGTCGTCGTCTCTTAACAATAAAATATCGAGGTTGTAGTTTCTGGCAGTGATTATTAGTCTGGAAGAATATTCCTCAATGTCGATATCACAGCTTTTGAGAAGATTTATCGACTTTTCCGTAAGCCTGCCGTTTTTTTGTAATGCAAGTTTAAGGTTTCCGTTTAACATTTTATCTCCCATAAAAAAAAACCCCGACATGCGCCGGGGTCAATTAAGTTTTTCCAAATTTTTTTATAATATACCGGCGCTACAAGTGTAGGAAAAGTAATGATGATGCCAGTTACCGGTATGAATTCTTCTTTCCATAAATTTTCTTATTTTACTTCGAAAAATAACAAACTTTACAATAGAAACAAAACAAAAAAGGATCAACTTTGCTTTTTTTCCATGTTTCCGATTTACATGGACGGAAAGAGCTCTACGATAAACTATTCGTTCAGATTATTAAAGAAAAGCCAAACGTAGTATTGATTAGTGGCGACCTTCTGCCACATGGTATATCGAACCATAACTTTATTACTGATTATTTTAAACAAAGGCTAATCGATTTAAAGAAAATACTAAAAAAAGACTATCCAAAATTTCTGTTGATAATGGGCAACGATGACCCGAGAAAATTTGAAAAAGATTTCGAAGAATTATCCAATGAAAATTTAATCTGCTATTTGAACCTTAAAAAGGAAACCATAGAAAATTATGACTTTTATGGTTATTCATACGTCCCACCAACTCCTTTTCGAATAAAAGACTGGGATAAGTATGACGTTTCGAGATACGTAGAACCAGGTTGTATATCCCCGGAAGAAGGGTATTTTACTATTAAACGAAATGAATACGACATCAAATATTCCACGATAAAAGAGGACCTTCAAAGTTATTTAGGTCAAAAAGACCTATCAAATTCAATAATTCTATTTCATACGCCTCCGTATAATACAAAACTCGATATAGTTAAATCTGCCATAATAGATCATCTGGAAACAGACAAGCATGTGGGGAGTATTGCCGTTCGTAAGATAATAGAGATAAAACAACCCTTGATTACATTGCATGGTCATATACACGAAGCTTCTGAATTAAGTGGCTCTTGGAGCGAAAGAATTGGCAGGACTTATTGTTTCAACGCCTCATATCATAAATCAAAATTATCGATAATAATGTTTGACCCATCTGCACCAGAAGGAGCGGAAAGAATATTAATCTGATTTTTCAATTATTTTAAGAGGCTTGGCTGCATCTGTCAGTGTATTTATTTTAACGGCATAACTTGTTTTGTTTTTAATATCCGCGTCGGTTACGAAATGGATGTCAAGAAGTCCTTCTGTTTTAATACCTGTTCGCATAAAATTAAAGTTACTCAAACATAAACTCCACCCTTGTAACCAGGCTTCCAATTCTTTTTTAGGACATTTGTTCTCGTCGATGTGAATTATAAGGTCAATATCGCTTCCCGGTCCGGCAACTGCATTTTTAGTGCTTCCGAACAAATAAACTCCTTTAACACCCATTTTTTCGGCATCCAACTCTTTGGCGAGATTTTCTGCCATTTTCATCCGCCATCTCCAGTGATCGCTGGGATTATAATTTTCGATAGCAGCTTTAGTTTCGATTTCACCAATTATTTCGTTAGTCGGATCGGTAAATATTGCAACTGCTTCTTCCATATCAGCGTTCATCAGTATTCGTAATATCATCCCACTGCGCACTAAAGGCACATCGATAACTTTCACTACATCTTCCATATAAAAATATTCTGGTAATACATCCGAAAGGATATTTTTCGATTCATTAAAAAATTTTTCGTCGAAAATTATATCAGGGTCATCTGGATAAAGAGGAAGATATTTAATATTTGCTTCTACAAGGTCCTGGAAAAAATGGGTTCCGAATGAAACGTCGGGTATATAATTACCTTTTTTACGAGCAATTTCAATTAACATCGCTGTATTGTTAATATCGGAATATGTAACGCTGACTCCCAATTTAATATCGCCACGGCTGCCCCATCTACCTGGTCCAAGCAAAATGAATTTTCGTTTCGGAAGTATTTTATTCAACTTTCCAATTACTCTACCAATTTTCAATAATTTATTTTTATCAGAAATTTCTGAGTACTTTTGTGGGTCTACATAAACTAAATGAGTTATTTCTGGCACTCTCCCATTCGAAACAAATTTTTTTGCGTTGAAAAGTATTTTTTCTCTGGGGAGATCTTTCGGAATTGGATCGCCAGCAGTTTCGTGACTTCTGCTTTGAGGTCTGCATTGAAGTAAATAAAAATCGTTACCGCTAGAAACAAATTCGATATCAACGGGTGTTTCCATTTTTGCTTGCAATGTCTTAAGAATCGAATCCATTTTTCTGAGAAAATCCGTTTTTGTAAAAAGACCTTCAAACGTAACAATATAATCGTTTTTGTCGTTATCCATTAAAGAAGGCATTCTAATTATTCCGCCGTCAAGAATTGAAAACACATTTTCAAATGATGGGTAATCATGATTAACTTCCTGAATTAATAGGTCGATATCAATTGTTTCAAATTCGTTAGTTTTCAAATTGATTACGTCAATTTTTTTGGGAGAATAACGAATTCTTTCCTCTGGAGTAACATTGACTCGAATGGAAGGTTGGCCTGGAGAAATTAAAATTGGATAATCATCGCTCAATCTGTCAACTGCCCTTGTGCCGAGTCCAGGTACAATTCTTACTAACCCGTCTTCTCTTTTAATACGTGGTGACCATCTGAATTCATTAACGCTAAAAGCGACGCCAGCATAAGCAGGTATGAAATAATCCCCGACATGTTTACCAATCACTTCCTGAATCATTATTCCCATCTCTTCGTGAAAATCGAGTAGTTCTCGCTCCGCTCTGTATTCGATTGGGTCGGGACTGAATGTTGAAGCATAAACTTCGGCTATTGCATCCATTAGAGCAGCAAGACGCTCGGACTTGCTCCCTTGATTAGCCAGGAATAAGCTTTTGTACTTACCCGAGAACGAGGCGTCCATCTGATCTTCGAGTAAACTTGAACTGCGAACCACAAGTGGCACATTGCCAAAATCATCCAATGCAACTGCCAGACCTTTTACAATATCCGGCGGAAATTCTGAATTTTTAAAAAGCTGAACTATATGAGGATATTCAATTCTGACTTCATCTATTTCTTTATATTTTTGTTCTAATACTTCTTCTAAGTTATTATGTTGCATAAAATTAAGAATTCCATCTGATGTAATATACCAAGTATTTGGCACTTTAATATTTTTCAGTAAATCATTTTTTTCTGCTTCTATTATTAAGATATGATAAGCTATAAAAAGGCCTGCGCTTTTCCCACCAAGTTTTCCATGACTTTGAGGCGGAAAAATCATTTTATCGATAAGTCGATAGAAATCGGTTAATTTTACGTATTCTTTTGCTATTGATATAAAATTCAGTTGGTCTGTAAAGAATCTACGGAGCAAGGATACTCTCAAACCTTTAATAGTTTGAGGAGGCAATTCAAATTTCTCGGGAGCAATGTGATAATATTTTCTGAGAGCCTCAGCAATTTCAGTCAATGATGTGTCCTGATTATCCACCACTTTAATAAGAGCACTCGATTTATCTTCCTGTATCCATTTCTGGATTTTACTTAATATTACTTCGTCGGGTAAATTTTCGTCTGCCAGGCGTTGAATTGAATCAACGTATTCGTCGTAATTTACAATGCGTTCTACTTTAGAGGGTTTATTTTCATCTTCTTCTATAATGTCGTCACTCAAACCAATTTTAATTTTTCGTGCTATACTTGTATGTCTCATCAAAAGTTCGGCTTCTTCTACACCTTTCCAGCATAAAAGATGAAGTAATTTCCGCATTAAACTCATGAATAAATTTGGGTCAGTTTTGCGTATCATATCGAGTACAACTTTCCACTCGCCCCGTGCAGTTTTACCAACCGATTGACGCACGTTTTGGAGTTCGTTGATGACATTTTTAAGTTTATTGTGAAGAATAAAATGTCCCAGTCGGTCAGCAATAATTCTAATTAAACGAATTTCTTCTTTGAGGAACAAGTTGCTTTTTTTGGCAGGAACGCCTTCAAGATAAAATACCTCAAGGCGTCCAACAATTTTATCCTGAACTTTAATATCTTCTGAAATTTTGCATTTGCTTTCGGCAAATTCTTCTGTCTGATAAACGATATCGCCATAAACGATTCTTGCTTTACAATAATTCGAATATAAAAAAGCCGACGGGATTGCACTGATCACTGTCTGGAACGCCTGCCTCAGCGAAATTTCCGACCGATTTAATGTATCTTCGATTGTATAAAGGCAATTTAATTCTTTAGTCCTCTCCTGCAGTTCGGCCATCAAATTATCAATTGGTTTATTTTCCGTATTCATCTTAGAAGCAATCCCTTCCCTTTTTTGCCGTCTACTTTTACTATTAATTTACTGTTCGTTTTTATGTGCCTGACAAATTTCAGTTCATCAATTGTTTCCTGCTTTTCAATCCATTCCCAATCAATATAATCGTTATCATAATTTAATGTAAAATAATAAACATCCAAATTCAATAGGTTATGGAAAAAGTGAGAACCCTGACTTGATTCCACATTTAGATTCATAAGATTAACTTCGACAATCACTTTTGCGGCACTTACGTTTGACAATTCAACCGGGATTCCCATCCAAGGATCTGCGCTTCCCCACCTGCCGAAACCTATCAGTATATATTTTTTATTTCCCTTGAGAAATTTTTTATTCATTTGTGATATTTCATTTGCTATAATAGTCGAGTTTTTTATATCAAAATTTTCTCTTTTTACAAATATGATATCATATATTCCCTCCAAAATACCGTTACCCAGAACTTTATTTGACTTTAACACCACGTTGTTAGCATTCAGTTCGAATTCCTCAATCGAAGATGTATATTTCCTCATAGGTCGTACCTGAAGAAAAGCAAAATTCAGTATTGAGTTTTTATAATCCTGCCAACAAGCAAATTCGATCTCAACAGGAGCTTTGTATTCTGTTTCAAAACAATTGAATAATATTTTCATAAAATCGTTGAAACCATACATGTTTAGTTCAATCAATGGCGAAAAATCTACTACTCGAGGACCTTCATAGCCCAAGCCCATAATAATTTTATCATCATAAGTCACATAAGTAGAAACAAGATTTTTTAAAACATTATCATATTCAGCTGTAGATAATTCTTCGTGTAATAAAAATTCCGTTTCTTTAAGAGGATCGTATTTTACTGCGGAACTTATGTCAATTGCCCAGAATTTTTTTTGAGTTAGATTTAGCAGGTCTTTATTGTTTTTATATTGAAACTTGTGCTTAGGAAATGCAGGAGAATATGCCCATGCAATATCTCCGTCAACAATTGTTTTCCCAAGTCCTAATGCGAGATGGACAATCCCATCTTCCGGACGAACTTTACCAAATGGATAAAAGTTATAAGATTTGGCAACTCCTGAAAAATCTGGATAGAAGCGATTATAATGTTTTTCTCCCGCTACTCTTTGTAATATTACTGCCATTTTTTCGTGCTCGATTGGATAAGTTGATACAGTAAAATAATTTTTAGCCACTTCCGAGTAAACCGATGCATAAACAAATTTTATTGAGTCGATTAGTCTAGTAAATCGTAAATTCGGCGTACCCGGTTGAGGATTAATCATTTTTGTTTTATAAACACCAGCGAACGGCTCCTCTGCTGAGTCCTCCAGCATCCCTGAGGATCTGACTGCGAGAGGAAATTTTGCTTCGTTCAATATGTTATAAAGTTCTCCCAGATATTCATTTGGGAAAATAGAACTTAAGAACCTTTTATTCAGATATCTATCGTTGTTTTCGTTAATTGCATACTCCAATAATTTATTGCGTTCAATAAATTTATCGAATATGTCCGAAGCAATTATTACCATCCCGGGTATGAATAAATTGATAGTGGGAGGAATTTCTTTTTTTATCTTAAGTAAAATAGAAGAAGCTGATAGAAGTCCTGCAGCTTTCCCCCCCACTTCACCCTTTCCAATTATCAGGTGAGAATTATGAGAGAAAAATTTTGATATATTATCCATATAATAAAAAGCCGGGCATAACCCGGCCTTAAATAATTTTCCTTTTTAAAAATTAAACCCAGCCTCTATCTTTACATGCCTGAGCTACTCTACTAACCGCAATTACATAAGCTGCATCGCGCATAAACAGTTTTTTATTACGAGCAAGTTCGCTTACAGATAAATAAGCGTTCGTCATTTTTGTATCGAGCTTTGCTATTACTTCTTCTTTTTCCCAGTAATAATTCATATTAGATTGAACTTGTTCGAAGTAACTGCACGTAACTCCGCCTGCATTTGCCAGAAAATCAGGGATAACAAAAATGTTTCTTTCTTGAATTACCTTATCTGCTTCAATTGATGTAGGACCGTTAGCTCCTTCGGCGATAATTTTAACGCGTTCGCTGATCTTATTTACATTAGCTTCAGTAATCTGATTTTCGAGTGCGGCAGGAATCAATATATCGACATCCTGTTCTATCCATGCTTCTCCGTCAAGAACTTCGTAGCCGAGCTCTTTGGCTTTAGCTTTGTCTATACCACCGAACTTGTCTGTAATTCGTGTTAATACATCGCGATTAATTCCATCCATTTTTCTAAAAGTATAAGAACATTTCTCCTGTTCATCCCAGCTAGCTACTGCAATAACTTTTCCACCGAGTTGCGTATATAATTCGATTGCATATTGTGCTACATTTCCGAATCCCTGGACAGAAGCCAGAGTGTCTTCTGGGTTGATATTCATTTCCTTCAGTGCTTCTCGTAAAGTGAAGATAACACCGTATCCTGTAGCTTCGGTTCTACCCAAAGAACCTCCCATGCCAACAGGCTTTCCTGTTATGAAACCGGGGTATTTTCCGCCTGTGATCGTTTCATATTCATCAAGCATCCAGAGCATATGCTGTGCATTGGTCATTACATCGGGCGCTGGTACATCATTTACTGGACCTACATTTTTAGCCATCTGGCGTACCCATCCGCGACAGATTTGTTCCTGTTCCTTCATACTTAGATGGTGCGGATCGCATACCACTCCGCCTTTCCCTCCACCTAATGGAATGTTAACTACTGCACATTTCCAGGTCATCCACATTGCCAGTGCTCTTACTGTATCAACAGTTTCCTGTGGGTGAAAACGGATTCCACCTTTGGAAGGACCACGTGCATCGTTATGTTGAACACGGAATCCTCTGAATATTTTTGTAGAACCATCATCCATCTTAACAGGAATACTGAAATGATATTCCCGAAGTGGATTCCTTAATAGTTCTCGTGTTGCCTCATCTAAATTAAGTAATTCGGCAACTTTGTCGAATCGAGCCTGAGCCGTTTCAAAAGGGTTAAACTCTTTGGATTTCATAAAAACCTCTTTATTTGAATATGTTTATTCAGGGATTATGCTTCCCTTTTTCTTTTATATCAAAAATAAATATGCTCATATTGCTAAGCAAACAAAATCAATAACAGAAATCTTAATTATGAAACTATGTTTACTTAATTATTATCGACTTGCTACTAATTAAGCATAGTAAATTAATATGACTACTTTCTTTTCCTCTAATAATTAGTCCTAACAAATAATTCCTTTTAAAAAATGAGTTCACTCTAAAAAGGTAAAACAATATAAATAAAAAAACATAGTTAGTT
>DYLP01000009.1 GCA_020722005.1 Melioribacter roseus
TTTACCTTTTTAGAGTGAACTCATGAATAAAATATTTTTATTGTTTGGTGCCTCCGGAAAACTGGGGCAAGAAGCCATTAATTATTTCCTCAATTGTCAATACGATTATTATTATCTTTTCTCCAGGGAAAAATTAAATCTTCCGTCAACCGAAAAAAAATGCGAAAATATCATCGTGGAAGATTTAACTGACGAATCAGACGTAATTAAGGCATTCAATAAAATTCGAAGAGATAACGATTCATATTATTATCTTTTCGATACTGTAGGTGCATACTGGGGAGGTAAAAGAATTGAGGAGACAACATACAATGAATGGAAAAGGTTGATTGATATAAATCTTAACACTTCATTTCTTATCGCAAGGGAATTTATAAAACTGGTAGCAAGCTCGAAGGGAGGTTCGATTTGTTTTACGAGTGCATTTACTTCGCTGTCGAACGAGCCAGGTATTGCCGCTTATGGGACATCGAAAAATGCTCTAAATTATTTCGTAAAAACACTGGCAGAAGAAGGGAAAGCTATTAATCTAAGTGCAAATGCAATTGCTCCTTATATACTGGACACCGAATCGAACAGGCAATGGATTGAGGATAAAAATAAATTGATACCACTAAGAGAATTGTGTGTAGTTGTAGAAAATATCTTCAAAAGCAAAAAAATATTTACTGGAAACATTATTTTCTTTTCTGAATTATTAAAAAATTCTTAATTTAGTGTGGTTAAAAAATTATTTATTGACTTTTTTGACTCATTTATTTAATGTTCGTTACTCATTTTTCAAGAATAATAAAGTTTTTTTGAATTAATTAAAAAAATAAAAAAAATAATCGGAGGTTTTTCCATATGCAACTCGCAGAGATTATAGGCTTTATTAGTGGAATTTTAGCTCAAGTAGAAGAACCAAGCCTTATCGGATATTTGCAACAGAAATTCATAGAAGGCGGCTTTTTCATGTGGCCCATTTTGGGTTGTTTGGTATTAGGATTGGCTTTTTCAATAGAAAGATTCTGGACATTATCCCGTGCTACGGTCAACACAAAAAAGTTTATTGTTCAAGTTAAAGATGCCCTTCAAAAGGGTGGGGTATCTGAAGCAATAAAATTGTGCGAAAATACAAGAGGTTCTATTGCATCAGTATTTCATGCTGGATTATTGAGAGCTGACGAAGGACTTGACGCTGCAGAAAAAGCTATTATGGCTTACGGTGCAATCGAAATGGGATTCCTTGAGAAAGGTATGATCTGGATTTCAACCTTCATTGTAATTGCTCCGCTACTTGGTTTTACTGGTACAGTACAGGGTATGATCCAGGCATTTGACGCTATTAAAGAAGCCGCTCAAATTTCACCGAGTATCGTTGCCGGTGGTATCTCAGTAGCTCTTTTAACAACACTTTTTGGTCTCGTTGTTGCTATGATCCTGCAGGTTCTCTACAATTATTTCGTCTCTCGTATAGACCTTTTGATATCAGATATGGAAGAAAGTTCTATTGAACTTATTGATGCTTTATACGAATTGAAAACCAAGAAAAGCTAATTAAAAAGAGTATTTTAAAATGGTCAAGATAAAAAAACGTAAACTTTCCGAGGCCGAAATACCTACAAGTTCGATGGCTGATATTTCGTTCCTTTTGCTTTTGTTCTTCCTTGTCTCTACAGTTATCGACGTCGATACAGGTATCGGTTTAGTACTGCCGGAATATATTCCACCGGAGCAGCAAGAGTTTGTACCAATTTCAAGGGAGCGTCTTGCTGCAGTGTTAATTAACGAAAACGGTGACGTGCTTCTTAATAACCAAATTATTGCTATTCCGCAGATTGCAAAAACTCTTATACCGAGAATTGAAGAAAAAATTAACTTACCTTCAAATAAGAAACTTGTTGTTTCTGTAAAAACGGATAGAAAAACCAATTATAACCTTTATATACAGGCATTAGATCAGGTTAAAGACGCCTATTTCCAGGTGCGCGAGGAATATGCACGCTCCAGGTTTGGTAAAAGAATTATTGACCTGGACGAACGCAGTGAAGAAATGAAAGAAATTAAAGAGAAAATTCCAATTATTATAAGTATAGCCGAACCAGAATCTGTAAAAAAATAATTGAGGAAAAAGATGAAATTTGAGAAAAAAAGGTCGTCTACAAAACAAACGATTCCAACTGCCTCGCTGCCCGATATTGTCTTTATGCTTCTCTTATTTTTTATGGTTACCACGACTCTTAGAGAAGTAGACGTTCTGGTAAGTTTTAGACTACCAGAAGCTAAAGCCATCGAGAAAATTGAAAATAAGAGGCTTGTTTCGTATATCTGGGTCGGTAACGATGGCAGAATCCAGCTTAACGATAGTATTACGAAACTGGAAGAAATTCAAGGTATCATGTATAATAAACGCCTTGCAATGCCTAACGTAATTGTCTCTTTACGTATTGATAAGAATTCTGATATGGGTATTGTAACAGACATTCAACAGGAGTTGAGAAAAGCTTCTTGTCTCAGAATTAATTACTCGACATTGCTCAAAATATAGTCGCACTATTTATAATTACTAAGGCAGGTTGTTTCCTTAATAACCTGCCTTTTTTTTTGAATTTGTGTGAGGTAAATCAATGAATCTGAAAGATAAAATCAATAACGACCTGAAAGAGGCTATGAAATCGGGCGATAAAATTCGCCTCGAAACAATACGATCGATTAGAGCATTGATACTCGAATTTGAAAAAAGCGGTAGCGGTAAATCTCTAAATGAAGAGGAAGAAATTAAATTACTTACCAGCGCTGCAAAAAAAAGGCGTGAAGCCGTAGAACAGTATAAAGCCGCCGGCAGGAATGAACTGGCTGAAAAAGAAGAAACCGAGTTGAAAATAATCGAAAGCTACCTTCCGAAACAATTATCTCCAGAAGAGGTTTTCGAAGAAATTAAAAAAATTGCTGAATCCATAGGAGCTACTTCAAAAGAGGATTTTCCCAAATTAATGCAAGTAGCAGCTAAAACACTTAAAGGCAAAGCCGATGGTAAATTGGTTAAAGAAATGGTCGAAAAGTTTCTGCAACATTGACAGGGTAATAATTGAACTACTTAGACTATTTAATCATAGTTATCGCATTAATCGGTTTTATCCTCGGTTTTAAAGACGGTCTCATCAGAAAAATTATAGGTATTACGGGACTTGTCCTTGCTGTAATTTTGACTGTTAATTTTTCAGATAAATTGAGTGTCGTTCTTACACCAATTTTAAATGACGACGAATATTTCGCCAAAATAGTAGCAGCCGTTTTAATATTTTTGACAACAATTATTCTTTTTTCAATCTTAAAAAGGATTGTCCACCCATCGGATAAAGTAAATAAATTGATAAATCAAGTTATCGGCGGCTTAATAGGAACTCTCCAGATAATAATTTTTCTGAGTGGACTATTTCTGGTACTCGATTTATTGGGATTTCCCGATAAACAGACACGTACGGATTCTCTAATGTATGAGCACGTGTATAACATAATTCCAGGATTTATCAATTTTATCATGGAAAGAAGTTCTAACGCAACCGACTTAATTAAAGATTTCATTGAAAAAACAGATACTTTGAAAAAGTAACCGAAATGGTGAAAAACGATACACTGGATAAACTCGAATTCCGTAAAATTACCGAGTATATTACGAATTATTGTCAAACTGAAACGGGTAAAAAGAAATTAAGAGAAATAGAGCCTACGACAGACCTTAATCATATTATTTCTGAGACAGATAAAATAAACTATGCCCGTCATTTACTTATCAAGAAAGATATCCCACCCATCGAATATTTACCTGAACTGACAGATTCAATATACCGCTCAAGAATAGAGGGGGTTGTTCTTTCGTCGAAAGAAATAAGAGAAATTTATCGTCTTGCACAGATGTCGAGAAAAGTGGTAATTTATTTGAGACCCGAAGATCCAATCGAAACACCACTTGATGACTTGAGAAACAATTTAATGGTCGATAAGGTATTTGAAAATAGCATTGAAAAAATTTTCGATGAAAATTGGGATGTAAAAGATAATGCAAGTCTGGCTTTGAAATCGATCAGGAATGAAATACATGAAAAAGAGTTATTGCTTCAAAAGACTGTTAATCGTTTGTTAAAAAAATTGAGTGAAGAATACCTTGTGCAGGAAGAATATTTTACTCAACGGGATGGAAGAATTGTTCTACCTGTAAAAGCAGAACACAAAAGGCACATAAAAGGCTTTATTCATTCTGAATCATCCACAGGTCAAACTGTTTATATCGAACCAGCTGAAATACTTGAATTGAATAACGATCTCCTTTCTTTAAAATTTGCAGAAAAAAGAGAGATTGAAAAGATACTTTTGGTGCTTACTAAACAGATTGCTGCTAAGAGTGAAGAACTTCTAATTACTTACAATGTTATCACAAATATCGACACTCTATTTGCAAGGGCTAAATATGCTCTCGAAATTATTGGTTCTATTCCTTCATTCGACGACAATAGACCGATCGAACTGATAGATGCAAGGCATCCTATTTTGCTTAAGAAACTTGGATTCGAAGCTACAATTCCTTTGAATCTGAAAATAACCAACCAGAAAGTACTCGTGCTGACAGGACCTAATGCGGGAGGGAAAACTGTTGCAATCAAAACAATCGGTCTGCTGGTACTGATGGCTCAGTCAGGTATCCCGATACCGTGTCATCCCGATTCGAATTTGCATCTCTTTGAAAATGTTCTTGTCGACATTGGTGATTATCAATCAATTGAAGACGATTTGAGTACATTCAGTTCACACCTAACAAATATCAAATCGATACTTGAAAAGGCAAATGATACAACCCTTGTGTTGCTTGATGAAGTTGGTACGGGAACCGATCCGGTTGAAGGCGCGGCAATAGCTACCGGTATTTTGATTTCATTACGGGACAAATGTGCTCTTGTTATAGCAACCACACACCATGGCTCTCTTAAATTGATTGCCAATCAACTCGACAAATTTCAAAATTGTTCGATGGAATTCGACAGCGAGGAATTAAAACCAACGTATCGATTCAATCAGGGGATGCCGGGTTCAAGCTATGCATTTGAAATTGCAAGTCGAATTGGATTCGACGAACAATTTATTGAGCTTTCCAAGCGATACATTGACAGTGACAAATCGAAGATAGAAGAATTTTTAATTGACATCGAAAAAAAATCACATGAGTTGAAAAATCAATATCATAATCTCGAACTGGAAAATTTACGTCTCAAAAGTCTTGCCAATCTTTATCAGGAAAAAATAAATAAGCTGGAAAAGCAAAAAAAGGAAATACTCGAAGAAGCTCATAAAAAAGCAAATCTCCTTTTGTCTGACGTTAACAGGAAAATCGAAAATACGATTAAGAATATCATCCAATCGAATGCTAACAAAGAAGTTATCAAGAAAGAAAAAAGCGAAATAGAAACAATAAAAAAGAAAACTCAAAGTTATCTCGATAAATCAAAAAACGAAGATAAATCAGATTATAAATTGAATGTAGGCGATTACGTCTCTATCAAAGGCACTACTTCTGTAGGGGTTCTCGATGAGATTGATGTCGAAAAGGATAAAGCCCTAATAACAATTGGCACATTAAAAATCAAAGCAAAGTACACCTCGCTGGTTCCAGCCAATAAGTCTGATTTTAAAGACTTCGAAAAAAAGAGAGTAATTACCGATTACGACCACGTTAAGTATCGACTCGATATAAAAGGTTTGCGTTCAGACGAGGCGGAGTTTGAAATTATCCGTTTTCTGGACGATTCTTTAATGTATGGACTGGAAAGAGTTGAAATATTGCACGGGAAAGGAACTGGAGCTTTAAAACAATTAGTCCATTCTATCCTTAAGAATTATAAAGGGATTAAAAATTATTATTTTGCAGATATCGAAAGCGGAGGAGAAGGAATTACCATTGTGGAATTTGAATGAGCAGTTTATTCTGATAAAAAATATTATTATCTTAATTGAAAGATAACTGCTCTTAATAAATGTTTAATAAAATACTAATTGCCAATAGAGGAGAAATTGCTCTAAGAATTATTAGAGCTTGTAATGAACTGGGCATAAAGACTATTGCAATCTATTCAGATATAGACAAATTTTCTCCTCATGTTACTGCAGCAGATGAAGCCTTCAATATAGGTGAACCGAAAGCATACCTTAATCAAAACTTAATACTTGAAATAGCCACTAAAGCTGAAGTTGATGCAATTCATCCGGGCTACGGTTACTTATCCGAGAATGAAAATTTTATAAGAGCTGTAGAAGCAAGCAATATTACTTTTATCGGTCCTTCATCGAAATCGGTTGAACTGATGGGTAACAAACTTAACGCTCGCAAGTTAATGCTGGGAAATAATATCCCTATTGTGCCTGGCTCGATTGAACCTGTTAATGATTTAGAAAACGCTATCGTAGTGGCAAATGAAATTGGTTATCCGCTTATGTTGAAAGCATCGGGAGGCGGAGGAGGAAAAGGAATTCGTTTGGTTTCCGAAGACAAAGAGCTTCGTCAGGCATTTAACTTAACTCGAAGTGAAGCTCTAAAAGCTTTTGGCAACGACGAAATTTATATTGAAAAATTGATTATTAATCCAAAACATATCGAGGTGCAAATTTTATGCGACCGGTACGGCAATTATATTCATCTATTTGAAAGGGAATGTTCTCTGCAAAGACGGTTTCAAAAAATAATCGAAGAAGCTCCTTCACCTTCAATTGATCCAGAATTAAGACTAAAAATAACAGATGCTGCAGTAAGAGCCGCCCGAGCATGTAACTATTATAACGCCGGTACTGTAGAGTTTTTGATGGATAGTAATCGCAATTTTTATTTTTTAGAAATGAATACACGTTTGCAAGTGGAACATCCCGTCACTGAGTCGATTACAGGAATCGATATTGTAAAAGAACAGATTAAAATAGCAGCCGGAGATAAGCTATCGTTTACTCAGGATGAAGTCTCGATTAATGGACATTCAATTGAATGCAGAATTAATTCTGAAGACTTTGATTTTTCACCTTCAACCGGAAAAATTACGAATCACAAAATTCCAAATTTACCCGGAATAAGGGTAGACTATGGTATCGACATCGGAGCAAACGTCTCGTTATACTACGACCCATTATTATCAAAAGTTATTAGCCACGGCAAAAGTCGTAGTGAAGCCCTTGTTCGAATGCTGAATGCACTTGACAATTATTTAATTACGGATGTCGAAACTAATATTCCACTCCTAAAACAAATCTTAAAGAGCGAAATTTTCAGAAATGCTTCATTTAATATTAATACACTAAAAAATTTCTCTTTTATTCGGGAAAATAATCAGGACTTAGAAATTGCTGCAGTAATTTCCGCCGTCTTGAATTATAGCAATAGATTTAAATCTAACGGCGAGGTGGTTAATAACAAAAATAAATGGTACAAGTTAAAATATGATTGACTTTGTAGTTGAAATTAATAACAAAAAATACTCTGTGATTTATAAAGGCGGAAAGAAGATAATTATTAATGATGTGGAATTTACAATCGATGAATTTAATAGTAAAAATGAGAATGAGATTTTACTTCGTTTAGGACAAAAGCATTATCACATCATATCGGGACTATCTGAAGACAATAGATTTACATACAATATTTGCGGGAACCTCTATAAATTGAAACTGCATACACGTCTTCAATATCTGCTTCAGAGCAGGAGCGAAGAAAAACTGAGTAAAGAAAAATATTCCGAAATTAAAGCTCCAATGCCCGGATTAATTGTTAAATTAAATGTTGAAAAAGGGAGCATAGTAAAAAAAGGGCAAAGTCTGCTTGTACTCGAAGCCATGAAAATGGAAAATGAAATACAATCGCCGAGTGATGGTAAAATAAAAGATATCAGGGTTAAGACAGGAGTTGGTGTGGAGAAAAATGAACTATTAATTTTATTGGAATAATTCTTTTTGCTTTTATAAAACAATTACTTATTTTAATGTTTGCATAACAAAAACAGGGAGGTTGTGTGAAAAAATCGTTACAATTATTTCTTTTCGTTTTAATCTCAGCTGGAGTAATTAATGGAAGTGGTTTCCAATTAAACGAGCATGGCGCCAGAGCAATGGCTATGGGCGGTGCTTTTACGGGATTGGCTAATGATCCGTCTGCTATCTATTTTAATCCCGCAGGAATTACACAGCTAAAAGGAACTAATTTCTACCTCGGAACCACATTAATCGTTCCGCTTGCTACTTACAAAACTCCTACTCAACCTGCTTTAGAAGTTGATATGGAGAATCAGCTCTTTACTCCCATCAACTTTTATTTTACTCAGCAATTGACCGATAAATTGCATATCGGACTTGGTGTGAATAATCCATACGGATTGGGGACAAAGTGGGATCCCAATTGGGTCGGCAAATACCTGGCGGTAGAAACAGAACTAAAGGCGTTCTTTTTCACGCCGGTTATTGCTTATCAATTGTCAGATCAACTGTCGCTTAGTGTGGGCGGCACATTTGCATGGGCAGACGTAACAATAATTCGCAAAGCACCTATTCCCGTTGGAGGGGATTTCGAAATCAATATGAGCGGCGACGGTACGGCTTTTGGATTTACAGCCGGTTTACTCTACAAACCGATAGCTGATTTTTCTATCGGACTCAGTTATCGCAGCGAGGTTAGTTTCGATTTCGAAGGTACTGCTACAAGTACTCCGGCAGGATTTGTTCACCCGTTATTAGGTTTGACTTTACCCCTTCCAAATGGGAATATCAAAGCTCCATTGTCAACTCCACAAAACTTAACTGTGGGTGTGGCATATTCGGCTAAAGACAATTTAATGTTGACGGCTGATTTTCAATATGTTGGCTGGTCGAGTTATGATAAACTCGAGGTAACTTTTGAAAATTATGATCTCGATTTAAACCCTGCTAACGGGCAGCAAAAAGTCCAATCTGCCGACAGAAAATATGAAAATTCTTTTATCGTACGAGGTGGATTCGAGTATTCTATGGAAAGCGGTTCCAAATTAAGAGGCGGTTTGTTCTACGACAATAATCCAGTTAAAGATGAATACGTGGAACCTACATTGCCCGATGCAGACCGTATCGGTTTGAATATTGGTTACGGCCTGAAATTATCAGATAAATTCTCGGTTGATTTATCGTATCTCTACTTAATCTTTATGGATAGAGAAGTTACGAATTCAAAATTTAATTTTAACGGAACTTATACAAACAATGCGCATTTATTTGGCGTTAATTTTTCTTATTCTTTGTAATTAGATTGTCAGGGTGGCTTAAAAGTAATTATTCAACAATAAATTCGTAAATGATTAGTGGAATTAGCGGTTTATATATTAAAAAATATTACTTTTTAGTCACCCATCATTTTTTTTATGAAAACCAACTTTTCCATCGTTACAATTTTTATTTTATTATTTGGTTGTTCGTCCTTACAAAAAACACAAAATGAACAACCAGAAGAAAAAGTATATATATTCGATGAATTAGAAACTCTCGATGAAGAAACAAAAACTGATACTCTAAAAAACAAACTTGAGGAACTTCCTTCCGACAAGATTCCAAAGAAAACCATCCATTTTATTGTCCAGGTTGCAGCTTTTTCGAATAAAATTAACGCACAAAAATTCGTTGAGATGAATTCGAGTAAAACAAACTACGAACTCAATATTATTTATAAAGATGAAGTTAAAATGTATACAGTGCAGCTTTTTCCATTTGACTCTATCGAGAAAGCAGAAAAGGCGAGGGATGAGTTAAAAAAAATGTCTGAGTTTCAAAATGCGTTTATTTTTACGATAGAAGATTAATGTCTTTCTATTTGGCAATTTTCAGTTAATAATCATAAATTTATACTACATTTTTTAACAAAAAAAAGGTGGGCAAGTGGCTTTTTCTTTAAACAAGATTATGCTTATTGGAAATCTTGGGAACGATGCTGAAACACGTTTTACTACAAACAATGTGTCTGTAACTACATTTTCATTGGCTACTACAAGAAGTTACAAGGGACGGGATGGCAATTGGGTTAATGAAACTACCTGGCATAATGTTGTGGCTTACAATTTATCCGACTTTTATAAAGATGCCTTGAAAAAAGGGAAGAAGTTTTACATTGAGGGAAGAATATCAAAACGGGATTATGAGGATAAAAACGGCATCAAGAGATACTTTACGGAAGTAGTTGCTGAACAGCTAATTCCTCTGGACAGCAGGGAAGCACCACAGGAAACCGCCGGAGAAGAAATGCCAGGTGATACTCCTGCTATGGAAGCCGATTCGGACGAGGATTTACCATTTTAAATGTATGTTGAATAAAGTCGGGATTTAACAATAACTTGGAAAGCGATTCATTTCTGCGTATAGTTCTTCTAATATTTTTTATTATTCTCTCCGGATTCTTTTCGGGGTCGGAAGTAGCTCTCTTTTCTCTCGACAGGAAAAAAATTAAGGATTTTCAGAAAACGAGCAGAATTACAGGAAGCTATCTCCAGCTGTTACTGGATAATCCAAGACGTATACTGGTTACTATTTTACTGGGAAATACTGTAGTTAATACTGCAGCGTCGATCATTTCCGTTCTAATAGCTTTAGACCTTGCTAAAGTTTACCAAATCTCTGTGGAACTTGCTATTACAATTCAAATTACCATTCTAACCATTATTATTCTTCTTTTCGGCGAAATAATTCCGAAATTAATTGCAAATAAGAACAACATTAGTTTTGCCAAAATGGTTGCTATGCCCCTTTACTGGTTTAGTGTGCTGTTTTTCCCGATTGCAAAAATATTAAGTGATTTGCTCCGTGTGGCTACTTCGAAAATTAAAACGGAAAAATTCAAAAATCCCCTACTTAATTCGGAAATTACTGAACTGACTAATCTCGGAGTAGAGAGAGGGACAATTGAAGAAGACGAACACGAACTTATTGAAGGGATAGTATCTTTTAGAAGCGTAACAGCGCGGGAAATAATGACTCCACGCGTCGATATTGTAGCTGTCCCCGTAGATATTACTTTTAATGAACTAATGAAAATTATTAATGATTCGGGTTATAGTCGAATTCCTTTATATGAAAACTCACTAGATAATATTATTGGAATTATTTATGCCAAAGACTTACTGCCGTATTTGAAGAATCCCGAAATGCACAAGTCACTTTCACTTCGTAAAATTGCGCGTGATGTATTCTTCGTGCCTCAGACAAAATATATAAAAGAGTTGCTCCACGATTTTCAGGAGAAAAAACTTCATTTGGGAATTGTAGTCGACGAATATGGTGGCACTTCCGGTTTGATTTCTCTGGAAGATATTCTTGAAGAAATAGTCGGAGATATCCGTGACGAATTCGATAAAGAAGAAAACCCGATCGTTAAAATTTCGGATAATACTTATTTATTAAGCGGTAGACTTCCCATAGACGAATTAAGTGAGCTTTTGGGAATAGATTTATCGAACGAAGACGACGATTACGATACGCTCGCCGGCTTTATTCTGAATCACGCAGGTTCTATTCCGGAAGAGGGTTTCTCTTTTATCGATAAAGGTATTAAATTTACTGTTAAGGAAATCCATAACAAAAGAATAAATAAAATTCTTGTAGAAAAACTGCCGGAGCAATAATGAGAAAGGGATGTTTCCTAACCCTGGTCATCATAATTACAATTGCAATCGGTAGTTCGATTTTTGTCTATAGGCAATACGGGTCGGTGATAAAAAACTATGTTAAAGAAAAAATACTGGAAGTAGGAGTAAATAATTTTAAAAGTCGTTTCGATAAATTGAAACACAATAAATTTGACGATTCTTTGCAGGTACTTTTCTCGGAAAAAATCGAAAAGCTAAAAAAAGAAAATTTCGAGGAATCAATGGCAAATTTTGAAAAAATTGTTAATAGCACAAAAATATTTATTGAGGATAGCGTCATCGACTCTCTTGAATTTAATATACTAAAAAAAACTCTTAACGAAGATGAAAGACGAGAGAAAAACTGAAATTAAAGTTGGTATCACCGTATTCCTCGCAATGATAATCTTTTTCTGGGTTCTCGGCTGGGCTAAAAATATTACTTTTAACTCCGACAAAACAGAATTGAGGATTAAGTTCAATAATGTTGCAGGGCTTGAAATTGGAGATCCGGTTACTATAAACGGTCTAAGGGCTGGTTACGTCGACGACATAAAAACTGAAAAGAATTATGTTGTTGCATTACTCAAAATTGACAGAAATATTTCTTTACGTCAGGATGCTACATTTCAAATAATGATGCTCGATTTGATGGGTGGTAAAAAGGTAGAAATATTCCCCGGCAATTCGAATAATCCTCTCGACCCAGATAAAATTCATAATGGCTTGTTCCTCGGCGATATTTCGACTACAATGGCTCTGCTTGGCAATTTACAGTCTGATTTGATTCATTTAATTAAAGAAGTTAATCTTACTCTCACCAAATTGAATAATACTCTTCTCGACGACCGCTTTACGGAGGAAATAACTGCTTTAGTGAAAAATCTGAATTTTACGGTTGATAATCTCAATTCCTTTGTTTCACGTAACGACTCAAATATTGCGAAATTAATCTCCAATACAGTCAAAATTACTGAGAATGTTGATAGCCTTATTTCAGAAAACAGAGATACTGTAAAAGTGTTCCTTAAAAATATGAATTTGACTTTGAATGAATCAAAGAAACTCTTAAATGAACTTAATTCAATGATACTTGAAACACGTCGCAGCGAAAATAATCTCGGTAAATTATTGTATGACGATAAATTCATGGAAGATATAAAAAATACGATGACAAAACTCAATAAACTCGTGGAAATTTTAGAGGAGCAAATGCGCGGCAAAGGTATCAAAGTGGACGTAAATATTTTCTGAAAGAGGAGATTTATGGTAATTGGACTAGGTATTGATATAATTGAGATCGACAGAATAAAGCAAAGTGTAGATAATTACGGCAAACGTTTTTTGGAAAAAATATTTACGGGTTCCGAATTGGAGTATTGCTTAAATAAAAAAAATAAATATCAGCATCTTGCAGCTCGCTTTGCGGCAAAAGAAGCAATAACCAAAGCTCTCTCTTCAGTTAATGTTATACCAGGATGGAAAGATATTGAAATCAGCAATCTTTCGAATGGGATGCCCGTTGTAATTCTGAGGAAAAATGAGATTAAAGAATTTCTCGGGGACAACAAAAAATTATTGATATCAATGAGCCATTCCGACAATTATGTAACATGCGTTGCAATACTCACCACTACCTCCTGAAATTAGAACTTATTTCCTATATTTACCGTTTCAATTGTAGATTTTTTAGAAAGGAAAATGATGAACAAAAATCGTGTAATCGTTGCCATGAGCGGTGGTGTCGATTCTTCTGTTGCCGCTGCAATTTTGAAAAAGGAAGGCTACGATGTAATTGGAATTACAATGAAAACATGGGGCTTTATGGAAGTTGGAGGGGCTCCCAAACACGAGTCGGGTTGCTGCTCGCTCGATGCAATTTTTGACGCTAAAAGTGTTGCTGAATTAATCGGTATTCCACATTATACAGTCGACTTCACAAAAGCTTTCGAAAAAGCAGTAATCGACGATTTCATCAATGAATATCTCTCCGGTAGAACTCCGAACCCGTGTGTAGTTTGCAATCGCAAAATTAAGTGGGAAGAATTACTGAAAAAAGCTGATTCGCTCGATGCACAATATGTGGCAACAGGACATTATGCATCGGTAGAAAAAATTAACAATAGATTTACATTGAAATATTCAAAAGACCATAAGAAGGACCAGACTTATGCTCTATGGGGGCTTACGCAGGAAAGCTTATCACGCACATTATTCCCGCTCGGTAAATATACAAAAGAAGAAGTGCGATCAATTGCGGCTGATTTTGGATTGAAAACAGCAAGTAAACCTGATAGCCAGGAAATTTGTTTTGTGGCTGATAATAATTACGAACGCTTCTTACGCGAAAGAATTCCCGAAGTGGTCAACGAAATTCAGGAAGGTAATCTGGTATATCATGGTCAGATAGTGGGTAAACACAAAGGTTTTCCATTCTATACAATTGGTCAACGACGTGGACTTGGAATTTCATTCGGTAAGCCTGTCTACGTGAAAAATATCGACAATGAAACAAATGCAATTGAAATTGGCGATAAAGACGAACTGCTAAAAAAGTACGTTAAAGCTTCGGATATAAATTACGTAAGTCGACCTTCATTAAATGAAGGCGATAGAGTATTTGGAAAAATAAGGTATTCAGATACTGCCACAGAAGCGGTTGTCTTAAAATCGTCTCAAGATGCCATTGAAATTGAATTTTTAGAACCTAAAAACGCAATAACTCCAGGACAATCTCTCGTTCTTTATGACAGTGATGGTTACCTTCTGGCTGGAGGAATAATTGATAAGTGATAGGATGGCATCTTTCATAATTAATCTATTTTTTGCATATTGCACACCGAATTATAACATATTGTATAATTTTGAACGAAGGAGGTCATCTTCGAACGTAAGTTCGGGTCAAACGGAGCGCTTAATGCGAGGGTTCTACTACTTAATCAGAGTTACGAACCCCTTACAATTTGTAACGTTAAAAAAGCAATTATATTACTGCTGATGGGTAAAGCAGAATTAGTTGCAAAAAATAGCGCTCGACAAATTAGAACCGTGAGTAAATCTTATCCCTGGCCAAGCGTGATTAAGTTGAAGGATTATATTCGAATTCCTTATAAAAAAATTATTCTCACCAGAAAAAATATACTCAAACGGGACGGTCATCGATGTGCTTACTGCGGAAGAGGGGATTTACCATTGACAGTCGACCATGTTATTCCGAAATCAAGGGGAGGAACCGATACTTGGGAAAATCTGGTGGCAGCGTGTTTGCCGTGTAATAATAGAAAAGGGGACAGAACTCCTGAAGAAGCGGGTATGAAACTTAGAATCAAACCATATACACCCAATCACATACTTTTTATCAAGTCGGCTGCTGGCAGAATCGATAAGGCATGGAAACCTTTCCTCTTCGATTAAAAGTAAATTTCCTTTTTTTTCTTTATTTTTGTGCTCTATATTCATTAATTTATTCTAACTAAATTATGGCTAATAAAAGAATTCTAAGCGGTATGCGCCCTACAGGTAAATTGCACCTTGGACATTATGTAGGCGCACTGGAAAACTGGATTAAATTGCAAAATCAGTACGAAAGTTATCACCTCATCGCCGATTATCACGTTTTGACTACGGATTTATCCACTGAACATATTTATGACAATACAATTGAAATGGTTATAGATTGGCTATCGTCGGGGCTCGATCCGGATAAAAGTCCTTTCTTTCGTCAATCCCAGATTAAAGAACATGCAGAACTTTATTTAATTTTTTCAATGCTAATTACAAAAGCTCGTCTGGAAAGAAATCCCACATTAAAAGAGCAGATTCGTGATTTGAATATCGAAAACGTTGTATACGGACACCTCGGTTATCCTGTATTGCAGGCTGCCGATATTTTATTATATAAAGGCGAACTGGTGCCTGTAGGAGAGGATCAGGTTCCGCATATCGAAATCACACGTGAAATTGCCAGAAAATTTAATAATCAATACAAGCAAGTTTTTCCTGAACCGGAGCCTCTTCTTACAAGTTTTTCGCGTTTACCTGGTCTTGATGGCAATGCTAAAATGTCGAAATCGATTGGGAATGCAATTCTTTTGTCCGACGAGCCAGAGACGGTCAATGCAAAATTAAGAAAAGCCGTAACCGATACTTTAAAAGTACGGAAAAACGATCCGGGACGTCCAGAAATTTGTCTGGTATTTACATATCACAAAAGATTTAATCCTGAGGAAACAGAAAGTATCGATGCCGATTGCCGTAGCGGCGCTCTCGGATGTGTGGAATGTAAATCGAGGTGCGCAGCTAAAATTAATGAATTTCTCGAACCAATTATCGAAAAACGAAAATATTACGAACAGAATATTAACCTGGTAAAAGATATATTGCACGAAGGTGAAGCTAAGGCAAAAGTTGTAGCACAACAGACGATGGACGAAGTTCATTCAAGTATGAAATTCGGATAATGTATAAAATCAAACTTACACAATTCGAAGGACCGCTCGACCTTCTGCTTTTTTTTATTAAACGGGACGAGCTTAATATTTACGATATCCCAATATCGAAAATTACCAAAGACTTCATGGACTATCTTAAAATGCTACAGCAACTCGACCTCGAGATTGCCGGTGATTTTATTTTGATGGCTGCCACTTTAATGCAGATAAAAGTTAAAATGCTCCTCCCGAAAGAAGTGGACGAAAAAGGTGAAGAAATCGATCCGAGAGCCGACCTCGTAAAAGCACTACTGGAGTATAAAAGATATAAAGAAATGACCGAAGAATTTAGCTTTATGGAATCGAATATGAGAAATTACAGCTTCCGTAGTAATTTCGAATACGACGAGAAAGAAAAATCCGCCAACTTAGATATCTTGTTGAAAAATATTTCCATCTACGACCTTATCAAAGCTTTCAAAAAAGTAATTGAATCGAAAAAGGATGAACCCGTTCACCAAATTAAAAAATGGAATGTTACAATTGAAGAACAGATGGATTATATTGACAAAAAAGTGAAATTGAACAAGAGAATTACATTCAATGAATTGATGAAAGAGATGATAAACAAAATTAAGATTGTTGTTACGTTTATTGCCATTTTGGAGATGGTTAAATCGGGTAAAATCGGTATCGAAGAATCTCCAAATTTTAATGACTTTATAATCTACGGGCTATCTGATGGATAATATTTATTATTCGGTTATTGAAGCGTTGATTTTTGCTTCTGACGAACCTTTGCCAGCTAAAGAAATTGTCAACGCCATTAAAGAAATCGATGGTGCGGATATCGATATCTCGGTCGAAGAAATCGACGCGGCAGTTAATTTGCTTAATGAAAAATATGACGAAAACGGACATGCATTTAAGATACTCAGAATCGCTAATGGTTATATTTATGCTACAAAAGCAGACCATGCAAAATATGTCGGATTCCTTTCAACCGAAAAGAGTAAACGTCGACTGAGTCAAGCTGCTCTCGAAACTTTAGCAATTATAGCTTACAAACAACCAATTACAAAGCCAGAACTTGAAACAATACGTGGTGTGAATTCCGATTATACTTTGAATACTTTGCTCGAAAAGAATTTGATTACTATCAAAGGTAGAGCAGATACCATAGGGCGTCCGCTTCTTTACGGCACTACGGACGAATTTTTAAAATACTTTGGATTGAATAATATTTCCGATTTGCCTAAACCACGTGAAATCGAAGAGATTATGAAAGACGAGGATTTTCAGGAACAAAAACGAAGAATAATGATGAATAAAATCGAAGAAGAACTTGAAAATGAAATTAACGACGAAGGCGCAAATGATGAAGATACGATTGAATAAATTTCTTTCGGAATGTGGGATCTCCTCTAGAAGAAAATCGGAAGAATACATTAAAATGGGAAGAGTTTCCGTAAATGGTAATATCATCACCGATTTCAGTTTTTATGTCGATCCTGCGAACGATATTGTTTATCTCGACGGAGAAAAACTTAGGCCTGAAAAAAAAGTTTATTTTCTCCTCAATAAACCCAGAGGTTTTATTACAACGACAAGTGACGAAAAGAATCGGAAAAAAGTTACTGATCTGATTAAAACTAAATACAAGATATTTCCTGTCGGTAGACTCGATTACAATACAACGGGCGTGCTTATATTGACAAACGACGGAAATTTTTCGAATTTCTTGACGCATCCGAGCAAAAAAATACCGCGCGTTTATCACGCCACGCTCGATAAACCACTGTCTAAAGAAGATGCAGATAAATTGTTGAAAGGAATTTATCTCGATGGTAGAAAAAGCAAATTTGAAGAAATTAAAATCATCAACTACAAAAACAAAAGAACAATGAAAGTTACAACCATAGAAGGCAGAAATCATTTTGTGAAGAGAATGTTTGGACAGCTTGGTTATTTTGTAAAATCTTTAGAACGAGTCAGCTTCGGAATATTTAATGTCGAAAAGCTTCCATATGGATCTTATAGAGAAATTACGATTAACGAAATTGAAAAAGTTTATAAAATCTATGATAATTAGATTTATCCCGATATTACTCCTATCTTGCTTTGTCTATGCTCAGAACGATACGTTGAAGGAGCAATATTCAATTAAAGAATTAAGAGAACAACTCGACGATTCTTTTAACGACCCGTCATTAAATAATGCTTTTGTAGGAGTTTTTATTAGGTCATTAAAGTCTGGAGAAACAATTTACAAAAAAAATCCGGACAAGTTATTCATACCAGCTTCGACAGTTAAACTCTTTACAACATCCGCAGCGCTATTTATATTGGGACCAAATTTTACGTACGAAACTACAATTTATACCGACGGCGAAATTACGAACGGCATTTTGAAAGGAGATTTGATGATATCCGGGTCGGGTGACCCATCGATTTCCAATCGATTTTACAACGGAGCACCAACGGTAATTTTCGAAGAGTGGGCTCAACAGCTGATAAACAAAGGTATCAATAAAATTGAAGGCAATCTTTATTTCGATGACCATGCATTCGACGATATATCACTGGGAGAAGGATGGGCATGGGATAACGAAAGTTATTGGTTTGCTGCACCCTCTGGTGCTCTCAGTTTTAATGATAACTCCATTGAAATTACAATCAGTCCAGCCGGTTTAAAATTTCCTGCTAAGTATAAAATTTCTCCAAATACAAATTACGTTAAAGTCATTAACAGAGCAGTCACTACTGATGACGAGACAGAAATCGACGTAACAAGAGAAAGAGGCTCTAATGTAATTTATATTACCGGTTCGATTAATATTAAATCCGAACCAATAGTAAAAAATATTTCAATTAGCGGACCTGCATCCTATTTTATGACAGTATTTAAAGAAACTTTGAATGCTCGAGGTATTCAGGTGGAAGGAAAAATTCTCGATTACAACATTACAGATAAATTTATTATAAAAGACGAGATGACTGCTTTGCTGATTCATCGATCGGTTCCATTGTACAGAATAATTAACGAAACAAATAAAAACAGCAATAATTTTTATTCAGAGCAACTTCTAAAAACAATAGGACTTGAAGTTTACGGGTATGGCTCGGCTGAGAATGGTCTGGACGCCTGCAGAAAACTTTTTAATGAAATCGGTATTAATGTTGATAATCTCAATCTTGTAGACGGTTCCGGTTTGTCGAGGATGAATCTTGTGACACCGCGTCAAACTGTCAATCTGTTGACTTATCTCTTTAAATCGGAAATGTCGGACTATTTTTATAATTCTTTGCCAATTGCAGGCTTCGATGGAACTCTTGCAAATCGAATGAAAAATACTCATGCCAGAAATAATTTAAGAGCAAAACCGGGTTACAGCCCCGATATATCAACTCTTGCAGGTTATGTTAGAACTATTTCCGGCGAAATTTTGGCATTCTCTATATTTATTAATAACTATTTGTCATCATCTAATTTGGTAAATTATATAATTGATAATGCCTGCAACAAATTAGTCAATTTTGTCAGAAATTAATACGGAGGAAAAGTGGAAAACCATAATCTCGAAACAGAATATAATTCATTGATAAAAAGAAGAAGAGAAGAATTCGAGGAATTAATTAAACGAGGCATTCTCCCTTATGCATATAGCTATGATGTCGACTGCAATTCGATCGGTATAAAACAAAATTATGAGAAATACGAAGGCAAAGATGTAAAAGTTGCGGGACGCATTATGGCATTGAGACGCATGGGAAAAGCTACATTCGCTCATATTCAGGATAGTAAAGGTAGAATCCAGATTTATCTGAAAAAAGATGATCTGGGGGATATGTACGATATTTTTAAACTACTCGATATTGGAGATATTATCGGAGTGGAAGGATTTGTTTTCAAAACTAAAACGGGTGAGATTTCGGTACACTCAAAATCGTATCAACTACTTGCCAAATCCTTAAGGCCTATTCCGATTGCCAAGGAAGTTATTGATGAAAACGGAAATAAAATTATTTATGACCAGTTTGCAGATAAAGAGTTAAGATACAGGCAAAGATATGTAGACCTGATTGTTAACCCTGAAGTTAAAGATGTTTTTATCAAAAGAGCACAAATAATTTCGCAGATTAGAAAATACCTGGACGATAACGGATTGCTCGAAGTAGAGACTCCAATCCTGCAACCTTTATACGGAGGCGCTGCTGCTCGTCCTTTCATTACTCATCATAACGCTCTTGATATCGATTTATATTTAAGAATTGCTGACGAGCTCTACTTAAAACGTTTGATAGTAGGTGGTTTCGATGGCGTTTACGAGATATCAAAAGACTTTAGAAACGAAGGAATGGACAAAACGCATAATCCGGAATTTACTATGCTCGAGCTTTATGTGGCTTATAAAGATTACGAATGGATGATGGGATTCGTCGAAAAAATGGTGCTGGAACTGTGCAATAAGGTATTCGGCAAAACGCAATTTGAAATCGAATGTACGGAAATTAATTTCAATCCTCCCTGGAAGCGAATATCAATGGTTGATGAATTGCTTAAGGTTACTGGAATCGACGTGCTGAATGCTAATTATAACGATCTGGTAAAAGCTCTTAAAGAAAGAGGCATAGAACCGAAGGGAGGTGAATCGAAAGGCAAGTTGATTGATGAGTTGTTCGAAGCTACAATACAACCTTCCTTGATACAACCTACATTTGTTATTGATTATCCATTAGAACTTTCGCCGCTTGCCAAAAAGCACAGAGCAAAAGAAGGATTGGTAGAAAGATTTGAAGGTTTTGTGCTCGGCAGGGAAATATGTAACGCCTTTAGCGAATTGGATGACCCGATCGACCAGAAAAAACGTTTCGAACAACAGGCAAAAATGCGAGAAGAAGGCGATGAAGAAGCTCATCAGATTGACGAAGATTTCGTAAGAGCACTCGAATATGGTATGCCTCCTACAGCTGGTTTGGGAGTTGGTATCGACCGACTTGTCATGTTACTTACAAATCAGCCTTCGATCAGGGACGTTATCTTATTCCCGCAAATGAAACCGGAAAATTAAGAATGAAGAAAATTATTTCTGCGATAATCATTTCGATACTTCTCGGATTTTTCCTGGGTGTAAAACTCGACGATTTATTATTCCCTTTAAAAGACGTTCAACTCGATAAGTTCGAAAAAGCTTACAGGTATACTTCTTATTTCTATGTCGATTCGCTCAATGAGGAAGAGTTGATGGACAATGCAATCGAAGGTATGCTTAAAAATCTCGATCCACATTCTGTTTATATAACCCCTGAAGAATTCTCGTTCGAAGAAGAAGAGATGCGAGGTAATTTCGAGGGTATCGGCATTGAATTTCAAATACTGAAAGATACAATTGTTGTAGTCTCTCCAATAACCGGCGGCCCGAGCGAATCAGTTGGTATTTTAGCTGGCGACCGAATTATTAAAATTGAAGGCAAGGACGCAACTGGACTAACGAATGAAGATGTAATAAAATTGTTGAGAGGTAAAAAAGGATCTACCGTGAATGTTACGGTATTAAGACCATCCTCAAATTCAACAATTGATTTTACTATTGTAAGAGATAGAATTAATTTAAACTCCGTTGACGTTGCTTTGTTATATAACAGTAATATTGGATATCTCAATTTGACACGCTTTTCGGAAACTTCAACCAACGAAGTTATTGAAGCACTCAATCGACTTCGTAAAGAGGGGATGCAAAAACTTGTGCTTGATTTGAGAAATAATCCGGGAGGACTTCTCACACAAGCATTTAACATTGCTGATTTATTTATCGACAGCACAAAGATGATTGTCTACACAAAGGGAAGATATGCTGAATTTGACGAGGAATTCCGCGCTCGTCGTAATTATCCATTCGAAAAATTACCATTGATAATTCTAGTAAATCGCGGCTCAGCTT
This sequence comes from Melioribacter roseus, assembly GCA_020722005.1. Taxonomy (GTDB): domain Bacteria; phylum Bacteroidota; class Ignavibacteria; order Ignavibacteriales; family Melioribacteraceae; genus Melioribacter; species Melioribacter roseus_A. The sequence goes on from DYLP01000009.1 coordinate 22,021, forward strand.
CAGCCAGTGAAATTGTCGCCGGTGCAATTCAGGACTGGGACCGTGGTTTGATTGTTGGCGAAACAACTTTCGGGAAAGGCCTGGTTCAGAGACAATTTGTTCTCCCGGATAATTCAGCCTTGCGAATTACTGTCTCAAAATACTATACTCCATCAGGCAGAGAGATACAGAGAAATTACAAGAATCGAGAAGAGTATTACAATCAAATTAACTACAGAGAGGAAACCGATTCAATTAATATCGACCATAATTATGAAGATAGCTCTGCTGTAATTTTTTATACTAAACACGGGCGTAAAGTTTTTGGAGGCGGGGGCATTACTCCCGACATCATTATCGACGCCGAAAGGAGTTCTGACTTTCTGGTTGATTTACGAAAAAATAATATTTATTATCAATTTGTAAGAAATTATCTCGATAAGAACGGACAAAAACTGAGAAACCTTTACTCTTCAGACATGAATTACTTCTTGCACAATTTCGACTTCGACTCGAAAGAGGTCAATGAATTCTTGCGGTTTGCTAAAAACAATAATATTAAATTTTCATCTAAAGATTTTCAAGGCAGCAAAAAATATGTGCTCGGTATATTAAAAGCGTTTATTGCGCGCGAACTTTTTAAAGAGAAAGGATGGTATTCTGTACTTTTGAATATCGACAGACAATTTCAGAATGCACTACAGTATTTTGAAGAAGCGACTAAATTACCGGGATTTTATGGAAACTAAACTCTATCCTTATAAAGAAAAATATCCGATTATTGCTCCAGATGTTTTTGTTGCTCCAGGTGCTAAAATTATTGGTGACGTCGAGATATTGGCAGGTTCTTCTGTGTGGTACAATGTCGTAATTCGCGGCGATGTCAATTACGTTAGAATTGGAAAGAATACAAATATTCAGGACGGTTCGGTTCTTCACGTTACTAATCAAAAATTTCCGCTGATTATTGAAGATAACGTAACTGTCGGACATGCTGCGGTTCTCCACGGAGCAATTCTTAAGAGGAATTGTTTCGTCGGTATGGGGGCAATTTTACTCGATGGAGTCGTCGTCGAAACAAATTCTATGGTAGCTGCCGGTTCTCTGGTTAAACAGGGATTTGTTGTACCATCAGGAAAACTCGTTGCTGGCGTTCCGGCGAAAATTATTAGAGATCTGACCCGTGAAGAAATCGAGATGATCTATCAATCTGCTCTTAATTATACGGAGTATGCCAGAATATCAGCAGAATCTTTAAATCATGTTTAGGTGTAAAATTGCTCAGAAATGTAAACGTCTACACTCCTTATAAAATTTCAAAAAAAGTTATTCATAGAATTATTAAATTATTAAAAGACGATAATCATCTAAAAATAATTAACCTTGAAATAAACATAGTGGATATTAATTCAATTGTTGAATTAAATAAAAAATATCTGAACCATAATTATGCTACCGACGTTATTTCTTTAAATTATTCGGGAAGTAGTTCTATTATTGACGGAGAAATATTTATTTCTTATAATGTTGCCGAAGAAAATGCCAAAAAATATCGTGTTACATTTGATGATGAATTAAAAAGGCTTATTATTCACGGTGTTTTGCATTTAATTGGATATGAAGATGGAACACCAGAATTGCGCAAAAAAATGAAACTTAAAGAAGATTTTTATGTTAAAAAGACAAAAATTTTAGGAAATTTGCTTTATGGATAATATGAAACCCGAAGTAGTTGAAATTATATCTAAAATCCTGGACGGACTTGGTAAAGGAAAATCGCTCGAAGAATTGAATAAATATTTTACCGAAAAGAAAAAGTACGACAAACAGACTCTCAATATAGCCTTCAGTCTCATTTATGATAAAATAATTCTCCAAAATAGCTTTCAAATGCTCGAAGAAAAAGCAGGGGTTAATAAATTTAGAAAGAGCTTCAGATTTCTTACTGAAGAAGAAAAAGATGCCTTGGGTGTGGAGAATTATAATTATCTTATGCATTTAATAAACGTAGGGTTAATAACTCCTACTACTCTCGAAGATATTCTCGAACAGATTTCGATGTTTCCGGAAAATAAAATAAGTAGAAACGAATTGAACTGGATTGTTCTTCTATCTCTTGTCGATTTCGAATCCGACGTTCTACCCGGCAGTCGAATTCTGCTTTATACTTCCGACTACATCAATTAAGGTGAAAAATTATGAGCAAAGATCTTATTCTTGTTGAATCCCCTTCAAAAGCCAAGACGATTAATAAATATGTAGGGAATAAATATATTGTCGAAGCAACGGTAGGACATATTAAAAATTTGCCAAAGAGTAAACTGGGTATCGATGTAGAAAACCAATTTAAAACAAAATTTGTGACGATTCGCGGTAAAAGTGATATAATTAAGAAAATTAAGAATTTAGCGTCGAAGTCTAGAAATATTTATGTTGCAACTGACCCTGACCGCGAAGGTGAAGCAATAGCTCAGGATTTAGTCGATATTTTAAACGATGAGGACAGAGCCAAAGTGCGGCGCGTATTATTCAACGAAATAACGAAAAATGCCGTAAATAAAGCTCTTGAGAATCCACTTCAGATTGACGATAAATTGGTCAGTTCACAGAGAGCCCGCCGTGTTATGGATCGCATTATCGGTTATCAGGTAAGCCCGTTCCTCTGGAAAGCTGTTATTGACCAATATGGAAGTTCTCTTTCGGCTGGGAGGGTCCAATCGGTGGCGCTACGATTAATCTGCGAGCGGGAAGAAGAAATTGGTAAGTTTATACCGACCGAATACTGGTCGATTATAGCCATTTTTAAAACAGAGAGGGGAGAAGAATTTTCGGCAAAACTTTTTGAAATTGAAGGCAAGCAATTAAAAATTCAACCCAAACCTGAAATGACGGATAAAGAATGGGAAGAATTTTTAAAGAAAAACTTTGCCATTAATTCCAGAGAAATAGCAGATAAAATTATTTCGGAAATCAAAAACGTGAGGGTATTTAAGATTTCCGACATTAATAAACGTCAGACAAAAAGGAATCCGTCGCCTCCGTTTATCACGAGTACTTTGCAAGTCGAAGCATCGAAGCGGCTCGGCTTTCGACCCCGACGTACGATGATGCTGGCACAGCAACTTTACGAAGGAGTGTCGATTGGCAATGAAGGTCTTACAGGTCTAATTACATATATGAGAACCGACTCAACGCGCATGAGCGAAGAAATTTTAAACGATGCACGTCATTATATCAAAACTCAATATGGCGACGAATTTTTACCCGACTCTCCAAGAACTTATCAATCTAAAAATAAAAATGTGCAGGATGCTCACGAAGCTATTCGCCCAACTTTACTTAAATATTCACCTGAGTATGTTAAACCTTATCTAGATTCTTCACAGTACAAACTTTATGAATTAATCTGGAATCGCTTCATAGCCTCACAGATGGAGCCTGCGTTATTCGAAAATACTACTGTATCAGTTACTGGCGATAAATTTGTTTTTAAAGCTACTGGTTCAACTTTATTATTCGACGGTTTTCTTAAAGTATACGACGATTCAAATGGCAATGAAGAAAACAATGATACAGAAGACCTGAAAAATATAAAAATACCTGCAGGACTCAACAGTAACCAAATCCTTGCTCTGGTAGATTTAAAATCGAATCAGCATTTTACAAAACCACCAGCTCGTTATACAGAAAGTAGTTTAATAAAGGAATTGGAAAGTAAAGGCATCGGCCGACCGAGTACATACGCTCTAATTGTCGGCACAATACTCGACAGAAAATATGTCGAAAGTGTAGACCGTAAATTAGTGCCAACGGAACTCGGCAAAAAAGTAAACGATATTTTAGTTAAGAATTTTCCGAACATTTTCGATGTCGGATTTACAGCAAAGATGGAAGATGAACTTGACTCGATTGCCGAAGGCGAAAATGATTATGTACAGGTACTGACGGATTTTTATCAGCCTTTTTCTGAAACGCTTGCAAAAGTGGAATCGACACTCGAAAAAATTAAGTGCGAAAAATGCGGCTCTGACATGGAAGTAAAAATTGGCAGGTACGGTAAATTCCTTGCATGTACAAATTATCCCGAATGTAAAAACATTAAATCTCTCAAAGAAATTAGCAATTCAAATAACGAACCCGAATATACAGGCAATACATGTCCCAAATGTGGAGGTAGAACTCTCTATCGCGAAAGCAAATTTGGCAGGTTTATCGGTTGCGAAAACTACCCTGAGTGCGATTATACAGAACAAATTACAACTGGTATTAAATGTCCAGAATGTGGTGTAGGGGAATTGATCCCCAAAAGGACTAAACGTGGCAGAATTTTTTACAGCTGTAGTAGATATCCCGATTGCCAGTATGCAACATGGAAGCTTCCTAAAGAGGAAGAGGTCGATAACGACTAACTCATAATTTTATGTCCTATGAAAAAATAAATAATATCGTTGGCAAATTGCTCTCTGAAATGTCGGGAGTCAATCGTGTATCTCAAAATACCATCGATGCATATTCTACTGACTTAAATCAATTTGTCGACTACTGCGATGAAATAGGCGTTAAGTCTCTCGATAAAATTACTGGAAGACATCTTCGTAATTACCTTGTCAGATTAAATGAAAAGGGAATTGGCAAAACATCGGTTGCCCGAAAGCTATCGGCATTACGCAAACTTTTTCAATTTGCTTTAAAAAATAATCTGATAGCAACTAATCCGGTAAAAAAAATTTCCAATCCGAAAGTCAAAAGAAAACTGCCCGAAACAATTAGCGCCTCATTTTATGAAGATATTATTTCCAAAATTGATACCGAAGTAGAAGAGAAGACAAGAAGGACGTATAAAATAATAGTTGAACTTTTATATGGATGTGCTCTTAGGGTCTCTGAACTGATATCGTTAAAACTGAAAGATGTCGACCTCAGAAATAAAACTATTAAAGTATTTGGTAAAGGTTCCAAAGCAAGGTACGTCCCGATCGGCGCAAAAACATATCAAATTTTGAAAGAATACATCGATAACATAGAATCAAAAAACAGTAATGATTTTTTGATTACATTAAATGGTAAGTCGTTGGACAGATTTTATGTTTACCGCCTCGTTAGAAAATTATTGAGTGGTTACGAATTAAAACGCAAAAGTCCACATATTTTCAGGCATAGCTCAGCTACTCATATGCTCGACAATGATGCTGGCCTTCTTGCTGTTAAAGAATTTCTCGGGCACGAAAATCTTTCTACCACTCAAATTTATACGCATGTTAGTATTGAGAGGATAAAAAAAATTTATAAACAAGCTCACCCAAAATCAAAAAAGGAGTCGTTATGAATATTAAAATCACATCCCGTAAGTTCAGAGCAAAAGATTCCTTGAAGAATTTCATCACAGAGGAAATCAAGTCGGCAGAAAAATTTTACGATGATATCCTAGACGTCGACGTCATATTGAGCTATACAAAACCGGAGGACAGTATCAAAACTGCTGAAATCATTGCACAAATACCGGGGAAAACATTGTCGGTAACACATTCCAGTGACGGCTTTGAAAAATCGGTATCCGCTGCAGTTGAAAAATTGATTCGTCAACTCAAAAAAATAAAGACACAAAGGAACGCAAGGAAAAAATAATGAAACTTGACGATAGAAATATCTCAAGAAAAGAATATATAACCGTCGATTTCTTTTTTAAAAAGGCAAAAGAAAAATTCAAATTACGATTGCTCAACGACCGGGTCGGTTTTGAAAGAAAAATCAAAGACCAGAATCTCCATCGTCCAGGGTTACCACTTGCTGGTTTTTTAGACTTGTTTGCTTATAGCCGAATTCAGGTCTTTGGTAATACGGAAATGAGCTATCTCCACAGTTTATCGAAAGAAGAAAGGAGAGAATCGTTAAACCGCATTTTCAAATTCGAAATTCCCTGTATAATAATTACAAATAGCAATCTTCCTTCGCCGGAAATGATTGAGCTTGCGAACAAATTTAGCATACCCATTTTTGGCTCGGATTATACAACAACGAAATTAATTTATTTACTTGGAGATTTCCTCGACGACCAATTTGCACCGCGCATTACAGTACACGGTTCACTAGTCGATGTCTACGGCGTCGGTATTTTGTTCACTGGTAAATCGGGTATCGGGAAAAGCGAAGTTGCACTCGACCTTGTCGAAAGGGGACACAGACTTGTTGCCGATGATGTCGTAATTTTAACGAAAAAAGGGGAAGGAATTTTGATGGCTTCAGGGACCGACCTGGTTAAACATTTTATGGAATTAAGAGGTATCGGAATTATCGATATTCGAAGTATGTTTGGCGTACGAGCTATTCGATATCAAAAACGTCTTGAGGTGGTAGTAGAGCTCGAAATATGGGACGATGAAGTCGATTATACGCGCACGGGACTTGAGGATTCGTTCATAAAAATTCTCGATATCGAAATACCGTACATAAAACTTCCCATAATTCCTGGTAAGAATATTACCGTGATTTCAGAAATTATTGCAATTAATTATTTACTGAAGCATTATGGCTACGATGCAGCTAAAGTCTTACAAAAAAGAATAGAAGAGCAAATTCGTAAAAAAGGCGAAGATTACGACCGCACGGTCGACTATTTCGAGCACGATTTTGAATAGCCTTTTCTACTTGACACCCGACAATGGTTTTATTATTTTCGTCACACAAATAAATTACTATGAAAAAATTTTACTACTTTTCAAAATCTAATCTTAAGTTTGTAGAAGTCGAAAACTTCTACAAAAAGTTCATGTTTTTAGTGACCTTCTTAGCGGTCGTAATATCTTTCTTTATTTTTGGAACTTACCTTGTTATTAACGAGTTTATTAATCCAGATTCTGAAATAAGGAAATTGAAAAAAGACAATGCATTGTTGCGGTCAAAACTTGAAATGATGACAGAAAAATACGTAGAACTTGATAAAAGAGTTAAAGAACTGAAGGATTTAAGCTATTCATTGCGATTAACTGCTAACCTTGAAGTTGACAGTAGTCTATTTGGCACAGGAGGAGCGACATTTTCTCCAGTGACAACTAACGATCCTGCGTCAATAACAAGTTTCATTAAAAATCTTGATAAACTGGTCAATAAAATTGAAAACAACCTAAATTCAGAGCGTGATAATTACAATGAAATTGTAAAAAAATTAAAAGAAAACGAAGTATTGTTTGCCTCGATACCCGCTGTCAAACCGTGTTCGGGAACTATTGCAGATGATTTTGGTTTAAGGATGCATCCGATTTTAAAGATTAAAAGGATGCATACTGGCGTAGATATAATTACAGACATTGGTACAAAAATTTATGCAACTGGTGGTGGTACTGTAATTTTTGAAGGGAATCGAGGTAGTTATGGACTTACGCTCGAAATTGACCACGGGTTCGGTTATAAAACAATTTATGCTCATTTAATGAAGACTAAAGTTAAAATAGGTCAAAAGGTAAAAAGAGGCGACCTGGTTGCCTTATCGGGTAACTCAGGGTTATCAACAGGTCCTCATTTACATTACGAAGTTAGACATAATGACGTTCCTTTAAATCCATTGAATTTTATTTACGAAGACCTGGATTTATTTGAATTTGTAAAAAAATAGAGGAGATAGCTATATGATATGGACCATTGAATTAGCATCATACTTAGACGATGCTCCGTGGCCCGCTACGAAAGAGGAGCTAATAGATTATGCCGAGCGTATTGGTGCTCCAATTGAAGTTATTGAGAACCTGCAGGAACTAGAAGATACAGAAGAACCATACGAGTCAATTGAAGATATATGGCCCGACTATCCGACAGATGAGGACTTCTTTTATAATGACGATGAAGAATATAAATCCTGATAACATGTGGGGGGAGGTTTACGAACAAACCAGAGCCAAAGAAATATTAACAAGATTTATTAAATCAAGGCGTGTACCACACGCCTTGATTTTTTATGGCTCCGAAGGTGTAGGTAAGTTTAATATAGCATTAAATTTTGCCGGGGCAATTTACAATGAATTTACTTCCGAGCATCACCACTTAGAAAAAATACTTAAACTGAGAGAACCGTATATTAAGTTGATAACACCTCTTCCGAGGGGCAAAGGGGAAAACCCAGACGATTCTCCTACTGCCAAGCTTACTCAAAACCAAATTGAAAATTTGCAATCGGAAATTGAAAAACTAACTGAAAATCCGTACTACAAGTTAAAAATAGAAGGCGCAAATACAATTAAAATAAATAGTATACGAGACATAAAAAAATTTATAAGCGTTGATTATCATGATATTCCTTACAGATTTATTTTTATTCTGGATGCTCACTTAATGAATGAGCAAGCTCAGAATGCACTTTTGAAAAGTCTAGAAGAACCTCCAGAAGGACTTGTGTTTATTCTTATTACTAATAACGTCGATTTATTGTTACCGACTATTCAATCCCGATGCTGGCAAATTAAATTCCAGCCATTGAGTGAAAAAAGTGTGGTAGATATACTAAAAAGTAAATTTGGCATCGAAGATGAAAATGCTCGTCGAGCCGCACATTTTTCAGGCGGTTCTATTCAGGCAGCACTAAAACTAATTGAGTACGATATCGAATTCCTACTTGAAACAGTAATATCGATTTTACGATATTCAATATCACGTAAATATTACACAACTATCGAATATATCAATAAAATTGTCAGCTCTAAAAATGTGGAAGAATTGACACTTGTAATTTCACTTGTAAAAGTCTGGCTCAACGATTTAATTCGCAATCGCTATTCGTACCATGATTATTACTTTGAAGAATTTCGTGATACCTTGATTAAATTCAATGAAAAGTTTCCGGAAGCTCAGGTAGAAAAGGTATTTGAAAATTTAACCGAATATGAAAAAGGACTATCTAGAAATTTGAACTTGAATGTGATAACTCTTAATCTTATATTTGAATTAGCTTCATTGTCGATGAGGAATTAAAATTGATATATATAAATCGTTCCGGCAATTCAGAGTTAAATGAGCCTGATAAATTAAGCCCATCCAACGGAAATATTCCATTTTACCAATCAATTGTCATAAATAAATTTCATTCCTGTACGTATCATAGTTGCTTCAATTGCAAAACAGAGTTTTACTCCAGAGCACCGCTCGATAATCGCAATATTGTGGAAATCGATTGCGACGGTTTACTTAATTGTGAATATTGCGTTGTCGAAAATGGTCAGCAGCTATATCCATATGACTTCGTTATTGTAAGGCAAAGTGACGAACTTGAAGTTGCTCAAGTTAAAGCAATTGGAGAAATTGTTCGTATCAAACGGAGTTCTATTGGGCTTTACGGTGAGGACTTACCTGTTGTAATACGAAAAATGAATGATGAAGATGTACAAAAACTCAATCGAAATCTAAAAGACGAAGAAAAGGCGGTCGGATTTTTTAAAAAAGCAGTTGCACAGCATAACCTTGAAATGAAACTCGTTAAAATCCATTACCAGTTTGACAGAAAAAAGCTCTATTTTTTCTATACTGCCGACGGAAGAGTAGACTTCAGAGAATTGGCAAAAACTCTGGCAGCTGAATTTAAAACACGAATAGAATTACGTCAAATTGGCGTTAGAGACGAAGCCAGGGAACTCGGAGGAATTGGTACGTGCGGCAGGGAATTCTGTTGCACTTCGTTTTTGAGTAATTTTAGAAAAATTACAACCCAGCTTGCCACCGAACAAAATTTAATGTCAAGCTTAGGAAAATTGAGTGGTCCGTGCGGTAAACTCAAGTGCTGTCTCTCTTTTGAGGTAGAATAATCAACTGGAGATAAATATGTCCTTAAAATTAACGGCAGTAGTTGGTGCTGGAACTATGGGCTCAGGAATAGCACATGTTTTAGCATTAAGTGGATATAGAGTCCAATTATGCGATATCAATTACACTATATTGGATAAGGCAATTAATGCTATCTCAAAAAATATTGATCGACAGATTAAAAAGAATCTAATTGATGAAAAAGAGAAAAATGAAGCTCTGAAAAGAATTAGCACTATCGATAAAATTGATAAAATTGATTCTGCAACGGAAATAATTATTGAAGCAGTGGTAGAAAATTATGATATTAAGATTAATATTTACAAGCAGTTAACAAATATTCTCAAAAGTGATGCAATAATTGCCACCAACACTTCATCTATTTCAATCACAGCATTAGCACCCAAAGATCGAGCAGCTAATTTTATTGGTATGCATTTTATGAATCCAGTTCCAGTCATGAAGCTCGTCGAGGTTGTCAGAGGATATGAAACTTCGGATGAAACGGCAAAAAATGTCATCGATTTAGCAAAAAATCTGGGTAAAATACCAGTTGAGGTCAACGATTATCCCGGTTTTATTAGTAATCGAGTATTAATACCGATGATAAACGAGGCAATTTTCGCTCTTTATGAAGGTGTAGCAACAGCTCAAAATATCGATTCGATAATGAAATTAGGAATGAACCATCCGATGGGACCACTGGAGTTAGCAGATTTTATTGGTTTGGATGTATGTCTTTCGATAATGGAAGTTTTATATGAAGGATATAACGATTCAAAGTATAGACCGTGTCCGTTACTCAAGAAAATGGTTGCAGCCGGTAAATTAGGACGAAAATCAGGCGTTGGATTTTATAAATACGAATAAGCACATAATGTATATTATGTAAACTAAGTTTTATAGATTACTGAATCGATAATATAAATAGATAACTAATATTAATAATACCAGCCAGATTAAAGGACTTCGCCCCTTCTTTTTAAATTTTCTAGTTCTGTTAAAGCCGAGTTGTTTTCTTAAACGTTCCTCGCGGTCTTCTTCGGGTTTATAAAACCGCGGTATATACTCAAAATCCTTATGTTTGGGCTTTTTAATTAACATACCAACTCTCAATTTGAGATAATTCTAAGTTTGTTTTTTAATATTGTAACATTAATTTCTGATGCTCGTTCCGATATAATCTCGCCGTCTGCATGTACATAATACGGTTCCTTGAGTTTGATATTGACCTTTTCTGAATTAAAGAAAACTGCTTCTTTTGCCGATTCAAGTTTGTTCATCACTGCCAAGGGAAGTTTAAGAAGTATTCTTAGCCTCGACATATGCTCAATAATACAGATATCGAGTAAATTGTCGTCAATTTTCGCCTTTGGGGTCAAATAGAATCCACCTCCAGAAGTCTGACCATTGCCAATGGTTATTAATAATTTTTTACCATTGATTTGTCCTGAATCCGATTTTAATTCTACATCCAGTGGTTGATAATTCATTAAACCGACTACAACTGCAAAAATATAAGAAATAATACCATTTAGGCGTTTCGACCTCTGGTTTAATTTTGCTACTAATGCATCAAAACCAATACCCAAACTGTTGATAAATCGGAAATTTATTTCTCTGTCATCTTCTTTAATTTTTACATTACCGATATCAAAATTTTTTACAGTTGTAGAGTTAAAAATTAGATTTAGATTTCTATTAATATTTTTATCTAATCTTAAATTTCGTGCGAAGTCATTACCTGTACCAAGCGGCAGGACACCTAAGGAAAGATTTAATTCTGGATTGATGCCGTTAATTACTTCATTAAGTGTTCCATCACCGCCAACGGAGATTAGATGTGTGAAATTTTTCGATAATTTTTCTACAAGGCTTATAATATGTCCTGGAAATTCAGATATCTCGATATGATGTTCAACCTTTTTTCGAAAGAGAAACTCTTTTATCTTTACGAGTGAATCTAAGGCTTTTCCCTTACCAGCAACAGGATTAATAATAAACAAATATTGACGCTTGTTATTCATTTAATTACCAAACATCGCTTCAATGAATTCTTGAGGCGAGAAATCCTGTAAATCTTCAATCCCCTCTCCTACACCGATATATTTAACTGGAATTTGTTTCTCCGCTATTATTCTGAAAATGACTCCACCTTTGGCTGTTCCGTCGAGTTTAGTTATAATTATTCCAGTAGGTTTTGTATATTTTTCAAATTCTTCAACTTGACGAACTGCATTTTGTCCAGCGGTGCCATCAAGAACCATCAATACTTCGTTGGGAGCATATGGAAGCAGATTGTTAATTACACGATGAATTTTGTTAAGTTCATCCATTAAATTTTTATGTGTATGTAATCTACCTGCTGTATCAATTATAACAACGTCTGTACCATCTTTTTGAGCAGATTTAATTGTATCAAATGCAACTGCGGAAGGTTCCTTAGAATTTGTACTAATAATATCAACTCCAGCTTTCTTTGCCCATACTTCGAGTTGGTCATTAGCGGCAGCTCTGAAAGTATCAGCCGAACCAATTTTAACTCTCAAACCTGATTTCTTAAAATTATAAGCTAATTTACCTACAGTAGTTGTTTTGCCTGAACCATTAACACCAATTATAACAATAACATAAGGTTTTTTAGATAAATCAATTTCTCCATTGTTATTTACCTGATTTAACAATGATTCAAGTTCTTCTTTTATTATTTTCCGAAAGTTTTCAACAGATCGGTCAGTTTCTTTTTTAAAGAGTGCCCTTGCTTTTTCGATTATTTCTTCGGCAATTTGAGAACCGATATCGCTTGTAATCAATATTTCTTCGAGTTCTTCGAGCGTTTCCTCGTCAACTTTTGCCTTGCCACTAATGGTTTCCGATATTTTATTGAACAAATTTTCGCGTGTTTTTGACAAACCCTCTTTTAGTTTACTGAAATTTATGTTTTTAAATAGTTTCATTTTTTTTGTACCATTTAATTGATTCATATGCTCTAACAGAATAACCTATTAATGAGAGATAACAAAGTAAAAGACTTAAATAAAATACGATTTTATAAAAAAAGGTAATTTCACATCCAGTGATAACCAGGAGCAAGTATAAGCCAATCGAGAAGGCTGTAATTTTACCCAAAAGATTAGATGGAAGTACTTTTTTAATTATTTGGGAAACAATTATTCCTCCCGAAAAAATAAGCAGATCGCGTAAAATTACAGTCCAGAAATAAAGTGGTACTATATATTCGTGACGATAAAGTTGTAAAATTATGACAAATATCACAATTTTATCGGCAAGAGGATCAATAATCTTTCCAAATTCACTTATTTTATTGTATTTCCGAGCAATGTATCCATCCAGTACATCAGTAAAGAAATCAATAAAAATTAAAAGTAGAACGTAATATCGATTTGTTGTTGCTTCTATATCTGATAATAATATGTATAATGGTATAGCCGTAAGTAAACGTACAAAACTAAATAAATTTGGTAATGTAAAAATATTTAATTTATTGCCTATATTATTGTTCATAGAATTTATATAAGTAATTATTATACTAAATCATATTCTTCTTTACTTAAACCCATTTCTACATGAACAGGATATACTCCGGTAAAACAGGCTGTACAGAAGTCGGATGGTTTATGGTCAACCATTGATTCGAGCATTTCGTCTACTGTCATATATTCGAGTGAATCGACTTCTAGGTATTTTCTTATTTCTTCAACGTTACTTTTGTATTTGTATGCAATCAGTTCTGATTGCGACGGGAAATCCATACCATAGTAGCACGGGCTGACAATTGGAGGCGAAGAAATTCTTAAATGGATTGATTTCGGATTTGCTTCGCGGAGCAAGTGTACTAATTGTTTTGAAGTGGTGCCCCTCACAATCGAATCGTCGACAAGGACAATAGTTCTATTTTCAAGAACACCTTTTACAGTATTGAACTTAATTTTCACACCAATTTCGCGGGCTTTTTTTCCTGGGAGTATAAAAGTTCGTCCAACATAATGACTGCGGATCAGTCCTATTTCTAATCTTGAAGGAATTCCCATTTTTACTAATTGACTTTGATAACCAATCGCGGCGGTATTTGAACTATCAGGAACGCTAATTACAATTACTTTTTCTCCATCCGGGTCTTTGACAGGGTGTTTTTCAGCCAATATTTTGCCCAACTTTCGTCTTATTTTGTCGACATTTGTACCGAATATTTTGCTATCCGGACGCGAGAAATAGATGTATTCGAAGACACAATGTTTTTTTGAATTTTTTTCGGGAAAGATCGAAAAGGATTTAAAGGTTCCCTTTTCCAAAGTTTCTTTGTCAATTACCAGAATTTCGTTTGGTTCAACATCTCGTATATATTCAGAGGAATTTATATCGAGTGCACAAGTTTCAGATGCGATTATGAAAGCATTGTCTTTTTTTCCAACTGCCAATGGTCTGAATCCGTGAGGATCACGAGCTGCAATCAGTTTGTCGTCCGTCATAATGACTAAACTGTATGCTCCTTTAATTTGTTGTAGTGCATCTCGAATTTGCTCTATCTGGTCGTCGTATTTGCTCCTTGCTATTAAATGAAGAATCACTTCTGTGTCACTTGTAGTCTGGAAAATAGCCCCCTCGGATACTAACTTTTGTCTTAATTCTTTTGCATTTGTAAGATTGCCATTATGAGCTACGGCTAAATTACCTGAACGGTAATTGACTACAAAGGGTTGAATATTTTTTTTTGAATCTGCCGAACCTGTGGTCGAATATCGATTGTGCCCGATAGCACATGTTCCGGTCAATACATTTTCAAATAAATTCTGGTCATTAAAAACTTCGGATACTAATCCAAAATTTTTATGATAACGAAATACTTTTTGCCCTTTTTGATTTTGTGTTGATGTTACAATACCTGCGCCTTCCTGTCCCCTATGTTGCAAAGCATGCAGTCCATAATAAGTTTTAACTGCTGCGTCTTTACATCCGTAAATTCCGAAAACACCGCAATGACATTGTGGCTTATCGTGCGACGTATTAATCTCAATATATCTATCCTGCATTTTTTCTTATCTTCTTTAATAAATTTGTGATACAAAATATAACACATACTTAACACATAATAAAGATAACCAGAATGGACTTCTTTGAAAATCAATAGCTGTCAATGCAAAAAATAATGGTGATAATTGTTGCTTTATAGTTTTTCTTGAAAATATTGCTTTTTAATTTTAGTTTATAATTCACAATTACAGATAATTTAATATGTTTGCACATACTCACGTTTTTGATGTAAATTTTAGACTATAATAAAATTTTCAAATAAATTCGATGAAGTCATGAATTATGAATTAATTAATTCCATAAATGAGCTTGCACAGAGTTACAAAAAGAGCAAAGACGAAAAACTTTTACAGGAAATTGATCGATTGCTTCGATTGCTCGAATATCAATCCTGGTACTTAAAAGCACAACTCGGAATTATCGACAATAGAAATAACGATTTTATAGAAGACGAAGAAGTTAAGAAATATGAAGAACTGTTCAGTTATAGCAATGCATACTCTAAATTTCATCTTATAATTCCCCTGCTGATGTTTTTATTCAAAAATTACAATTACTACATGAGTGCACTGGATCTAAGTATTTCATTTATGAAAGAATTAAAAGATTATTTGAGACCGGGTGATTATGCCAAGACAAGAACAGGCGCTCAACGTTTTATTACAAATACAAGATTTGCTTCGAATGAGTTGAGAAGATTGGGAATGCTTCGCTCTGATAAAGAACATTTTTATCATACCTGGAAATTGTCGCCTTACGGAGTGCTCATTGCCGGAAGTCTTTATATTGATTTTGTAAAGCATGATTTAAATAAATTTCTCGATTATAAATTATTACAAGAAAATGCTTACATAGATGCCCTCAATTTAATATCTTTAACAGCCACTGAGATAGTTGAGAAGAATAAATTTATCACGATACTTGATTTTATTTTAGAGGAAGAAATAGTTTATCAAATGATGAAACTATATGAATATTCATTCAGGGAGTTTGTAATAATAATAGACGATTTTATAAAAACATGTAGAAATGAAAATAAGCGAAAAGCGGATAACGTATTAGGTAAATTTCTAAACAAACTTAAAGCAGATAGAGAAATTTCAAGACTTGCCGATTCAATAAAACTAAGAAAGGAGATTGATTACAATATAAAACAATTTTACGCAATTATAAATAATATGAAATAAGTACAAAAAAACGAAAAAGCCCTGTAAATGATTACAAGGCTTTTGGTGTCGGAACGGCGGGATTTGAACCCGCGACCCCTTGAACCCCATTCAAGTGCGCTACCGGGCTGCGCTACGTTCCGTTACAATTTTTCTTTCAACTCTATTAAAAATTTTTTAACTGCTTCCAGATCTTCTTTTAAGTCCCGTCTGTCATGCTTTTGGGAAATAGCATCATTTTGAATTGCAAAGTTATCTTTTTCGTGTGATTTATTCAAACCAGAAAGAATTTTTTTTGCTCCTTCGATCGTATATTTTTCTTCGCGGAGTAATTTTTTTATTTCTAATATTAATTTTATGTCCTTATTTGTATAAATACGGTTGCCTGCCCTGTTCTTGCTCGGTTTAAGTTGTTCAAATTCAGTTTCCCAGTACCTAAGAATATATTGCTCTAAACCGGTTATTTTACTTACTTCACTAATAGAATAGTATAACTTTTTTAGACCGAAATCTTTCATGCATTTACCTTTTTACATGCTTGAAGTAAAATAATGTAAATACATAAAATTAGCAAGATTAAATTTATTTCTTGAGTAAATCTATCAGAGCGTAAACTCCCAATAAATAACTTAGTGTTTTAAATCCACTTATATAACCGTCGCAAACTGCTGCAGTTAATGATACTTTTCTGAATGTTTCGCGACTCTGGATATTCGATAAATGGACTTCTACCTTAGGCAGTTTACAAATTTCAAGAGCATCCCGTATCGCAACGCTTGTATGCGAATAGCCCCCAGGATTAATCAGCAAACCGTCGAAGTCAATGGTATTATTGATTTTATTAACAATACTCGATTCGTCGGGCGATTGAAAAAATTCGAATTCTATTTCAGGGAAACGATTGCGAAGCGTGCTCTCGATTGATGGCAAATCGTTATTGCCGTAATAATCTGGATTGCGAAACTTCAAAAGGTTAAGATTTGGACCATTAATTACAAGTATTTTCATGTGTTATCACTCAATTCTTCAATTATTTCTCTAATTCTGGGTGTGAGATAAACTTCATCTATGCCCAGCTCTTTTAATGCATTCGAAAGGATGAGTATTTTTTTTTGTAACGATGAAAGCTTATTAATTACAATTATTTTGTCTTCTTTCATTATGCAATAACCACCTTTAAAGTCCCCTCTTTCGAAACGTACTTTTGCTCCCATTTGAAGAGCTATTTGTTTTAAATCCTGTAGAATGTTCTCAAATTCTTTCTCTTTTATTTTCATGTGGTCTTTTGTAACGGTTTTAAAATTGCGAGAAATAATATTGCTAAATTTACAAATAGATTAATTAATGGAAATCCCCCAAGTATAATAAATCGTTCTCTCAAATGAGCAATTGTTTCACTTGCAGGATTTAAATTTAGTATTTCCATTAAAAGGTTGTAATCTTTGTATAATAAGTAAATGTTGAAGGGAGCAGTTATTATAACTAATAACAAAACCATCAACAACCAGCCTTCTTTTTTCAATTTTGGTTTCAAGAAAAGTAAGTAGAGAATTATTGATATAACTAAAAAAAGATAGCCTATTAATTTCAAAGAGATTGCGGGTGTAAGCAAAAGTAAACCTGCAGATAAGTCGGTTCGACTAAATACTTCTTTTAATACGAGTCCCTTCGCTTCGAATAGCTGGAAGGAAATTAATAAGTCTGCTATCACTCCACACATCCATAAAAGATAAAAGAGAGCTACAATTGAAGAAAAAATTTTTATTTTCATCGATGTAATCCGGAAAAAATTTATCTATTTTTCGGACTAAAAAATAAGAAAAAAAAGTGACTATTGCTTCAATCGATTTAGGCTCGAATACAGTACTTCTATTAATTGCTGAAGTAACCAATTCCGAAGTTAAAACAATTAAAAATTTTTATCGTGCTCCACGTATTTCAAAAAATTTGAAAAAAGGTGATTTTTTCCCGAAAGAAAATATAGATAGATTAATTTCAGTTTTAGATGAATACAAAAAAATAATTGAGGGACATAACTGTAAAGTTGTCATTGCAGCTGCTACGAATGCTTTCAGATTAGCTGCTAATGGATTCGCAGTTGCTGAAGAAATTAAAAAAAAATTCGGATGGGAACTGAGTATCATAAGTGGCGAAGAAGAAGCCAAACTATCATTCCTTGGTTCGGCATATCCATTTGAAAATGTTAATTCAAAATCACTTATCGATATCGGAGGGGGAAGCACTGAAATTATATATGGGAATAAAAAAGAAATTTCCTACAAAAAAAGTTATCCCATCGGAGTGGTTTACTTGACTGAAAAATATTTGAAGCATAATCCACCACTTGATTCTGAATTGTACGATATGGAATCTGAAGTAAAAGCACACTTTGACGAACTGAAAAATATTTCTGGCTTAGGGGAATATGCAATTACGATTGCTGGTACTCCAACTACACTTGCCTGTATCAAAAATAACATAAAAGTCTATGATGAAGAAATAGTAGATAAAACATTGCTTAATTTTAATGATATCAATGACTTATACAACCGTTTTAAGAGAATGAAAAGCATGAATATCTTAGAAAATTTTGGACAGGTAGTAGAAGGACGTGAAGATTTAATAACTGCTGGCACAGGCATTCTAAAAATCTTTATGGAGTTTGCAGAAATTAAAGAATTGCACGTCAATAGTCGAGGATTAAGATATGGGCTTATATGGGATTATTTAATAAATAAGCAGAATAAATTGGAATCCCTAACGTAACTGTAATAAATAGAACACCAAATATAATTGAAAAAAGTAAGCTCCTCGACTGAGCAAATGTAGCACATATTGCGAGGAATAAACTCCAAACGAAAAATATTCCTTCAATTATCGATAGTAATAATGAGGGGATATATTTGAATGCAAAGGGAGGCGGGTTAAATGTAAACCAATATTGACCAAACAGTGCATATTCAACAGGTGTAAGTATAAACAACGTAAATACAACTGGAATGAATGAATAAGTATAAATAACCAAATTATCTTTGTAACGACTTTTGATACCGGCAATCTTTAGCAAAATTGTTATTATAAAAGCCCAGACAAGCATTAATATTATAAAGATGATTGGCAGAGAACTTAAAGTTAAATAGATGCTTTGTAAACTTCCCTTTCCTTCCGAAAAAACATTGGAAAGAATTCCTGCCGTTAATGAAATTTTGATTGCAGCAAGAATAATTATTGATATTAAAAAATTCTTATGGTCGGCATAAATTAAAAGTTCGGCTGCTTTTACAGGTGATTCAAATAATTTTGAGGTTAACATCCAGAAATCGATATTTGGTACTTTGCTTCGAAGATACGCTTTACAATTAATACAGTTCAGTTGATAAAACGGATTTTCGGTCATGCAGTTATTGCACTTAATGCTGTTTTTCATTTTTAGAATCTTATTTTGAGTGACATTATCAAACTATTTGTTTTAGCCGAAACGTCAAAATCGTATAAATGTGCGTCGACATATGCGTCGAGAATATTTATCAGATAAGTTAGACCTATAAAAACAGCGGTTAAATCACGCTGGTCTCTATAAAATTCTCTCTGGTCATAATACCGTGAATTACCATTAGGATTATTTTCGTTTATACTCTGGACGTATAGATCTCTGAAATGTTTGTATTGATCATTGTTGTCGACCCAGAAATATCCAAGAACACCTAGTGCTCCCCAGATGATCGGCGCTTTCCAGTAAGATTCGTTATAAATTTGTCCCCAACCAGGAATAATAGCACTTCTAAAAACAGCGCCCATAGGTGATTTGTGCATTATAAATTTTACTGTATCAACAGATGATGAATCGGTTTCTTGTCCAAATAAATTATTGTTTAAACCTGTGAATAGAATTATAAAACTAATTGTAATTACTATTGATAATTTCAAAGAGTTCAAATAATCTTTCCAGTTCATCATTTGAATAGAATTCGATAACAATTTGTCCAGCTCCATTCTTTTTTACATTGCAGTGAACTTTTGTGCCGAGTATTCTCTGCAGGCGTTCTTCAATATTCTTTTGTGATGCCGATTCTGTTGTTAAGGAGGTATTCGAATTATCCTTCGGTGTTGTATTGCTTTTAGAGTCATTTAATTTTCGCACAAGCTCTTCTACTTTGCGTACAGAGAGATTTTGCTTTAATATTTTTTCGTGGATTTGTAATTGAAATTTAGGATTAGATAAATTAATTAAAGCCCTTGCGTGACCGGTGGATATCTTATTGTTAATTAAACTTTGTTGAATAGATTCGGGCAATTTTAAAAGACGAATAAAATTTGTGATTGTTGTCCTATCTTTGCCAACACGTTCTGCTATCTCTTCGTGCGATAGATTACACTCATCCCTCAAACGTTTATATGCCACTGCAATTTCAATTGGATTTAATTTTTCTCTTTGGATATTTTCGATTAAAGAGAGTGCCAGCATTGCTTCTTTTGTGTCAACTTTAATGATGTAAGCGGGGATCTCTTTTAATCCAATTTCCTTGCACGCTCTTAATCTTCTTTCACCAGAAATTAATTCATATTTATCCTTGTCGATTCTGCGAACAGTCACAGGTTGAATAAGTCCATTTTGAAGGATCGATAATTTAAGTTCTTCGAGAGCCTGGGGTTCAAAATTTGTTCTCGGTTGATACGGATTCGGATAAATTTGACTTACTGAAATTTTGGCGAGTATATCGTACGATTTGCCGTCATCTTTCGGAATATCTTTACCTGATACTGTTACCGGAGTGTCCAATTTATCTTTTAACTGGGGATTTATCAATGCGTCCAATCCCCTTCCTAAAGCTGATTTCATAATCTATTGCTCCTTTTCCTTTACGGCATTGAGTTTTAAATTATTTCGTTCTAATAATTCATACGCCATTGACATATAGTTTTGAGCTCCTATCGATGTTGCATCGTACAAAATAACTGGTTTAGCATAACTTGGGGCTTCCGAAAGTTTGACATTTCTATTGATCACGGTTTCGAAGACTTTTTCACCAAAATATTTTTTGACCTCTTCTACTACCTGCTGGCTCAATCGTAAACGTTTATCGAACATAGTAAGCAAAACGCCTTCTATAGAAAGTTCCGGGTTGAAATTTTTTTTAACAATGTTAATCGTATTGAGCAATTGCCCCAGTCCTTCAAGCGCAAAATACTCACATTGGACGGGAATAAGGACAGAATCTGCTGCCACTAGTGCATTCAAAGTAAGAAGACCAAGAGAAGGTGGACAATCAATAAAAATGAAATCGTATTTTCCATCGACCTCCTGAAGAGCATTTTTTAAAAGGTACTCTCTGTTTTCAACGGAAACTAATTCAACCTCGGCGCCCACGAGATTAATATTTGAAGGAAGAATATCAAGAAAAGGCATATAAGAATTTATAATCGAATCTTTTGCGGTATTTAGTCCAACCAGAACATTATATATTGTCTTTTCAAATTTATCGATACCAATGCCGGAGGTGGAATTTGCCTGCGGATCAATGTCGATTAAAAGTGTCCGGAATTCAGCTGCAGCTACTGAGGCGGAGAGATTGATTGCAGTAGTGGTTTTACCTACTCCGCCTTTTTGATTTGCTATGACGATCTTTTTTGCCATGTTAAAGTTTTATTTCTTCTCCATAATTAAGTACTATTGCTTTTTTGCCGAGTGCTTCAACTTTCGACATGAATTCGTACGGATCAGCTTTAATTACTGGGAAAGTATTGTAATGCATCGGAATGGCTACTTTGGGATTTGCAAGCTCGACTGCTTTTACGGCGTCGTTTATTCCCATTGTAAAATTATCTCCTATCGGAACAAGCATATAATCCAGAGGTGTTAGTTCACCAATTAATTTCATATCATAAAAAAGTCCAGTATCCCCAGTATGATATAAGTTCTTCCCATCGATTGAAAGAATTACTCCGGAGGGTTCACCTGCATAATAATTATCGGGTGTCATGGAGCCATGGTGAGCAATTGTAAATTTGACTCTGCCAAAATCGAAATTATAAGCGCCGCCAATGTGCATATTATGAGCTTTGAATCCTTCCCTCGCGCAATAATTTGCCAATTCATTGACACAAATAAATGTTGAATTGCACTTTTTTGCAATGGTAAAAGAATCGCCCAGATGGTCACCATGGCCATGCGTAAGAATTATATAATCAGCAGTCACTTCATCGACTTTTACAGGAGCCGTCGGGTTACCTGTCAGAAACGGATCGATTAAAATTTTAATACCTTTTTCGGTTGTAATCTGAAATGCAGAATGAGAAAAATATCTTAATTTCATCGTCCCCTCCCGTTATTATTTTTTGACTTCTAATAATAACTAATTGTAGATTTCTGACAAAATAATAAAGGTTATTTTTTTCTGCGTAAAATTTTCCATATCGAAGTAATTTTTCGTTCTTTGCCGGCTCGTAAATTGTTTACGAGGTAACTGCGCAATTGATCTCTTGAAATTCCTCGAATAAGCTTACCTCTGTCGGCAATTGATATGCTGGCTGTTTCTTCAGAAACAATTACACAAATTACATCAGCCTGCTCAGATATGCCCAGTCCTGCACGATGACGCATCCCGAGTGGATTCCCATCAAGGCTGGTTATGTTTGATAGTGGCAGTGTGCATCTTGCAGCTTCAATCAAATCATTGTGGATAACAACAGCTCCGTCGTGAAGAGGTGAACGCGGAAAAAAGATAGAACGTATCAAGTTTTTAGATACTTTTGCGTTGATTATCTCGCCAGTTTCGACAACACTTTTAATGCCAACCGTTCTAACGATTACAATCAATGCACCGTGTTGATGTTGGGCAAGCTCAAATGCACTCTCGGTAATTATTTCCGCAACATTGCTTTCGTCGGTTCTAATGAATATTTTCAAGAGCGGGCTTCTGCCAAGCATCACCAGTATTCTTCGAATTTCAGGTTGAAACAAGATAATAAAGGCGATTACCCATATATCAGAGAGCAATTTCAATAACCAGCCTAATGCTTTGAAATTTGCCGCCTGTGCTATAAATGAAAGAAATAATACAATGAGCAAGCCATAGAAAATTTGCGCCGCTATAGTTCCTCTAATTGCAGAATAAAGTTGGTAGAAAATAAACGAAACTAAAGCAATGTCGATAATATCGATTAAAGTTACTGTAATAAATCCGATTTTAAATAACTCAATCATTTATCAGCAATTCCGGATTCTCGATAAAATTGTTAATTAAAATAGCAAACCTGCCGTTGCTAACGTTATGAGTTCTAATAAAGCGTGCTCCATTTTTTACTGCAAGCGTTTCTGCCACTAAAGTGGGAGCGTCTCTCAATTCAACCGGTAAATTGAGCGCTTTTCCTAAAAAAGATTTTCTGGATAATCCTACTAAAATTGGGTATCCAATACCTTTGAACTCGTCGAGTCGGTTCAACAATTCATAGTTGTGGTGTACCTTTTTCCCGAATCCAATGCCAGGGTCGATAATTAATTTTTTTATACCGAATTTTTCGGCCTTATTACACGTTTCTATAAAATAATCGTATATATCATTTACCACGTCTTTGTATTCTGGATTATTTTGCATCGATTTGGGTGTGCCTTTCATATGCATCAGTATTGCAGCGGCGTCGTACTTTTTAATAACAACCGGCATTTCAGGGTCGAAAGCGAATGAACTGATGTCGTTGATTATTTGGGCTCCAGCTTTCAATGCTTCTTCGGCAACTTTAGATTTGGTCGTATCGACGGAGATTAAAATCTCAGGATTGGATTTTATTATCTCTTCGATTACTGGTAAAACCCGGTTCATTTCTTCATCGGTCGGAACAGGATCGGCGCCCGGTCGGGAAGATTCGCCTCCGATGTCAAGAATATCAGCTCCGTGTTCGATCAGCTCAAATGCGTGTTCCACTGCTTTATTCTTTTCAAAAAATTTTCCTCCGTCCGAAAATGAATTGGGCGTTACATTTAATATTCCTACCACATAAGCACGCGACATATTAAATTCTTTATTACCGATCCGAATCTTGAATTTATCATAGCTCATTAAATTGTGCAACAATCTCGAAAATTTCAATCCGATGTCTTCGTCTCCGATTGCAATAATTTCTTTGGCAAGTTCTTTAAAAAATGATAGAGAACCGATTGAGAGAACGTCGTAATATTCATTGTCTGAAATTTGAGTAACATAACATATTTCATTGTTCGCCAGAACAATTTTTTTTATTCGATGTGCTAATTTCTTTTCGACTGAACGGAATTCTATTGCCAGCAGATCTTTTTCATAGAGGTCACGGAAAATATTATATTTACTGCCATACCTTCTGAATACGTATGGATAGTAAATGTCAATAAGTTGAATGTTCAATAGAAAGCTCCGCTAATTTTTAATCAGATTTTTCAATTCAACCGCAGCTGCAGTAATGTTGTCACTGCCGAATATGGTCGAACCAGCCACAAACACATTGCATCCGGCTTTTGAAATTCTTTCGATATTGCCGTTATAAATTCCGCCATCAACTTCAATCAGAAAATCATAATTTTTCTCTTTTCTTATTCGGTCGAGTGCTGCAATTTTATAGATTGACCTTTCGATAAATTTCTGACCCCCAAAACCTGGATTTACAGACATTACCAGCACCATATCTAAATATTCCAGCACTTCCTCTAAAGTATCTACTGGGGTTGATGGATTGAGTGCCACTCCCGCTTTAATTCCCTTGCTCTTAATATATTCAATAGTTCTATGAAGATGCACTACTTCTTCTTGATGAACGGTAATATAATCTGCACCTGCTTCAATAAATTTGTCTATTAAATTATCTGGATTTTTTACCATTAAATGAACATCTATCGGTAAGTTTGTAATACGATTTACTGCTTCGACAACCATCGGTCCGAACGTAAAATTGGGAACAAAATGACCATCCATTATATCGCAATGAATAATATCTACATTTGCCAACTCGACGTATCGTATTTGCTGAGATAAATTTGTAAAATCAGCCGATAAGATAGAAGGTGCCAGTAATTTTTTTTTAGCATTCATAATTTTCTCTATTAATTTTGAATCAATACTACATTAACACTATCCCCTACGCTAACGAGGCTATTTTCCGATGGCTGTTGGTCAACAACAGTATTCGGCAAATAGTTAGATGAATGGATGTATGTTTTAAAACCTATTCTTAGTGAATTTCGTTTTAATATTGCTTCGGCTTCCGATAAAGATTTACCGATCAATCTCGGAACCCGAACTTTGCCGATTTGAGGACCGATACTTACTTTCAATTTAATTTTTGTACCTACAGGAATCGATTCCCCTTCTGTATATTCCTGTCCGGCAATCGTACCGACGGGTAGTTCTGATTCAACTTCAATTAGTGTATCGACCTGTAGACCCATTCTTTCGAGTGTTATACGTGCGTCACGAACAGACTTATTGATTAAGAATGGCATTTGCACTTTCTGTAGTCCTCCGCTAACCGTCAGGTAAATTTTCCGTCCAGCCTTAACAGCAGTATTTGGCCTTGGATTTTGAAAAATGACGTGATCTTTGGGGTACAACTCGTCATACCTTGAACGGCTTATAATCGGTTCCAATTTGCTATTTTTAATTATTTCGACCGCTTCATTTTTATGCAATCCAACAACGTTGGGAACCTGATACTCGTCGGCGCTTACGATGTATGGCATTATAATCTTGTCGACAACGAAAAATAATACTGTAAATACCAATATTATAGTTAATAATTTAATAAGTAAACTTTTCATCCAATTTTTCATATGATTTATCTATTTTAGAAACAAAAATAATAAACTTTGGATTGATTTAGCTTCCTCTTTTTGAAGATTAGAGCAAAAATTCATAAGTTTTTTTAAACTAAGGAATTACTATGAAAAAGATAATTTTAATATTTGAAGATACTGGTTTTCGGGATTTATTACCAATTTCATATTTAAAGCCAGTTTACGAGCTACGATCCGGTATTTTAAGTTTGCTCTCTAAAATAGAGTACGCTTTTGACGAAAGTGAAATTTATTTATTCTGCCGTAAGTATCTGGAAGAAAACTACAGGGAAAAAAAGAAGAACTATCGCATAAACTTACTACCCAAAACTGGTGAAGTAGTATTGTTGAATGGGCGAGTTTTGATGAATAGAAAACTTCAACAAGAAATCGGCAAATTACAAGTCGGCGAAGCCTTAATGTCCAGTGAAGATTTAATTGCTGCCGCTATCGATGCAGGTAATATTAAAAATATTTTTGACGAAGAATTCCTACCTCATTTCGATAATGCGAAGTTTAAGTTTAAGACTATAGAAACGGAAATTATCAAACATCCGTGGGATCTTATAAATAATAATGGAAAGGAAATAGAGAACGATTTCAAATTGATTCAAAAGCGCGCGAAGAAAGTCAGGGCTACCGTACACCCTAAGTTCAAAAAAGTCGAATTACAAAACAAGAAATTAATTCATATCGATAAAGGAGTCAAAATCGAGCCGTTTGTTTTCATCGATGCATCAGAGGGTCCTGTTTTTATCGACGAAAATGTTCACATAATGTCGAACAGCGTTATCAAAGGACCAGTTTTCATCGGAAGAAATTCAATCATAAAAGCCAATAGTACCATATACCAGGCAACATCGATCGGACAATATTCAAAAGTGGGCGGTGAAGTTATAGAATCAATCATTCATTCCTATTCAAATAAGCAGCACGGCGGTTTCCTCGGACATTCTTATCTGGGAAGCTGGGTTAATCTCGGCGCCGGAACCAATAACAGCGACCTGAAAAATAATTATGGTAATATTACCGTAACGTTGAAAAATAAAAAAGTCGATACAGGACTTCGCTTCCTCGGTCTAATAATGGGTGACCATTCAAAAAGCGCAATCGGTACTAAATTCAATACCGGCACAATATGTGGCGTAATGTGTAATGTATTCGGATACGGATTTCCGCCGAAATTCATACCCTCATTTACGTGGGGATGCATAAACGAGATGACTACCTTCGATATCGATAAATCGATCGAAATTGCACGAATTGTAACTGCGCGACGTAATATTGAATTTACCGAAAGTGACGAAAAATTATTAAGACAAGTTTTCGAACTTTCGAAAGAAGAACGTAAATATTAATGCCATGTTCAAAAACTATCTCTACTTGTTACGAGCGGTTATAGAACTCAATGAATTGATTAAAGACCATTCGATAAGAGAAATCTATACTCAGGAAAAAGATAAATTATTTATCTCAATTCCCGACTTCGTTTTCGACAAAAGACATTTAGTTATTTCAGCCAATCCTCAAATGCCTTATTTAGTTGTCAGAGACAATCACTCGAAAGCAAAGAAAAATTACAAAAATTTCTTTGAAGAATTTTTACCGTCTAAAATTAATTTAGTCGAAATTGCCGACAACGATCGGATAATTAGATTCTCGTGCAATAATTTTTATATCTATTTTCTGGTCAGGGGTGCAAATACGAATATCATTCTTAAGGACTTAAATAACAACCTCTTCCCTTTTAAGAAAACCGATCAAGATAATTTGGAAATCATCAGTGAAGAATTTCAAAAGTGTCATTTTGTTTCATCATACGACCATATTTTAAAAAATCTACAGGTAATGAACGACGAGGAATTATTGAAAACATATAAGTTTATCGACAGGAAAATTAAAACAGAATTTTTAACTAAAGGTGTTGAATTAAAAGCAATCATCACTGATTTTCTATTTAATGAAATTATTGTTGCTCGAGATAATTCAAAGGACTTAATAATTTTCCAACCTTATGTTGTTGATAATGCAGAATTAATAGGTAAATATGATACGTATCAGGATGCGGTAAATGCTTATTTGTCCAATTATTATTCACTTTCAAAAGAGAAAGTATTAAAAGCAAACTTACAAAAATTTGTTAATAACGAACTGGAAAGGCTCACTTCAAGATTGAATAACCTGAAAGCTCGCATCGAGATTGGTTCGAGAGAGGATGAATATGCAAATTATGGCAATCTGCTTTTAATTAATATTTCTGTACTTAAAAAGGGGCTCGATAAAATTGAAGTCAAAAACTATGAAGGTAAAGACGTAACAATCAAACTGGAGCCAAAATTGACACCCCAAAAGAATATCGAAAGATATTTTAAAAAAGCCAAATCAGAAGAAATCGAATACGAAAAATCGATAGAGCTCTACAACGAGTTGAAGAATAAATTTGACTATCTTAAAAATATCGACAGAAAACTCGATACCGATCTTTCATGGGTTGAACTGGAAAAAATCGAAAAACAACTCGGGATTAAAAAGAAGATGGAAATGCAGGATAAATCGAAACCGAATTTCAGACATTTTATTATCGACGGCAAATATCATGTTTATGTAGGAAAGGATAGTAAGAATAATGACGAGCTTACGCTACGGTTTGCAAAACAAAATGATTACTGGTTCCATGCAAGGTCTGTTTCAGGTTCACATGTGGTGTTGCGTATTGATAATCCGAAAGAACCCGTTCCAAAATTGGTTTTGAAAAAAGTTGCATCGATAGCGGCATTCTACAGCAAATCAAAAACTGCGAGCTTGACGCCTGTCAGTTATACTTTCAAGAAATATGTGGTAAAGAAAAAAGGGATGGAAGCTGGCAAAGTGGCTTTGTTAAAAGAAGAGGTATTTCTGGTAAAACCGGAAATACCTCCCGGATGCGAGATTGTTGATTAATGCCATTTGGGACGAATTCCAGGTGCATACGGGAATTCAAGACTTTGATAATATTCGAGCGTTTTATCTGGCTTTTCGTAACCTTCCGGTAGTGGTAACTTTGAGAATGTTTGAAAATACAATACGCAGGCATTCCGCCACCAGACTGCCTCCTCTTCTTGAATTTTCATTAACATAGCAACATGATTAAATCGTTCATTGTCTATCATACCTTCGAGTTTATTCCATTTTTTTCGCATTGACCTTACAGAATCGATTCCGGAATAGTAATGATTGCATAATTCTTCCCATAGAGTTTTCCCGGACTTCATTTTATAATTCCAGGGAACATGATGAAACCAGAGTAAATATTTTTCCGGACATTTTTCAAGTGAATTAAAAATTTCAGAAACTGGGGAATGATACTGATTTACTGCATTTGTGCCGTTTACTGCCCTTTCGGAACCAATTCCGGTACTGTCGGCGCGGTGGTAATAAACTGAAGTCCAATCAGCACGAGGTTTATCTTTTATCCAGGGAGCTGGTCCATAATGATGATCCCATCCCATAATATGATGCAGACCAAGTGGCGTCATATAATTAACTGTGTTTTCACGTGACTGCATCATAATTTCTTTAATTGAATGAACAATCTCATTGTTATTATTAAATGAAAGACGGATCCATTCCTCTGCAATCTGTTCCGACGTTAGATTATGATTCCATGCAATTCTTCCGAAAGCATACCAGTTAGCCTGTCCGAATAAATGTCCTGTCCAGTTTCTATCGTTCCCGATGTTGGAAACGCCTGCAATTCCAGTTAAGTTTTGGTTATCTAAAGAACCATCGATAACTTTTGCAACAGTTGAACCGGCGCCTTTAGCGTAGGTATCCGATTCGAGGCATTCTTTGAAAAGAGGTGCCAGATAAACAAGATGCGTACCCTGTCCTAAATATTCTTGAGTTATCTGAAATTCCATCATAATAGGAGTTTTGGGCATTGCGCCGAAAAGCGGATGAAAAGGTTCGCGCGGCTGAAAATCAATTGGTCCGTTTTTAACTTGTACCAATACATTCTTTTTGAATTTTCCATCGAGAGGTTTAAATTCGTTATATGCTTGTTTAGCGCGGTCTTCGGGCACGTTATTATCGTAAACGAAGGCTCGCCACATTACAACGCCACCGTATGGTTCCACCGCTTCTGCTAGCATGTTCGCTCCGTCTGAGTGCGACCTGCCATAATTCTGGGGACCGGGCTGCCCTTCGGAATTTGCTTTGACAAGGAAGCCGCCGAAATCGGGTATTAATTCATATATTTTTTTAGCTTTTTCTTTCCACCATTTTCTAACGTCGGGATTTAACGGGTCTGCAGTCGATAAATTTCCTATTTCAATCGGCGCGCTGAAACGGGCTGTCAAATATACTTTAATTCCGTATGGTCTGAATATGTTTGCCAGTGCCGCTACTTTTTTCAAGTATTGTTCTGTAAGCACCCACGAGTTTGCATTCACGTTTGTTAATACTGTCCCGTTAATGCCAACCGAAGCGTTTGCTCTGGCATAATCTTTATATTGCGTATCAATATAATCGGGCAGAAGATGCCAGTTCCAGATAGAGAACCCTGCATAGCCTCTTTCAACTGTTCTGTCCAGATTATCCCAATGATTTAAGAGTCTAAGTTTTATTAATGGTGTTTCCACAATGTTGAGGTTGTCGATTTTGCTATGCGTCTGTAAAAGACGAATCAAGTGAAATGTTCCATATAACACACCTATATCTTCATTGGCTGTTATTAAAATTATTTTCTTCCCTTCGATTTCGGTTGTCTTAATAATATATCCTTCTTTGCCCAATTTTTTTAATTTAGTACTAACTTCATAAGGCAACTTGATGTTGAGCTCATTAAAATTGCCGGCAATTATTATATTGGAGCACGGTTTATTGACCGACTGTATTTCATTTCCCAGTAATCCTTTCAAAGCAATTTTTAATTCTTCTTCTGCAGTTTTAATGCTCTCTGAATCGCCTTTTAACAAATATCCTTTGATTTGTTGCAAGTATTCTTCAAGTAATGCTGGGTTATCTATTTTATTATATCTGAGCCAGAGATTATAACCATCTTCAGCATAAGTAATATTAAATGAAAAAATAATTAGCAGTAACGTGAAAAAATATTTCATTCGTTAGTCCTCTATTTCATTTCGTTTACGATTTTAATGACTGCATCAAAGGCAGGTTTGGGTTTAAGGTTCCTGTCGAACAAAAGCGGATATGAAGTTCTTCCGAAAATGGGCCAGTTATTAAGCCACGAATGTCCGTCGTCAATTCCCCAGAATGTCACACGTGTTATTGAGTCGTTGTATTTTAGAAAAGTTCTGAAAATTTCAGCATATCTATTAGCAAGGACAGTTTGCATTGAATCCGGTAAACCATCTGGATAAGGATTGTATTTTTTTTGTAGTTCAAAACTCTTTGTTATTTCGGCACCTGTGTAGTTATCGGGCGTAGGAAGAATATTTATGTCGAGTTCGGTAATCATTATTTTCAAACCAGTTGCAGAGTATTCTTTCAAACTTTCATCGAGTTCGTCCAGACCAGGATAGTCTAGACCCCAATGTCCCTGCAGACCAATACCATGAATTTTAATTCCCTTATCGAGCAACTTTTTAATCAATTTAATTATTCCGTCTCTTTTGGCTTTATGCCACGTGTTGTAATCGTTATAATAAAGTTCAGCATCCGGATCGGCTTCGTGTGCAAATTCGAATGCTTTTTCGATAAAATCTTCTCCAATAATTTCGAGCCATTTACTTTTTCGTAAACTGCCGTCTTCGTCTACAGCTTCGTTTACAACATCCCACCCTTTAATTTTTCCTTTGTATCTACCAACGACAGTAGAAATATGTTCTTTTAATCTTACAAGCAGTTCATCCCTCGTGAGATAATTACCTTTGTCGTCTTTAAAAACCCAATCGGGAGTTTGATGATGCCAGACTAATGTATGTCCTACAATAAACATCCCATTCTTTTGACCGAATTCCACAAATTTATCAGGAAGGTCGAAGTTATATTTGTTTGGATCGGGGTGAACACGTTCCCATTTAAGCATATTTTCCGGAGTAATTGTATTGAACTGTTTTGCTGCGAGTTCCATAGCTTTCGGTTCTTTACCTGCCGCCTGGAAATCGCTGATTGCGGCTCCGATTAAGAAATAATCTTTGTACGCATCTTTAAGTGTTTGGGAATTAAGCTCTGCGGGAATTGCAGTTAATAATAAAGAAAATAAAATTGAAGCTGTTAATAATTTCATTAGTCCCCCACATTATTTTTATAAATTTGTTGTCTCAAGATTAAGAAAATTTTTTAAAATATATTCAAAAAAAGGTAATTCAAATACGGTTTCCTCGTGTGAGCTTTTTTTCCTATTTTTGAAATAATTTAATACGAGAAGTGCATTGACCGATAAAGCTATTAAAAAAATACTCATTATAAAATTACGTGGTATTGGCGACGTTGTTTTGTCAACTGTGGTACTCGACGATCTATTGAATTTTTTTCCCGAAGCTAAAATCGATTATTTGACTGACAGACCTTCTGCAAACTGGCTGAAAGGACTTCCGCAGGTTAATGCCGTATTGACTTATCCGAAATCGGGGATACTTAATAAACTTAAATTGATAGCTGAGATACGTAGAAAAAAATATGATATCATTTTCGATTTTTATTCTAATCCATCCACAGCTCAAATTACATTTTTAAGTGGTGCTCAATACAGAATTGGATTCCCGTATCGAGGCAGAAAATACGCTTATAACCTTTACGGTCCGTATGAACGAGGTAAATACCATGCCGCAGAGCTCCATCTCGAAGCGCTTAAATCGGTCGGTATACCCGTAAATAATAATTCCAGTCTCCATTTTTATTTCAGCAAAGAAGACGAACGATTCGCAGAAGAATTTCTGGAACGGAATAATTTGATAGGTAAAATATTTGCAGGTATATCTCCTACCGGCGGATGGCAGTCGAAAAGGTGTCCACCCGAAAAATTAGCCGAACTTGCTAAATCACTGAACAAAAGATATAACATTCCATTGTTGATCTTTTGGGGTCCGTCGGAATACGAGGATGCAATAAAAATTAAAGAGATAGTTGGAGATAGTGCCTATCTATCACCACCTACAACAATCGAACAAATGGCTGCATTGATGGGCAAATGCACTTTTATAGTTGCTAATGACAGCGGTCCGATGCATATTTCAACAGCAATCGGAACTCCTGTACTCTCGCTGCATGGACCGACAAACCCTTTGCATCAGGGACCTTATGGCAGCAAACATGAATATCTTGTGCTAAACGAACTAGAATGCATAATGTGTAATCTACTCGAATGTCCAAAAAATCAGGAATGCTTTAGAGATATAAGCGAAAAGTTATTCCTTACTAAAATTGAAATCCTCCTCAATAAAAACAGTATACGGATTTAAGTTGAAAAAGATAGAGATATTGCTAAGGAAATTGCTTCTTAAACTATTTTTATTGCTGAGGCAAAAAGAAAGAGTGACAAAAGCACCGCATCTGACCGATAAATCGAGAATAGTTATCATAAGATTGAACCGAATTGGAGATGCCCTTACTTCAACGCCTTTTATTAAACTGTTGAAAAAGAATTATAATTGTAATCTTACGCTTGTATGTTCTAAATCAAACCATTTTATATTCCGTCAAAAAGGATTGGTAGATAATCTAATTGTCTATGATAAAAAACAAAATAATCTAACCAAAATTATCCGTATGATTTCGGAAATCAATCCTGACCTTTTAATTGATTTGCACGACGATGTATCGTTTACGGTTAGTATGATCATTGCATTTTCGTCGTCAAGATGTAAAATGGGTTTTTATAAACAAAATCATAAACTGTTTAATTTACCGATACCAAGACCTGACTCAAAAGTTCACCATATTGTCGATCGTAATCTTGCTTTTGCAGATGCACTCGGAATTCTTTACAAGAAAGACGAAATTAATATTATTTATAAACCAGATTTAAATTCTATTTCTACTGTCGAAAATTTCTTAAAAAAGAATAACCTCATGAATAAATTTCTTGCAGGTGTTAATATTTCAGCAGGCAGCGAGGCACGATTTTGGGGCGTCGAACGTTACCGGAAATTAATCGATTATTTAAGTAATTACGACACTAATATTCTACTACTTACAGATAAAAAAGATTTGGGAAAAGCTGAATCGATTTCGAATGGTAAATGGATTATTTTTCATGACGACAGTTTCGATGTATTTGCAGCAATGGTCGGTTCTCTCGATTTTTTATTTACTCCCGATACGTCGATAGTGCACATTGCTTCAGCTTTTGAAATTCCTCTTTTCGGTCTTTACGTTAAGTACAAAACCGAAGACATAATCTGGTATCCTTATAAATCGAAATACGAAATTGTAATAACAGAAAATGCAAATTTAAGTTCTGTCGATTTTGAAACTGTAATAGACAAATTAAAACCTTTTTTCGAGAGAATTTACTATGAAAAAAATTCCTGATTGCAAAAACTTTACCGGATATAAACCGTGTTTCCCCTATCACAATTGTCTCGAAGACGGATGTAAAGAGGAACGGAAATTTGGGAAAAAAATATTGATAATAAATCTCGACGCAATGGGCGATGTTTTAATGACAACAGCGCAACTACCAGCTATTAAAAGAAAATATCCTATTTCAACAATCTACTGGATTACGCTGAAAAACGCCGTAAGAATACTCGACAACAATCCTTATATCGACCGTGTTTTCCCGTTCGACTTTGAAAGCATTCTGATTCTCAACGAAATGGAATTCGACGTAATAATGAACGCAGATAAGTCGATGCGGTCGGGCGCACTTGCAATGCAACTTAAAGCAAAAGAAAAACTGGGATTCGGCATAAATGGAAACGGACAAATCATTCCTTTAAACAAAGGTGCAGAATATAATTATATGCTCGGTCTCGACGACAATCTTAAATTCAAAATTAATCAAAGAACCGGACAGGAATATCTGGCTGAAACTTTCGAACTCGACTATCAGCGCGATGAATATGTCTTTAATTTTAACGACGAAGAACTACAGTTCATAGAAAATTATAAATATCAAATCGGCATTAAACCAGACGATGAAATCATCGGCTTCAATACCGGCTGCTCACTCCTCTTTCCGAATAAAAAAATGACAATTGAACAACATATTATTTTGATTGAGAAATTTTTATCGTTTGACAGATTTAAAATTATGCTTCTTGGGGGACCGGAGGATACGGAAAGGAACCAAACAATCGCTGAGTATTTCAAGGGTAAGATAATAAATACTCTCACTACTGAAGGTTTACGTCGCGGAGCTTGTTACGAAAGCATTCCTCAAGTTATAATCACCGGCGATTCATTCGGAATGCATCTGGCAATAGCGCTTAAGAAATATGTTATAGCTTGGTTCGGATTGAGCTGCTGGACTGAAATCGATCTTTACGACAGAGGTGTAAAGCTTTATCCGGAAGGACTTTTTTGCGCTCCCTGCTGGAAAAAAGAATGTCCCTATAATCTCGAATGTATTCAAATGATTGACCTTGAAAGAATTGTAAAAGAAACGGTAGCATACTTCGACGGGAAAAAATGAAACGCCTAGATATTTTCGAATTACGACAAGTAAAAAAAATTTTAATTCTCGACGGAGCAATGGGAAGTTTATTGCAGCAATACGGAGCGGCAGGCGATAAATATTTATGGTCTGCAATAGCAAATCTGAGGAATCCCGATATCGTTCAAAAAATTCACAGGGAATATATCGATTCGGGAGCGGATATAATTACAACAAATACTTTCAGGACAAATCCAGCAAGCGTTAAATTATCTGGTCATTCTATTTCGGTCGATGAACTTGTAAGGATAAGTGTGAATCTGGCAATTGAAGCAAGAGAAGATAGAAATGTTATTATTGCAGGATCTAATGCACCTGCAGAAGATTGTTATCAGAAAGAACGTACTCTGTCGAAGGATGAACTGGAATACAATCACAAAAAACATATCGAATTACTCTGGGAAAGCGGAGCCGATATTATCTGGAACGAAACTCATAGCCATCTCGACGAAATTGAAATTATATGTAGTTTCTGTCACAGTCAAAAACTGCCTTATGTAATAAATTTATTTTTTGACGAGAAAATGAATTTGCTTAGCGGCGGAAGCCTTTGGGAAGCCGTTAAAATTACAACTTCATTTAATCCGATTGCCGTCGGATTCAATTGTATCAAACCGGAATATTTTGTAAAAAAAATCAAGACGGATTTATTAGTTAAAGAATGGGGGTTCTACTTGAATTGCGGCAGCGGAGATTATACAGATGAATCTATTTCGTGCGGTATTAGTCCGGAATATTATATTGATTTAATCAAACCTTTACTTGAGCTGAAGCCGTTATACGCGGGTTCTTGCTGCGGATCAACTCCAGCCCACACAAAAGCAATAAAGGATTATATAGATGAAGTATATCGAAATTAAAGCTCCCGCAAAAATAAATGTCGGTCTGAGAATCCTTCATAAAAGGAGCGACGGTTATCACAATTTGCATACGCTCTTTTATCCCGTTAATGATCTTTATGATGAAATTACTATTGAACGACAGGAAGAATTCGAATTTTATACAGATAACGAAGAACTGAATACAGCAGATAATCTAATCGTAAAAGCTGTTGAATTGCTCGGCGATTACTCGAAGAAAAAAATCGGAGCTAAAATTAAATTAAAGAAAAAAATACCCATGGGAGCAGGACTCGGCGGCGGCAGCTCGGATGCAGCGGCTGCTTTGATTTCTCTGAATGAAATGTTTGCGCTCAATCTTAGTTATAATGAACTAATTGAACTTGCTCTTAGATTGGGTTCGGATGTCCCGTTCTTCATAAAAGCAAAACCAGCCATTGGATATTCGAGAGGCGAAGTTCTGAAGCATGTCGATTTTGAAATTGATAAACCGATATTAATAGTTAATCCAGGCATTCATATTCCGACAAAAGAAGCTTTTGGAAATATTGTCCCCGTAGATAAGGAACTTGATTATACAAAAGTTATTGTTGAGGGTAAACCGAATTACGAAGCGATGAACAGCCTCGTCAACGATTTCGAAGATTATGCATTCAATCGATATCCTGAAATAAAAGAATTAAAAGAAAAATTTTATCATTATGGCTCTCTGTTTGCGCAGATGTCCGGAAGCGGTTCGACAGTCTACGGTATATTCGCAAGTGAATACGACGCCAAGAAAGTTATTCGAGATATTTCTCCAGATTACTTTTATCATTTATGTAATTATCCGGACTGATCTGAAAGATATCATAGGACTTCGGCTGGAAATTAAATTCAAGCGAAACTTTAAAGCACGTACCGGGCATATCTCCTGCTAATCTTGAAGGGCTTTCTACGAATATATTTCCACCGAGGCGTTCAATAATTTCTTTTACCAATGCCAGACCCAGCCCACTTCCTTCGTGTTCGCTCCTTTTTACATTCGAGGCTCTGTAAAACTGTTTAAATATATTAGGCAGGTCTTCTTTCGGAATTCCAATTCCATTATCGCATATTTCGACCCATAACTTATCATTACTTTCATTGAGTAGTATTTCAATGATGCCCTCTTTTTTTACGTACTTGACAGAATTTGCAATCAGATTGGAGAACGCCAGTTCCAAAAGAATAATGTCCGACTTAATAATTTTCTTCTCTTTCCTTAAATCTTTGATTCTCAAATCGATAGCTTTGGCTTTGATTGTTTCATTTAGCTTGTCAATTAGACCGGAAAGCAATTCCCAAATATCGATTTCTTCTGTAGAGCGGATATCAAGCAATTTTAAACGGGATAATCGTAAAATATTATTAAGCATTTGCAAAGTCTCATCCGTTCTTATTTGAGCCCTTTTGAGTTTATCTCTTATTTCGGAATTAATATCTCCAAGGAAGTTATTCAGTATCAAATCAATTATTGATTTGATGGCAGTTACAGGAGTTTTGACTTCGTGAATAATTCCAATGGTGTATTTTTGTTTTGCTTTCTCGGCTTCGTCGAGGCGTTGCAATGTTTCTCGCAATTGCTGCTCACGCTTGTAGAGTTGTCTTACTATATTATTTGCGAGATAGACGCTTATAAAAATCATTGCAGTAAATGTTATTAAACTCAGTATATCATAAGCCATCGTATGGGGTATCCTTACGTCGTATAAACCGCTTATTAAATGTGTCTCGATAACACCGAAATTTTGCATTATCGTTAAAAAGGACAACGTAAAGCATATAATGCATACTATGATATAAACTACGTATGCAGGAAGTATCAAACTCCCGATAATCATATGAAATATGAAAAATAAATAAAGAGGCGATTCGATGATTCCTGTATAATAAACAAGTACCAATAATGCAATCAGGTCGAGTATCATTTGAATCAAAGAAAGATGGAGACTATTGAAACTCGATATATCACATTTAATGTATGCACGTAGTTTATAAAGGATAATATTGTACGAGAAGATTGAAATTGTAACGATAGATATGGCGATTTTCTGAAGTTTACTAAATTGGAAGTTCAGTAAAAATTCACCTGCCGTTAGAAAAAGCAGCAGAGAAATTACGGCAAAATAGCGGAGCTTGATAAACCAAAGATTTCGAATACGAATAGCTCGCCAGAATTCGCCGTAATTCTTAGCCCATTCTGGTATAAGAGCTTTCATTTTATGCTAATTTAAAGGTTGCATAAAGTTGTAAGTAAAATATTGAATTAAACTGAGAATCAAAAGAAATAAAAAGCCCGTCCGATAAAAAAGGACGGGCAAATATAATCAAGCAATATATCTTCCCCGCTTTACATAATGAGTATGGAGTAGTTTATGCGATAAATGGCTGCACGGTCCTTCCCTCAAAAATTCTTTGTAAATCCTTATAACATTTGGATTTTCGTGCGACTTTCTGATTTCGAGGGATTCGTCTTCTGCATAGATTGCTTCGGCACGCTTCATACGAATTTCTGGAGTTGTTGGAATGGGCTGACCACCGCCGCCGAGACATCCACCCGGACAAGCCATAAACTCAATAAAATGGCACTCGGAGAATTTACCTCCTGATTTTATGTCTTCCATTATTTTCTTTGCATTTGCAGTTCCGTGTGCTACGGCTACTTTTAATGTAGCACCTTTCAGCCAGTTCCAATCGGGAATGAAATGTTTTATTAAATCGGGTACTCTTCCCACTTTATCTCCGATCGGAATTTCCATATACTTTATGCCTTCAAATCCGCGTAGAGGAATAATGTTTGCTCTTTCGAAAATGTCTTCGGTTTTGTTTCCTGTTACGAATTCAACCACAGATCTTAAAGCCGCTTCCATTACTCCGCCTGTAGCGCCGAAAATAAGACCAGCGCCCGAAGCTTCGCCGAATGGTGAATCGAAATCGCTCTTAGGCATTTCAGGTAAATTTATTCCTGCTTCTTTAATCATTCGAGCCATTTCACGCGTCGTCAAACCGTAGTCGACATCTTTGTACCCGCTTGAATTCATTTCCGGTCGATTGCACTCGAACTTTTTAGCCGAACATGGCATCAATGCTACCGAAACAATATTTGCCGGGTCGATTCCTGCCTGCTGAGCATAAAATGTTTTAATCAATGCACCAAACATTTGCTGAGGCGACTTTGCCGAGCTTAAATTATCGAGATATTCCGGATAATAATGTTCGATGAATTTAACCCATCCAGGCGAGCAGGATGTAAATTGCGGGAGTGCAACTTTTCCCTTTTTTACCAGTGCATTGTAAAGACGGAGAATTAATTCAGTACCTTCTTCGATAATCGTGAGGTCTGCTGCAAAGTTAGTATCGAATACTTTGTCGAACCCAATTCGCCTAAGAGCAGTATTTAATTCTCTGGTCATAGATGTGCCGGCAGGCAGTCCGAATTCTTCGCCAATTGCTGCACGTGGCGACGGTGCAGTTTGAATGACGACGTGTTTTGTCGGTTCGTCGATTGCTTCCCATATTGCATCCGACGGGTCGTTTGCTCGCAAAGCACCCGTGGGACATCGATTAATACATTGTCCGCAATTGATACAAATTACATCTGCAAGGGGCTTTTCAAGGAAAGTGCCTATATGAGTTTTATCGCCTCTACCAATAGCTTCTAAAACACCGACTTCCTGTAAATCGATACAAGTACGCACGCATCTTTTACAAAGGATGCATTTACTCATATCCCTTACGACTGAATACGATGAATTGTCAACTTCGAAACGTGGCTTGTCGATGTGTCCGAAAGTATAACTATCAACACCATATTCCTTTGCTAAGTTTTGCAATTCACAATTTCCATTACGAAAACATGTATAGCATTCGCCATAATGTTCGCTGAGTAGTAAATCGATAATATGTCGACGGGCTTTGCGTACCATCGGAGATGAAGTTTTGATTTTTATGGGAGTGGTAATCGGAAAAGAACAGGACGCCTGTAATGTACGCATACCCTCGACTTCTACAACACATATACGACAAACGCCTGCAATACATAAATCATCATGATGACAAAGTGTTGGTATCGATATCCCGACTTTTTTGCAGGCTTCTAATATTGTAGTACCTAACGGAACGGAAATTTTCTTTTCGTTGATTTCAACTGAAACCGTACCACCAATACCCGTTATGTCCTCTGGTATTGGCACACTGTGTGGCACTTGACTTACGGGTACTCTGAAATCTCCTTTATTTCCCATTTCGACCTCCGTTCCCGTTAAAAATTTCTTCTTTGAAATTTTCCAATATCGATATAAATGCATTGGGACTCGATTGACCAAGACCACACTTAGAAGCTACTTTCATCGTTTGTCCTAATTCTTTTAATTTATTGATATAGGCAAAAGTATATTCACCTTTTTCTATCATTTCGATCCCTTCTGACAATTTTGTATTGCCTATACGACAAGGTGTGCACTGCCCGCACGATTCTTCGACGAAAAATTTCATGAAGTTTTTCAATACATGGAGCATATTTCTGTTTTCGCCGAATATCATAATTGATCCGCCTGTAGCTGCATCTTCATATGCAAGGCTCCGATTGAATTGAGATTTCGGTATACATATGCCGGAGGCTCCACCTACTTGAACGGCTTTAACAGATTTAGCTCCGACTATTTCGAGCAATTCATTTATTGTCGTTCCCCACGGCAATTCATACACGCCGGGGCGTTCACAATCACCTGATACTGAGAAAAGTTTCGAACCTGTAGATTTGTCGGTTCCATATTTCTTAAACCATTCTCCTCCTTTCAGAACAATGTGAGGAACAGCTGCAAGAGTTTCGACGTTATTTACAACCGTCGGCTTACCCATGTAACCAGTATTGACGGGATATGGTGGTCTGTTTCTAGCTTCGCCGCGATTGCCTTCGAGCGATTCAATTAATGCAGTTTCTTCGCCGCAGACATAAGCTCCAGAGCCAAGTCGGATTGTTATGTCGAAATCAAAGCCATTTTTACCGACTATATTTTTACCGAGTAAGTTATCTTTTCTCATAGCCTCCAGATAATCGTTCAATGATTTAAGCATATATTCGTATTCCCCCCGCAGATAAACAATACCCTCTGATGCGCCGATTGTGTAACCTGCTATTACCATGCCGTCAAATACGAGTTCTGGGTATTCGAGTAATAAAGCCCTATCTTTGAAAGTTCCAGGTTCGCCTTCGTCTGCATTACAGATAATAAATTTTTTATCCGATTTGGCAGCGGCTACCATATTCCATTTAGTTGCCGTCGGAAAACCTGCACCGCCCCTGCCTTTTAATTTCGATTCCCTTAGTTCGAAAAGAATTTCTTCGCGCGATTTTTCGAGCGCTTTTTTAATTGCTTCTCCCCTTTTGTATTCGGAGAAAAGTACTATTCCTTTTCTTTCTTTTTTCTCCATAGCTCACCTCACTTTAATTCGCTTAGTATTTGGATAGCTTTCTCAGGTGTCAATTTCGTATATACGTTTTCATTGACAATCATGGCTGGACCCTGGTCGCACATTCCGACGCAATTTGCATATTCAAGTGTAAATTTATTGTCTTTTGTAGTTTGCCCGAATTTAATGCCGAGTTCTCTTTCGATGGCTTTTGCAACGGCTTCTTTGCCTTGCATATCGCATGCGATTGTCTGGCAGAGCCTGACGATATATTTCCCTTTTGGTGTAGTGCTGAGGAATGAATAGAAAGTAATTACACTGTAGATTTCGACGGGATGAATATCGAGTAAACGCGCTATTTCCTGCTGAGCAAAGTCGGGAATATGCTTATGTTTTCGTTGAATATCCTGTAGTATCGGAAGCAAAGAAGACCTGGAACGACCATATTTTTCGACAAGTTGTTCTATCTCTTCGGTCATTGCATTTTTTTCTAAAACCAGCATTTTATTTCACCTCCTTTGCTTTCAACAAATTATTGACCTTATTAATTAGTTCAGACGGTGAAATCGGTTTTTCCACGAAGTCTTCTACTGGTACCATTTCACTCTTGTCGTATTCCATTCCTGTGGCTTTTGAAACCGAGGTGTACATTAAAATTGGGGTTTTAATCCCTTCCTTACGAAATTTTTGAGCAAGGTAAAAACCATCATCCGGCTCGTCCATCATAACGTCGAGAATAATCAAATCGGGCTTTTGTTCTACGACAATTTTGTAGCCGTCGTGAGGATTGTCTGCAGTAACTATGTTATGCCCTTGCGATTTGAGTACAATAGAACTGCTGTCGAGGATGTCCGGATCATCATCGATGATTGCAATTAGAGCCATATGTCACTCCTGTAGTTATTTTATGTTTATGGGTAAATTGATTATAAATGTAGTCCCTTTACCAAATTCGGACTCCACTTCAATTTTACCGTGATAAGAGTCGACAATTATTTTGACGATACTCAATCCCAAACCAGTACCGCTTATACCGTGCGTCATTTCATTTTTGGCTCTGTAAAATTCATTGAAAAGTTTTGTTTTCTCTTCAGGTTTTAATCCGATACCTGTATCACTGATTTTTAGTATAAGGTAATTGTGGGATTTGTATAGCTCTATCTCAATTTTGCCGTTCGTATTATTGTATTTTATTGCATTACTCAACAGGTTGGTGACAACTCGCGTGATTTCGTTATAATCGGCATTTATTGCGGGAATGTTTTCATCGAGATGTGTTTCGATCGAGATGTTCTTTTTCTTTATGTCGAGTTCGAAAAACTGGAACGAGTTCTCGATTATCTCGCGAATATCAATTTGTTCAATTTCCCTCTGTTTCGTATTTAATTCAATTCTCGAAATATCGAGAAGATCGTTAACAAGGTCGGTCAATCCTTTGAGACGCGTTAGAGAACGCTTTAAATAGTCTTCCTGTTTTTCAGGTGATAGTTGTATCGATTTATCAATCATTATATTCAGGTAGCCCTGAACTGCGGCAAGTGGGGCTTTTAGTTCGTGTGCAACCATCGATACAAACTGCGATTTCAGCAATTCGATTTTTTTGTATTCTGTAATGTTGCTGATAATTAAAACAACACCGGCAAGACTACCGTCAGAATTTGGAATGGGCGTGGTTGAAAATTCCACTATAAGTTGATTGTTCGGTTTGAGTTCGATTTGCTGTGAATAACTTTTCAAGTGAAATGTTTCTGAGTAGAAAAGTTTATTTACCGTTTTGACTACTTTCTCCGGAAGAATATTTAGTATTTTACTGCCCAATTCAATTTCTGCGAGGTCGAGAAACTTGAGGGCGGCATAGTTATAATAGACAAGCTCGGCATTTTTATTTATTACAAGAATGCCGTCGTTAATCGATTTAATTATTGCATTGAGGCGCGATTTTTCGTTTGCCAACTCGAGTAGATTTTCTTCGCGTTCTTTTTTCAGTCTTTCCGATTCAAGTATTAATTTCCGTTGATTGATACCCTGCTCGATTTGATAAATAATTTCCTCAGGAGAAAAGGGCTTTGGTATATATCCGAAAGCACCCAGGCGTGTCGATTCAATAGCTGTTTCGTAACTTGCAAATGCAGTTGCGATAAAGCATACTGTATTAGGATGCACGGATTTAATCTCCTTAAGCACGGTTAATCCGTCCACATCCGGCATTTTAAGATCGATTATTGCAACGTCGAATTCTTTGGACTTGCCGAGTCGTATTCCTTCATTACCATTCGGTGCAGATTCCACGTAATAGCCTTCTTCTTCAAGAAGGCGTTCCGTTCCTAATCGTAATCCGTTTTCGTCGTCAACAATTAATATTTTGGATTTTTCATCCATTAAAGAATTTATTCATTACATGTTTTTAAGTTTCGCAATCAATTCATCAA
This sequence comes from Melioribacter roseus, assembly GCA_020722005.1. GTDB lineage: Bacteria > Bacteroidota > Ignavibacteria > Ignavibacteriales > Melioribacteraceae > Melioribacter > Melioribacter roseus_A. The sequence goes on from DYLP01000009.1 coordinate 66,102, forward strand.
TTACAACCGGTTTATTCAAAATCTCATCGCACTTCAGCCATTCTTTTTCTTCGTTCGTCGAGGCGCTGAATTTAAATCCCGTTGTATAAGGCGCTGAAGTTATAATAAAAACAGGAACATTTGGATTACTCTTTTTAATTCTGTGGCAGAGTATAAAGCCCGAATCCATCTCTTCCATTATCAAGTCGATAATGGCTACATTGGGATTTTCTTTCTGAAAAGCTTCCCAGCCTTTTGCGCCGTTTTCGGCTGTAATTACTTTATATCCTCTGGATTCTAATAATACTTTGTTCTGTTCGAGTAAATCGATATCGTCATCGACTAACAGTATTTTTTTTACGTCCATTTTAACACCATCCTTTTTAATTCAATATCATATAATTTTGTTTAATAGGTAAAGTCACTTCAAATATAGAGCCTTCAGTCAGTTTGCTTTTGACTGTAATATCTCCTCTGTGCATTTTAATTATTCCATAGGTAATTGCGAGTCCTAAACCTGTTCCCTTTCCCATTTTTTTTGTAGTAAAGAAAGGCGTAAAAATTTTATTGAGATACTCTGGCTTTATTCCACAGCCTGTATCCGTAATGACAACTTTGATTTTGTTATCAGTCCCTGTAATAACAACGGAAAGAACTTTATCTTTCGAATTTTCCATCGCTTCGCAAGCATTGATGATAATATTCATAAAGGCTTGTCTGAGCTGGTCGCGATCGCACTGTATTTTAACACCATTGGTTTTATCTTCAACTTTTAGCTCGATATTTCCAAACTCGCTGCGAATTTTAATCAGCTGAAAAATCGAATCGATAATCGACTTGATTTCAATTTCTTCAAGACAAAGGCGTCCCTGTCGCGCGAAGTTCAAAAGGTTCGAAACAATTTTTTTACATCTTTCCGTTTCTTCAATTATTAATTTTAAGTCTTCGATACTTTGTTTTTCGCCGCCAAATTTTTCTATTTTTTTCTTTAACATGGAAGCATAGATTAATATTGAACCGAGTGGGTTGTTCAGTTCGTGAGCTACTCCAGCTGCAAGTTGTCCTATAGAAGCAAGCTTTTCGGCATTAGCAAGTTGCTCCTGCGTTTCCTTTATTTCTTTATTGGCTTGTTCTAATTTGTCGATCAAATAAGGCAGACACATATCTTCTTCTGCCAGCCCTTTGGCAATTGCAATTGCATATTCCCTGCAAGTTGGATATCCGCAGGCGCCACAGTTGAGTTCATCTGACTTGGAAGTTTTATTCGATTTTGCCAATATGAATCGTATTGTTTCTTCCGACGGCGTAGGTCTTCGCTGATTCCTAATTGTAAAATTTCTCGAAAGGTTAATATCCCGATTGTTGTACAAAGTGCTTTGCCATACTTTTTTGTCGAAAGAATTGATGTCCGATTCGATAAAAGAAATTACTTTTTCTCTGCGGGAGTAATAATTTAATTCGGAATCGATGGCAGGACCGTTAATGCAGCCTTCGCAAAATAAAATATCGACAAATTTCGATCTGATTTTTCTTCCGGAAATTTCGTTGAGAATCTCTTCTACTTTATCTTTCCCTTCGACAACAATTATTTCCTTCTCCAGAATGTCGCCGTGAGTGTCGGTAGTTTTCAATAGACCGCCAGTTAACGGATAAGCCTTTCCCATGTAAGCATGAGGTGGATCGAAAGACGAACTGTCGAGCGAATTAAGATTTATCTGCTTCCGTTCAAAAATTTGTTTTATCTCTTTGAATGTAAGTACAGCATCGATTGCGCCTTCAACCTCAGGGTCGAGGTATTCGCTTTTCTTTGCAATGCATGGACCGATAAATACAACTTTAATATGGTTGCCGTAATTTTTCTTAAGGAATCTTCCCATTGCTATCATCGGAGAAACAACAGTTGCAAGATTATCGGCAATTTCCACAAAGTATTTTGTAATCCAATTATAAATTGCCGGACAGGGAGAACTAATTATTGTTTTGCCAGGATTGTTTTCTATGTAAGTTTTATATTTATCACTTATAAGGTCTGCACCGAAAGCTGCTTCGCTTACATGTTTGAATCCGAGTTGTTTTAGAGCTGTAATGAAATGTTTTTCAACTCCTGGAAACGAAGCCGGAAAAGAAGGTGCTACAATTGCATAAGTATCGTAAAAAGGAATAAATTCATTCAAAACAATTCCTACATCGTTGAGCACCTGTTTGGCGTTTTGAGAACAAACTTTTACACAATGCCCACAGACAATACATCGTTCTTCAATTACTACTGCCTGTCCGTTAAATACGCGTATTGCTCGAGCAGGACATTCCCTGACGCAGGAATAGCATCTTTTACATCTTTGTCCTATGGTTGATACAATTCCCATCAGTTCATAATTCTTCTAATATTTTTTTTCTGTTGACGTAAGTAGTATGCAATAACTCGTGTGACAGATGACTATTCGGTTCTCCTAAAAATTCGTTATAGAGTTTTTTGAGAGATTCATTCTCGTGAGATTTTCTGTGTTTCATTTTTGCATCTATTTCATAGAGAGCGCGGGCGCGTTTTTCTACTTTTTCTGGTTTTTGATGAATTGGCTGACCGCCACCATTTATGCATCCGCCCGGGCATGCCATTACTTCGATGAAATGATATTTAGATTCGCCTTTTTCGATTTGCTCTAGAATTCCGCGAACATTTCCGATTCCGTTTACAACCGCAACATTGACAGTTGTGCCGTTAATATCGACTGAATATTCTTTTACTCCGTCGAAGCCTCGTACGTCTGTCAAATCCACGTTTTCTAATTCTTTACCGGAAAGTTTGAAATATGCAGTTCTCAGAGCCGCTTCCATAACGCCGCCGCTTGTACCGAAAATTGCGGCTGCCCCGGTCGATTCTCCCAGAGGATCGTCGAACTCGTCGTCCGGTAAATCGTTAAAATCGATGCCCGCAACTTTAAAAAGACGAACTAACTCTCTTGTGGTCAGAACGGCATCAACGTCTGGCAATTTTGCTTCGGAAAGTTCTGGTCTGCTGGCTTCGAATTTTTTAACCGTACAAGGCATTATCGAAACTACAAAAATGTCTTCCGGATTAAGTCCCATTTTTTTTGCATAATACGATTTAATTATAGCCCCTTCCATTTCATGCGGCGATTTACAGGTTGAAATATGATCGAGCAAATGCGGATAATTTTGTTCGGCAAATTTAATCCATCCAGGGCAGCAACTTGTGAACATCGGAATAGTTCCGCCATTGCTGAGTCGATTTATGAGTTCTGTGGCTTCTTCGATAATTGTTAAGTCCGCGCCAAAATTCGTATCAAATACTTTATCGAAACCGAGTCTTCTTAGACCTGTAATTATTTTACCAGTCACGTTTGTACCAATTGGAAGATTATATTCTTCACCCAAAGTTGCTCTGACGGCAGGTGCAATCTGAGCAACCGTGAATTTCTTTTTGTCATTTAATGCGTTTACAACTTCTTTTGCATGGCTTCTTTCACGGAGTGCAGCGGTAGGACAAACAAGTATACATTGCCCACATAGTATACAATCGCTGACATTTAGACCTTTGTTAAATGGAGTTGTTACGTTACTTTTGAAACCTCTGTTTGTAAAATCAATTGCGCCAATTTTCTGAATTTCATTGCATGTTCTTACACATCTTCCGCATAGTATACATTTAGCAGGGTCGCGTTCCATCGATGGGCTCGAAATATCGATTGCGTGATTTTTCTTTTCGCCTACGTATCTGTGTTCTCTAATATTGTAGCGTTCTGATAAGTCCTGGAGTTCGCAATTCTTATTTCTAACACAAATCAGACAATCCTGTGGATGATTTTCAATTAATAGTTCTATAATTGTTTTTCTGGCTACTCTTACTCTTGATGAGTTAGTTTGAATTTTCATCCCCTCTTTGACAGGGTAGGCGCAACTCGGAATAAGATTTCTCATTCCATCTACTTCTACAACACAAATTCTGCATGCACCGGAAGGGAATAAATCTTTCATATAGCATAAGGTCGGGATATGAATCCCTACGGATTTAGCTGCTTCGAGTATAGTCATTCCTTCTTCGGCTTTTACTTTTATATCGTTGATTGTTAATTCTATCATATTAATCTCCGTTAGAAATTAATTTACTTTAATTGCGTCAAAACGGCACGATTCAAAGCACATACCACATTTGGTACATTTAATCTGAATAATCTGATGCGGTTGTTTCTTTTCGCCTATGATTGCTTCGGCCGGACATTTACGTAAACAGATACCGCAGCCAGTGCATACTTCGGGATCGATTTCGTATGTTAATAATTCTTTACATACTTTGGCGCGGCACTTCCTTTCAAAAAGATGTTCTTCGTATTCTTCCCTGAAATAGCGCAAGCCCGACAATACTGGATTAGGTGCACTCTGACCTAATCCGCATAATGACGTATCCTGAATTACTTTAGCGAGTCTCTGAAGATGAATAATCCCTTTGAAACGCTGAAGTTGTTCGGTTTTATCTCCGTTGGTTCCGTATCGAACAGGAATTCTTTCGATAATTTCGAGCATTCTTTTTGTCCCTTCACGACATGGAACGCATTTACCGCACGATTCATTTTGAATGAATGTTAGGAAAAATTTTGCTACGTCGACCATACAGGTATCTTCATCCATAACAACAAAGCCGCCGGAACCCATCATTGCACCAATTTCCCTTAATGATTCATAATCGACTTCAGTATCGAGGACACAATCAGGTAAACATCCGCCAGAGGGACCGCCAATTTGAACTGCTTTGAATTTTTTGTTGTTCGGAATACCGCCCCCGATGTCGAAGACTACTTCACGCAGAGTAATTCCCATTGGCACTTCGACAAGTCCGCTGTTGACAACTTTACCGCTCAATGCGAAAACTTTTGTGCCTTTGCTTGTCTTTGTGCCAATTGATGCAAACGATGCTGCTCCAATGTTTATAATCGAAGGTACATTTGCAAAAGTTTCTACATTGTTGATCACGGTAGGTTTACCCCATAAACCACTATCAACAGGATAAGGAGGTCGGGGACGTGGCATACCTCTTTTCCCTTCGATCGAAGCAATTAATGCAGTTTCTTCGCCACATACAAAAGCGCCTGCCCCTTTCTTAATTTTAAGGTCAAAATCGAAATCGCTATTAAGTATATTTTTACCGAGCAGACCGTATTCTCTGCATTTAAGAATTGCCTCTTCAAGTCTTTCAATTGCAAGCGGATATTCTGCACGACAGTAGATATATCCATAAGAAGCACCAATTGCGTAAGCTCCTATAATCATTCCTTCAATAACTCTGTAAGGATCGCTTTCCAGTACAGACCTGTCCATAAAGGCTCCGGGGTCACCCTCGTCCGCATTACAAATTATATATTTTGTATCCGAATTTTTTTTATGTGCGAGTTCCCACTTAATTCCTGTCGGGAAACCGCCTCCCCCTCTTCCTCTAAGTCCGCTGGCTTTAATTTCTTCAATTACCTTTTCAGGACTGAGAATTCGAAGTGCTTTATCTAAGGCTTTAAATCCATCGGAAGCTATGTATTCATCAATAGAATTTGGATTTATAACGCCACAATTTTTGAGAACAACTTTTTTCTGCCTTTTGAAAAAAGGAATTTCATTAATATTTGGAATATGGTCTTTTGTTTCACCATAGGTACCGAGTAATTTTTTCTTATATATTTTTCTCTCGATTATAGTGGTTTTTATCAGTTCTTTGACGTCTTTGGGTTGAATTTCACAATATGAAACCCTGTCTTCACCCGCTAATTTGATATCGACTATTGGTTCTCTGGCACAATATCCAACGCATCCGGTAGGTACAACCAGAGCTTTAATATTTTCATTGGCGAGTTCTTCTTCGATTGCAGTTTTCACTTTATCTGCACCCGAAGCCAGTCCACAGGTGCCCATACCGATAAATATTACTGGAACTTTTGTTGACTCGTAGCGCAGCTTTTCGTTAAGACCTTTATATTTTTCTTTACATTTATCGTCTTTATGACAAAGAGGTCCTTCAAGACAGCAAGCTACAAAAAGCTCGCATGGTTTACTGGGGGAATGCCAGCACTGGTCACAACATTTTTCAATAAAACTTTTCATTCTATACTCACTGCTTGTTCTTGTTTTTTGTACTTATTGAGAATTTTAGGTATTTCTTTAACGGTCACTCGTCCATAATAATCGTCGTTAATATTAATAACCGGAGCGATACTACAGGCTCCCATACATGCTACAGTTTCGAGTGTAAATAATTTATCTCGTGTAGTTTGACCCGCGCAAATGCCCAGTTCGTTTTCTAGTGCTGTTAAAATATTAGCTGAATTTTTAACATGGCACGCTGTTCCCCGGCAAACTCGAATAATATTCTTGCCAAGTGGTGTTAAACGAAACTGATTGTAAAATGTAGCCACGCCGTAAACGCCGCTCACAGACATTCCGATGTGGTCGGCAACCTTACGTATTTCTTCCTCAGGTAAATAGCCATAAACTTCCTGGAGATCCTGAAGCATAGCTATTAAATTACTACGGTCATTTTTGGGATATTTCTGAAAAATATTGCCTTCCATGTTATTTTTCTCTTATTTATTTATGTTATTAATTATACACAGATAATATGCCAGAATTTAAGGACAGGAATAACTTATTTAACTGTGAAAAATGAGGTTGGTATCCGTTTTTTTACTTCAAACTTTCCTAAGTGTGAGAAAAGTAAAATATGAATTCTAAATTTATAAAGTATATTGAGTCTCTTTATGCTATTACATTTCTTTTATTTTGTGCAAAATAATTATGAGAAATAATAATTTTAAAAAATCGGGTTTAAGTTTCGATCTCTGAGCTGTGAAATTAAATGTTATGAGAGTTTTATTGATTTAGATTCGAGTCTTTTTTAAGAACTTCATCTTCCATCATTTTTTTGTACTGAATAATTTTTTCAGAGAGATTCGAATCGTAAGTAGCTAAAATCTGGATTGCAAGGAGGGCGGCATTCTTTGTACCATCGATTGCAACTGTGGCTACAGGCACTCCACTGGGCATTTGAACTATCGATAGTAATGAATCAATTCCCTGTAAAGCACCGCTTTTAAGTGGCACTCCAATAACAGGCAGATGAGTGAATGCAGCAACTACGCCGGGTAAATGAGCAGCCAAACCAGCTCCAGCAATTACTACCTTAACACCTCTTGTGCTTAATTTTTCAACATAATCCTTCAAATGATTCGGTACTCTATGAGCTGATAATATTCTCATTTCATATGAAATATCGAATTGTTCCAAAATTTCGGCAGCTTTTTTCATTACAGGAAGGTCCGAATCGCTACCCATTAGAATGCTTACCAAAGGATTTTTAGCCGTCATATTTGCCTTTCTATTTTATATGAAGATGCATCGCAAATATATAAAAAGGAAATTGCTTAAGACAATTATTTCCTGCTAATCGAACCAATTCCTGAAACATTTGTTTTTGTCTTGTCTGGGTCACCATAATAATCAATTGAACCGACACCAGATACTGATGCGTTGAGATATTTTGATGCATATACACTGGCGCCTGCAGCACCACTGACAGTTATATAAACATTTTCGGCTTTCAGGGATTTAGCATCAAAATTTCCAGCTCCAGAAATTTCTGCATGTAATGTCTTAACTCTACCATCCAACTCTATACTGCCAGCTCCGCTCAGTTCGACGTCAAAATTTTTCGTATCGACATTATAAACGCGCATATTATTTGCACCGGAGCATTCGATATAATTTAATTCGGGCACTGTTACTACAATTTTTATTTCTTTTCTTGGCGAAATGCTTCTGCGTGTATTGATGATAAGTCGGTTGTGCGTTACTTTCGTTTCGATAAGAGGCAGAAGATTTTCTTCGGCAGTGATTTCTATCGATTCTTTTTCGCCGCATTTTATTTTTATGTCGTAAGCTCCCCCAACTTCAATTTTATTGAAATTTCCTATCTCTCTGGTTTCTGTCCTTAAACTGCCACTACCCCGTACTCCCCAAACTCCACATCCTGCAATATTTATTGCGAGCATAAGTAGAATTATAATCTTAACTTTCATAATACCTCCGCTTGTTGTCTGTTAAGACGTATATAATCTGCAAGGGTTCTCTATAATAAAAAATTTTTTGAATTATAGTAAATCCACTTAACTTTTTATATTTTATTTTACAAAAAATCAATTTATCATACTGCCCTATGATGAACGAAGATTTAAATAATCTTCAAACCGAAATATACGAACATTTATGGAATGGCAGATATCGTTTAGCGCTTACTGCTGCAGAAAAATTATATTCACTTCGACCGAACGACCCAGAAGCAATTATATCGTTGTCGTGGGCGTATCTCGAAAATGGTAATCCCACCAAAGCACTCGAATATGCAAATTTAGCCGTTGAACTGGATAGCGACTCACCCAGAATACGCTTTCACCGGGCTTATCTCCTTTCGCGTATGTGTATTTATGAAGGCGCTCTAGCCGATATCAACAATTCGATTGACAACGAAATAAATTTATTGAAATGGACGCTGGTTACGAAAATACGTGCCTTAGCAGGGTTAAAGAAATATCGAGATGCTCTCAATTTACTAACTAATTCTCCCCTACTGAAAGTTGAGGAAGATGAAAAGTTAGATGACTTGAAATCACTTCTCCAACTGGCTATTCAAATCTCCGATGTAAATAAGAATCTTGGTAAAAAAGATTCCGAGAAATTACTGGGACTTGCTACCGACGCCTTGAATAAAAAAGAATATTGGTTTGCATTGTTAGTTTCAGAAAAGTTACTCCAGTATTCCGAGTATAATCGTGACGAAACTGAGTTGCTCAATATTGAATCGATGTTTTATCTTTTTCAGTACCTCCCAGCTTATCGTAAAGCTGAACAGGTTAAAGTAAAATTTGCTCAAAACAAAAAGTTCAATTTTATCTATAATTCCCTGTTAAAATTCAGAGAGAGAGAATCAGACGAAGATGATAAATCGATCTATCGAACTACAGAAAATAAGTTCATTTTGCCTGATTTATCGAAAACAGACGAAAAGTCATCTCAATTTAAAACTAACACCTTCGTTTACCCCAACGAACATATAAAATTGATATCAATTAAAATTTTCGATCCGGAACGTGAATCAAAAACCGGAGTACGCGAATACTACAAACAAATCGACAAAAGCTGCAGCTGGATTAGCATGGAAGTAATTTTTGACAATCCTGAATTCAATAAAAACGATCGCGAATATAATTGCAAAATTGTAACATATATCGACGATGTTGAAGTTGGTACTACAAATTTTAAATTAAACGTTCCAAAAGAATGGGACTCGGTTATATTCACTCAAAATATTGGTTCTGAATTATCAGGTTTCTGGAAGAAAGGTCAGGGCAAATTAGAGCTATACGTAAATGAATTTAAGGTCGGTGAAAAATATTTTGGTATAAACGAATATCGTATAAAAGAAAAGGATGAGAAACACGACGAAAAAAGAATTTTAAAAACCAGAGAATCCCAAAATTACGCTAAACCTCCTGACAATAAATCCCTCGAGGAATTGCTTGGCGAACTCGATTCTTTTATAGGACTGAAAACAATCAAACAAACCGTTCGTGATTTTGTAACATATCTTGAATTTATAAAAGAAAGAAAAAAGTACGGATTAAAATCAGAAGAAAAGATAGCAATTAATGCCATTTTTCTAGGAAATCCAGGCACAGGTAAAACTACAATAGCTCGTTTAATCGGTAATATCTTAAAAGCGATGGGTATACTACCAGTCGGGCACGTTGTGGAAGTCGATCGAGCTGCATTGGTAGGACAGTATATAGGTGAAACCGCTCAAAAAACAGAAAAAGTTATTCAAGATGCACTGGGCGGAGTTCTTTTTATCGACGAGGCTTATTCTCTTAGTAAAAAAAGTAGCAGCACTCAGGATTTCGGACAGGAAGCTATCGATATTTTATTGAAAAGAATGGAAGACAAGAAAGGTGAATTCGTTGTTATCGCAGCAGGATATCCAGAAGAAATGAATAATTTCCTCGAATCCAATCCTGGACTCAAATCGAGATTCACACATACTTTTATTTTTGAAGACTATACACCTGACGAACTTGTTGACATTTTCAAAAAATCTGCTAAATCCGAAGATTACAAACTTGACAAAGATGCTGAAGATTATCTTAAAAAAGAACTTATTAATCTTTACAGAAAGAGGGATAAATCGTTTGGCAATGCTCGACTTATTAAAAAAATTCTGGATGAATCAAAACTAAACTTAAGCAAAAGAATATTATCGTTACCTGATTCCCGTAGAAGCAAGGAAATATTGACTACCATAACAAAGAGCGACCTCGAAAATGTATTTAAACCGATAGCAGGCAAAACTTATAAAACACCTATTAACGAAGAACTTTTAGCTGAAGCTCTTAATGAATTAAATAATCTTGTAGGACTTGCAGGTGTTAAGAAAGAAATAAATGAGCTGGTCAAACTTGCTCGTTTCTTTGCCGAAGAAGGCGAAAATTTAACAGAAAAATTCTCCGACCACTATTTATTTTTGGGAAATCCCGGTACAGGTAAAACCACAGTAGCACGATTATTTAGTAAAATATTTTCGGCTCTCGGAATTTTGAGCAAAGGTCATCTTGTCGAAACAGATAGGCAGGGACTGGTAGCAGGTTACGTAGGACAAACTGCTGAAAAGACCAAAGCGGTAATCGACAAAGCCATCGGCGGAACATTATTTATCGACGAAGCTTATGCACTGACTAAGTCCGGCGGAAGCAATTCGGATTTCGGAAGAGAAGCTATTGATATTCTCTTGAAAAGAATGGAAGACGACCGAGGTAAATTTATAGTAATTGCCGCCGGCTACACCGAAGAGATGAAACAATTTATCTACAGCAATCCCGGCCTCGAATCGCGATTTACCAAATCAATTGTTTTTGATGACTACACTCCAGATGAAATGATGGAAATCATTAAACGAGCTCTATCGAATGAAAATAAAAAACTTGCTCACGATGCCGAGGAAGCACTCTTAAGTTATTTCAGAGAACTATATGCACATCGCGATAAAAAGTTTGGCAATGCACGTATAGTTCGAAATCTACTCGAAAGGTTAAAAAAGAAACTTTTGCTAAGAATTGCAGACCTCGCTTCGAAAGACCGCACGGAAGATATTATGAATACTATAATTCTGGAAGATATAAATGAGGTTACTGGAATTACATACAACGCCAGTGAATATAGAGTAAAAGGAGATCCCCTGAGACTTCAAGAGTATATGGATGAACTCAATTCACTTGTTGGTCTAGAAAAAGTAAAAGAAGGGATTCTGAAATTAATAAGCGGCTCAAAAATTGCTCAACTAAAACGTGAAAAGGGTCTTCATGTTATTGAAAAGAACATGAATGCAATTTTTATAGGCAACGACGGTACGGGAAAAACAACCGTGGCAAAATTGCTCGGAAATATATTGCGTGAACTCGGTATTCTTTCAAAAGGACACCTTATTAAAGTTGAACGTGCAGACCTTGTTAGAAATTTCCAGGATTCAACTCAACTGCGAGTTGAAGAATTAATTAAAGATTCGCTCGGTGGCATATTAATGGTCGATAATTTCTCTAAACTCTTTACAGAAGATTTTGGCAAAGAAGCTTTCGATTCAATTCTTAGAGGAATAAATTTTTATATGAATAAGTTCGTCGTAATATTAGCGGATAATTTTGACGATGCAACTTCCATAATCGAGAAAAATCCCGATTTATCCGACTATTTTGCACAGGTGCTCTATTTCGAAGATTATACTCCACGACAACTTTTAACAATTGCATATTACATCGCTGATAAGCATGGTTACCTGCTCGACGAAGGTGCACTTCAAATGTTGCTTGAAATTTTCAACGACCTCTATGAAAAACGGGACGTCAATTTCAGAAATGCTATGACAGCACGTAACGTTCTTTATTCAGCAATCAGCCATCAAGAAAACAGGATTGCTTCTTTAATTAATCCATCCGACGACGACCTAAAAACTATCAGACTCGAAGACGTACAAAAAATCAAATTCTAATTTTTCACATAAATCAAACGGGCAATTTTTTCCGTTATTGCCAAAGATAATTTAACAGGTATTATCCTCCCCCCTGTCACTAATATTTTATTTATTATACCATCAACAGCAGTAGGCTTTTTCCCCAAAGATTTCATTGCAGTTCTTACAACATCGTCGGCTCTTCTCTGAAAAAATCCTCCACTTGAACCAGCGATTTGATGAAATTCTGTTTTCGTAGAACCAGGATTTATAACCAGAATGTCGATCCCCTGTTTTTTTAATTCACTGTAAAGAGACAAGCCAAATGTCAAATCGAACGATTTTGTAGCCGAGTAAACCGACATATACGGTGCAGGTTGATAAGCTAACAGACTTCCTAAAAATATTATGGCGCCTCTTTTTTTATTCAACATTTTCTCAAGCGTTATGTGCGTCAAATAAACAGGTGCGGTGCAATTCAAATTAATCATTTCCATATATGTATTAATATCGTTTTTCACAAAATTACCAACCTTACTAAAACCAGCATTATTTATTAAAATACCGATATCCCGTTCCTCGATTTCTTCTTTTATAATTTCTAAATTTTCCGGTATACTCAGGTCCAGATCGAGTGAAATTATCTCAGTACCGTACTGTTCTTTTAACTGTTTTGCGAGTTCATTTTTGTTCCTACGTGATATCAAAATCAAATTCATTTTTTCTCTGGCAAGATAAAATGCGAATTCTTTCCCTATTCCAGAAGAAGCACCAGTTACAATTGCCCATTTACCGTATTTGTTTGATAGATTCATATTTAATTGATATTTTTATATTTAAATTATATAGTTAAAGTAAGATTTAGGAGATATTATGAAAATAATTAATGAGTCTGCTCTAAAAAGCTAATTATTAAAACCAGTGGTTTTTAGATT
>DYLP01000040.1 GCA_020722005.1 Melioribacter roseus
CAATAAATCTAAAAACCACTGGTTTTAATAATTAGCTTTTTAGAGCAGACTCATGAATCATTTATGAAATATAATTTCAAGAAGATCAAAAAAATTCCTTCGATTCAAAAAATAGTCTTCGATAATCGTTACCGATTTGCACTGTCCTTCCCAGGCAAGCATTTCACAGGCACCTCTGGCATCTGTCCATTTGTATTGATTATGCTCCTTAGATAATTTTATTTTAGCATCTGCACGAAGTAAGGCAGCAAAAACGGGGATAAAAATTATTTCATCTACTTCATCGGAATAAAAAGAATTAATATTCGGTACTGTCCATAAACGTAACGGTCTTAATCCCGTTTCTTCATGAATTTCTCTCAAAGCAGTTTGGAATGCCTTCTCGCCATCTTTAATTTTTCCTGTTACCATCTGCCATATCGAAGGATATTTTTCTTCGGGTGACCTTTTTAAAAGCAAGAATTCGATTCCTTTGCTGCTTTCTCTGAAAAGATGCACTTCAACCATATTTGATATTTGTTTCATTAAATTATCTCAAAAATATGCTCGGGCTTCGGCGCGCATCGAATGAATAATTTGTCTTTTACCATAAATACGGGCTTCGTAATTGACCGATGTTTGCATGTAATCGGTAATTTTATAATCAAAATAAGTTCTACAAAAATAATTCTTTCCGACGATATTTCCCTTTAATATTTCAAATGGGATATTGTTTTTGTTTGTATTTGCATTAATTTCAACTCTCTCGAGTTCAATTCTGAGCCTTCCGAGATTCAAAAAAGAATAATTAAATTGAATCACTTGAGAATTGTCATCAATAATCGTTGGAATTTCAGGATAATGATCCGTACTTCTTCCTGCCGTAATCTTAAAGCCCACTTCAATTTTTCTCGTGGGCTTATACGAAAATGTAGTAGAAATTTCGTTTCTTGTAACACTACGTGAGCGTTTTGTTATTGGCGGTGCAATATGGATGTCCGTCTGATTTAAATACTCCGTTTGATTATTCAATTCGTTCAACATTCTGAATCTCAAGCGAACTGAGCGTTCTTTATTGTATCCCTTTTCAATCCCGTTACTGTACTGATTCAAAGTCTTTCTTTGCAAAAAACGAAATCTGATCGAAAAATCAGAGCGGTTTTTAAATAAGTCGAAATCCTGTTGAAAAAATTGAGTGCCGTTTATGGTTGTCGAGTCATTTAAAAATTTCGACAACTTGAAGAGATAAACATTAGCAGTATTTTTATCTTTACTGTTTTCTTCGATGCGCCAGATTGTTTCGGTCGAGATATGCTTTAAATATTGCCCGAATCTTCCGTCTTTGAATTTCGAAAAATCAATTTTGAATCGTATGTTCGACGTTAAATCAATCACGGGAAATTGTTCTTCTGTAGGTACAGTAACTAAAATGAATTCTCCATTATAAGAAGTCAATTCAAACTCGCTCTCATCGGCAATACCGTTATTATTCAAATCTCCAAGGTAGATATAATTTCCGTAGCCCGAATTAACTTTAACAAAAACTTTTTCGTATTTAGCAGACTGTTCAGTTGACACCTGATAATAGACATCGCCACTGAAGGCTCTGTTGAAAAAATTAAATCTGCTTTTTGAGAGCAGTAAAAATGTTTCGTTGTCGGTAAAGCCTTCCGATAAAAACTCTTCCGTATATTTTTTGTTACGTAGACTGATATTTAATGATGAATTCAGTGAATTCGAGCCATTAAAGTCAATAGTCAAATGTTTTATATCAGCTTCGGATTGTTTTAGCAATCGATTATTCCTTGCGGCAAATTCTTCCCGGAGAGAATAGGCGGCTCTTATATTTAATCCGCCGGGAAAAAATTCGACATACGGAGCGGCTTCTCTGTACTCATAACTGCTGTTAATGAGACTATCGGGAATCTGTTCTTCTTTTTTTTCGTAGAGTAGATCGATACCCGGTCGAAAATAAAAAATCTTATAAAATGCATTTCCGTTCTGACGGTTCCACTTCGAATTGAGTGATCCGTTTTGCGACGAGACGTAGTCCAGATTATAGTCGACATTGTAAAATTTTTCGTTTGTAATTGTTGCCTTGCTGAAAAAACGGTTCGATCTAAAATTCGTACCCTGTTTCAAAAAACCATAACTCGAATTCAAAGTGATTTTCTCGAATGGTTTATATAAAATTTCCGCTTCTCTGAGCAGCTGGCTTCCTCCCACAGTGGCATCAATATTATAATATCTGTTGAATTCTACATCGTTAATTCTGTCGAGTGTGGTATAACGTGCGTCGATAAATCTTTCCTTAAGATTCAATCCAATATTTCCTAACTGAATATTGAACAACTCCGCATTGCGCGGCTTAATATCCAATTGCAAAAGTCGGGCATATCCGTAGTTATTATTGTCATCAAGAGACGAAAATCTGTTTTTGTCGTAACTACTACCGGAGAATTCCAGTTTAAGATTTATTCCTTTTCCGAGGTCGGAAGATGCTGCTAAAACGGCAATTTGTTTTAACTCGGGCAGAGGTAAAAATATAACTGGCATATAATTACCTTTGTTGGGTCCGACAAAACGATAATTACCCAGACTCTTTTTTTCATAATCTCCTTTCGACTCGCCAACATAACTAAAACTAACATTGTAGATTGCCTCATTGCTGCCGGGTGTATAGGAATAATATTCATAATGATTCCCGTTAATAACAGTATCCCTTTTTGAATAGAGACCTTTTATATTTCCGGCTGAATCGGTTTCTGCAATTTTAACACCGCTTTTAACAGCTTTAATTCTGGAATCACCGGCGTTTCTTAAAATGTTGAGGTCGTCTTCAGAAAGAGATAGTTCAACAGGACTATCCTGATTGTCCGCTTCTCTGTAATAAGAAATTCTAATATTAAGATGATTATCAACTATTTTTGAATTTACATTCATTCCCATAAAGTTTCGTGAATAATTCAGGTCTGTATATTCGTAATCGACATGAATTCTGCTTGCCGATGTAATTATTCTTTTTGGGGTAAATGTAATAGTTGCATTCGAATAGTCGACAACATAATCGAAGTTTTCACCTCGGGTCATTTCAACGCCGTCGAGAAATACCTTTTCGCTGCCTGCAATAATTATAATATTTCTTTCGTTATTTTGCCCTGGCAGTCGATACGGTCCTTGATTTCCGTCCGATCCAAAAAAATCGAGCGAATTGAATTTACCGCGTGCGCCTGCAATTACCAGGCTACCATAGGTTCTGCCGTCATTTGAATGAATTTCGGTTTTGAAACCTTGTAGTTTTTTTGTTACTCTCGAAAATTGCGAAGTGTTATCGATAAAATCGATATCGCCAAAAGTACCTGTAAAGTTGTGATGTTTCAATTCAATAAATACTTTGTCTATTTCGTCAAGAGTTTGCGTATTTCCTTCGGGTTGAATAGGAGTATTTTCGTCGGTCAGGGCGGCTATCAATTCTAAATCATCTGACAATCTACCGCTTAGCTGCAATCGCAAGCCACTATTCAGTGTGAAATCTCTGTTCGTACCGATAGTAAATCCTCTGATAATCGAGCCGCTTTTGTTAATGTCACGTCCAAAAATCGATTCTGCAGAAACAATTTTTGATAAAGGTTCAACGGCAACGAACGTATCTTTAGTGCTTACGTCATATCTGAATACAGGAATCTGTCGGCGATACTCTTTTTTCAACGAAACATCGATGGAAGAATAACGAATAATTAGTGTATCTCCGATATTAAACCGAGTTATGTCATTTAATTTAAAGATGCCCTTCTGGTAAAAAAATGTATATTGTTTTTTCTCGATAGGAGAATTGTTTATATATATAATTTCGGAAAACGGAATAATATTAAGCGACGAGATTTCGTAATTATTTTTTAGGCTAACACGGAAAGTATCCGATTTCACTGTGGTTTGCGCATAAAGATTCCACCCGCTCAGAAGCAAGGGTAAAAATAAGATAATTTTTCTCGATAATTTTAATTTCATAACAAGGTAAAGACAATCGCGATATCACCTCTCGAGATTATTCGTAGCGAAGCGCTTCTATCGGGTCGAGATTTGCGGCTTTCATTGCAGGATAAACTCCGAAGATAACTCCTACAATGGTTGTAATAATAAAACCGATAATAATCCAATCAATTGGAAGTATAAGAGAGACACTCAGATAGAGGGCAACTATATTACCTCCGATTAAGCCCAGTACAATACCAATCAAGCCGCCGAACCAGCTCAAGGCGACCGCCTCGATCACGAATTGAGTGAGAATATTCTTTTTCTTTGCACCGACAGCTTTACGAATTCCAATTTCTTTGGTTCTTTCGGTAACGCTTACCAGCATAATATTCATAATGCCAACTCCAGCTGCAATCAAAGCAATAAATGCAATTACTGCTGCGCCTAACCTGAAATATTTTGTCAGTTCGTTAAATTGTTCGGTCAACTGGTCATTTGTAACGATTTCAAAATCGTTTTCTTCGCCAGGAGCAACTCCGCGTATTAGTCTGAGAGCGCCGATGACCTCGTCCATTGTTTCTTGAATCAAATCTTTACTCGGAGCCATAATTAAAAACGACGCCGACCGTTCGTGTCCAAAATACTTCTGAAAAACGGGCAGCGGAATACACACAAAATTATCCTGCGATTGCCCGAGCACAGTACCGCGTTTTGCAAAGGTGCCGATGACTTCAAATTCATATTTGTCTATACGTATTGTTTGACCAACCGGATTGATGTTCTTGAATAATTTTTCGACCACATCATATCCAAGAACAGCTACCGGACGATTTAATTCTACATCGGCGTTAGTATACATTCTCCCGTCTTCCATTTCCAGATCGAGTGCTACAAAATAGTCGACATTAGTACCAGCGATATATACAGTAGGATTTGTCTTTTCGTTACGAAAACGGACAACTCTTCCGGTTGCATTAAGTACGATGCCTACAGCGGCGGGTAATTCCGTCATTTTTCTCAATTTTTCTCCTTCGGCTGGAGTTAAATCTTTCCTGTTTCTGAATTGTCTTCTTGCATGAGGTCCTCCTGCCTGAAATGCAGGATATTTTTGGATGAAAAAGTTATTTGCTCCTATTTCATTGAATGCATTGATAATATTTTGCTGAATTGCGCTGATTGCTGTCATAACAATAATAATCGAAAATAAGCCGATGGCAATTCCTAGTAGAGTTAAAAACGAACGGAGTTTACTTCCTATTATTGATTGATATGCTAATTTAATACTTTCCAGTATCAGCATTATTCATACCTCAATGAATCGACTGGATTCAAACGGGAAGCTTTCCAAGCGGGCACAAAGCCTGAAATAATACCAACCAGAGCAGAAATCAAAAGCGAGATAAACACAATATGCAACGGAAGCGATGTAGGCAAAAACTGATTAATAATCAGACTTAGAGGGTACGAAATAATAATACCAATAATTCCCCCAAGCATACAGATTACTGTTGCTTCAGTTAAGAATTGCAATAGTATCGACCAGGTTCTTGCACCAATTGCTTTGCGTATCCCAATTTCCTTTGTCCTTTCTGTAACTGAGACGAACATAATATTCATAATACCTATGGCACCAACAAACAAAGAAAGAGCAGTTATAACAATACCCGCGATGGCTACTACACCTACTGTCTGGTCGTACATTTGTTTAAAGGCTTCTTGTTGATTGATGGCAAAGTCATCCGGTTTACCTGGAGGCACTTTTCGAATAATACGCATGGCTGATATAATTTCTTCTTTAGCGTCTTCAAGTCTGTCTATATTTCCTATTTTTATATCAATTCGCATTCTATTGCGTGCCTGACCGACGGCACTTTCAAAAGCCTTAAATGGAATAATTACCTGACCGTCGAGACTAAATGCTCCAAGGAAGCCGCTCCCCTGTTTTTCAATAATTCCGATAACCTTAAAAGGCATGTTATTAATACGGATTTCTCTTCCAATTGGATTTATATCTGGGAATAATTCGTTCTGAATATCTTTGCCGATAATACAAACACGTCGTCCTGCTTTGGCTTCCCATTCGTTCATGAATCTGCCTTCTTCAAGCACAATTTGACTTGTGCGGGCATATTCCTGGGTTGTACCGATAATCATTGCAGATTCAACCGTTCGGTCCTTCCTTTTAACTGAAGCGCCAAACGTTCGCTTTGTGGGTGCCATTGCCTCGTAATTCTTAAGTATCGCCCTTAGTTTTTCATACTGCTCGTATGTTATGTCTTTGCGGTTTCTATAGAGGCGCCAATCGTTCATGGCAAACCATGGAAATTTATCGACATACAAAACATCGCTTCCGAATGACGAGATTGAACTCATAAAAGCTTCTCGCAATCCCACAATTGCAGTCGACATCGTTGTCACGGCAACTATGCCAATAATAATACCAAGTGTGGTCAATACGGAACGCATTTTATTTGCCCGGATTGCCCTCAAAGAAATAAATAGAATTTCTTTAAATTCTATAAAGAACTTTTTCATAAGCTATTTGATTTATTGAACCTTAATATAAAAGTTTAACTCTAATAAAAAAATAAAAATATTGGATCCCTCAGAAAGAGTAGATAACTATTTTTGCATGAATGAATAATTAAATTATGACCTCGAAAAAAACCTAATTAACTTCCTTCCCATTAATTTTTACATCTTTCAAAATAAGATTACGTGTAGATGAAATAGAATTTCCCTTTTTAACTCCCTTAAAATCGCAATTGATAATTTCTACATTTTCTATCGGCTGATCTTCAAGTCCCAAAAATTCCAACGCATATTCACTCTTTCGGCTTGTCACATTTTCAACGCGTATATTTCTGAATTTCGGCGGGAAATTACGAAGCCCGATTTCTTTCGGGTCATAAAACATATTCAATCTTACAATAGCGTTACTTACTTCACCTACTTCTATATTCCTTACATAAACATGTTCAACCACTCCGCCGCGAATTGTATTGGATTTAATTCTCAGCATTCTGTCGAGATTGGGACTATCCATTTTACAATCTTCAGCAAAAACAAAACGGCATCCACCGGAGATTTCACTTCCTATTACCACGCCGCCGTGTCCGTCTTTCATGACGCAATTACGTATAACAAAGTTTTCACTCGGGATATTAATTCTGCGTCCGTCGTTATTCCTGCCGGACTTAATGGCTATACAGTCGTCGCCATTGTCGAAATAGCATCCTTCGATCAATACATTTTTACACGATTCCGGGTCGCATCCATCGTTATTCGGTCCATGACCGATTGTTTTTACATTGCGAATAATTATATTTTCGGAAAGTACGGGATGTAAAAACCACATTGGAGAATTCTTGAAAGTAACTCCCTCGATTAAAATATTCTTTGATTTATAGAATTGTACAAAGTTCGGTCGTAAATAATGCCCTTCGCCAAAGATACGTTTTTCAACGGGAACATTGTTGTTGTTCATTTCGAAGAGTCGTGGTCTGCTGTTTGGATTATTTTGCGTTTGTTCGTCTTTTGGATTTTTCCCTCCTTTCCATTTCCACCAATTCTCGTCAGAAGCCATACCGTCGAAAATGCCTTCTCCCGTTATTGCCACATTTTCCACATCGAAACCGTATATCAAAGGCGAATAATTAAAACATTCTACGCCTTCCCATCGTGTAAAAACAACAGGCAAATAATCTTTCGGATTTGTACTGAATAGTACGACCGCATTTTTTTCCAAATGGAGATTAATATTGCTCTTGAAGTGAATAGGACCGTTGCATTTATAAGTGCCTGAGGAAATTATAATTTTACCTCCGCCCAATTTGCTACATTCTTCTATGGCTTTGTCGAGAGCGGGCTTGATATTCTCGGCAAGAGATGCTTTATCGGCATAATCAGTAATATTGAAAACTTTTTCCGGAATTTTAGGCTCATTAATATTTTTCAGTATCTCGTCTACTTTTTTCCAGGGGTCATTTAAGGTCTGTGTATGAATAAAAAGTGGTAAAAAAAAACAGTAATACCGATGTAAAATTTAATAGTAGTCATAACAATTACTTTATAATGTTAGTTTGAACTACTTCTCGTTACAACTGATACAAGTGCCTCGTAGAATAAGTTCGGATTCAATTGTTATCTTCTTTGAAGTTTCACCTGTTTTTTTGTCGATTAAATCAAAAATCAGATTCATGGCATTTTCAGCTATCAAGTTGGTAGGTTGGTCAACACAACTAAGCGGTGGCGATAAAAATTTTTGAATCCGTGCATTTCCGAAGCAAATAATATCGATATCATTCGGAATTCTGTAGCCGACTTCGTTTGCAGCCATATAAACACCCAGCGCAACTGGATAAGTAACCGTAAAAATCATTTTGGGCAGGTTATTTTTAAGGTACAATTCTATAAACGATTTATAACCGTATTCTTCGCCGAATCCGCCTTCGATTACCCAATCAGGATTTATTTCGATTCCGTATTTATTCATTGCTTCCTGGAACCCCATTAAACGTTCCCTGCCAATATTGATCTTTGTATAGCCAGCGAAGTGACCTATTTTACGGTAGCCCAATTTAATGGCGTGTTCTATAGCTTTAAAAGCACCACCTCTATCATCTACTACAACAGAATGGATGTTTTCCATTTCTGGAATACGGTCTATAAAAACAATCGGTACGTTTCTCTGTTTCACAATTTCAAATATTTCATAATTCTTCGTTTCCTGAGTAATCGAAACTATTATGCCGTCAACCTTCATCGATAGGAGCGTTTGAATTTGTCGTTTTTCAATTTCTGCATTTTCCTGCGAAACCGTCAATATGATGTCATAGTTTTTAGAGAAAGCTATTTTATAAACGTGTTCAATTATCGAACCGAAAAAAAAGTGAGCAATCTTGGGAACCACGAGACCGATAGTGTTCGATTTACGCGCTGAAAGATTTCGCGCCATTATATTGGGGATATACCCGAGTTGCTCGGCAGTTTGCTTAACCAAATTTGTGGTTTCGGGAGAAATATCGGGGTGATTTCTGAGAGCTTTGGAAACTGTAACCGTAGAAACATTGAGTTTCCTGGCAATATCGCTGAGAGTAACGGCTTTGCTTTTCAATTCTTCAGACCAATTTTATTTAGTAAAATAACAAAATATTAATTAAAATGGGACTGCTATTTAACAGTCCCATTTTGAATAAATATCACTTCAGGAGAATCATTTTCTTTGTAAGAACTAGATCGCTCGATTTCAATTGATAGAAATAAAGACCCGATGCAACAGAATTTCCGTAATTGTCCTTACCGTTCCAGGTAATCGTATGAACTCCTGCAGATTGCAATTCGTTGTTAACTAACTTAGCCACTTCCTGTCCGAGTGTATTGTAAACAGTTATTGTAACATTTGAAGCTTTCGGTAATTGATAACGAATATTCGTAGTTGGGTTAAACGGATTCGGATAGTTTTGTTCGAGCACGAATTCGTTTTTGATTACCGGTTCGTCAGCCACATCAACTGTACCGCCTTCCAGCCATAGCTTCTTCAAATCGGGAAACCAGTTAAGGTCGCCTGCAGGGAATCCTTTGGCTGCACCGGTATATGCCGGCGAACTTGTCGAATATGATGCATTAAATTCGTTTACATAATAACCTATTGGGCGTCTGTCCATATCCTGTGTGGCTGGATCCCAATAATCATTCGGTGTATCCTTTGTCTTATTGGCTACAGTTACATAATATTCCATCATTCCCAACATTAAATCAGGTACATTCGTCAATCCCGGATCTTCAATCATCTTAAACGCATCGGCTGCCTTCGAACCCAATGCCGACTTTATGTAATTCGACAACGGCTCACCTACACCAATTTCAGGGTATTTATCGAAGAACGACTGCCCGGCTGATGTTACTGCATAATAATTATGATCCACTACCCATTGGGTCGTATCGTTCGGTGCCGCAAATATCCACGCCATACGATTGTTTCCATTGGCATATTGTTCACCTGTATTTGCCCATTCTGCCGTCCTGGTTTGATCCGTCGAGTCCTCACCTGCTGCAAATGCATCTACAAACAAATTATTCGTTATCACTATCTCTTCACCTACGTTACCCAACGACAATAATCCGTGAAATCCCATTCCGTTAACAAACGTATTATGATCAAACAATCCATATCCAATATTGCCCGTTCCTGCCAATGGATTACTAAAATTATAATGGCGAATCGGACGGTCTATATAATTTACGAACGTATTGTTTATCAATATCAACGAATCACAAGTAGAGGCTCGTAAGTCTATTCCCTTTCCTGCTCCAAAATTTGAAGTCGACAATGCACCTAAATTTGCAAATATACAATCCTCTACTGATATCTTCTTCGTCGATGCTTCCGTTCGAAGTATCTGTCCTGATATATTCGAAAAAACACAATTCTTTAGGATTATTGAAGCTCCTTCGCCATCCGTCCTCAAAATTGTCCCGCCTACTGTGTATAATTGGTCAAAAACTCCGTTGGCAGGATCATCTCCCGGTTCATAGTAGCCTGTTATGGCTATCCCCTCCAATATTATATCCCCTCCTCTCGTACGGAGTAGATATCCCGGAGGATTTTGCGGGTTGTCTCCCGTGCCCGTCGGATACTGATATATTATTGCTTTCTGATCGTTCGACGAGCGCATACGAAACGTGTATTCCTTCTCTACATAAAATGATTCTGTGTTCAGATAAATCTTACCCCCCTCTAATTCGTATACTCTGCCTTCCGGTATACCGCCGTTTGCAGTTGTATCTGCCCGTATCTGGGCTATTAAATACGATTCCGGTGTACCGTCGTACGGCTTCAGTTTCAACACATTTTGCGAGTAAGTATAGCTTGTAAAAAATATCAGAAACAGTAACAGACTTAAGTACTTCTTGGAAATCATGTTGCCTCCTATTATTATTGATAAATACTGAGATTAACTCAGTTAATTTTTATAATTCAAGCCAAATTCCGGCTTCAACTGTAATACCGTAGCGTTCTGCAGAACGCGGAATTTTGTATCCGTCTTCTCTGTTTTCGAGTAAGTTTTCTTCTTTAATATTAGTCAGGTTATTGACATTACAGAGTACGGTTATGTCGTCTGTAATTTTTTGTTTTAGTACGAGGTCGAGACGAGTAAATGCTCCTACGATTCTATCGGAACGTCCACTGGGTGAATATGTTCTATAGTATTCTGATTGATGGAAGAGAGATAAACGTCCTGAGAAACCACCAATATCATACCCGACGGAAATGTTGCCGAAGAATTCCGGTTGACTTTCAAGACGCTGCTTGTATGAATTAACTATTATTTCATATTTCGGCAGCGGAATTCCAAGAATAGGGTCGGTTACATATGTAGTATCGCGTTCGGAGCCGATCAAAGATGTTTCCGATTTTACCATCGAGAAGTTGTAGCCAAGGACAAAGTTTTTTAGCAATCCAGGCAACCAGGTAAAGTTTATTTGGTGATCTACTTCGAATCCCCAAACTTTGGAATCATCAGGCGAATTATACGGAACGTACAAATCGTAATTCCCTTTGTGGGGTGAACTCCATCTAAGCCCGAGAGCATGAATTAAAGTATCCCCTACCGTTGAGATACCATTTAACATATGATACATATCTTCGATTTGCTTATAGAAAGCAGACACTGAAAAGAGACCAATATGGTTGCCATAGAACGAAGTATTTATTTCGAAGTTCCATGCTTTGGCAGTCTTAAGCAATGGGTTGCCGAGAATTAAAATTCTATCTCCCCCAGTTGTAGATTCTCGCCAGGCGAAGAAAGATAGTAATCTCATGTTAAAATCGGGACGTGCTAAAGCGCGATAAGCGGCGAGTCTTACGTTCATAAAATCAGTAACAGCTATATTCAAATGTAAATGTGGAAGAGCGATTGTCTCTTCGTAGGTAGAACTTGTATCTCTTGTAGAACCAACGGGAATCGGGAAACCGCCAATCTGGCGGGGTGAGTATTTGTTGGAATAATCGTGACTTTCTTGCTCAACTCTCGCTCCCAAAATCATAGTAATGGTTCTTCCGATTTTAAGAGTATACATGGCATAACCGGAAGTTACTGTTTCTGTAATATCATACGTATTCGCTTCGGAGGAAGGATCATTGTGATATTCGGGATTTGTACCAGCCTGATTAATACCGTTTTTGTTCAGAGCATACCATTGTCTTAGTTTATCCCTGTTGATTAAAGGATTCATATTAAAGTCGTCGAGAATAATTTTCGAATTCGGAGATGGGTCGAGGAAATCGTTGAACGAGACCGTTCCGATGTTTGGGTTTGCCAGATAACTTTGATAAAAATCTTCAAAATAAGTGCCGGTAAAATCTTTCGGAACAATCGAGCCATCTTCTAATTTCTCGTATGCACGCCAGTAACCAAGATAATAAGGTGAATAGATTCTCGAGTTTACATTGGTTCTGTTTTTGGAGCGGTATTTTGCGCCTGCTTTAAATGTTCCAGTGATCGATTTCGTTATTGTGTAATCTCTAGTTAAATCCAGGAAAGCGGTAATTTCTTTTTCGGCATTATCCTGAGTATAATAATATGCCTCGCTGAGAGTAGCAGCCCTAAAATTATTGTAAGCATAGTTAGTAAGAACTTCGGGATTGGATTTAATAATCGGGGCGCTCATCATACCGGACAGTCCACTACTGGAAGGTTCAACAAAACGGATTTCATAATCGTATGGATAATAAGCTTTCGAGCGTGCATATGAGAGTCCCCAACTAGTATTTAATCCAAAAAGATTATTCTCTCCGGTTAAAGCGCTGCTGAAGATATCAATTGTTTGTTCTCTGTCCCTGAAAATGTAAGATACAGAAGCTTCTGTAACTGGATAATTACGCGAATGAATTAGGTAATCTCTCGTAGTAGTGCTGAATGTAGTATTAAGTTTAATATTTCCTTCGTCGGGAGTATTAATATCGAGAATAAGTCCGGCACCTTTTCTACATCTGATTTCATCGGTGAACTCCAGATCGAGATCGCTGATAAAATAATCTGACTGATTTTCGCCCGTAGTCGAATAACTGATATCGATACTTTCGTTACTGCGAATTTTTCTTTCGATATTACCGTTAACCTGAACGCCAAGTAAATTGTCAAAAAATCGTTCTCCGTACTTAAGACTGAAATCATACTGTCCGAAGGAATCCATAATACCGTTATATCCGCCTTTTGAAACGAAGCGCAGATCTCTCGTTTCAGGAGCTTTTTTAGTTACGAGGTTAATGCTTCCCGCAATGGCGTCTGCATCTTTATCAGGAGTTAAAGCTTTATAGAGTTCAATGCCTGCAAGAGAACTTTGTGATATGGTACTTAAATCAAGACCGCGTTCAAGAGCGTCGGTAGATGGAAGTCTTACACCGTCGACAGTAACGCTCAAATATTTACCGGACAAACCGCGTAGAATAACTTTATTAGCCTCACCACCTGAACGTATTAAAGAAACACCTGGCAATCTACCAATAGATTCTGCTGCATTGGCATCGGGCAGTTCCTGTATCTTTTCTTCCGACACTACATTAATAATTGTATTGGACGAAAGTTGTTGGTTAATCGCTGCCACCTGTCCCACAGCTTGTGCAGTAATAGTTACTTCTGTTCCTTCAATCACATCTGCAACAAGCGGAACATCGAGAACAAGTGTTCGATTATTTTGAATTGTCACCCGAAGAATTTTTGGTTTGTAACCAACATATGAAATTTTAACATCGTAAGTACCCGCTGGAATTCTGGAGATATGATATTCTCCCTCAATATTTGTGGCACTTCCGAGTGAAGTTCCCATTAGAAAAACATTGGCACCTATTAATGGCTCAGCCGTCACAGAATCCGTAACAACACCCTTCAAATTTCCCTGTGCATATAAATTGCCTATGAAAAAAAGTAAAATTATTATGCGACTAAATAATTTCATGGGTACCTCATTTGAAGTTATTGATTGTTTAAGTTAATGTTTACTTAATTGCTTACTTAAATTCTCCCAAAAAAATTTTATTGTCAAGAAAAAAATTGACACCCGTTTAGTTTTATTTTTTTATAATTTCACACGGCGTGATAATGATTTGCGTTGTTTTTACACTTTTTTAAGCATGACTGCCCCAAACCGAATCCAACTAATTTTTTTAATTTTGTGGACTTGTCCGGGACAGCCATTCTTTTATTTCACCAATCTCAACATTAAAACATCATGAGATGGAATTACTGCTTTTAACGGCTGGTTTGTTTTTCCTATGAATTCATGTTTCCATAAATCTTTTAAACGGTAAGTATTATTTTGCGTGTCGAGTTCTCTGTTAAAAAGTTCATCAATTACCTTTTCCTTTTGCCAGTCAAAAACGATTTCCTTATCCACACCATTTCGATTCAAAATGCAAAGAGCCCATTCGTTGTCTACAAGAGGTTTAAACCATATTTCAACGCTGTCCACAGAAGAATATTTGAAGCCTTGAATACCGAGAGAATCCTGGTCGATCGCAATCACTTCTTTGTTGGTCAAAATTTCGAAGGTTTCTTTCGATATGTTTCTAATGTCGTTGCCAGCAATTAAAGGAGCAGCCAGCATGCACCACATCGAAAAGTGAGCTCTGTCCTCATTGACACTCATCCCATTGCCAACCTCTAACATATCAGGATCGTTCCAGTGATCGGGACCGGCGTATTGCCTTAATCCTTCCTGCATATCGAGAATATACATTACTCCCCACGATTTCCAGGTACCATGATCAACGACACAATCAAAACAATTAGTGATATCGCCCGTTGTACGCCAGAGGTGTCCGACATCTTTTCCCCATTCCCATGGCTGATTGTTTCCCCATTCACAAATACTTAATACCATCGGTCTCCCAGCTGTACGAATGGCATCTCGAATAGTCATATAAGCACCTTCTGCACAGAGTCCTTCAGTATTACACCAGTCATATTTCAAGTAGTCGATTCCCCACTTTGCATAAGCGAGCGCATCCTGGTATTCATAACCTCGGCTTCCCGGTCTGCCTCCACATGTTTTATAACCGGCACACGAATAGATGCCAATCTTGAGACCTTTCGAATGAATATAATCAGCAAGGGCTTTAATTCCAGATGGAAATCTTTCGGGATCGGCATGAATAAACCCGAGACTGTCCCTTTCACCATGCCAACAATCATCCAGATTAATATAAAGGTAACCGGCATCTTTCATTCCTGATTCCACCATGGCGTCGGCAACTTCTTTAATCAGATTTTCATTAATGTCGCAAGCAAACCTGTTCCAGCTATTCCAGCCCATCGGAGGCGTAAGCGCGAGTCCTTCATATTTTTGTGAAAACAAATTGCTCTTCCCCAAGAGCAAGATAATTATAAATGGGACTAAAGTTGTTTTTAGTTCTTTCATAAAGTTCTCCTCTTATTCTTTTATATAGAGTTCCATCATGCAATTCTTGCAGTCGAACTTCAATTCGAATTTCCCGTTTCTGTTTCTTAAGTAGTAACGTTCTGAAATATGTTTCGCAGTTCTTTTACATAAGCCGATTTCGTCCAGAATGCAGTATCTGGAGGTCATTAATGGTTTTCTGTTAAAATCTTTAGTATAATCCAATCCCCGCTCAATCTTTTCTACTCCACACTTTCGATAAAAACTCTCCGCAAGTTGATTAGTAACATTCTCTGTGTAATCAATTTCTTTTTTAAAATAATTCGTATAGCGGGGTTTAAAGTAAGAAGTTCGATTTTTCTTGTGATGCTCCTTTCTTATTCTTGTCAGTTCTTCAAGTAGAGCCCTTCTAAACTCGTTGATTTGCGAAACTGTAAGAAACGATATCCCCTTTTTATCAATTTGAACCTGATTTACTTTATAAATCGTATTTCCAGTTTTTGAAAATTGTTTTTTCAGAAGATCGATGATTTCAGTTTCTTTTTGTGGTGGAACGAAATTTATCTGAAATTCCTTTTTTACAAAAATGCCGTCCTCGCATTCGGCTTTAACTAACATCTTATTTTTATCGAAAGAAACATAAATGGAGATCTCGATTTTACGTTCTGTTTTTCTTTCTAGTTGTTTTTCGAATGCTCTGTTGTAATTTCTAAATAGTTTTTTATTCTCGTAAATTACAAAATCACCGTCGTAAAAAATCGAATCGTTTGCAATTTTATTTACATAAAAACCATGAAGATTCCCGTTAATATCAAAAAAGCAGAGTCCATCTCCCGTAGAAACCTCCGTATTGGTATCAAGTTTAACAAATCCCTTCCCTGATTTTATAACTTTTCCAATTAATTCGCCTGTCGATTTTGGCGAGTGGATTGATGCCAAAGGTGTATTTTTCCCATTGATAAAAAAACTCGTAAAAGTGCGGTTAAAAGATTTTTCAGGTGCAGGTACGAAATCAATATAAGATTTTCCGTTAGACGCCCTTTCGATGCCGTCGGAATTACCGATCAGTTCATCGAGCCGATTCCGATAGAAGGCTGTAACGTTTTTGACATAATTTATATCCTTGAGCCTGCCTTCAATCTTAAAAGATGAAATACCCGCATCGATTAAATCCTTTAGATAGCCCGATAAATTGAGATCTTTAAGAGAAAGGAGGTATTTATTTTTAATTATTGGTTTTTCATTTTCATCCAGGAGGTCGAATGCCATACGGCAGAATTGAGCGCATTCGCCTCTGTTACCGCTACGGTCGAATAGAGCCTTGCTTATATAACACCTTCCACTGAAACTCACACAGAGAGCGCCGTGGACAAAGAATTCAAGTTCCGCTTGGGTTGTCCGGCTTATCTCTTTAATCTGTTGCAGCGAGAGTTCACGTGCCAGAATTATTCGATTAACTCCTATACTATCAATAAATCGGATTCTTTCCGGAGTATAATTATCCGTTTGTGTCGACGCAATTAATTTTACCGGAGGGAGCTCAATTTCAAGCAAACCGAAATCCTGAAAAATAATTCCATCGATTCCGGCTTCATATAAATCAAATATTAATCGGTGTACTTCGTCGATTTCCTCGTCATAAAAAAGAGTATTGACAGTGGCATAAACATTAACTCCGAATGGATGAGCATAGTCCGTCAAACGTTTTATATCTTCAATCGAATTGCCTGCTGCTTTACGCGCACCGAATTTAGGTGCTCCAATATATACGGCATCGGCGCCACAATCGATTGCCGCAATTCCGATTTCCGCATTGCCTGCGGGCGTCAGCAATTCGATTTTCTTTTTCATATCATTTTTTTTCTTTTTGCTTCCGACAGACTCGATACCGATATGTTTAGATTTTCCAGATGTCCGTCTTTTAACGAATAGATAATACCGTGTACGCTCAGTTTTTTCTTTTGTCTCCAGGCATTAAGAATAATTGACGCATTGCATAAATTCCTCACCTGTTCGACGACATTTAACCGGCACATCATATCGAAACGCTCATTCTGACTGTTTATTTTATCTAATTTATTCCGGTTGAATCGATAAACATCTTTGATATGTCTAAGCCAGTTGTCGATTAAACCGTGTTCTTTCGATTCCAGAGCTGCTTTAACGCCTCCGCATCCGTAATGTCCGCAAACAAGTATATGCTCCACATTCAATACTTCAACTGCGTATTGAATAACCGATAGGCAATTTAAATCGGTATGAATAACCATATTTGCAATATTACGATGCACAAACACTTCACCCGGCATTAAGCCGATAATTTGATTTGCCGGCACTCTGCTGTCAGAACATCCAATCCACAAATATTCTGGTTTCTGTTGATGCGATAATTTTTCTAAAAATTCCGGATCTTCATCTTTAATCGATTGCGACCATTTTCTATTTTGAGCAAACAATTTTTTTAATGCTGGTTCCATTTACCTCCTTAAAACATTTTTTCCCTTTTTCTGAAATAACTGAATAATGCTTTTTCAAAATTTTCGTTAGTCTCGATCAAATTATATTCGATCCCATAATTGAGCATTTCATTCTTTAATTTATCGATAAAATCGGCAACCGATTCCGAATAAGCTTTTCTGATGTGATACGGTTGCGACGATAATTCTTCGTTAGTTTCCAGGTCAACAAAGAGAGCATCCTTATCAAAATCGAATTCGATCTCCGTTGGATCTAGTAGATGAAATAGGATAACTTCATTTTTCCTCTGCTTAATTTTTTTTATTGCCTTGACTATACTTTCTATATCGTCAAAGAAATCGGAAATAACAATTGTCAAGCCCCTTTTTTTTATCCTTTGGGTTATTTGACTCAAGCAATCAGTTGTATTAGTAGTGCCAGCAGTCTCTATTCCGGCAAGAGAAATCAATATTTTTTTTAGATGCATTCTGCTGGACTTTGGCGCAAGATAATTGTGAATTTTGTTAGAATAAATCGTAAGAGCCACGGCATCTTTTTGATTAATCATAATATAACTCAAAGCCGAAGCCAGCGTTACGGCATAATCTAATTTAGTAACTGGTGCCTTATGCCTGAACTTCATCGAATTGCTCACATCCAGAAAAATATTACAAATTAAATTTGTCTCTTCTTCATATTGTTTTATATAAAATTTGTCGCTCTTGGCATAAACTTTCCAATCGATATCACGAACTGAATCGCCCTGCATATAAAGTCGATGCTGGCTAAATTCTACACTAAAACCATGATAAGGGCTGCGATGTAGCCCGACCATAAAACCCTCAACCACTGCTTTTGCTCTCAGTTCGAGGTTTTTAATTTTAGTTACGATCTCCGGTTGCAGGTAAGTGACAATATCCTGGGATTTTATAAACATGTTACCGATTGTTGAGTCTTTGTTCGAGCAACTTATCGGGAGCCATACCGAGATATTCAAGTTCGAGTTTAACAGATGTGACCATTTCGCTGCCCGGATAACGCTTAAGAAATTCCTCGTAAGTTTTTCTGGCGGCGCTTGTATCGTTCAATTCATTTGCTTCGAGATAGCCTGCTACGAAAAGGGCTTTTTGAGATTCTTTTGCCTCGGGATATTCGGAAGAAAGTTTTTTATAATATCGAACCGCATAATTGAGCGATTCTTTATTATCTATCTCCTTAATCAAATCCATATGATAAATCTTTGCAATCTCGTAGAGAGCTTTCGGAGCGAGCTTGCTGTCGGAATGTTCATCGACCAATTTTTTGTACTTATTTATTGCACCCTGATAGTCATTCTTTTTAACCAGTTCGACTGCTTTGCTGAATATTTCGGCATCGCTTTCTGAACTGCAAGCAATAATAAATACAGAGAATAAGATTATGATTATATTGCGCATAAAAATCCCGATTTTTGATTTCTAATATACAATATTAAACGAATAATCGGCGTGAAATCAGTTTGCTTGATTGAACAATTTGAGCGAGTCGCCCCTCGAATTGGAAACCTTTCTGCCAATCGATTCGATTTGTAATTGCAGGCAGGAACGACAATCATCGGGATTGTCCTTGACGCATTTTCGATTAGCATAAATTTGATAATTTTCTCTATATGGAGAAGGTGTAAAATCGGGCATAATCACATTTGCGCCAACTTTAAGACCTTTTATTCTGCCGTTTTCGTCGAGTGTTGCAAGAGCAGTAGTAGCTGGAATATGAACATCTTTAAGTAGAATCCTTGCAACTGCCATAGTTTTTAGTGTAAGTAAAACATCACCGGGTTTTTTATTCTGCCACGGTGTACCAGGGGCAGGAATAAACGGACCAAATGCAGCCATGTCAAGCTCATATTCTTTGCAGAGAAGAATATCGTCTGCAATATCTTCGAGAGTCTGATTCGGAAGACCAATCATATTTCCCGAACCGACTTGATACCCGATTTCTTTCAAAAAACGAATATGTTCGAGTCGTTCGGTTAATTTTTGATTTTCATGGAGTGCGGCATACAACTTTGGATTTGCCGTTTCATGTTTTATTAGATAGCGATCGGCACCTGCTATTTTCCATGTTTTGTATTCTTCAAAATCTCGTTCCCCCAGACTCAATGTAATTGCCACATCTGCTTTTTGTTTAATTGAATAAATTATATAGGCTATTTTATCCGTATCATAAAAACTATCCTCTCCCGATTGTAGCACTATCGTAAAAATTCCTTTGTTAATAAACTTATGCGCTACTTCGACCACTTCGTCGGGTGACATGCGATACCTGGTAATGTTTTTATTGCTTTTACGCAGCCCGCAATAGAGGCAGTCCTGCTCACAATAATTGGAAAAGTTGATAATTCCCCTCAGATGGACTTCGTCGCCACAATAGATACGGCGTACTTCATCTGCTCGATCGAATAAAAGATTGATTTCCTTTTCATCGGATAAACCGAGCAGATATATAATTTCGTGCCGCTTAAGATTTTCTTTTTTCAATAACTCGTTAATGTCCATTATCAGGGGATTTATTTAGTTATTAGAAAAATACATCGCGTTCGCCTGCATCAACTCGCTCGACCATTTTCAAAGTTTTATTTTTAGTTGGCTCTTCTAATTTTTCAATTTCCTTGAGGAGAAAATCGAGAGTAACTTTTTTTGTCTCTTCCGAGGCGTAGTCGAGTAAATATTCCTTAAAAGTCGAAATTGCATTTGGCGAGCAGAGCTTCCCTATATTACCTGTTTTTGCAAGTTCCATAAATCGATCACCAGTGCGCGAGGATCTGTAACATGCTGTACAAAAACTGGGTAGATACCCCAATTGGCAACAATCCCGAACCACTTCGTCTAAAGAACGATGGTCGCCCAGTTGAAATTGCTCCATCTGATGTTCTTCCAGACTTTCCTTCGATTCTTTATACGCACCTGGTGAAGTACGGCTACCCGCACTTATTTGAGAAACGCCAAGGTTGAACAATTCCCTCCTTAATTCCGGACGTTCACGAGTTGACAAAATAATTCCCGTGTAAGGCACAGCCAGTCGAATTACTGCAACAAGTTTTTTGAACGATAAATCGTCTACGGCGAAAGGAGGATTTTCTGAAATGGGAGCATTCAACGCCGGTTCAAGTCGTGGCACTGAAATAGTATGAGGACCAACTCCGTATCTTTTATCAAGATTGAATGCATGACTCAAAATTCCAAGAGTTTCAAACTTATAATCCGTTAGACCAAATAGCGCTCCGATTCCCACATCATCAATGCCTGCTTGTAAAGCTCTGTCCATTGAATATAATCTCCATGCAAAATCTCTCTTCGGTCCATCGGGATGCATTCTCATATATGTCTTATAATGATAAGTCTCCTGAAAACACTGATAAGTCCCTATTCCAAAACTCTTTAACTTCTTGAATTCATCCACTGTCAGAGGTGCTACATTAACGTTAATTCTCCTTATATTCCCACCGTTAATGTGGACTTTATACATCGTATCGATTGCTTTTCCTACAAAGTCGAGTCCCGGTTTCTTTGGATGCTCGCCTGCCACAAGTAATATTCTTTTATGCCCTTGTTTAACTAAAATTTCCGTTTCTTCTCGTATTTCCTCGAGAGTGAGCGTTTTTCTTTTAAGTTCTTTGTTATCTCTTCGGAACGCACAATAGAGGCAGTTGTTTACGCAGACATTTGTAATATAGAGAGGAGCAAAGAGCACCAGTCTGTTGCCGTATATTTTCTCTTTGACTTCTTTCGCCGTATGGAATAATTCTTCGAGTATTTCTCTCTTGTCTATATTCAAGAGAGCAGCGCTCTCTTTTAGACTCAATCCTTTTGCATCTTTTGCCTTTTCGATAATTTCAAGTTGATAGGATTGGTTATTTAATCTCTTATCTTCTATCAGAGATTGAATATATTCCTCATTAATGAATTCCATACTACCTCTTTAAAATGGTGTAATTTTAATTAAACAATAAGTATACCAGAGCTGAAATGATTACATAGATGAATTAAAAAGGGAGGTTTTCTTAAAAAAGAGAAATATTTAAGGCAATATTCTATAATTACGATAAAATCAGACAACACCGCTTTCGGGTATCTCGATAAATCCTTTAGAACCGTTAACAATACATTGCAATCCGAAAGGAATAGTAATATTGTCTTTAATATGTCCATGTTTGACGTTATAAATGACAGGCACACCAATTTTTTCGAAATATTCGAGAATAACTTCATTTAGCGTTAAAGAAGCTTTATTTTTATCGGTTTCATAACAATCAACGAACCTGCCTAAAATTACAGCTTGCACATTATTAAAGAGTTTTACAAGACGAATGTGGTTAAACATTCTGTCAACTTTATACGGCGGTTCGTTAATTTCTTCGAAAATGAAAACCGGAGTTTTAATTTGAGGTAAATATTCTGTACCGATAAGAGACGTAAAAATAGTAAGATTTCCACCGATTAAATTTCCTGCTCCGCGGCCTTTACGGAGTACGAAAAACTTTTCTTCCGATGGATTTTTCAGACGACCGATTTTTTTATTTGATGTAATAGTACGCCAGAAAATCTCTTCTGTGAATTCGCTCACCTGTTCGTGGAAATCGACCGTAACCATAGGTCCTGCAAAAGTAACGAGCCCACATTTTTTCAAAAAAGCCATTTGAAGTGCATTTATATCGCTGTAACCGACGAAAATTTTGGGATTTCTTTTTACCAAATTATAATTGATTTTATCGAGAAGGCGTATTGAACCGTATCCTCCACGAATAGAAAAAATTGCTTTTACATGTTTATTTTCGAACATATAATGAAGATCTTCGAGTCTTTGCTCGTCTGTACCGGCTAAATATCCATTCTTAATTCCGACATTTTTGCCGAGTTCGACACGATAACCGATACTTTCGAGATAACTGACGCCTTTATCGATTTTGTTCAAGTCATCGGGAGAAGATGCAGGCGAGATTAATCCAATAACATCTCCTGCATTT
Source organism: Melioribacter roseus (assembly GCA_020722005.1). Taxonomy (GTDB): domain Bacteria; phylum Bacteroidota; class Ignavibacteria; order Ignavibacteriales; family Melioribacteraceae; genus Melioribacter; species Melioribacter roseus_A. Next base: position 22,817 of record DYLP01000040.1, read on the forward strand.
AATTTGGGAGGTTTAATCAACTTCATTAAGTTTTATAGTTTTGTCAGAAATTTTTATTAATATAAAAAAAGTTTAATCCAATACAAAATAATTTTTTTAATTTAGCGGGTGATTAAAAAGTAATTTTTTTTAATAATAAGCCGCGAATTCCACTTATTATTTACAAATTTATTGTTGATTAATTACTTTTTTAATCACCCTTTTTGATTTATTTTTGGTAATTAGTTAAAATCCGGACTAAAGCAAAAAATCATTAAATTAAGAAAAG
>DYLP01000041.1 GCA_020722005.1 Melioribacter roseus
CTTTTATCAATTTTTAATAAACTTAATCAATTTCTAATGACAATTTTGGGATTAATATTGCAGGGCAATGATGAATAGAAAATTGATAAGTCTGATATTGTTCTCAATTGCGATGGCTTATCTTGAAGCAAGCGTAGTTGTATATTTACGTAAAATCTATTATCCCGGCGGTTTTAGTTTTCCTTTGAAGCAAATAGAAACAAAGATGCTGATAATCGAAATAGGGAGAGAAATAGCCACTCTATTGATGATACTATCGATTGCATATATTTTCGGAACAACTCTTCGAAAGAGATTCATAACTTTTTTGCTGGCATTTGGCATCTGGGATATTTTCTATTACGCATGGCTCAAATTACTGATAAATTGGCCGCTCTCACTTTTAGAAGATGATCTATTGTTTCTTGTCCCGATTCCGTGGATATCGCCAGTTATCGCACCTGTAATTGTATCGTCATTCTTCATCTTGATTTATGTACTTGAATCGAAATTTGCAGACAAAAGTCCTACCTTTAAACGCAGCGCCATTTTTCTCCTGGCAGCAGGAACTACTTTGATACTTATTTCGTTTATGTGGGACATCAATGAAAGGATTAAATCGAATTCTCCTGTCGAATTTCTTTGGGGAGTTTTTATTGCGGGGATAATACTCTGGGTCGCAAGTTTATTTATTACATACGGAACAAAGGAGAAAATTATGGCTACTGAAAAATTAAAGCTCGGTTCTAAGGCGCCCGATTTCAGCCTCGAAGGTGTTGACGGTAAGACATATTCACTCGGCAGTTTTAAGGAGAAAGAAGCTTTAATTGTGATATTCAGTTGCAATCATTGTCCTTACGTACAGGCATATGAAGATAGAATTATAAAAATTCAGGAAGATTATGCAGGAACAGTACAGATTGTCACAATCAATTCAAATGATGATGTAAAATATCCTGAAGATTCGTTCGAGGAAATGAAAATTAGAGCCGTAAAGAAAAAATTTAATTTTCCATATTTACGAGACGAAACTCAGGAAACCGCTAAGGCATACGGAGCAACGCACACACCAGAAATCTTTTTATTTGACAAAAACCGTGAACTCAGCTTTCACGGTAAGATCGACGATAACTGGCAGGAGCCTTCAGCTGTTAAACAAAATTATCTACGAGATGCGCTCGACGAATTGCTCTCAGGTAAAGAAATATCTGTGCCGGAAACTTTTACAATAGGCTGTACGATAAAATGGAAATAAAAAAAGCTGCCCGAGGAAGGCAGCTCTAAATTCTGACTCTAAATCTTTAGGGATTCAGTACATAATTCCCAGATTCAGGGTGATGTAAATGTGTCCAAAGTCTTTGCGAACTTTGCCTTCAAGGCTTTCGACACCATCGTCGAGCATGTGAATAAAATAATAACGCACGTTAAGACCGGCAAGATTTTTTTTGCTAATTCCAAAATTGGCACCCATTCCTACATAGCCTCCAGCAGCGTAGTGCATTTTAGCATTGCCAAAGGCAGAGAAAAATTCCTTTTCGTAGGGTGTTGTAAAAACAAAAGTCGGTCCCACACCCGCATTAACATAAGGTCTCAAATTATCCGTTAGCGTTTTACTGAATAGTCTGTACTGAATTCCCACATTCAACGGGAGAAGAAACACACGGTTCTTTTTCCCTATTACATAAGGAATTCCAAAGTAAGGGTCGATATATTCGATTTCCCGCTCGTCTTTCGATTCAGAAACTGAGAGGTCAACAAAACCCGTAATGTTTTCACACAAATTTTTTCTGAAAAAAGTACCCAGTCCAAACCCTCCTTCTCCAAACATAATATCGATACCCCAGCTGTTCTCGGGAAAAACTTCATTTTGTTTTTCCGGTGCAAGCTTGCCAATGCGTTGTCCGTATGCTGAGAACAATGGCAATAAAATCATCATAACCATAAACCTCTTCATGACACACCTCCTTTTCAACTGAACAACCAATTTTTCACCTTTAATATGTATATTAGACAAGAATAAAACAAACTAAATTGCAAATAGGTTTAACATGCCACAAAACCTGGAACTAAAAGTAAGAGTAAAATCGCATCGAAGATTTCTTACCTGCTTAAAAAATAACAATATACCTTTTGTTTCTCAATTAAATCAGAAAGATATTTATTTCACTTACGACAGGGGATTGTTAAAATTGAGGATAGAAAATGGGAAATATTCTCTTATAAAATATAAGCGGAACGAATCCGGGAAACGATGGAGCAAATATCAAATATTGAATTTGGTCGGAGTCGACCCGTACGATTATCTGAAGGACATCCTCCGAACCGAGTCAGTAGTTGAGAAAAAACGTCTGTTGTACATCTATAAAAATACACGCATTCATCTGGATAAGGTAAAGCGGCTGGGATATTTCATTGAGCTTGAAACCGTTTTGACCGGTAATAAGAAAGAAGCCACTCAGGAGTTCAATTTTATAGTAGAACTTCTTAAATTGAGAGACGAAGAAGAATTAAGATGTTCCTATAAAAATTTAATCGATTCTTTATATGATACTGACTAAAGAACACAACCCGACATTTAATATTCCAGATGCAATTGAAAGTCTTATACTTTCCAAAAAGTTAAACGAAGCATTATTCCTCGTACCGACAAACCGTAAAGCCCGGCATTTAAAGAAAGAGATAATTTCCGCCATACCAGGAAATTCAACCGGGAAAATTAACATCGAAACACTTACCACATTAACCACAGGAATTCTAAATAGAAAATACAATTTTAAGATATTAAGCGACGCTGCTGCATCTGTTTTCATCAAGCAAGCGGTCAACTGCATTGAACTTCGATACTTCAAGGTATATAACGGAGAAATTCCATACGGCACACTTGACAGGCTAAAAAATGTGATTTCCGAATACAAGCGACACGGCATTACACCTGAGAATTTGAGAAATTCCGCAGATGAACTCGATCCAAAAGAAAAAGAGAAAGCACTCGACATAGCCGACATTTATGAAATATTCAAGAAGAAATGTTATATGGCAAAAACTTTCGAAATAGGCGACGTTTACGAAGAGCTTCTTAACCTGAATAAAAGCGAATTTGAAAAATTTTTCAGAGACTATCTGCCGGATGTACAATTCATATTTGCAGATGAATTTATTGAATTCACACATCCAGAAATTAAAATTCTAAACAGAATTTCAGACATCAAAAACGTGCACCTGTATATCAATTTTGATTATAACAAAGACAATCCTTTACTTTTTGGTCACCTTGATAAATGCTATTCGTATTTTGAAGAAGAAGGTTTTACGAAAGTTTTTGATACGTCCAGTTATCCTGAAAGTAATTATAAAGTCACATTGAAAGAAAATTTATTTAAGATAGCGCCAGTCAAAAAAAAATTGAGGAAAGTGCCAGAGCAGGACAAAATATTCTTATTAAAATGTGACGACCGCGAAACTGAAGTGGAAACGATATCCAGAGTAATAAAGAAACTACTCAAAGAAAATAAAACAGAACCACATCGTATATGTGTTGCCTTTAATAGAATTCAGAATTATTCTGTAGTTATAAGAGACGTTTTCAGAAAGAACGGACTTCCAATAAATTTAACCGACAGATTTACACTTGCAAACAACAATGCTGTAAACGGAATTATTAATTTTCTTGAAATCATAGAAAGCGATTTTTTTTATCAAAATATTTTAAGAGCACTGAATAACAATCTTTTAACTACCGAGGATATTTCTGCTTCGAACCTTTATAAAGCGGCAGTAAAATTAAAAATAACAGCTGGGAAAAAAAATTGGAAGTCTGCATTAGAAGAGGCAGTCGAAACCGAAAAATATACACTTTACGGCGATGAACCCGGAATTTCTTTCGCACAGGCAAAGCGGGATTTTGATAAGTTAGTAGAATTTTTGAAACCCTTCGAGAATTTAAACCAGGAATTTTCGATCTCGGAATTCGACAAATGTTTGAGAGAATTTATTTATAAATCGGGTTTGCCATTTAAGATTTTATCTGACGGAACCGATAAAAATATACTTGAAGAAAATATTAGAGCATTCGAAAAATTCATAGATACTCTCGACGAAATATTTTTCTTATTGTCAGAAGAATACGGAAAAGACACTAAATTCAAATTAAGCTTTTTTATAGAACAATTAAGAACGATAACGCAGTGGACCCGGTTTAATACAAAAGAAAAATCAGGATACGGCATAACTATTACTACACTCGATGAAATACGAGGCTTGAAATTTGACTATCTTTTTATTGGCGGACTTTGCGAGGGTGACCTGCCCACAAGGTATAATCCCGAAATTTTCTTCAGCGGAAAATATAAAAAAGGTGCAAAGAATCATCAATCAGAAGAACGTTACCTTTTCTACAAAACATTATGCTCGTGGGAAAAACAACTCTATTTATCTTACCCACTTTCCGATAATGGCAGAGAATTAATCAAATCAACTTTCCTGAACGAATTCGAATCCCTTTTTGACATTAAAGAAGTCGACATGTCGGAACTAAATGAGTTTATCTATTCTGAGGAAGAATGGTTGATGAACTACGGTCGGGGGCAAAACTGCCAGTACAACTTCACCAAGAGAAGTATCGATTTTATAAAAACAGCAATAGAAATCGAAGCTTTACGTGAACAAAACGACGAGCCTTCCGAATACAACGGTTTTATTAATACAGAAACGATGAATAAATGGCGAAGTATAAATAAGGACAACGTCTTTTCTGTTTCGCAACTGGAAACTTATGCCCGCTGTCCTTTTAAATATTTCATCGAACGGATATTAATGGTGGAGACAGAAGCCCAACCGACAGAAGACGTAGAAGCGATAGAATTTGGAAATTTGCTGCATTACATCCTTTTCAAGTTCTACGAAACCGTAAAGAGAGATAATCTGGATATTAAAAACGACTGGGAAAAGGCGGAAAAACTTCTCTTTTCAATTGCAGAAGATACTGTAGGCAGCACACTTTTCAGGTCACCTTTTTCCTTCTTCGACAAAGAAAAAATACTTGGAATAAACGATGAAAGAAAACAATCTGTGCTTTATAAATTTCTTGGAAAAGAGGTCGAATATGCAAAAAATGGATTCCGCCCCACATATTTCGAAATATCATTCGGCAGGAAAAGACTTTTAGATGTAGATAAAGAATTGAGCACTCTGGATGCCATCGAGATTGCACCCGAAATTAAATTAACTGGTAAGATCGACCGCATTGATATTTCTGATAATGCTTTTGACATTATCGACTACAAAACAGGCAATAAGATACCTACAAAATCCGAGTTGCTAAACGGTTTATCACTGCAGCTGCCACTCTATGCTCATGTAGCCTCGCAATTGCTAAAAAATAATTGTTCTAAAGAGTTTTATAACCACGAGTTATACATCTACACGCTAAAATATAACAGTGATTCTTTTGGGAAGAATCCTATATCCAAATTCAAAGACAAGACTTCGAATAATGAAAAGATTAAAAATGCCATCGAAAAATCGAAAGAATTTGTCGATGGAATATTGAGCGGTAAGTTTCACGTATCTACACACCCCAACAGCCAAACAATAGCTTGCAACTATTGTAATTTATCAACCGTCTGTCGCATTAATAATTATTGAAGCCCATCTATTATTTCACTATTTTTGTAATTGTTAATAATGAAAAAATATGGATACTGTCAGAATATTATTCCTCATTATTTATGTAAGTTATCTTGGTCCTCTTTTCAGATTTAAAGGCCACAAGTTATTCTACTTCTTTTTTATTTACGCGATTTCAGATCCGTTGTTATTAATATTGTCGACCTCTACAAACATGGAGCCTTACCATTATTATTACTACGTCCTAATACTTTTAACCGTGGTTTCCGTTTTACCAGATATTGATATAAAGTATAAAGCCGCTATAATTTTCAGTACACTTTTTTATTTATCGATCGACCCAGATTCCTTAGATAAAGTGATAGCAATTATTCTTTTGTTATTATTCCTTTGCTTCTACTTTGCGAGTATATTTTTTAAAGAATTACTCACGAAGAAAAAAATTTATGTTTATTTATTGGCATTGATTGCAATTCAAGGTATCATTATTGCTTCTAAGTATCTTTACTACATGGACAATGACCTGTTAAAAGAACTTTATTCACTACGCTTATCAATTAATATTATTCTGGTTTTATTACTAACACTTGCAGGACCTGACCTGACTATACCTTTCAATCTTAAAATTTTCGATAAATTGGCAAAAAAACGGCTCTACAATCTCGAATCACCTTTGGCATTCATTTCCGAGGTCAAAAAATTAGGACTTACCAATCGCGAGCTTGAAATATTAAAGTATATCGGTGATGGCTATACATCAAAAGAAATTGCTCAAATATTAAATCTTTCAAAGAAAACTATCGATTACTACAGAAGTATGATAAAAGAAAAATTAAATGTTAAAACTAAATCAGAGCTAATCCAAATCGTTAAAAACAATAATTTAGAGATTGAGCAATACCTAAAAAGTAACAACGGCTCATACATTGAAAATTCTTCTTCCCACCTGCAAACTTCTATCAACTGAAATTTTAGTGTGAATTAGTACTTTTTTGGGATTTTTTCCCTCTAAAATGGGAGTAAGTCCCTTTCTACTTCTCCAAATTAAATTTATTTTTGCATTGTTTCGAGGGCACCATTAGGACCGGATTACAATTTCCGATCCGGTCTGCAGTGGTTATCAAAGATCATGATTAAGAATATCAAAATAAGAAAACTCAAAATTTCTAATATTCTAACTGCACTACTGCATTATTTTCTCATCTTATTACTTTTTATAAATTCTATTACATCTCTGTTAGACTCAAAATTATTATACGAAAGATTTACGGAAGCTCTGCACATCATACCCGAAATTGCATTTTTCGCAGTAACTATAATTCCAATATTCATACTGCTACTCAGCACTTTGCTTTGTTTCAAAATTAAAATAAAATTTGTTATGATTTTCGTTTTACTGATTTACTGCGTCAATCTGGTCTCTTATTCAATTGTATTTTTTGCTCATCAAGAAGTTACATATTTTGAATTACTGACAAACCTTGCAATAATTTTACTTACATCCTTCCTGTTTACTCGCTACAAATAACTTTCATTTGTTGCGGCTGAATTTCGTTCATATTATTCATAATTTTAGATTAATAATAAAAAGAAAATCTATGCTCGACAAAGAGACACTTAAAATACTAGTCGATAAATATCCTGTCTTTAAAGTTAAGGATATAAATGCTAACTATATCAAACCAATCGACTTGTATAAAGAATTGAGAAAAAAAGAAGCAAATTACACTGTTGAATTAGCGGGGAAATCGATAGGCAAGAGAGATATTTTTAAAGTTAGTTATGGTAGCGGCAAAACTAAAGTTTTGATATGGACACAAATGCACGGCGACGAACCCACTTCAACTTCGGCAATACTCGACCTCCTCAATTTCTTTGAAGACAAAGATGACATTCATAACTTGAAAAAGAAAATAAAAGAAAACCTAACAATATCAATAATTCCGATGCTCAATCCAGACGGCGCCGAGCTGTTTACTCGGGAAAATTTAATCGGGATCGACATCAATAGAGACGCACTGCGACTTCAAACTCCCGAAGCTAAAATTTTGAAAGAAGAATTTGACAAGTTTGAACCCCAATTTGCTTTTAACATGCACGATCAAAATTGTTACTATACAATTGGAAATAGAGACAAGATGCCAGCAATCTCATTTCTTGCTCCTCCTTTCGACTATCATGGCTCTATTAATTCAGGCAGAATCAAAAGTATGAAACTCATAGTTGAACTAAATCAAATCCTATCAATTCTTCAACCCGATTCTGCTGCACGATACAAAGATGAACACGAACCAAGGTCATTCGGAGACCATTTTTCGAGCAGAGGCTCAAGCGTTATTCTAATTGAATCGGGTAATTCGATCGAAGCAGATGGCAAAGAATTTATCCGCAAATTGAATTTTCTCCTTCTTCTTGCTGCATTTGATACAATTGCCGATTATTCCTTCATAAATAATGACGAATCACATTACTACGCAATCCCTGAGAATAAAGAACGCATGTTCGATTTAATACTCCGAAATGCAACCTTAGAGAAATTCAATCAATCTTTCACCGTTGATATTGGGATTAAAAGAACCAAAAAATACGATATAAATGGAGAAAGATTTTATTACACAAGTAGCATAGAAGAAATAGGAGACCTTTCAACTTATACTGCGTGGGAAGATTATAATTTAGAGGGATTTTCAATACAACCATTAAAATATTTTTACAATGAAAATTCAGTTGTCTTTTCATATAACTCAGTTAGAGAATTATTAAAAAAGGGATACGGCTTTATAATCGACAACTTGCAGTCAGATAGCATGGTTTATACTACATTGCCGATCAATTTTGCGAGGTCGATTAAATCTATTGATTATCCCGCGATCGGTCAACCCGCCAATACGATGTTTTCGAATGAATCAAATGAATATTATATTCTAATAAACGGTTTTATTGTATCGAGCAAAGATTTAAATTGCTTACCCAATTTGTCAAACAAAATAAAGAATGCTCTCATATTCGATTAGAACAACAGATGACGAAAGAACAAAAAATATCGAACGATAAAGATCTTTATAAGGAATTCGAGCAGGAAGCCATACCGCATATGAATGCACTCTACAATTTTGCATTGAGATTGACCGGCAACCCTGAAGAAGCAGATGATTTACTTCAGGAAACATATCTAAAAGCATTCAGATTTTTCGATAAGTTCGAAAAAGGTACAAATTGCAAAGCCTGGTTATATCGAATAATGAAGAACTCCTTTATTAACGACTATCGAAAAGAAACTAAGGAACCTGTAAAGGTTGATTACGAGGACGTACAGAATTTTTACGAATCGATAAAAGCCTCGGAAGTTACATTCAATCATTATCAGCCCGATGCATTCAGCAATCTTTTAGACGACGATATTACTGGTGCTTTATCGAATTTGCCTGAAGATTTTAGAACAGTGATAATACTCAGCGATATTGAAGGATTTTCTTACGAAGAGATAGCTGACTTCGTCGATATCCCTGTAGGGACCGTCCGTTCGAGACTTCATAGAGCCAGGAAAATGCTCTATTCAAAACTTTTCGATTATGCAAAATCTAAAGGATTTCTAAAAAAAAGTGCTAAAAATAAGTAAGATGAAAAACGTCAAAAATATCATAATGCCAACGGATTTTAGCAAGCTCTCGTTATCCGCTTTCGAGTTAGTTAAACAAATATCAGAACTTATTAATGCGGAGATACACGTAATCCACGTAGTAGAACCGAATCCTCCTTTAATTGCAATGAAGTCTTACAATATTGACGAGGAGGAACTGAAATCAAATTATATTGAACAGACCCGTGTAGAACTTGAAAGAATAGTCGATGAATTGCGGGATGAAACAGATAGCGAAATAAAATCGGTTCTTTTAACTGGAATCGATTTTGAAGAGATTGTAAAATATGCCGCCAGTTTACATCGTCCATATGAATCGGAATCTTTAATAGTTATTGCGACGCACGGCAGAACAGGATTGATGCATACTTTGATGGGAAGTGTGGCGGAGAAAGTAATTCGCCATTCAAAATGTCCGGTATTGGTTGTACCGCACAATCCCGATTGATTCTTAAGATATTTATTTATAACTTTTGCTCGCTAAATAATTTCTACTGAACTAAACAAAGGTAGGTGATAAGAGTGGTAGGCATCATAGTCCAGGAAAACGAAAATATCGATAAGGCTTTAAAACGTTTCAAGAAGAAATACGAACGTTCGGGAATTCTCAAAGAGTATAAAAAAAGAACGTTCTACGTTAAGCCATCGATTGAAAAAAGAATGGATATGATCAAAGCCAAAAGAAGAGCTTCGCGTGAACAAGCTCTAAGAGACAAAAAGGCTTGAAAAATAAACCCCGCAGAGTCGGGGTTTATTTTTTTCCGTTGTTTTCGATCAAACTTCCCTTTTGATTTAAAAAATACTTCTTAAAATGAGTGGTAATTTTATCGAATGCCTCGTCGACCGTATTACAAAAATCGAATAATTTCATGTCTTCTTTACTTATTGTACCATGCTCAACCAGTGCATCAAAGTTGATAATTTCCTTCCAGTATGTTTCGTCGTAAATTATAATCTTCATTTTTTTTGTCACTTTCTTTGTCTGTACAAGTGTCAACACCTCCATTAATTCATCCATCGTACCAAATCCACCAGGGAATACAATAAGAGCTTTTGCCATATACATAAACCAGAGCTTTCTCATAAAGAAGTAATGAAATTCAAATGCAAGTTTATGATCGACATATTTGTTAACGAATTGTTCGTAAGGAATACTTATATTCAATCCGATTGAATGACCTCCGGCTAAATACGCTCCTTTGTTGGCTGCTTCCATAATACCGGGACCACCGCCCGTACAGATAATAAACCTGTTGCCATTACCATCGAGCTTTTTCGACCAGAGTGTCAACTTTTTCGAAAGCTCTACCGCATCTTCATAATATTTTGACATTTCAAGAAGTTTAACGGCTTTCTCAAATTTTCGTTTCCCGGCTGGAGTGTTTTGTCTTTTCGCTTTATTTACGAGTTTCAATGCATCTTTTCTCGACAAAATTCTTGCTGAGCCAAAAAAAACAATTGTATCGATAATTTTATTTTTTTCGAATCTCGATTTGGGTTCATAATATTCAGATAAAATGCGAATGGTTCTGGCATCAGCAGAATTCAAGAACTCGGCGTTTTTATAAGCTTTGACAGGTCTCCTTGATTTGCCCATTTTTACCTCGGATGGTTTGAATAGGGAAGAATTTTACGGGTGAACGAACGACGTTCACCCTTTTATTTAATTACTTCGGTTGTTCTGTCGATTGTTGAGGCAAAACAGGCGCAGCAGGTACCGATTGTTCACTACTGCCTTGAATTACGCTTTCGCGTTCATTTATTGCAGATTTACCTGGCAGGAAAAACAGGTTGATTAAAATTGCCAGTAAAATCAATGTGCCGGCTAACCACCAGGTAGATTTACTTAAAAAATCTGCCGTCCTCCTCGTACCGAATATTGTACCGAATTGACCTGTACCACCAAATGTACCTGCCAATCCTTCACCTTTACTAGATTGCATCAATACAACTACAATCAACAGGAAAGATACAATCAAAGCTATAATTACTAAAAAGCTGTACATTCTATTTTCTCCGATGATATTGTAGCGAGGGAGGGATTCGAACCCCCGACACGTGGATTATGATTCCACTGCTCTAACCTACTGAGCTACCTCGCCAATCATTTAAAAATTGGATAGTAAATATAAAGAGTTGCCTTCCAAAGTTCAAGAATTTTGTCTTATTGCATTTTAGACTTAATAAATCGCTGGTATTCTTTGAAAAATATCCCTGCAGCAGCAGTGTCTTTGTAGGTTAAAATTTTCATCCCCATTTCTCCAATTCTTTTTTCTGTATTTTCTATTCTGTCGATAGGGTCAGGATGAGTAGATAAAAACAGAGCAATTCCCCTTTCGCCGCTCGATACTTTACCATCGTCCCTTAACTTTTCGAAAAAGAATTTCACGCTTCCAGGGTAAAAACGTGTGCCTTTTAAATACAAAATTGAATATTGATCGCTCTCGTCCTCATTTGCGCGACTGTTTGCAAGAAGTGCCAATCCAGTGAACATATTTGCAGCAAGTTCTGCTAATTGTGTGGGATTATTTACCAAAATGATACTCATCACAAACGAAATACCGTAAGCCGCAGTTATTCGCTGTGTGGCGTGTCGTCTTTCAACATGTGCAATTTCATGCCCGAGTACGCCTGCAAGCGCTGCTTCCGAATCGAGATATTTAAGCAATCCTGTATAGACGTAAATGTAACCTCCTGGTACAGCAAATGCATTCATCACCGAGTCATTGTCAATGATTTTAAGCTGGTAATTGTAAACAGTTCTTTTTTTGACCTCTGGCGAGTTTAATATTTCTTTGAAGATATTATTTTCAATGTATTTCTTCACTTCAGGATTTCTATTGTAGATAGGATATTCTTTCGAATTTTTTCGTATTTCCTCGTCGAATTTTTTACCGAGTCCAACTTCATCGCTGTCAGTAAATAAATTTATACCTGTAGAACAAGCTACTGCGAAAATTATTACTATGATCGATATCTTCTTTTTCATACTACCTCAGAAGTTTTTCTTCTTTTTAATAAGTATATAAAAACGGGAGCCCCGATAACCGATGTAATGGCTCCTACGGGTAATTCAGCAGGAGCAATAATCGAACGTGCAATCGTATCACACAATATTAAGAAAACCGCTCCGATAATAAAAGAAGCAGGGAAAACAATTCTATTATCTGTGCCGAAAATCAAACGACATACGTGTGGAATTAACAGTCCTACAAATCCGATGATGCCGCTTACTGAAACAAGCGAGCCAACAAGAATACCAGTCAATAAATAAGCGATTGTTTTCAACAGTCTTGTATTGAGCCCCAATTGCTTGGCAGTATAGGTTCCCATACTCAGAATGTTAAATTTATTCGAAAGTCCTATCAGGAAAATAGATATAGATAAAGATACAATCAGTACTGGATATAAATGCTCTTTAGGAGCCATTGATATATTTCCAATTAGCCAGTAAACAGTCGTTCTTAAAGAATCGTTCAACAGACTCATAATCAATAATATCAAGGCAGAGAAAAAAGCACCGACCATTACACCCGACAGCAAAAGAGTATTTGGTTCGATTTCTCCAAATCTTTTTCCAAGAACAAAAACAATCATCATAACCAGCAAGGCGCCTGAGAATGAAAGAAGTTGTGTGCCTTCAAAAGTTAATCCCAGTACAAAAGAAAGAACTGCACCGAAAGTACCACCACTTGAAATACCGAGTATATACGGCTCAGCCAGCGGATTCATGAGTATCGATTGAAATACCGCACCCGCTATCGATAAACCACCGCCTATTGCTAAGGCATATAAAATCCTCGGTAGTCTGATGTCGAAAATTATTTGTAATAATAAATCGTTCTTTTCGTTACCGAGAAAAAAATTTACCAGTTTTTTAATTCCAAAATCAGCACTGCCAACCGACATCGAAAATAATACTACAAGAAGAAGAATTAAGAATAAAAATACAATTTTGATTATATAAAGCGTGGGAGTTAGTCTTTTAATTCTATCCATAATGTATCCAGTAATTCATCAACACCATAACCGCTGACTGCCGAGAATACCACAACTTTTCCGTTGTGATTATCAAAAGTAAGTGATTTTATTTTCTCGATTTGTTCAAAAGTTAGCAGATCTGCTTTCGATATTCCGTATATTTTTTTCTTCCGGGCTAACGTTTTAGAGTAGTTATTCAATTCCTTAAGGAGTATATCAAAATCCCGTTGATAATTATCCGAAATGCCTTCCACCATTATCAGTAATATCTTTGTCCTTTCAATATGCCTCAGAAATTTAAGTCCCAATCCTTTCCCTTCATGGGCTCCTTCTATGATTCCAGGAATATCTGCAATTGTAAAGCTATCATATTCTTTATAACGGACAATTCCAAGGTTAGGCTCTAACGTTGTAAAAGGATAATCGGCAATTTTAGGTCTTGCCGCCGAAACTGCAGAGATCAAAGTTGATTTGCCTGCATTTGGAAAGCCAACTAAACCCACATCTGCAATTAACTTTAGTTCGAGAATTAAATTCTTTTCTTCGCCCTCTTTCCCTTTTTCGGCGTAACGTGGAGTCTGATTTGTGGGCGTTGCAAAATTGTTGTTTCCTTTTCCACCTTTACCGCCTCTTGCTGCTATAAATTGTTTGCCGTCTTCATTTAAATCGCACAGAATTTTGCCCGATTCTTCATCTTTAATAATTGTGCCCACCGGAACTTTAATTATTATATCTTTACCGTTTCTGCCGTCTTTCAAGGAATTGCCCCCTGCCTGACCGTTTTCGGCTATATATTTTCTGTTATATTTAAAATCGAGCAAAGTGCCCAGATTTGAATCCGCAACGAATATAACATCGCCGCCTTTGCCGCCGTTGCCTCCGGCGGGGCCTCCCTTTGGAACGTATTTTTCTCTTCTGAACGCAACTGCGCCGTCTCCGCCCTTGCCAGCCTTGACGTATATCTTTGCATAATCGATAAACATATCAGGTATCTTTTCCGAAGTGTTCAGATATTATTGATTTGAATAGTTCAGCTTCTTTGCCAGTGGAATTAATATTCCTATTGAGTAATGCTTCGTTTATTATTGCGTAGGCTTCATATATATCTTTTGACTTGGATATACTTTCTATTACGTTTGTGAATTCTTCAATATCGTAATCAAATATTGCTGCAATTATTTTATTAATATCTTTACTCTCCAGCAATTTATTAATGTCGATTTTTTCTACGTTCTCCTCCTCCTTACCTTCTACCTCATACGGTCCTTCAACTTTATCATTGGCATATTTTATCTGTTTATCGGACTCAGTTCTTTCCAATAATGTAATTTCTTCCTCTTCATTTTCATTGTTCGGCGTTTCATTGTTTTCGCCTTCTTCCTCATTTTCCTCTTCTATATGAATATCTACATTCGGCGGTTTAAAAGTAATAGCAACTTCTTCTTGCACAGTAATGTCCTCTACTTCTTGAATTTCATCTTCATCACTTTCAGGAATTTCTACCGTATCAACCTGTTCCTCTATCGAATCTTCCTCTGTGTCTTTTTTCTGCGGGAGTTCATCGAACAAAGTAGATTCTTCAGTTATTTCTTTGGATTGCTCAGTTTCTTTTTCTTCTGTTTCTAAATCAGGATTTTCAACAATTTTTTCATAAGTTAAACTATCGGAATCATGTTCTTCTATTTTTTCTTCGATTTCAGACGCTTCGACTTTTTTAATTTCGATAATTTCTTCAACGTTTACTTTTTTCGACTCGTCATTTTCTTTTTCCTGAACATCTTCTTCAATTAGGGGTAAAATCGTACCGAATTCTTTCAGCAGGTCGTTAACATTGCATCTTATCGATTTATCATCTCCGTACATTATCCTGAGTTTCTTAATATGCTGTCCCAACTCTTTTTCTTTTAAAAATTCTTCTACTGCAAGTAGGGGCACTTTATTATTCTGGAGTTCACCGATATTAAAAAAAACAGCCATCGATTTTAGAGCGTTAAAAATCAAGTTTTGCAAATTTGTCTCTTTGACGATATCGTCAATTTTTTTAAGCAAGTTCGAAAATTCTTCTTCATCCAGAGAAATGATTTTCTTTTTATCGATGTAAGACGAAATAATTTTTTTGAGGTAAGGGTAATAATAGAGGTAATTAAGTATTTGTTTGATTTCGATGGTTGTGCGATGATTGTTCTCGTCGAAAATAAATTTGGTTAATGTCCAGCGCGGTCGAGCAAGAAAATTAACGTTGAACGAAGATGCATGCAGCAGCAATTTGGAAACAAAATCTAAGGATAATTTTTTAGTTCTTTTGATTTCTTCATTTATTAAAGAAAAGTAGTGAGAAATTTTTTCGCCGCTATAATCGAAAAAAGAATTGCTCAGAAGTTTTTGCCTATCTTCAAATATGATAAAGTCGATTTCAGCGGAGATGTAATTCAGGATCGCCTGATGTAAATCCAGATTTTTTAGTTGTTCGAAAGTAAAGTATGTCCCGAGCCTGTTAATTTTATTCAGGTTAAAATCGTAAATAAATTTCATCTCTCTTTCGAACATAAAAATCAGCTCGGTGAATTAAGTGTAAATAAATTATTGAATTAGCACTTCAATAATACCAAAAAGGTCAAAAAAAATCCCGACCTTCGAGGTCGGGATTAAATTAAACGTCGATCTCTTCTGTCTTTACTTTAGCCTTTATGAATTCTCTATTCATCCTTGCAATATTTTTTATTGAGATGCCTTTGGGGCATTCGGCTTCGCATGCGTACGTGTTGGAGCAGGCGCCGAATCCGAGTTCGTCCATTTTTTTGACCATCGCCTGCACTCTTCTGTATCTTTCGGGTTGTCCTTGAGGCAACAGCGCAAATTGCGATACTTTTGCACTAACAAATAACATTGCCGAGGCATTTTTGCAGGCAGCCACACAAGCACCACAACCGATACACGAAGCTGAATCCATTGCTTCTGAAGCGATATCTTTTGGAATCGGAATCGCATTGCCGTCGGGTACGCTGCCAGTATTGACCGAAATAAATCCTCCAGCTTCCATTATCCTGTCGAAAGCCGAACGGTCTACCATTAAATCCTTAATTACTGGAAATGCTTTTGCACGGAATGGTTCTACCCAGATCGTATCGCCATCTTTGAAATGTCTCATATGAAGCTGACATGTGGCAATTTTAGGAATTGGTCCGTGCGGGTGACCATTAATAACGAGCCCACAGGTACCGCAAATTCCTTCACGGCAGTCGCTTTCGAATGCAATCGGGTCGAGGTTTTGACTTTCAAGTTCATTGTTCAATTCGTCAAGCATTTCGAGAAAAGATGAATCGGGCGAAACATAAACTTTATACTCTTGAAATCCGCCGGCTGCATCTGGAGCCGCCTGTCTCCAGATTTTCAAAGTTAGATTTAATTTTTTTTCTTCCATTTTATTACCCTTAAACTTTTCAGTATTATTTGTAACTTCTTGTGGCTAACTGAATATTTTCGAATTCGAGCGGTTCTTTTACGAGTTCCCAATCTCCCAATTCTTTGAATACCCAGGCAGCAACATAAGCGTATTCTTCGTCGTTTCTAAGAGCTTCGCCTTCTTGGGTTTGGTATTCTTCCCTGAAGTGAGCTCCACAAGATTCATTGCGATTCAATGCATCGCGAGCCATTAATTCTCCTAATTCGAGATAATCGGCAACTCTGCCGGCTCTTTCCAGGCATTGATTGACATCTTCGTTTTTACCGACGACGTTAACGTTTTTCCAGAATTCTTCTCTCAACTCTTTAATTTCTTCGATTGCTTCTTTCAAGCCTTTTTCGTTTCTCGACATTCCAACTTTGTTCCACATAATTCTGCCGAGCTCTTTATGAATGCTATCAACCGTTCTCTTACCTTTAATTGACAACAGTTTATTAATCATATTCTTAATGTTGTTTTCAGCTTTCTCGAATTCAGGATGAGATGTTTCTACTAGTTTAGGTCTTTCTGAAGCGATGTAATTGCCAATTGTATAAGGCAAAATGAAATATCCATCGGCAAGTCCCTGCATAAGTGCGCTTGCGCCAAGCCTGTTTGCACCGTGGTCAGAGAAATTAGCTTCGCCTGCAACAAACAAGCCAGGTATTGTGCTCATCAGATTATAATCGACCCAGAGTCCTCCCATGGTATAATGTGGTGCGGGATAGATTTTCATTGGCACTTCGTATGGATTTTCACCCGTTATATTTTGATAAATTTCAAATAAATTACCGTACCGTTCTTCGATTACTTTTTTGCCAAGTCGTTTAATAGCATCTCTGAAATCGAGATAAACCGCTTCCTGACCCTGTGCGCCTCTTCCTTCGTCTACCACTTCTTTGGCGGAACGCGACGATATATCCCGCGGACTGAGATTTCCGTATGAAGGATATTTTCGTTCGAGATAATAATCGCGTTCTTCTTCCGGAATATCGTTCGGGTGTCTTTTATCCCCTTTTATTTTGGATACCCATATTCTGCCGTCGTTACGCAAACTTTCGCTCATTAAAGTCAATTTCGATTGACTTTCTCCGTGGACAGGTAAGCAAGTCGGATGAATTTGAGTGAAACACGGATTTGCAAAAGCAGCTCCTTTTTTGTGCGCACGCCAGATTGCCGTGGTATTGCTGTTCATTGCATTTGTAGACAAAAAGAATACATTGGAATACCCCCCTGTAGCAAGTATAACGGCATGAGCAGAATATTTTTCAATTTCGCCGGTTAATAAATTTCGAACGACTATGCCTCTTGCAACTCCATCCACCACTACAAGGTCGAGCATTTCCCTGCGTGAATAGAGCTTGACTTTACCTAAATTAATTTGTCGGTTCATTGCCGTATATGCGCCAAGCAATAATTGTTGCCCCGTTTGTCCTTTTGCATAAAATGTTCTTGAAACCAACGCCCCGCCAAAAGATCGATTGGCAAGTGTACCGCCGTATTCACGAGCGAAGGGAACTCCTTGAGCCACACATTGATCGATTATATTGCCGCTCACTTCGGCTAGTCGATATACATTGGCTTCTCTCGATCGGAAGTCGCCGCCTTTAATTGTATCGTAAAATAAACGATAGACCGAGTCGCCGTCGTTCTGATAATTTTTCGCAGCATTAATTCCACCTTGAGCTGCAATACTGTGTGCTCTTCTTGCGCTGTCGTGGAATGTAAAAGCTTTAACGTTGTATCCTAATTCACCTAAAGTTGCCGCTGCAGATGCTCCTGCCAGTCCTGTCCCAACAACAATAATATCGTATTTACGTTTATTGGCAGGGCTTACCAATTTCATATTGAATATATGATTAGTCCATTTTTCTTCAATTGGACCTGTCGGAACTTTTGAATCTAATTTTAACATCAGTTACCTCCGTAAAAAAATAAAAAGTAGATAGGAATCGAGGCAAAGCCGATAACCATTATATAAGTATAAATATCTCCCAATTTTCTGACCATAGGGAAATATTTATTGTTGTTCCAGCCGAAAGTTTGAAAGGCACTCTGAAATCCATGTTTCAAATGAAATCCAAGCAATATTATTGCTACGACATAAAACAATGAATAAACGGGATCCCTGAATGCTTGCACAACAATTTCATAATAATTATGCGATTGAGCCAGCGGATGACCTAAATTAAACGAGACCCAGAATGTGCGCAAATGAATTACCAGAAAAATAAAAATAATACTCCCGCTCCAGATCATCGTTCTTGAAAATAAAGTACTATTTTCCGCAGAAGCGTTGATTTTATAGTTGATTGGACGGGCTTTTTTGTTTCCATACCATACACGTATGGCATCATAGATATGAAAAACAAAAATAAGAACGAGTATTAATTCAATAACCCTTACCAGTGGTTTGATACCTTCGAGGTTTTTCACAACTGTGTTGAACAACTCGGGCCCGCCGTATAGTGTGAGATTATTAATCAGATGAATTATCAAGAAGAGCAGCAGACAGACTCCGGTTAATGCCATTATAAATTTTTTGCCGATAGACGAATTAAGTGCATTAGCGATCCAACCCATTAATTATCTCCCATATTTAGATTGTGGTTGAATATAAAATTATTAGATATGTCTTTGAGAAATGTGAGTATAAATTCGCAATCACGATTAATACCGAACTTTAATAATTCTTATATTAAGATAAGTTTATTAAATATCTTTTTCAAAGGAAATTTTATTATTGTATTAAATTATATTTTTCTATATTCGCTCAGTTCTTAAAAAAGTTTGCGGTGTCATTAAAGACTTAATAGGGAAACCGGTGAGATTATGCAAATCCGGTGCTGCCCCGCAACTGTGAGGGACGTTTAATCCTTCAGCAAAATGCCACTGTACCGCAAATAGGTATGGGAAGGTGCTGTTTGGAGTCCCAAGCCAGGAGACCTGCCGCAAATTAAGAATAATCAACCTTCGCGGGTGAGGTTGTGATTAACGAATATTCCAATTGCAATTCGTTTCGATCTCCTAACCCACGAAGTTACAACTTTTTAATCAAACGATTCTTAATTTAAAAAGGAGTAACTTCTATGAAAACTTCTATCACATTATTATTAATTTTTTCTTTCTCGTTTCTAAGGGCTCAAAGCGATACGCTCAAAACTACATTATCGGAAATCGTTGTAACTGCCACTAAAACCGAAACTCCCTACTACGCAATTGCCAGTTCGGTTACGGTTTTTACACGAGATGAAATTGAAAATGCCAATCTCAACGATGTGATTGATCTATTGAGAAGAGCACCAGGCATTTCAATCACTCAACAGGGAGGACGTGGAAGAATATCATACTCGTTCATCAGAGGCGCAAATTCAAGCCACACGCTTGTTTATATCGACGGTGTTAAAATGAACGACCCAACTTCGCCTAATAACGCTTTCGATTTTGCAAATTTAACGACCGACGATATAGAGCGAATTGAAATTGTAAGAGGCCCCCAAAGCACTTTATACGGCGCTGATGCTGCGGCGGGCATTATAAATATCTTTACTCAGAAAGCCGGCATGAACAATTATTCTCTAAATGTTGAGGGGGGCTCCTATTCTACATATAAAGGTGTTCTTAACCTGAACAGCACAATTGGAAAACTCAATTATTTCATTAATCTAAGCAGACATTCGACAGAGGGGATTTCTGCAAGCGACTCTAAATACGGAAACACCGAAACCGATGGTTATACAAATAACGGAGTCACCGTTAAATTTAATTACCCAGTGCTTAACAATCTTAGTGCTGAATTTCTATATAAATATATAAAGACAAATACTGATCTCGACCAAAACGATAAATACGGAGACGATCCGAATTATACTTATAAAAACGAAGACCAGATTTTCAGGACAGCGCTTAATTATAAAGGACTGGGAAATTTGCTCGAGCAATCTCTGGTTCTTTCGGCAACTAAAAAGTTTGCCAAGACAATCGATCTGCCCGACGAATTGCGACCTTCGACTTCTTCGGACAGTTACAATAGAGGCACACGACTGGCAGCCGATTTTTTGAATATATTACATTTTAACTCCAACACATTAACCGCTGGTGTGGCTTATGAGAAAGAAACAGCTTACACAAACTATTTAAGCAATTCGCAATGGGGCGAATATGTTAGCACGTTTCCTGAATCGTCGATGGATAATGTGGGAATCTACTTACAGGATCAATTTAACATAGCAGGTAAAATTTTTCTCACAGCAGGAATCAGATTCGACAAACACAGCAAATACGGTAACAAGACCACATACAGATTGGCACCATCTTATTTTATTCCCCGAACCGGCACAAAGATTAAATTTTCATACGGTACCGGTTTTAAAGCCCCTTCTCTCTATTATTTGCTTGATCCACTTTACGGCAATCCAGAGTTAAAACCTGAAGAAACAACTGGTCTGGACATTGGAGTAGAACAGTCACTAATCGACAACAAATTAATAACTGGCATAACATACTTCCAGCTCGACATGAAAAATATGTTTGGCTATGATGCAAATTATAAAACTATTAATATCGCTGAAGCGGAATCAAATGGACTGGAAGCTTATGTTAGTCTGAATAATTATTACGGTGCTGATTTGAACATCAGTTATACTTACAACAAAACAAAAGACAAATACCCGGCAAGCGAGGATTACGGAAAAGAACTTTTAAGAAGACCTTCTCATCAGTTATTCTTTGCAGCAGGCTACAGGCTAAATCGTTTTTATCTATCTGCCGAATTAAAATATAAAGGTAGTCGATATGATAAGGATTTTTCGGTTTATCCAGCTCAAAGAGTGGAATTGAGTCCTTACACTATCGTTAATTTTTCGGTTTCATTTAAACTGAGTGATAAAATTAGATTATACGGAAGAATTGATAACATCTTTAACAAAGATTATGAAGAAATACTTTATTACGGTACATATGGAAGAAGTTTTTATGGAGGCATTAAATTAAGTATGTAACATTTAACGCTGCTTCGTATTAGATTTAAAATGCGAAGCAGCTTTTTTATTAATCATTTTATAAAATTCCGAAAGCATTATACCTTGCAATTCAAGTACTTCCCCAAGTTTCATATTTTTTAGATAGAGATTTTCTATTCGCACTCGTACAAGTCTTAATGTAGGATAACCAACCGATGCTGTCATTTTTCTAACCTGCCTGTTTTTCCCCTCTATTAATGTTATACTTAGCTAGGAAGTAGGTATGTTTAATCTTTTTCTAATAGGAGGAATTCGTTCCGGAAGTTCAGGAGAATCAATCAACCTGATTTTTGAAGGTAATGTTTTCATTCCTTTAATGACCACTCCTTTTCTCAATTTATCGAGCGCTTCTTCATCGGGTATTCCTTCAACCCGTACATAATACTCCCGCTCGTGACGATACCGGGGATTAAGTAATAATGAATTAAATTTTTTATCGTTTGTTATCAGCAACAGTCCCTCGCTGTCCATATCTAATCTACCGACAGGATAGACATCTTCAGGAAACGGGAAAAGCGATTTTAACGTTGGATGTCCTTGATTATCCGAAAATTGAGAGAGAACACCGTAGGGTTTGTATACCAAATAATATTTATACTTTTTCATGGTCTAGGGGTAAAATTATTGTAAAGCGCGTACCTTCGCCTTCTTTGCTCTCTACCGTGATTTTTCCGTTGAGTTTCTCAGTCATTTCTTTACATATCAATAATCCCAATCCAGTGCCGCTTTCATTCTGAGTTCCTGCTGTCGAGCGGTTACTACCCGGCTTGAACAAAGTTCTCAATCTCTCGACTGGAATTCCTACCCCTGTATCCTGTATCGAAATTTCCAGAGTGTCCGAATTGAACTCGCAGCGTGCAATAACTTTATCTCCGTTGTCTGAATATTTAATGGCGTTACCTATCAAATTATTAAAGATAGAATGGAGCATATATTCATCGCTCAGTACAATAGCTCTTTTATCAATTTCATTCAATAACTCAATATTTTTCTTTTTAGCATTCGGCATATGCAGATTAAAAACTTCCTGCAACAGCTCGTATAAATTAATTTCTCTTATGTCTTTTCCCAGCCTGTTGGTTTTTAGTCGCGACCATTCAAGGAGATTAACTAAAAGAGACATCTGAAAAATTCAGTTAGTTAGATATATTTTTTAGTAATGCTGTTTA
>DYLP01000001.1 GCA_020722005.1 Melioribacter roseus
CTTTTATCAATTTTTAATAAACTTAATCAATTTCTAATGACAATTTTGGGTTCAAATAAATGAAAGACGCTGCCATGTCGAAAGTGGCTTTTTATACATTAGGATGTAAATTGAATTTTGCCGAAACTTCAACAATAGGAGATAAATTCCTCGACCGCGGATATGAAATAGTTGGTTTCAATGAACCGGCTGATGTCTACGTTGTAAATACCTGTTCTGTTACAGAAGGTGCTGAAAAGGAATGCAGGCAAATTGTTCGGCGTGCACTGAGAATTAATCCAGAGGCATTCGTAATTGTTACAGGATGTTATGCTCAGTTGCGTCCGGAAGAGATTGCCAAAATTGACGGTGTGGGTGCGGTGCTGGGAAGCAAGGAAAAATTTAACCTTTTTGATTACCTGAAGAATTTCAAAAAAGACATCAAACCGGAAATTTATGTTTCTCCAACTGAAGAACTCGATTCTTTTTATTCTTCATATTCAACCGAAGCCGATTCAAGAACGCGGGCGTTCTTTAAGATTCAGGACGGTTGCGATTATAAGTGCTCGTTTTGTACAATACCCCTCGCCAGAGGTAGAAGCCGCAGTGCAAATCCGAAAGAAGTTATTTCCGAATTTAAAAGCTTGATAGAAAACGGATATAAAGAAATAATCCTAACGGGTGTCAATGTAGGAGATTACGGAAAGAACCTCGATTATAACCTTTATAAACTTCTGACCGATTTGTTAAAGATAGATGGCAATTATCGAATAAGAATAAGTTCCATCGAACCGAATCTTTTGACAGACGAGATTATCGAGTTGGTTGCTAAAGACGAAAGACTGTGTAAACATTTTCATATACCTCTGCAAAGCGGAAGCCCGAAAATTCTACGGCTTATGCAAAGAAGATATAAAGCAGAAGATTATTACAGACTGATACATAAAATAGTGAATCGTATTCCTGATGCAGGTATTGGTGTGGATGTTATAGTTGGTTTCCCGGGCGAAACAGACGAGGATTTTTTTGACACGTATAATTTTCTTAAGGATTTGCCAATTTCATATCTTCACGTCTTTACCTATTCGGAGAGACCAAACACCAAAGCTGAAAAAATGCCCGAACAGGTTGCTCATGAAATCAGAAAAAAACGTAACAACATGCTCAGAATATTGAGTGAAAAAAAGAGGAATGAATTCTATCGGAAGATGATAGGAAAAGACCTGACGATTTTATTGGAAAGTGAAAATAATAATGGCTTTATTAAAGGATTTTCCTCAAATTACGTTCGTGTTAAAATTCCTTTTGACGAAAATTTAATCAATCAATTTGTAAAAGTGAAAATAAAGGAGATTGATGAGAACATTGCTACGGGTGAGTATTCTTTAACAGCTAATTCATTAAAAACAAAGGCAGGTTAAAAAATGAAAAGAATATTTTTGTTTCTAATGTTCTCGTCAATAATTGTAGCGCAATCTTCGGGTGCCCTACTTGAAATTAAATATTTTGGTAAAAATCAATCCTTTGAAACGCAAAATTACAACCCGCTTACGAACAATGCCGTGCGGTCTAAAAAGAGTGCTGGATTGGCAATCCTTTATTCGATGATTTTGCCAGGTATGGGCGAACTCTATGCCGGAGATTACGGCAGTGGTATCTATTTTACTGCAGCGGATGCGGCTCTCTGGGGTGTTTATGCTGGTTACTCTATTTACGGCAAATGGAAAGAAGACGATTACAAAGCTTTTGCCGTTACAAACGGAGGAATTACCACGGATGGAAAAGATGATAGTTATTATGCATCGATTGGAATTTATATGAATATAGAAGAATATAACAGGATACAGGAATTGAACCGCAGTTTTGCATTTGTTTATAATACAGATACACATTACTGGAAATGGAATAATAACGAAGACAGACGTAAATATAGGGAATTATGGAAGTCGAGTGAACAAGCGTATAATAACCTTCGATTTGCTGTGGGAGCACTGATTCTCAATCGTATTATAAGCGCAATAAATGCTGTACGTCTTGTGGCAATTCATAACAGAAATTTGAATGAATCAATCGGCTGGAACATTTCCTTTGAAGTTGTCAACAATTCCAATCTACCTTCCACACTTAAATTAAACTTGGTGAAGAGCTTTTAAATAAAAAAAGAGGCGGAATTAAATCCGCCTCCTTTTATAATAATTATTGAAGATTGGGATTTCTTACTCTTTCGTTCTCCGTAATAGGCAGGTATTGCCATTTGCCAGGCAGATGGAAGATATTAAATCTTCTCTGGTCGGGAAGCCTCATTCCCTGGCAGAAAAGTTCTTTGTCCCTTTCTTCTACAATCGATGGCGAAGTAGAATCGAGACTGACTGTAGTAATTGTTGAAACCGAATGCGACTCCCTTACTTCGTTGACAAGAGCAACTGCATCGCCGGACATTGCGCCTCTCAAAATTAACTCAGCTTTCATCAAATTATTTTCCTGCCATGTCATGACCGGGATGCTCGATACCAGACCGGTTACATCCAATTTGTATTTGTATTGATAATAATAAGTTACTCCATCGCCACCTTTACGAGTTTTCAATTGAATACGTCCTGCTTCGGTGGGGTCCTGATTTATATATTCCGGGAAACGAAAATCCACTACAAACTGGGAACGTAATTCGCCAGCCTGTACTCTGTAGTTGTTGTCGCTAAGTGTACTGTATTTGGCTTCGAGAGGAAAATCGCCGTTTATCAGTCCCTGTTGTGCATATGTTGCTGCATTTGCGTAATCGCCTTTGAAAAGATAGCAGCGTGCAATTAAAGAGTTCACAAGACGAGTTTCGTAATCTCCCGGTGCGTAAGTTAAAGCTGTTTTAAACCTTTCGATTGCCAGGTCATACATCTGATTCGAAGGTATGAACGGTCCGACATTGATTACTCCACCACCTTGTGTTTCTGTTAAACCGAAGTAAGTAGCAAGATAATATCTTGCGATTCCGCCGTACAAATAAGCATTGAAATAGCCTTCCTTTTGCAAATCAGTATCTTCAAATGTAATTTTATCCAAGCGAGCTATAAGAGTATCGGCGTATTTACGGAATCTTTGCAATGGATTAAAAGCATTATCGATCGAATTATTATCCAGAAGAATCTCACCAATGTCAATTTGTTCATAGGTGGGATAAGTGGCATTTGGAACGTTCCTTGTAAAGAAAAGCTGATCCGAAAGTCCATCGGCAGCTATGAATAAATCATCTGTAGCAAGAGCAAATTCGTCTTGAATACCGATAATGAGAAATTGGACTTCGGATTCTTGAGTTAGCACCTCGTCCTTAACTGCATCGACAAGGGGATCGACGTTCGATACATAATCTTCGCATGATAAAAATAGAACTGACATTACGAAGAAAAGTAACAATGATATATATTTTCTTTTCATATTAAATTCTCCCTTTTTATAATCCGAGTTGTACCCAGAATGTATAAGTTCTTGGATTTTGCAATGTCAGGAAGTCGCTGCCTCGACTTAGACTTCTACCGCCGTCAAAATTCAGTTCATAATCGGCACCGCTGTATTTAGTCAGTTTAAGAAGGTTACGTACTGAAAATCCTACCACAACTTTCTGGAGGTAAGAAGAGGTTTGCAGGTACTGACTAAACAATTCAGTGAAGTCATAACTCAAACTTACTTCTCTGACGGTAAAATAATCTGCATCTTCTATAAAGTTGCCGTCGTAACCAATGTAAAGTTTGGCATACTGCTCTGCAGCAGCTTTATATTCGGGAGAACCAACTTCAAGGGGAGTTACTTCGCTGTGAGATGAGGAAAGTCCTAACTTAGCTCTTAAAATGTTATATTCAGTATCATTGCCAAACTGAATTGCGAACTGTCTGGTAAGGTTATAAACCTTGTTATTTAGTCCCCATTCTGCTAAGGCATATAAATTAAAATTCTTCAAGAAACGGAAATTAAAGCTGATTGAGCCGGTATGGTCGGGAATCGGATTACCTAGGTCTACGCGACCGTCTGAAACCTGGGGACCTAAATATTTACCACTTTCATCAAAACGAGCTCCGATTGTTTTAAAAGTATAGAATTCATGCTTTTTCATGCCTTCTTTAATATAATTCACATCAAATCCGTCGGGAATTTCCTGACCGCCCATGTCAGTTACTTCGTTGGTCTGATAATTCCAGATTATATTTACATCCAGGTTATAATCTCTTCCTTTAATCGGATTTATTTGTAATAACGTTTCAAATCCATGATTCTTCATAGCGCCTATATTAAACGGCACTGTGCTGGCAGTAAGTCCGGAAGAAGGTGGATTAGTTTTATAAATTATTGAATTATTGGCGTTGCCATTATAGTAAGTAAATTCTAACGCAAACATGTTTAAGAATTCTGTATCAAAACCGACTTCAAATTCTTTTATTCTTTCAGGTTCAATGCTTGCATTACCAATCGAATTCAAAATGCCACCTATGCCTGCTCCGCCGTTATATGCTTGCCAGAGTAGCGGGATAGCATCATTTGTGCCGGGGAGTTGTCCACTTTCTCCGTAAGCAGCTCTTAGTTTAAATAAACTGAAGAATTCTGGGAAGAAGTCATATTTATCCATTCGTACGGCAAGACTTACTTTAGGATATGTAATCGAAGGAGCATTTTCTCCAATTGTACTTGCATAATCTCTTCGAATAGCAAGGGTTAAAAAGTACTGGTCCTGGAAAGAGAAATTATTATCGATATAAATACCTGCCTGGCGGAGATGGCTAAATCCTTCGTTGTATTCGTTGATAGTCAAACCAGAACCGATATTCATAATGTATTGACTTCCGAAATTTTCGGCTTGCATAAAATTTGTTGTTAGTTTTCGGTCGAGGATTTGAGCACCGATTACAGAAGAGCCTCTCAGGTCGTTTGTAATATTATAATTATAACGTGCATTTAAATCGTACGTAAATTGTCTATTGTGCCTGTTATAAATACTTTTCTGCCCTTTATTAATTGTAGAATAATTGCCTGTAACAGGGAATATCTGATCCTGACGCCAATCGTCGTCGTCAATGCCGACTCCAGCATTTAATTCAAGATTTTCAATCGGTTTCCAGGTGATTTTAAAAGAACCAAGATATTGATTGTTTTTATTGAGATCTTTTATACTGGCAACTGAAGTGCTGTCTGTGAAGTACCAGAGACGCAGTAAAGTATTGCCGAGCCATCCGTAAATATTATTATCATTATTCGGTCTCTGAATGTCGTTAAATATGAAAGCTGAATTTAATTGAAATGTTAAATTTTCAGTCGGGTAAGCTGAAAGATTTAACCTTACTGAAGACCTATCCATCGAGGAGTTAGGGAGTATACCATTTTCAAGACGATTCTCATAAGAAGCATAATAACGAAGAGCGCCCGTGCCGCCTGAGAAATTAACATAATGGTTTCTTATTAAACCGTCCTGATAAATTCCGTTTGCGCCGTCAGCGCTTTCGAAACGATCTTTTTTGTATTTGTATGCCTGAGTGTTATATCCGTAGTCATATTTGTAAGTAATCGAGTAAGGTCTAAGTCCTGCTCCTAATTTACCAGATTTTGTTGTAATTAACACAACACCGTTAGAACCGTCAGTACCATACATTGCAGCTGCGGCAGGACCTTTGAGTACTTCAATATTTTCGATATCTTGAACGTTCAAATTGGCAAGGATACTCGAACCCTGTCCACCTACGCCATAGCCTTCAATTTCTGCATCTTCTACACGTATACCATCGATATAAATTACAGGTTGTTCATCGCCATTCAATCCGCCACCACCTCTTACAAAGAAACGGAATCCGCTGCCGACATTTCCAGATGAGGGTGCCACCTGAACGCCGGAAATTTTTCCGGATACCAATTGTGATAGCCCCTGATAACTTTGAATTTCTGCTAATTGAGCAGCCGGAACACGGGCTACAGAAACTTCTGCAACTGCTTTGGAAGTTTTGGAAGCTATGCCGGTAACTACTATTGTTTCACTTTCAAATACGTCCTCTTTCAATTCGAAATCCTGTTGAATGGAATTGCCGGTAAGTGTTAATGTCACGCTTTTAGATTTATAACCGACATAAGTAACATTTAACACTACTTGCTGTCCTTTAGCGATATCTTTTGAAAGTTCAATTACATATTTCCCTGCCATATCGGTTGCAGCTCCTGCATTCATAGCAGGGATATAGACATTTGCACCGATTAACGGTTCCCCGTATGTATCGGTTACCGTTCCCATTATTCTAAATGTGTTTTGTGCCATCAGACTAAAGGGAAGCAAAAGAATTAATAATAGAAGTGGTATCTTCTTTTTCATACTCACCCCTTAATTTGTTTATGAATATATTTATTTATTATGTTGAGCTGTAAATTAAATTTTTACCGCCCGCCCAATTTTTATGCAAATTAGCTTTATTAACTAAAAGATGCAACAAGAAAGTATTAGTATATAAATTTCATTTAATGTAATTTTGAAATGCATTGATTTCGTCAAGGAATAATGTATAATTATAAACTTACTATTCAATACGACGGTACTAATTATTTTGGCTGGCAAATTCAGAGTAATAAAATTTCTGTACAGCAAAAGATTATTGAAGCCATTGAGATTATTTTGAAAGAAAAAGTTAATCTAATTGGGTCAGGAAGGACAGATACAGGAGTACATGCTCTGGGACAAGTTGCAAATTTTAGATATAAAAATGAAATTGATACGAATAAATTTATCTATTCTTTGAATTCTCTTTTGCCCGAAGATATAGCAATTAAAAAAATTGAACAGGTGGATGAAAAATTCCATTCAAGATACGATGCAAAGGAGCGGAAGTATATTTATTTATTCACTCATATAAAATCTCCTTTTTATTTGAGATATTCGTATTTATATCCGCCTTTAAGAAAAATTGATATAAACATTCTTAATGAATTAAGCGAAGTGTTTTTAGGGAAAAAAGATTTTACTTCGTTTTGCAAAGCCAGGTCTTCTGTAAAAAACAAAATTTGTGAGGTAAGAGAAATTAAATGGCTCAGAAAAACAGACCTTACAGTTTTTACCATTACAGCCGACAGATTTTTACACGGTATGGTACGTTCTATTGCCGGCACATTGTTGAAAGCAGCTATTAATAATTATAGTATTGAATACCTAAAAAAAATATTGGAAGAAAAGGATAGAACTGCTGCAGGCGAAGCTTTGCCTGCGAAAGGTTTATTTTTATATAAAGTGAGGTACTAATGATCAACTTAAAAAATAAAGTGGCTATAATAACAGGCGGTTCACGCGGAATAGGCGAAGCCTGTGTCAAATATTTTACGCAGGCAAGCGGTAGAGTGGCTTTTACATATAAAAATTCAGTCGACCGTGCAAAAAAATTAGAGTCGGAACTCCATGGGAAAGTAAAAGCTTATCGTGTGGATATGGAATCGGAAAAGGAAATATTCCAGATGGTCGAGCAGACGGCTGAAGATTTTGGGGGAATTGACCTCCTTGTTCACAATGCAGGTATCTGGAACGATGGTACGATTGACCGGTTAACTCTCGATAAATGGAACGAAATTATTCGGATTAATCTTACATCTGCTTTTTTATTTACAAAAGCTGTTTTACCGTATATGAAAAAAAATAACTCCGGAAGAATAATATTAATTTCTTCTACGGCAGGGCAACGCGGCGAAGCGTACCATTCCCATTACGCTGCCACAAAAGGCGGTATGATCTCCTTTACAAAATCGTTAGCCGTTGAATTGGCAAGGTTTAACATTACAGTTAATTCTGTAGCTCCCGGCTGGGTCGATACGGAGATGAATAATGAAGTTTTTGCCGACGAAAAATATAAGCAGGAAATAATTAATACTATTCCTCTCGGCAAAATTGCCACTGCGGAAGATATAGCCGGACCGGTTTTATTTCTTGCTTCGGATTTGGCGGGACACATTAACGGCGAAATCCTGAATGTCAACGGCGGAAGCGTGCTCTGCGGATAACCGGAAAGGAATTTTTATGGAAACCGTTCATCCACTTATTGTTCACTTTCCGATTGTATTGTATTCTATCTATTTTGTTGTCGATGTTACAGGTATTATTGCCGGTAAAAAGAATATGAGTAAATTGGCGCTTATTTTTTTGTCGTCGGTTATTGTTTTTTCAATAGCAGCCGTGTTAACTGGTAATATGGAAGCTCAGGAGATAAATCAAAAAATAATTCAAAATTCTGGATTACAACAAACTATAAACCGTCACGAGCTCTATGCTTCGCTCTTCGTATGGCTTTGCTCAGCACTTCTTTTTTATCGATTTTATACAATTAAGAGAAACAAAAACCTGCTTCATCATAATTTATTTATTCTTTTTTTTGCTATTATTGGTTTTGTATTAATATTAACTACTGCATATTACGGCGGTAAATTGGTTTATGAATTCGGAGTCGGAACCAAATTATTTGGTGTGTGAATGAAGAAATACATTGTGTTAATATTATTATTTTTTTCAATAACAAATAATGCACAAACGGCGAGTTTTGGCGAAGCTAAGGGTTTGTTTATGTCGTTAGGGGTTGGTCCGAAGTTCCCACTTGGTAATTTTTCCGATAAGAATAACATTGGAGTAGGAGCGGAAACTTCGCTCCTCTATACAGATAATTTGTTGATTCCATTCTTTTTTTATTCAACTCTTGGATATCAACATTATCCGGGCAAACAAACGCTCTACAAGAAGACGGATTATGCATCTTATTCGAGTAATATGATTTTTTTGGCGGCTGGAATAAGATATTATTTCCCCCCACTTGTAGAAAATGTTGCCTTGTTAATGCCGCTGGTGGATGCAGGCATTCAATATTCATATTTTGAAAATTCTCATATTTTTAAGGAAGAAAAAAACAAGCAGAATTTCACCGAAGGTAAATCGAAATTTGGACTTCAGATTGGCGGAGGATTTTCGATGTTTATTCTCGATGTAATGGTTTATTATAATTATTTGCCTGACAATCAGTATCTTTCGTTTGTTTTTAAAGCTACGATCCCAATATTTGTTAAAATTTAGAGGATAAAAAAATGGAGTTAGAAAACATAATTTTCCACAAAGAAGAGAAAATAGGAATCGTGAAAATTAACCGACCCGATAAGCTGAATGCATTAAATACCGGGACACTCGATGAGCTGCGTAAGGTTTTCAACATGATTGAAGTAGATTCGTCTATTGCAGTGGTCATAATTACGGGTTCGGGCGACAAAGCCTTCGTAGCAGGAGCCGATATAACAGAAATAAATAAATTAAACAAAGAAGAAGCCGAAGCGTTTTCAAGGAAAGGTCAGGACATTTTTAATTATATAGAAAATTTTGATAAGCCTGTTATCGCTGCAGTAAATGGATATGCGCTCGGTGGC
This sequence comes from Melioribacter roseus, assembly GCA_020722005.1. Taxonomy (GTDB): domain Bacteria; phylum Bacteroidota; class Ignavibacteria; order Ignavibacteriales; family Melioribacteraceae; genus Melioribacter; species Melioribacter roseus_A. Next base: position 9,382 of record DYLP01000001.1, read on the forward strand.
GGATGCGAACTTGCAATGGCTTGCCATATCAGAATCGCTTCGGAAAATGCGCGATTCGGGCAACCGGAAATCAATCTCGGAATAATTCCCGGATACGGAGGCACGGTGCGATTACGAGAAATTGCAGGCAAATCAAAAGCACTCGAAATGATTTTAACTGGAGATATGATCGATGCACAAGAAGCATACAGAATCGGACTTGTAAACAAAGTAACTCCACACGGGGAATTACTTGAAGCAGCAAAGAAGTTGAGCGAAAAAATCGCTTCTAAAAGTAGCCTGATAGTTAAATATGCTCTTGAATCTGTTAGTACGAATTCGACTCTACGCAAGGAAGAAATGGAAAATGAAAGCCGTCTTTTTGCGCTTTGTACAGGAACTGAAGATTTTAAGGAAGGAACTTCCGCATTTATTGAAAAAAGGAAAGCGCAATTTAAAAACAAATAAGACTTACCATTTAATACATGAATCATAAATTAACCTATTATCTCATCGGAACCGCTGTTGTATTACTTATTATTAATCTGTCCGTCGATTTATTTTTCAATAAGCAGGACGATGGCAGTAGCCACATAGTTGGTGAATTCGAGGTACGAGTTATCGATTCGGTTTTTAACGCAATACTGGCTAATCACGGAATCGATAAAAATTGGGTAAGTAAAAAGAAAATTAAAGTAAACAACGAAGATTCGATTCGTTACAAAATCATTGTACATTTGCCTGAGGATTTGCCGATTCCTCTAATTTTAAGAGACCTCGAATCCGCCATTGAAAATGATATCACAAGCTTTGTATCGGAAGAAAAAAAAATATTCGGAGAGACGGAACTCCGCGTCTATTCGAATGAAAAACTGAAATTACTGGCGGATTTAATTCCCGACCCTGAATTAAAAAGAGAACAAAATAATCTGGCTTTTATATTTTATGATGTGGAAACGGACAATACAGAATTTACAGATATACTTAATATGCCGTATCGTTTCGCAGTTGGATTAATTCCTTCTGAGGAATCTAAAATTGCTGCAGATACGATTGACAAATACGATAAAGATTATGTCGTTCTAATGAACGACGAAATTTCATCGGATTATAGAATTAAAACCCGTTCGCATAAAAAAGTAATCGACAATGCGATCGATAAAATTACAATCGATTTCCCCCATGCACTTTTTTTTATGATTGATAAAAATTCTGAGCTCTATAATTCTCCGGTTTTTAATTACGTTGAGGGAAAATTTAATAAGGAGGGAATTGCACTTAAAGTTATTTCTGATTTTATACTGCTTGACGATGAAGATAAAGACGAATTACTCTCACGATTTAAATACTATTGCGAAGATAAAACGGGTGACAAAACTAAAATATTTTTAATCACCCCCGAAAATTTCAAGATTATCAAACACGAATTCGATAAATATCGTAAAAAGGGATACAAAATAGTGCCTGTGGTTTAATTGGTTTCCAGGACTTTCCCAGTTTCATCAATTATAAAAATCTCGGCGCCGAGCCCTTTTATTTGTTCGTAAATTTTATTCCTGTCTCCAACGGCTACAATAACAAGATTATTCGGATGCAAATTCTGCTTTGCTGCATTAAGTGTCTCTTCGTTTTTGACTGAATTAATTTTTTCTATGTAATCTTGATAATAATTTGTCTCCAGTTTATGTATTATTAACGGTGTAATATTTTTTGCTATCTGGGTGTAAGTTTCAAAAAGCGATGGAAATTTTTTTGTGTGATACGACTTTGCAAAATTAATTTCGTCTTCTTCTATCTTTTCTCTAATACCATTGATTTCTTTTATTATTTCGGAAATCGATTCGCCAGTGTTTCCAGCATTAACAGCAGTATGGACTTCGAAAAATCCTGTGTATTTATAATAGCCATACAACGAGCCGGCGCCATACGTAAAGCCTTTTTTCTCTCTTAGATTTAGATTGATTCTGCTCGAAAATTCGCCACCCAAAATTGTATTCATTAATTTTATCGAATAATAAGTCGCTTCATTGCGTTTGTTGCCTATGTGACCAATTCTTAATTCAGTTTGAGGAGCATCCTTCTTGTCTGCAATGTATATTTTTGTCTTTTGTGTTAAAGTAGGTTCTATAAATTGTTCGTTGTTTAATTTTTGCCTGCCAGAAAAACTTCTGGTTACCAGTTTGACAATGTTATCTTTAGATACATTTCCCACTACTGTTAAATACAGTGAATTATTTTGAATATATTTTTGATAATATTCTTTAACATCTTCAATTGTTATGTTTTCCAATGTTTCGAGATATCCAATTTCGGGATAAGCGTAATAAGTACCATCGAAAACTATTTTGTCGAATGCCGTATTTGCAATATAAGAAGGCTCTTTTTTCTGTTGAATGATCTTACTCTTAAGTTTCTTCTTCTCCCTTTCAAAGTCATCGGCTTTCAGATTGGGATTATTTAAAATTTCCGTTAGGAGGGCAAAAGATTTTTCAAAATTTTCACTCAAAGAAAGCATCGATAAAGAGAATGTATCGTGATTTGCATTAATGCTTAAAACCGTACCCAGCTTTTCGAATTCATCGTTGAGCTCGAATGAATCATATTTACCGGCTCCTTCGTCTATTAATAACGAAGTCAGCAATGCGAGACCTTTTTTGTCAACTGGATCCAGTCGGCTACCAACTTCTATGATAATGTTAAGCTGTACAATCGGTAGTTTTGCCTTTCGTGAATAATAAATCGTATTATTACCCGCATTAAATTTTTCTATTTCGGGCAGATTGAAATCGATTTTTGACTTGGGTTTAGGTGGTGTTGATCTGTCAAACATTTAAGCCTCCCTCTTTCGGAACGATATGCAATTCCACGTACTCAGCGGATAAATATTTTGTTGCCGTTTGTTGTACTTGAGAGCTGGTAACATTTGAATATCTTTCCAGGTCATATTCAAACGAGTTGGGTTCTCCCAGATGATAATTATAAAGATTAATCTGGTCGACTATGTTGTTGATTTTTTGTAATGAATAAACGTAATGAGATTTTATAGAATTCTTTGCTCTGTTTAGTTCTTCAAGAGTAATTCCGTTTTTTATTAACCGATCAATCTGGCGGAAAATTTCTTCTTTAAGTTCGTTTATTGTAATGCCTGGCTTGGCAGTAGCCACAATAATGAATGCACCGGCGAGACGAGCGGAAAATTGAAATGCACTAACGTCCTGTGCAATCTGCTTGTCGAAGACTAAGGACTTTTGAAGGCGCGAACTTTTAGCCGACGATAGAACATCGGCAAGAATATCAAGCGAGGCATCGTCGTCGCCGAATATTTTATCGGAATGCCATGCTAAATATATCCTTGGGAGTTCTATATTATCGGGGTGAACAATTTTTTTTGTTTTGTTCAACGAAACCGGTTCAGAAAAAGGTAATTCTAATTTATTGCCGCCTGGTATTTCGCCGAAATAATTAGCAATTAAATAAAGTGCTTCTTCCTGATCGAAATTACCGCCAACAGCAAGCGTTGCATTAGAAGGTTTATAATATTTTTTGAAAAAGTCCTTAACGTCCTCGAGATTGAAATTTTCAATATCTTTCATCCAGCCAATCGTAGGCCAGGAATATGGGTGGTGAGGCGAGAAAAGATTCGAAAAAATTAATTCCCATGCCTGTCCGTACGGCTGATTTTCATAGCGCTGTCGTCTTTCATTCATTACCACTTCTTTCTGATTGTCGAGTTTTTCTTGATTTAGCGCATCGAGTAAGAAACCCATACGGTCAGATTCGAGCCAGAGCGCTAATTCAAGATAATTAGCCGGTACTGTTTCATAATAATTTGTTCTGTCGAATGAAGTTGAACCATTTAAGCTCCCGCCTGCTTCCTCAATGAACTTGAAATGACCTTCCTTGGGTACATGCTTAGAGCCCTGAAACATCATATGTTCGAACAGGTGAGAAAAACCAGTTTTGCCCGGAACTTCATTTGCAGAACCTACTTTATACCAGATGTTTACTGAAACTGTCGGTACAGTTCTATCCTGAAAAAGTATTATTTCAAGTCCATTTTCCAGAAAATGTTTGCTGTAATTTATGTCGAAGATATTTCCTGGCATTTCATTTCTCCTTTAGTATAAATTCGATCCGTTCGAGTTTGCCGTCAATGTTTGAACGTGGTGAAATTCCAAAAATTTTACATAGAAGAGGGTAAATATCGATATTCCACAAAGTTCCAGTTTGATAATTTGTTTTAAATGCAGGTCCATAAGCAAAAAATATACCGTGCATGTCGAGTAAATTATTATCGTAGCCGTGATTCCCTTTTGATTTGCTCAACCATTTGGGCTCTTTATTTGTGCGGAGACTCCAGCCTAAATCTGCAATGACAACTATTTGATAAATAAAGGGATGAGTATTAAAATGAAAATAGCCTGGCATTTCTTCTTTTTTATAAACAGTGAAATGATTTTCGGACTTTTTCAGAGTTTTATAAACTTCTTCAATTTTGTCTGCCGGAGGATTAACGAACATAATAGGACCGTCGTACTGAAAACTACATTTGAATTTTTCAATTATCTCTTCGATGTTAATTGTTTTTTGAGAATCGATAGCCGTCATTCCGTGGTCAGAAACGAAGATTAAGTTAATGCTGTCTTTGAGTTCAGTTTTATAAATCTCGTTCAGAAGATATGCAGTAACAGAATCGAGTCTAGAAATTGCTCGATTTATTTCGGGCGAATCAGGACCGAAGTCGTGTCCATATGTATCAGTATCGTGAAAATAAAGCGTAATGAAATGTGGGCGTTTACTGGCAGGCAGTTTCAGCCAATTGACGATACCTTTTATTTTTTCCTGGTAACTTCGATTATGATCATATTTCTCAAAATAAGTTGGGTGTCTATAATCTAAAGAGATTTCAGAGCCGGGCCAGAAATAGCTTGCAGTAATAATACCGTTCCTCTCCGCAGTTTCCCAGAAAGCTTCGCCAAGATACCAGAAAGACTCTCTTATTGCTGCAGTATCGCTCAGGGAATATTCTCTGTTTTTGATTGTATCTTTAAAATAATTTCCGATTATTCCGTGATTGTCAGGATACATACCGGTAATTATTGAAATATGATTTGGAAAAGTTTTGGAAGGGAAAGCCGGTCTGAGCGATAAAGCTTTTACACCTTTATCAGCCAGTTCGTTGAGATTCGGCGTTAAACCTCTTTCCAGATAATCCCATCGGAATCCGTCGAATGAAATTAAAATTACATACGGTTTATTTCCGGCATATGCAAAAGTTGTAAAAAATAAGAATAAATAAATTATGTATCGTTTCATATAGCTCCCGAAATTAAAATGGAAATATAAAAAAATAATAGTATATGAGAATTTGAATAGATGCAAGTAATTAAAATTTTAAGTTATCTAAAAATTATGTGAAATTTTTTTCGTCATTTAAAAGTATTTTCCTATTTTCAAATGAACGAAATTATTTCCATAGGGTATTAAGAAATCGTTAAGTATTATTACACAAGTTGAAAATGAAATTAATTCCCCCCATATTAGTTGCTGAAAAAATATAATAAAATAATATTCTATTAGGTGAACAAACATAATTTTTTAGCTCAGAAAATCTATGATAGTTAACTTAAGTCAAATTAAATCTTGCATGATAATTAACAATTCGAATATACTTACCTTTTTACTAATAAATATAATTTCCCAAAAAACAGAGGTTAAACTATGAGTAAATCATTTTACCGTATTTCAGCATTATTATTAATGCTGTTGACTTTACCAACTTTTTTGATGGCTCAGAACTACACAATCAGCGGTGTAGTAAAATCGCAAACCGGTGAAGCCCTTGTAGGAGCTAATGTATTTTTGAGAGGCACTACTATAGGTGCTGCATCAGAAGCAGACGGTTCATACAAAATTACCGCACCGAAAGGTCGTTACACCATAGTTTGCAGCTACATCGGTTACGAAAAAGTTGAGTACGATGTAAATCTTACAAATAATATGGAAGTTAACTTCACGCTGAAAGAACATGAATTCTCTTTGTCAGTCGAAGTAATAGCGGACCGTGCAAAAGAACAAAAAACTCCCGTTGCTTTTTCAGATATTGACAAAAAAAATATAGAGCAAATTTTGGGTTCGCGTGATATACCTTTAGCACTTAATTACACACCTTCAGTTTATGCTACCGGTAACGGTGGCGGAGCAGGAGATTCGAGAATTAATGTCAGAGGTTTTAACCAGAGAAACATTGCAATAATGATTAATGGTGTGCCGATTAATGATATGGAAAATGGATGGGTTTACTGGTCCAACTGGGATGGACTCGGTGATGCTACTTCGTCTATTCAGGTACAAAGAGGATTAACTGCAGTTACTCTGGCTACTCCGTCAGTCGGCGGCGTTATCAACATTGTAACAGATCCAACAGCAGCAAAAAGAGGGGTCTTCTACAAAAATGAAATTGGTAGCGGTAATTTTTCGAAACAAACTTTATTTGTCCATACAGGTTTAATTAACAATAAATTTGCACTTACTTTTGGAGGTGTTAAAAAGACAGGCGACGGCGTTGTCGATCGTACCTGGACAGATGCTTACGCATATTACGTCGGTGCAGCTTATCAGGTAAACCAAAATAACAGACTTGAACTTTATGCTACAGGTGCTCCTCAAAGACACGGACAAAGGTCGTATCGTTTAAATGCAGCAACTTTTTCACACGAATTAGCCAGGGAGTTGGGATTTAGCGAATCGGTCATTCAAGACCCCAAATTAGCTGAACAGGGTATCCTTTATAATTCCAACTGGAATTCCGTGAATCCTTCGTATCGTGGTAAACAGTACTGGAATGATAATACTAATGATCGTTATTCACCGAATTTCCTGATGGAAAGAGAAAATTACTATCACAAACCAATTGTGAACTTCAACTGGTATTCCAATTTAACTAAAGATTTTTCACTCTATACTACGCTCTACTGGTCTGGTGGTATCGGCGGTGGTTCGGGTACATTTGGATCAATTGTTTATGACTATTCATTATTACAAAGAGTGGTCGACTGGAATGCTACTATCGAAAGAAATATAAATAATGTTGATACTCTTGCAAATGGTAACGTAGTTTCGTTATCCAAAGGTATAGTGAGGAATAGTGTAAATAACCAATGGACAATAGGCGGAATTTCAAAAGCATTTTATAAAGTCAACGAAAATTTAACTACATCATTCGGAATTGACTTAAGATATGCTGAAATTGAACACTATAGAGAGGTTAGAGATTTATTGGGAGGTGACTATTTCTACAACAATGCAAATGCCTTCGATACACCTGATAAATATTACAAGAAACTGGGTGATAAAATCGATTACTTCTTTACAAATACTGTAAGCTGGGGAGGAGCTTTTGCTCAAGCAGAATATAGCATTGACAGATTTACATACTATGCTACAGCTGGTTATTCAATGATTAAATACGACCATGCAAACCATTTCAGAAAAGGTCCTGATGGAAAAGAATTATATGTTGAGACCGACTGGATAGGAGGATATCAGGTAAAAGGTGGTGCAAGTTTCCGTTATAGCACTGACCTAAATTTCTATGCCAATGCAGGTTATATAGCAAGAGTACCTATCTTTGACCAGGTTATTGATGACTATAGTGGTGCTAAAATAACCGAACCCAAAAATGAGAAAATTTTATCTTTTGAAGCAGGTGCAAATTACAGAGCCCTAAATAATAGACTTTCTGCCAAAGCAAATATTTACTACACACTCTGGAAAGACAGAGCTCAATCAAGGGGTGTAGTAAATCCTGATGGCTCTGATGGTCTTGTCTTCTTGAACGGTATTAATTCGACACATGCAGGTTTGGAAGTGGAATTAGCATATCAAGCTTCGAGGATGCTCCGTTTTGACGCTGCTGCTTCTTTTGGTAGCTGGAAATATACAGATGACGTCTCTGGTATTTATGTCAGTGATTATCAAACCAATAAACAGGAATCATATAATTACTTTATAAAAGACTTAAAAGTTGGTGATGCACCTCAAACTCAGATCGCCGCTGGTGTAACTGTATCTCCTGTCCAGGGAATGAATGCTCAATTACAGTGGAGATACAACACTGACTATTATGCGGATTTCGATCCATTTACCAGGACTGATGCTAACGACAGAGGACAGGTATGGAATATTCCTGCATTTAGTTTGTTTGAATTGCATTTCTATTATAACATTCCTCTGGAATTAAACGGATTGGACTTAACGGTATATGCTCATGTATTCAATTTATTTGACGAGCTTTACGTACAGGATGCTACCGATAACAGTAGGTATAATGCTTACAAAGCTAATGGCGTAAATCACTCTGCAGACGATGCTGAAATATTCCCGGGATTACCGAGGACATTCAATCTTGGTTTCTCCATCAGATTCTAAAGACATTCATTTAATGAAGAGGCTGTCTCTCAAAAGGGGCAGCCTTTTTTTATTTATAATTCACGAACTGAACGGGGAAATCGAAATCTGCTTCTTTAACCAGTTGAATTACTGTTTGCAGATCATCGATCTTTGGAGCTATAACGCGTACCTGCTCGTCTTGAATTTGAGCATTAACTTTGAGTTTGCTATCCTTGATTAACTTTGTGATACGTTTTGCATTCTCTTTTGATATTCCGCTTTGAAGGGTAATTGTTTGTTTTAATCTTCCGCCAGCTGCAGGTTCCGGCTCGCCCGGTTTCATGGCTTTAATTGATAAACCACGTTTTATAAATTTGCTTTGAAGTATATCGAGCGCCTGCTTTAACGAATAATCGTCTTTCGTATTGATGTTAATTTGTTTGTCTTTTTTGTTGAATTCAATTTCTGTATGCGAGTCTTTCAAATCGTATCGCTGATGAATTTCTTTCAAAGCCTGGTTTATTGCATTGTCAACTTCTTGAAAATCGATAATCGATACAATATCGAACGAATGATTTGAAGCCATTTCCCCTCCTCAAAAAAATTATTTTTAACAAAAAAATAATCAATTTTATTTTGATATTAAAAATTATATGTGTTATATTGTACGCAAAATGGTAGGGTTATGAGTGGGCATATCCTGTCAACAGCAGTTTCTTAATCACGGGTTAGTTCCATCTATATGAAGAATACGTTCATTAGGGTAATTTTAATTTTTTTTTTTACTTCCATTATCATATTTCTGTTCATCCAGTGCAACGTTAGTTAAAGAATTAAGTCGTAGGGGCTTCGAAAATATATCGGCTGACGTGATTGGGAGAAGGATTTCTATTGCATATGAAAATCGCCTCTACAGATTTAATGTTGATGGATTATTCGAAGTTATGAATATAATTAAAGATTACGAAGAATATGATACGGTAATAATTATTATGCTAAACAATAAAATTCCGATGCTCGAGGTCAAATACGATAATTGTCTTTTTAGATCTGTGTCGATAGGCACAACGGACTGGAGCGACTTCGAAAAAAGTTTAATTATTTCGTATACTTCAAATACCTTTGAAGGGAATATTGAAAATCAGTCTGACTTTCGTATTGATTTAACAATCCATCCGGGATTCAAAGGGCAATTTGGTGATTACGATAATCCGGTTCGAGCTCAGATAAATATTATCCCCGAACTCAGAACTTCCTGGTGGAAAGGGATGGAATTGAATATACAAACGATTATTCCAATTTATAATGAATTTAAAGGCGAAGGCGATTATATCAGGCCCGGAATTGTTTCGATGGGACAAACGTTAAAAATAAACGAAACAACTTTTTTCGCATCTACATTGGGATATTTTACAGAAAATAGGTATGGAGCAGATTTTTCGGTGATGAAAGTCTTCAACAACGGAAACATACTTTTGAGAGGGAATGCCGGATATACAGGATATTTATCAATCTATCAAAATAAATACTATTATTCCGATTTATATCTCTTTACATATAATATGAGCATGAAATATCGAATAAACAAATATGACCTTACAATAGGACTAACTACAGGTAAATTCCTTTATGAAGACAAAAGTATCCGACTCGACATTAACCGTCAGTTCGGAGAAACTGAAGTCGGTTTTTTTGCTGTCCGATCTTTTGATGGAAATACAAATGGAGGATTTAATTTTTCGATACCGATTTTCCCACCCAGGTATTCAACTCCATCTTTTATTAGAATTAGACCGGCAGAGAATTTTAGATGGGAATACAGAGTAAAAGGTGAAATATCGTCTTTGGTAGGAGTGACATATAATACTGGTAACAATTTTGAAAAAGAATTTTATAGATATAATCCTGCATTTATAAAAAGTGAATTAAAGAAGAAATTGATGTCAAAACATGAAAGGGGTATGTATGTACACTAAAAAATCATTATTCGCTTCAATAATACTTTCCATTTATCTTGTGTTTGCACTGATTGCTTACATAGGATGTGAGGGTACCAAAACAGAACCGATAGTTAATGCTCATCCAACGCCGGTTGAACCGACTGCACCTCTGGTGCTGAACGGTTATGTAAAAGACGCAGTAACGCTTGGTGGCATTCAAGGGGCTACAGTTATTTTAGCTAATGAAGCTGGAGAAATTTTAACTACCCTTGCTACAGATAATACCGGCAATTATCAATATGATGTTTCGAATGTCCCGGGCGCTAAACTAAAAGTAAGTGCCGTGGCAGCATCATACGGCGCTAAAAAAGTAACAGCGACAATCGACAAGAATAATTATACAACGCAGGTGCCAACTGCTTATTTAATTAAATTGAAATCGGTGAGTAAATCAGTTTCAGCTACAAACGGCGGACAGGTTGGTACAACAACTACCGAAGCTGTAACAACAAAACAGGTCTCGGTTGATGTCCCGGCTGGAGCATTATCATCTGATACTCAAATATCTGTGGCGTCTATTACATCAAACAATGTTGTGCCTTTGCCTGCAACATCAAATAAAGTTATTACTGCATCTGCTAATTTTGAACCGACAGGAATTACATTTGCAAAACCTGTTACCGTTTCTTTCCCTCTTCCTTACATTTCAACGCCTGGAAAAACAATGTCGGTTTACAGATTGAATCCAGCTACTCTCCAATGGGAAGCAAAAGGAACTGCTACGGTCGATGCTGAAGGTACTTCTGCATCAACTCAAATTACAGGTTTCTCATCCTGGACTGTTGCAGACAATGGTTCATTTTCAATTTCGAGTATAAACACTAACGAGCCTGATGCTAACGAGCAGGTTGTGGCTAAGGGGAATTCTATAAGCCATTCATACACTCCAATTTTGAATATAACACCTATTTCCGGAACCTTCAGTGAAAAGTGGGTGCGTAATTTAATTTCTCAGACTGATGTGTTTGGTGATTATGATCTGCGATATGACGAAAATGGAAATATACTTGCTGTAACAATAAGTTATACTGCTTCGCCTCAACCGGCATTACCGGATGAATACCAAGCCGATCTGGACGGAGATGGAATATATGACCATTACAACCCGGACTTCCCGACTCAAAGGGGTACGTGGGTATGGTCTGCGGTTGTTCAACGTTTTAAGGTTGTTGTAGCAGGGACACTCAGCGCAGGCGAAACTTCTGTTCAGATAACTGCAAATCTGAAAATATATAAAAAAGTTCGTGACCAATGGGTGTGGGTTCAAAAACATGATCAGGGCTTAGGCGGTTAATTTTGAGAGCTCTCGTAATTAACGGGAGCTCTATTTTCCATTTTCTTTATCAAAAGAGAGCGACAGTATTTATCCTCGACAGAGCTATACTAAATTCATCAGTCGATGGCTGCTATCGAATGTATCTGGAAAGATTTTAAGAATCTTTTGATACCGCGTTTTTTGATTTTGAGTTCAAGATAAATGGCGTCGGATTTAGAGATGAATTCTTTAAGGAAGACAAGCTTCCAAGGTTTGCCAGATTTAGTAGATTTAGTTTGGCCGGAGTTGTGTTCATTTAAACGTCTTTGGATGTCGTTGGTAGAACCGACATAGAATCTGTTCTTTGAAGAGCTGAAAATAATGTAAGTAAAAAAAGTTTCCATCATCTAAATTTGGTCGGGGTGGAGAGATTCGAACTGTTGACCTTGGCGCCGGAGGCGCCACGCGCTAACCGATATTGATGTCGTTTAAGAATCTTTTGATACCGCGTTTTTTGATTTTGAGTTCAAGATAAATGGCGTCGGATTTAGAGATGAATTCTTTAAGGAAGACAAGCTTCCAAGGTTTGCCAGATTTAGTAGATTTAGTTTGGCCGGAGTTGTGTTCATTTAAACGTCTTTGGATGTCGTTGGTAGAACCGACATAGAATCTGTTCTTTGAAGAGCTGAAAATAATGTAAGTAAAAAAAGTTTCCATCATCTAAATTTGGTCGGGGTGGAGAGATTCGAACTCTCGACCTCTTCGTCCCGAACGAAGCGCGCTAACCGGGCTGCGCTACACCCCGACTTAAATGGACAGACAAAAATATAACTTTTTTTAATAATTTAAAACCAATAACCTCGGAAAGGGGAGGATGTATGAAAAAAATAATCACTATTCTAATTCTTTTTGTATTCTTTGCAGCTCAATCGGTCGACGCTCAGCTTGCAAAAAACAGCTGGGCAGTGGGTGCAGGTTTTGACTATCCTCGATATGTAAATTCCAATATAACAGCCACAAGCGCCAACTATGGTGTTTATTTATCGATTCAAAGGAATTTTTCGGAACACGTGGGATTACGACTCTGGGGTGAATATCTTCATTTGGAAGGAGAATGGGGAACACCAGTTACTACTACACTTAACAATTCGATTGCAGGTAATTTGAATCTTCTCTATTATCTTGCACCATGTGAGCCGGTATCTCCTTATCTAAATATTGGTGGCGGTGTGGCATATCGAATGCTTACTGATCAGGCAACCCCCGGAGTGGAAGATAATGCCGGAAGTGGTGTATTTAATGCTGGTTTGGGCATTGAGTGGTGTCTAAGTAGTGATTTTAAATTGATTACGGAAGGGAATTACAATCTTGTTGCCAATTCGGAATTTGACGGTGCTCTCGGTGTTGGTGAAATCAACGGTAAAGATTCTTATTTGACTGCAAAGGTCGGGGTGCTCTATTACTTCAGCAAAGGAGAGCCTTCCAAATATTGCGAACTTTATTCCGGTTTGAGCGTTGAACAAAAATCCGCACCGATTGACTATGCACGAATTGAAGAAATTGTTCAAAGGTACATTCCGAAAGAAGTGGTTAAAGAAGTTGTAGTGGAAAAATCGGTCAAGGAAGAAAAAAGATGGGTACTCGTAGGCGTCAATTTTGAATTTAACAGCGCGAAATTGACTCCGGAATCGTATCCGATTTTATTCGACGCAGCAAAGACTCTTCTGAGTAACCCGGAATTAAACGTCGAAATCCAGGGCTATACAGACAATATCGGCTCGGAACAGTTTAATAAGAAATTATCTCAAGCAAGAGCCGATGCAGTTATGAGTTATTTAATCTCCAAAGGAGTTAGCGCCGATAGACTGACAGCTGTGGGATACGGCGAAAGCAATCCTATTGCAGACAATAAAACTGCAGATGGTAGAGCTGCTAACCGCAGGATTGAATTTAAGATAAAATAACACCCACTTCTAAAGAGGGATGTCCTTTGTGACCTCCCTCTTTTTATTTTATTTAAATTATTTTTAATTTTACTTTAAGAATAACCGTGTCGAAGAGGAATCGTGAACTATCGATATTGGCTCTTCAGCATTTTAGTATTTCTCTTGATTGCGTTCTATATTTTTATCTCGTTTTACAACGACGAAAAAAATAACGTCATCGAAAATTCTTACCGCCTTCAAAGCATTCACGCTCACCAAACTTCATTGTCATTTCAAGAAATGTTCGAAGGCTGGAAAAGCATTTTGAATTATCTTGCTGCGGATGAGGACATAATTAAAATGAATGAACTTGGCAAAGAGGAGTTAAGGTTTTTATACAAAAATCTGCGAAATGAATTAAAAAGCATTACACGTGTGGGACCGGATGGAAAAATTTCTTTTACAGTTCCTTATGAAGAAGCAATAGGTATCGACATTTCTTCACAGGAACACATTAAAGAAATTTTTAACAATAAAAAGACTGTTATTAGCGACGTATTTTTGACCGTGCAGAGCTTTTATGCTATTGGGATTCATGTTCCCGTCTTCAGGAGAAATAAATTTGATGGTACAATTGCTTTCGTGCTAAACTTCGAAAAAATAGCCGAGAATTTTGTTCGAGACCTAAGAATAGGTAAAAGTGGTTATGTGTTGTTAATCAGTCGAAACGGAACCGAGCTTTATTGTCCTCAGCGGAAACACATAGGCAATAATATCCAAAAGAGAATCCATGACGATCCAGATTTTGAGGCTATGATTAAAAAAATGCTCTCCGGAAAGCAAGGTACTGCCGTATTTTTTTATGATCATGCTACAGAGTCATATCGCAAAATGCATGCTTTTTATATGCCAATCTATCTCGACGGGATCTATTGGTCGGTGGCTGTTATAACATCGGAAGATGAATTAATTGCTGGACTATCCAATTTCAGAAATAAATTGATGATACTCATAGGTATTATTTTTTTAGGAGCTGTTTTGTTGTCTTATTATGCCTTCAAAGCCTGGGGCTTAGTTAAAGAAACAAAAGAAAGAAAAAAAGTTGAAGCAAAATTCCGAGCTTTGCTCAGTAATTCCAACGATATATTCATGCTCGTTGATTCCTCGGGGTTTATTCTTTACGTCAGTCCAGCTATCGAAATGTTAACAGGTTTTGGAGAAATTGATATAAAAGACAAACCGATTGATAAATTTATCCATTCGGATGATTTAGAAGAAGTTATGAAAGTATGGAAAAAACTGCTTAATGATGAAAATAATATTTTCAGAGTAGAATTCCGGGCTTTAAAAAAAGACGGCGATTATATGTGGCTCGAAGCAGTTGGAAGGAATTTCCTATCGGATAAACATCTTAATGCAGTAGTGGTTAACATCAGAGATATTACTCAAAGAAGAATAAAAGACGAAGAAATACGTCAAAAAAATGAAGAGATTACGCGCTTTATTTACATTGTGTCCCACGATTTGAAAAGTCCTATTATCACAATTCGCAGCTTTGTCGATTATATGAAAGAAAACCTGAAAAAAAACGACTTCCAGAGATTATCCGATGATCTGATTTACATCGAAAAAGCTTCTGAAAAAATGAGTTGTTTAATCGATGATTTGACAGAGCTATCACGACTCGGACGAGTAAGCTATAAAACAGAAGAACTAATTTTGCAGGAGGTTATTAATGAAGCATTAGATATTCTTGCTGGTCTAATTAAAGATAAAAATATTGATATCAAGGTCACTGAAAGACCTGTATTAATTTACGGCGCCCGCGACAAGCTAATTGAAGTGTTTCAAAACCTGCTTGAAAATGCCATCAAATTTACTTCTGACTGTGAGCATCCTCACATTGAGATTGGCATCGAAGAAAGTGATGAAATTATTATCTATATTAACGACAACGGCATTGGGATTGAGCCAGAATATCAAAATAGACTTTTCGGATTGTTCGAAAAACTTCATAATGATTACGAAGGAACGGGTTTAGGATTAACAATCGTGAAAAAAATAATTGAAATTCATGGGGGCAGAATATGGATTGAATCAGAAGGACTAAACAAAGGAACTACTGTATTCTTTACCCTACCCAGAACTAAAATAAGGGGGTAATATGAAAAAAAGAAATGCAGTAATCTTGTTAATCGAGGACGACATTGCTCATGCTGAAATTGTAAAAAGAAGTTTTGAGAAAGCTGGCTTTAAAATCGAGCTTATTCATCTGTTTGACGGGAAAGAAGGGCTCGATTTCATTTTCAAAGCAGGGAAATATGCCGAAAATAATATCCAACCAGATATTATCCTGCTCGATATTCGGTTACCCAGAATCAACGGTTTCGAATTCCTTCAAAAGATTAAGAACGACGAAACCTTCAAAGTTATTCCGATTGTTATTTTATCGACTTCTTCTAATCAGTCGGATATCGATAAAGCTTTTCAACTTGGTGCGAACAGTTATCTTATTAAACCATTAAGCTTCGATAGGTACAAAGAAATGTTCCAAAATTTTACTGATTACTGGATTGGAGAAAATTTTTTTCCTCAGCTTCAAGTTTGAATTATTTCGCAAACTTTTCTGTTTTATGAGTATATTAGTAATAAATTATTGGGATTTTTATGAAATTTAAAAAAATCGTCACTGTCATGGCTCTATCGTTGATTATGATGGGCTTGAATGCCTGCTCTACATGTAAGAATACTTTTTCCGAAAAGGGAAAAATTAAAGGCAGCATTGTCGTCATTGGAAACGAACCTTTTTCTAAACTTGCTATCAAAACCGACGATGATAATGTGTATATTCTAAAATGTAAACCAGATGTAGAAAGAAAACTATGGAAAAAACAAGGTGATTATTATCTTGTTACTTTTAGTAAAACAGAAAAAGACTTCCGAGCCCTTGTGTTAATTGTAGACGAAATAGTACCTTTAAACAAGAATACAAAATAGGTAGATTTATGAAAAAAATTATTTTAGCACTAGTAGTAATCCTGGCTATTAATATCAGTGGGCAGACACCGATTAAAGTCAATAAAGCAGCAGAAAACAAGAGATCCGTCTCTGAAAGTTATCCAGTAGATGTTCGTCCACTGCTTGAAAATTTCAGCAAATCAAACGGGATTGACCTCTCAAAAATAGGACCACAGAGGACACTCAAAAAAAGTTCTTCGTGGGGCTTTACAGTAGGGTCAAAAAAAACATGGATAGCTTCGAATCTGGAGACAAATGATTTTTATAATGTACCTTCTACATGTCGTGCTGTAGGAGACAACTGTTATATTTTTGTAGAAGACGCTCTCTGGAATAAAGAAACCGTTGATCAGGATGCTATCAATGCTGTTTTGAATGCATTTGAAAATTCTACTCCTGCAAATCCGTCAAAAGGTATTTATCATACTGTAGTGGAATCTTTTGGTAATCCGCCCGACGTCGACGGCGATCCTAAAGTAATTATTTTAATTCTTGACATTAAAGACGGCTACAGCGGTAATGGTGGATATATATCGGGATATTTCTTTTCATACAATGAAATGCCTAAGAGCGAACCGAATTATTCATCCAGCAACGAAGCAGAAATATATTACCTCGACGGTGTGCAAAATAAACTGTTAACCGAATCCGGTCTTACAAACGCTATGAGCACTACGGCGCATGAATTTCAACATATGATTCATTTTAATTATATACCTCATGATGAGACTTTTTTTGACGAAGCCTGGTCATTGGTTTCAGAGGTAATCTGCGGATATGAAATCTATAATCAAAATCTCTATGCTCAGGAATCTGACCACTATCTACTCGACTGGCGCAGCAACGACAACACGGCAGTTTTGACCGACTACTCAAGAGCTGCACGCTTTTCTCTTTATCTCTATGAACAATACGGAGCATCGTTCTTCAAGCAATATCTCAATAAAAAGGTAAAAGGCTTTAATGGTGTGCTGAATACAGTGAGTTCTATCGACAAATCAATTACTTTTTCAATGTTAATGGAAAATTGGTTCCTGGCTAATTTTATTAATAACAGGAACGTCAATCCGAAGTGGGGCTATTCTTACGAAGGACTGCCTAAAATGTCTGACACAAAATACTTCAATCCGAATGTCTCGGTGTCATCGGCGTCGGTTTATAAATACGGAGTCGATTATTTAACGTTTAAAGGGGGCAGTAATTTGAATATTAAATTTACAACCAACGAGAGCATTCAGATAAAAGCAATTAAAAAGACCTCATCCGGCAGCATCGAAGTTGAGGACGTATCATCGGGAATGGATTATTCGCTACCTTCATTTGGCTCCGATTATACTGAAGTGACTTTTATGGTTTATATAGTTGACCAGAGTGCATATCCAAATACAAATGCCTTTCAATATACATTCAACGCTACAGGCGTTTTTGAAAATAAGCCGATCGAAATTGCCTACGACAATACTGAACCTGTAGGTGTATATGTGTTGAGTGTTGGTGACACTGTTGCAGTAATATTTGATGGTATTGAAGGGACTCAACTTGATTCGATTAGGGTTGCGCTACGTAATACCGTTCCAATGGAAGGCGGTGTATGGAGTTCGACTAGTTCAAAAATTTTGTCTAAAAGATACGCTTCGTTTACGGTTCAAGGCAATACAACTCCTGTGTATAACAATAATACCCAAAGTTATCCTATTCCTTATCCGAATTGGGTAACAGTAGATCTCCGTAATTACAAAATTGATGCAGGTTCTAATTTTGCCGCAGCATTCGTTATTGACGGAGTTTATGAAAACTCATCTTCCCCAACCAACAGAGTTATGCATACGGAAATAACAAATTCCGGACCTTATCATAGTTATACATATTTGCATAAACCCTCAGGAGACAATTTACCCGGATGGTATTTTATCGGAGACGGAAATACTATTTCGTTATATCTTATTCGTGCTTATGTAAGCTATAAAACAACTGACAATGATGAGGTAATCGAATTATTGCCTGCGAGTTATACTCTGGAGCAAAATTATCCGAATCCTTTCAATCCGACAACTGTAATTTCATATTCTCTGTCCGAAATGAATAACGTACAGATAAAAATATACGACGTGCTCGGAAGGGAAGTAAGGAGTTTACTCAACGAAGTTAAGTCCGCAGGTAAGCACAGTATCCTCTGGGACGGTAAGGACAATTTTGGAAATCGCGTAAGTAGCGGGACTTATTTCTATCAAATTATTGCCGGCAATTTTGTTCAGACGAGGAAAATGGTGATGGTTAAGTAGGGATTAGGGACTAGGGATTAGGGATCAGGGATCGGGGAATAGGGATTAGAGAATGGTTGAAGGGATGTCGAATATTAAGTTTAATGAGAGGAGCCTCAGCAAGGTTATGAGAGGCTCCTTCATTACTATATAATTTCATACACCGGAGTATCTACTTTGTCGCTTTTCTTGAGCTTTTTAGGCTTAGGAAGTTTAGACTTACCGTTATCGGATGTTTCCACTTTAATTTTGGTTTCGTCATTCTTTGCTTCTCGATAGACAAAAATTTTATTTTGATAATTTCGCATTACAATTTTTTCTTCGTCGCGGTGTAGAATATAATCCGGTAAAACGGGAATTTTTCCTCCGCCTCCCGGAGCATCGATAACAAAATGAGGAATTGCCAGACCGCTAATATTTCCGCGCAATGCAAACATTATTTCTAGACCTTTATCGAGTGAAGTTCTGAAATGATTTGCACCACGGGTTTCATCAGCCATAAAAAGGTAATAAGGACGTACTCTTATCTTTAGCAATTTGAGGAATAACTCTTTCAGCACTTCTGGATCATCATTTACGCCTTTCATTAAGACCGCCTGATTGTTTACCGGGAATCCTGCGTCAACCAGCATCTGGCACGCTTTTGTGCTCTCGGGAGTAATTTCCCACGGATGATTGAAATGCGTATTTATATATATCGGGTGATATTTCTTCAACATTTCTACAAGTCTTGGCGTGATTCTGTGCGGCAGAACGCACGGCATTTTTGTGCCTATACGAATTATTTCAATATGAGGAATCTGGCGTATTCTTTTAATTATTTTTTCGAGCATCGTGTCGGTTAGCATTAGCGGGTCGCCGCCGGACATGATTACGTCCCGAACTTCAGTATGCTCTTCTAAATATTTGAACGCCGATTCCAATTGCCGCATCGAAATTTTATCTGAGTTGCCTACTTTCCTTTTTCTTGTGCAAAACCGGCAGTACATCCCGCATTGGCTTGTAGTTAAGAACAGCACCCTGTCGGGATATCGATGAGTAATATTTGGTACGGGACTCATAGCATCTTCCTGAAGCGGGTCTTCGTAGCCTTCAAGATCCTCAAGTTCTTTAACATCTGGGACGCACTGAAGCCAGATGGGGTCGCCTGGATATCGGATTAAACTGAGGTAATAAGGATTGATGCGCGCTTGAAAGAATTCGTCGAGTTCCTCTGCCACTTTTCTGTCGAGTTTGAATTTTTCAACGAGTTGATCTACTGTGTGTATACTATCTCTAATCATTTGTTGCCAGAGTTCCATTTTGGTGCCCTTTATATTTATTTTTTTATATACTTTCCGAAGACAATAAGATTATCGTTTAGTTTGTAAAAATCTTTTATTTCGGCAACAATCGAATAATTATTTCTGAAATAAAAATTCCGCGTTTCGTTATAGTTTTCTTGCGAAGAAGTCTCTGCAAGTACCCACCTGCCATTGCTTTTAATTGCAAAATTTTCGGCGTGGTCAAGCAATTTTTTCCCGATCCCTTTATTTTGAAATTTCTTATCTACTACTATCCAGTAAAGGTCGAAAACTCCATCGGTCAATGGCCTGCGTCCGATGCAATAATAACCTGCAATTCTTGAACCTCTCAAATAAACGAAAACATTGTAACTATCAACATTATCTTTTTCTAAGGCTTCTTCTATTAATTCAACGGCAACCTTTTTCTCCTCCTGGCTGAAATTGTCAACGCCGTCGATAATTTCAAACAATCGTTGCCTGTCGTCAGACTGCAGCTTGCGTATCATATTTAATCCTCTTTTCTGCAAATTCAGCTATAGTAAGTATAACATCTTCAAAACTTAAGCCAGCTGCATTCGCCGATCTTATAAATCCTGCATCGGGCGAGATATCGGGGTTGGGATTGACTTCGATTACATAGGGCACGTTTCTTTTACTCAGTCGAATGTCAACCCTTGCATAGTCTCTGCAATCCAATGCAATGTATGCAGCTTCTGCAATACTTTTTATTTTTTCTTCTACCTCCTTTGGTAGCTTAGCCGGGCATTCGGGCACCGTGTCGTTATAATAGATACTCTCGGGCGACCATTTAGCTTCGTAAGTTATAATCTTCGGTAAGTTATCAGGCAGGCTGTCGAATTTAATTTCAGACAATGGTAGTATTCTTGAATCGAGAATTGCAACGTTAATTTCTCTTCCCTCGATATATTCTTCTATTAAAATTTCTTGTTTGTATGTTTTGAAAAGATATTCCAATTGATTATTAAGTTCAGTAAAATTTTTTACAACCGAATTCTCCGAAATCCCAATGCTGGCATCTTCTCTGGCAAGTTTTGTTATAACAGGAAATTTCAATGAAAAATTTTCTTTTTCTGGGTAAGCATTCAATTCAGTGATGATAAATTTGGGAGTTCGAATACCATATGATAATAAAATTTGCTTCGTTCTGCTTTTGTTCAAACAATTGCCGAGACAAAGTGGTGTGTTTCCTGTATATGAAATTTCCAAAAGGTCATACAGTCCGGCAATGTAACTTTCAAAATTTGCATTCCCTTCGACCGACTCTACAAGGTTGAATATAACGTCAGGGGAGATTGTTTTTAATTTGTCGATAAATTTTCTTATGTCTTTATTGACCGAAAGTACTTCTACAGAAGAATATTTTTTGCTTAATATGGAGCGAATGTTTTCAATCTGTTCGACAACGTTTTTTTCGGAGTAATCTATGTAGTTAGTAATTTCAAAAGAGTGTTTGCCTGTATAATTTTCGTAGTAACGAGCCGGTTCGTTAAAACAAATCAATATCTTTTTATCACTCTTCATAAAAGATTGTACCTTTTTGCAGCGTGGTAAAGTACTTTATTGAGCATTTCGCTGTAAGATAGCCCTGCTGCTCGTGCAGCTTTGGGAAAACAGGAATTATCTTCTGGATTTGGTAAAACTCCAGGTAAAGGATTAACCTCTATAACATTAGGGATATCGTTAATATCGAGACGGATGTCGATTCTAGCCCAGTCACGGCATCTTAAAATTTTATATGTAGAGAGTGCTGTTTTTTCAATCTGACTTTTAAGGTTATCGTCCAAATGAGCAGGGCAGTTGAAAATATTCAGCGGATTATCTGGCGTATCTACAATCCACTTTGCTTCGTATGAATAAATTGGGTAAAGATTTTCAGGCAAGGAACTGTAGTTAATTTCTACAATAGGTAAAACTTCGATGTCGTTGTCGTTACCCATTATTGCAACAGTAAATTCACGTCCGGGAAGAAACTCTTCGATCAATAAAGGCTGTTTATATATATCGAGCATTTCAGATAATCTTGTATGTAGTTCTTCGGTATTATTTACAAGGGATGAATTAAAAATTCCTTTACTTGAACCTTCTGCAACTGGTTTTATAATTACTGGGAACGTAAGTGAAAAGTTTATAATATCATCAATAGATTCTACAGTCACGAATTTAGCGTTAGGAATTCCGTAATAAGAAAGAATTTCTTTAGTTCTGGATTTGTCCAGACATGTAGTAAGCGTTAGGGGATCGGAGCCGGTATAAGGTATGCCGAGCATATCGAGCATTGCAGGAATTTGTGCTTCGCGGCTTATGCCATTAAAACCTTCCGCTACATTAAAAACAATATCGGGTTTGAGAGCCCTGAATTTTTCATAAGCTTCTTCATTTGCTTCGATTAAATGTACTTCGTGAAATAGTTCGAGTGCTTCTTTTATAGCATTTATCGTTTCGATAGTATCCCACTCAGCATATGTATCGTTCATAGTTAAGGTGTTGTTGCTTTGAAAAGAGAGAGATATGCCTTCGGAAGTACTATCGACATCCGGTTTTATATTATATGCTAATGCTAATCTCAGTCTTCTATTTAGTAAAGAAGAACTAATAGGAAATCCTTATTATTTTTTTGTTACCAATATACATATTTAAAAATTTTTTGCAAGAACAATAAAAAATAATTAACCAATTTTTGATAATAAAATGTGTCTTGAATAAGTTTCTCTTAATACTTCTTTGATGTTAATGTGTTCTTGTTGTTTTAAAAGAGGATCAACATTAATTATGTTGAATGCGGCAGTGCGTGCAGAGTAAAGAATATCAACGTCTTCGGCTATATCTGAGTATTTAAATTCAGGCAATCCACTTTGCTTTGTACCGAACAGATCGCCAGGTCCTCTTAATTTTAAATCTATTTCAGATAACTCGAATCCGTTGTTATATTTTGTCATGGCATTTAAGCGTATCAATGTTTTGTATTTTTCTATTTGTTTTGGTGAAAGGTAATCAAAGTTAAAGTTGAATTGGTCAATCTTAACAGCAAATTCATCCTTTGTAATTAATATACAATATGCTTGTTTGTCGCTGCGTCCCACTCTCCCTCTTAATTGATGCAACTGCGAAAGCCCGAATCTGTAGGCGTCGTGAATAACAATAATGTTTGCATCAGGTATATCGATGCCGACTTCGATTACTGTTGTCGATACCAGTACATCAAATTCTTTGCGAGCAAAGCTCATCATCACTTCTTCTTTTTCCTGCCATTTCATTCTGCCGTGTATCAAAGCTACTCTCAAATCACTCAAATGTTCTTTCTTAAGAAGTTCGTATTGCGCAATTGCGGCTTTAAGATCGAGCTTTTCGGAATCTTCGATGAGCGGATAAACAAGAAAAGTTTGATAGCCTTCTTTGACTTTTTGTTTTATGAAATGATAGATGTCCTTTAATTTACTTTCTCCTCGCAGAACAGTTTTAATTGGTTTCCTATTAGCAGGCATTTCGTCGATAACTGAAACGTCGAGGTCGCCATAAAGTGTCATCGAAAGAGTCCGGGGAATTGGAGTTGCAGTCATAATCAGTATATCGGGATTCAATCCTTTGTTAATTAATTGAGAACGTTGTAATACCCCAAAACGGTGCTGTTCATCGATTACTACTAAACCGAGTTTATTGAATTCTACGTTGCCTTCAATCAGGGCGTGAGTACCTATAATAATTTTTGCCTTTCCCGATTTAATTTCTTCGAGAAACATTTCCCGTTCTTTTTTCTTTTGTCCTCCAATTAGCAAAGCCACTTCAATGCCAAGTGGTTTAAGGAGTTCAGATATTTTTTTATAATGTTGGTCGGCGAGGATTTCGGTGGGAGCCATCAAAGCCGACTGGTAATTGCAGCCAACAGCAATCAACATGGCAATTAAAGCCACTACTGTTTTACCACTACCGACATCGCCTTGCAGTAACCGATTCATCGGTTGGTCACTTTCGAGGTCGATACGTATTTCGTGCAATGCTTTCAACTGCGAACGAGTTAATTCAAAGGGAAGTAACCTTAAAAAGCTTTTAATTAAATCCACATTAGTTTTGTATATGTTTGTTTTGGCTTGACTTTTTAGTCGTTGTTTTCTTAGTGCGACGAGTATCTCAAAATAAAATAATTCTTCGAATTTGAATCTGTAACGGGCACGTTCAAGAATATCAATAGATTCGGGGAAATGAATATTTTTTAGAGCGATGTTAAGTGGCAGTAGCTTGTGCTCTCTGATAATTTTTTCAGGTAGGGTTTCATTTATCGAATCGGCAAATTCAGTAACGGCCTGTGAAACTATTCTGCGCAGCCCAAGGTCGCCTAGATTAATCGTTCGAAGTTCTTTCGGAATCCTGTAAAAGGGAATAATCTTACCCGTGTTTAAAAAATCGTTCGACTCTTTGTCGCTTATTCTGTCAAAATCTGGATGTACAAATTGAAGATGTCCGTATTTCGTAATTATGGGTTTAGCGGAGATTGCAAAATAATAGCCGGTATTGAAAACGTCTTTAAAATAATTAATGCCCTGAAACCAAACGCATTCGAAAGAGCCGGTGTTATCGCTAAAGAATACTTTCAACAATTGCTTCTTGCCGTATCGTATTATTTCCTTATCTATAACTCTGCCGATAATGGTTACTTCGCCTTCATAACCATTTCTAAGATATTGAACAACCTTAATACTGGAAAGGATGGTTGAACGGTCTAAATGTTTTGAAGGGAAATAAAAGAGTAAATCTTTAATTTTTTCTATGCCGATTTTAGAAAAAGCCCTGGCTCGTTTGGGACCAACAGATTTGAGATACTGAATAGATGCATTTAAGTCCATCTGTTCAAAATTTTTAGACCAAGATAATAAAAAAGACAGAAAGAAATGAATGGTTATTCTGTTTCTGGTTTCATATCCCGTGTCATTAATTCATAAGTGACTTTAACGGGGTCACGCTCTTCGAATAGAATTTTATAAACAGCTGAACAAATTGGAGTTTCAATTTTGTGTTCTTCGGATAACTTATGTACAGCTTTACTGGTTTCGACGCCTTCGGCAACCATTTTCATTGATTTGAGAATTTCTTTTAATTTTTTGCCTTTGCCAATTTGTTCCCCCACGTATCGATTACGGCTATGTCGACTCATGCACGTTACAATCAAATCACCCATGCCAGACAATCCGGAGAAAGTTTCGGGACGAGCTCCCAGCGCTAAACCGAGTCTCGATATTTCAGCAATGCCTCTCGTCATTATTGCGGCTTTTGTATTGTCTCCGAAATTTGCACCGTCGACAATACCGGCGCCGATTGCAATTACATTCTTTAAAGCTCCACCATATTCAACACCTAAAATATCGGTAGACGAGTAGACACGAAAATAAGATGTAATAAAGGCAGCTTGAATTTCTTTGGCGGTCAATTCGTCACACGATGCTGCTACGACTGCAGTCGGTATTTTTCTGCTAACTTCTTCGGCGTGGCTCGGACCGGAGAGTACTCCTATCTGTGAAAGGGATATGTTTTTTAATTCATCCTGTATAATTTGAGAAACGGTCATCAGTGTATCGCGCTCAATTCCTTTTGAAACGCTTACAAAGGTTGTATTGGAAAAATCATTTTTCTTTATTTGAGAAAGGATGTTGCGAATATACTGCGTAGGGATTGCTATAACAATCATATGCCGTTGATGGCATGCTTCTTCTAGTGAATGTGTAATCTGAATTTCTTCTGGAATTTTAATACCGGGAAGATAAATCTTGTTTTCTCGTGTTCTGACTAATGTTTTGGCGTAGTCTTTTTTGTATTCCCAGAGAGTTACTTCGTGACCATTAAAATAAAGAAGGATTGCCAGGGTGGTGCCCCAACCACCGGCTCCTAATACTGAAATTCGCATTTATTTCTTTCCAAAAGAAATTTTATTTTCGTTTCCTTTAAGTAGTCGATCGATGTTCTTACGGTGTGTGTATATTACAAGTAACGCAAGTGCAATAGCAAACGGTAGTATTATGCCATAACTTGTTATATGTACGCCAAATAAATTTTCGCGTACAATTAAAATTATCGGAACCGATACTGCCGCGGTTAGAGAACCGAGCGAGATATAACGAGAGAAATAGACAACTACTAAAAAAATACCAAGCGCAAGCAGCATATCGACTGTAATAATGGTCAACAGAAAACCGAGCGCAGTTGCAATTCCTTTGCCACCTTTAAATCCGGCAAATACAGTCCATATGTGACCGATTACTGCTGCAACACCGCAAAGTATTTGTATCAGTGTGAAATCATCGAAGGGAGTAATATTGTTAAATGGAAAGTTATCCAGATAGAGACGTGCCACAATAATAACTACAACGGCTCCTTTCAGTGCATCGAGCAATATGGTTAATACTCCCCATTCCCAACCAAGTACTCTAAAAACATTTGTACCGCCAGCGTTTCCGCTACCGTACTGCCGGATGTCTATTCCTTTTACAAGTTTGCTGATGATAATGCTTGTAGGAATAGAACCTACGAGATACGATAGAATTAAAACAAATAATAAATTAAGCATAACTACTTCTTTTTAATTTCTAACACAATTTTATACAATTTTATAACAAAATAAAAGCTATAAATGTTCAGAAGATTTAAGTAGAAGTTCAAAGAGTTTGAGATCATCTTCTGTCGTTATTTTGAAATTAAGTGACGATCCTTCTACAATTTTCACTTTGTTGCCGTTCCTGAAGAACAACATCGATTCATCGGTGCCGAGGAAATTATCATTAACTGCTTTTTCAAAAGCTTCTTTGAAAATTCGGTACCTGGCACCCTGAGGTGTCTGTGCATAATAATATTTTGACCTATCTACATAAGAATTAACAAAATCTTCACCTTCGATTAGAGTATCTTTTGCATTAATAGCGGTAACAAAGCAACCAAATATTTTTGCTGCTTCTACGGATGAAATTAAAATATTATCGGTTACAAGCGGCCTTACTGCATCGTGTACTATGACTATGTCTTCCGCAGATGCATTGTCAATTGAATTCAAAGCATAATAAACCGAATATTGTCTTTCTGAGCCACCGGGAATTATATTTTTCAATTTGTCGAATGAGTATTTATCTCTTATTTCTTTCAATTGACTAATATAATCTTTATGTACAGCGACTATAATTTCATTTATTATCGATGATTTTTGGAATTTTTGAAGTGTGTACGCAATTATTTCTTTACCGTTGACACGGATAAATTGTTTTGGAACTGACGCCTTAAGTCTTCTGCCGGTTCCACCCGCTGGTATAATTGCGATAACTTTTTCCATAATTTTTACAGAATTAACATTGCATCACCATAACTGAGGAAACGGTATCCTTCCTTCAATGCTTTTTTATAAGCTTTCATCGTAAAGTCGTAACCCGCAAAAGCAGCTGTAAGCATTAGTAATGTCGATTCGGATGAATGGAAGTTAGTAATCAATTTTTTAGTAATTTTGAAATCGTAAGGCGGGAAGATGAATTTGTCTGTCCAGCCTTTGTTGGGTTTCGAAAAGCCTTCGGCAGTAACGCTGCTTTCAAGAGCGCGACATGTGCTCGTTCCTACAACAAATATATTCTTTTTACTTTTTAGAGCTTTATTTATTATTTCAGAAGTCTCTTCCGGAATTTCATAATATTCTGAATCCATTCTGTGTTTTGTTAAATCTTCAACTTCAACAGGTCTGAATGTGCCGAGTCCTATGTGAAGGATCACTGAGGCAAATTGTATCCCTTTCTTTTCGATCTTTTTTGCGAGTTGAGGAGTAAAGTGAAGAGCTGCAGTGGGAGCAGCAACCGAGCCGTCGATTTCTGCAAAAATCGTTTGATAATTTTCGCGGTCTTCCGGAACAGGGTCGCGTTTAATATAAGGTGGTAAGGGAGTATTACCGATTTCTTCAATTGCCTTGAATATATCGCCAGCATCTTCGTTGAACCTGACAGTTCTGCCGCGTGAGGTTGTATTGTCTATAACTTCACACCAGAGATTATCGTTGAAATAAATCCTATTGCCAATCCTTACTTTTCTTGCCGGGTCAACGATTACATCCCAGATATTCTCCTCTTTGTTAAGTTCACGTAGAACAAAGACTTCAATCTTTGCATTTGTTCTTTCTTTTTTGCCGATAAGTCGTGCTTGCATAACTTTTGTCTTGTTAATAACGACGACGTCGCCTTTGTTCATATAATCGATTATGTCGGAAAATACTTTGTGCTCTATTTCTTCAGTTGCCCTGTTAAGCACCATTAATTTAGCTGCGTCTCGTGGATTAACTGGAAATTTTGCAATGGCAGTTTTGGGCAAATTGTATTTGAAATCCGATAGCTTCATTATTTCCTCGTCTCCTTTTTGTCAAAAAAAATATTCTGGCTGCCTCTTTAAAGGAGGCAGCCAGGAAATTTAATCAGGATTATTTTCTTTTTTTGGTTGTTCTGGCAGCTTTTTTCTTAATAACGGGTTTAGCAGATTTTGCTTCTTTGATTGCTGCCTGAGCTGCTGCAAGACGAGCAATTGGTACACGGAAAGGTGAACAACTTACATAATCGAGACCGATATTGTGGCAGAATTCAACCGACTTGGGTTCGCCACCGTGCTCACCGCAGATACCAATTTTAAGGTCGGGTCTGGTAGCACGTCCTTTTGTTACGCCAATTCTCATCAGTTCACCCACACCTTCCTGATCGATCGACTGGAATGGATCTTCGGGTAGTATTTTCTTTTCAAGATAATCGGGGAGGAATCCACCGATATCGTCGCGCGAAAATCCAAATCCCATTTGTGTCAGGTCGTTTGTACCGAATGAGAAGAATTGTGCATACTCGGCAATCTTATTTGCAGTTATTGCTGCGCGAGGAATTTCAATCATTGTGCCTGTCAGATGTGGAATTTTTTTCAAACCAAATTTATCACATACTTCTTGGTGAACACGAACAACGATATCGTATTGATGCTTCAATTCGTTAACATGACTTACGACAGGAATCATAATTTCGGGGAAAGGTTTTTTGCCTTCTTTGATTAATTCTGCGGCAGCTTCAAAAATTGCTCGGACCTGCATTTCGGTAACTTCAGGGAATGTAATTCCCAGACGAACACCTCTGTGTCCCATCATAGGATTATTTTCATGAAGCGATTCAGCACGTTCATTTAATTCTTCGAGCGTAATGCCGAGGCTGTTGGCAAGCTTTTCTCGTTCGTCCTGACGATTTGGTACGAATTCGTGCAATGGTGGGTCGAGTGTTCTGATTGTAACACCGTATTTATCCATTGCTTCGAGAGTACCTTTTATATCAGCTTTTACATACGGGAACAATTCGTCGAGAGCATTCCTTCTTTCTTCTTCAGTTTTAGAAACAATCATCTTGCGAAGTTTGGAAAGAGGTTCTTCTGAATTCTTACCGTAGAACATATGCTCGGTTCTGAAAAGGCCAATACCTTCTGCACCAAAAGCTCTTGCTTTGATAGCATCTTCAGGAGTGTCTGCATTTGTTCTGATTTTGAGTTTTCTGAATTGGTCGCACAATTTCATCAATTTCTGGAAGTATGGATTTTCTTCGGCAGCTTTAATCATTGGTAATTCGCCGAGGTAGACAACGCCTTTGGTGCCGTTGAGTGTAATCCAGTCGCCTTCTTTAAGAGTGTAACCATTAGTGGTCACAGTATTTTCATTGAAATTGATTTTTATGGAGCCTGCACCGACAATACAGCATTTACCCCAACCACGTGCTACTAAAGCTGCATGAGAAGTCATACCACCTCTTGCAGTTAAAATTGCTTCGGCAGCGCGCATCCCTTCGATATCTTCTGGATTGGTTTCTTCGCGTACGAGAATAACTTTTTTACCTGCTTTAGCCCATTTAACAGCTTCTTCGGAACTGAATACAATTTGTCCGCTTGCGCCGCCAGGTCCTGCAGGCAGACCTTTTGCAATCATTGTTGCTGAGGTCTCTGCTTTCGGGTCGATAATCGGGTGAAGAAGTTCGTCCAATTGTGAGGGATTGATGCGTAAGACTGCTTCTTCCTTTGTAATTAATTTTTCCTGCAACATATCGAGCGCCATTTTAACAGCTGCAGGTCCATTGCGTTTACCAACCCGGCATTGCAGCATATAAAGTTTTCCTTCCTGAATGGTAAACTCGATATCGAGCATATCGCGATAGTGTTTTTCCAGTAATTTCTGATAGCCGAGCAATTCTTTATAAACTTTGGGCATAGCTGTTTCGAGTGAGGGGAGGTGTTTATTGTGTTCAGATTTTCCGACTTCGTTGATTGGATTTGGAGTTCTAATGCCGGCAACCACATCCTCGCCCTGTGCATTTGGCAACCATTCGCCGTAGAAATAATTTTCGCCTGTAGCAGGATTTCGTGTAAATGCAACTCCTGTGGCAGAAGTGTCGCCCATGTTTCCGAATACCATCGACTGAACGTTAACTGCAGTTCCCCAATCGTCGGGTATTCCTTCGAAGCGACGGTATGCAATAGCACGTTTACCCATCCAGCTCTGGAATACTGCGGCAATTGCGCCCCACAACTGTTCCATTGGATCTTCCGGGAAAGGTTTGCCCAGCACTTCCAGAACCTTAGCTTTGTAGATTTCAACAAGTTCTTTCAAATCATCTGCATTGAGCTCGACATCGCTCTGATAGCCTTTTGCTTCTTTCATTTTTTCGAGTTCGGCTTCGAGCTGTTGACGTACGCCTTTACCTTCTTCTGGTTCGATTCCTGCAGCTTTTTCCATAACTACATCTGAATACATCTGGATCAAGCGGCGATGCGAATCGTAAACAAAGCGGGGGTTGTTTGTCTTTTTAATCAATCCTTCGCGTGTTTCATTGTTTAACCCTACATTCAGAATTGTTTCCATCATGCCGGGCATCGAAGCTCTGGCACCTGAGCGTACGGAAACAAGCAAAGGATTGTCTTTGTCTCCGAATTTTGCACCCATTATGCTTTCAACTTTCTTGAGTGCATCGAGTACCTGCTGCTTGAGCTCTTTCGGATATATTTTGTTGTTTTTGTAGTAAGCGGTGCATACTTCGGTTGTAATCGTAAAACCTGCAGGCACAGGCAATCCGACATTAACCATTTCAGCAAGGTTTGCACCTTTACCGCCAAGAAGCTCCTTCATGTCTGCTCTTCCTTCGGCTTTCTTACCACCGAAGAAATAAACATACTTTGGAGTTCTGGGCTTCGATTGTGACTTACTTTTTGCCATTATTTTACCTCCAATTAGTTATTGTGAGTGGGATTTTGTATTATTTTATTAATTACCATTTTTTCAAAAGTCTCTGCTTCTTCTATTCTTAATGAAATTTTGAGATAGAAAATATCGATGTCGTCCAGCTCTTTTGAATATTTTGTTAGTTTGACTGCATCTTTTTGTGTAGTAAGAACCGAGTATGCATTCGTATCGTAAAATTGTTTACGTATCGCCTGTACTTCCTTCAAAGTATAATTTTTGTGGTCGGGGAAGAGCATTTTATTAGTAAAATCGATGTCGTTTTTTTCGAGTACATTCAAAAAAGAATGTGGCTTTGCAATTCCGCAAACTATTAAACTTTTTTGTCCCTTGAAATCTTCTAACGAATATTTTTTGTGTGTTTTTACGTCGTAAATTCCTTCTACTTCGTAATATGCTTGAAATATGGGTTTGCTATTGAAGTGATGTTTTAGTGGCTCGGGGAGATGATAATTGTCGAGAAATTTGCGATTTAATATTATGATGTCTGCTCGTTTGAGTGAATCAAAGGGTTCTCGCATATTGCCGAGCGGCAATAGCTGTTGTTCTCTGCCACCTATTTTATTTATAAAACGCTGGTCGACCATCACAATATCGATATCCCTGTAAATCCATCTATGTTGGAAAGCATCGTCTAGTATTATAGCTTCGATATCGGTTTCTTCGATCATACGCTTGCAGCCATCAACCCGGTTTTCCGAAACTGCTGTTGGAAGATTTGTCTCAGTCGTAATAAAATGCATTTCGTCCCCACAGTCGTCAACGGTTGCGAAAATATTATTCCCGTCAGAGACCAGAAGATACCCGCTCGTTTTACGGCGATAGCCACGACTCAAAATTCCTGTTTTAATTCCATTTTTTTTCAAAAGCTCCGCAAGATATAAAACTGCTGGAGTTTTACCCGAGCCTCCAACTGTTATGTTACCAACTGAAATCACTTTTGCATCAACTTTTTCTGTTTTAAAAATTCCTTTGTCGAACAAATAATTTCTTAGTCTAATTGCCAGATAATAGAAGGCTACCAAAGGTGCCGATAATATTCTTAGCAGGTCAATCAATTCTTCCAGCTTCCTCTTGAAGTTTATTTAAAGTAATTTCACATTCGTTTATTAGTTTAGAAGTTGCATCGTAATCGAGTTCTTTGTCGATGTAAATTGGCTCGGAATATTTAACGTTAATTTTAGTAAAAGGGAGAGGGAATTCGAACCTATCCCAGCTGTTCAAACGAATTTTATTTTTTATCGATATACCCGCCAAAAATAGAGCAACTCCAGCTTTCTTAGCCGAGACAATGGCTCCGGCTTTCATTACGTGTCGAGGACCTCGTGGTCCGTCGGGCGTTATGACCAGATTGTATTTTTTTCGTAGCAGTGTAATCATCTCTTCAAGAGCTTCTTTTCCTCCAATATGACTTGAACCACGAACAACTTTAAAACCCCACTTATCAAGTATATGGTATAATACATCTCCATCCTTACTCTTACTTACCAAAGCGGCGGAATTTAAATTTTTATGCAAATACCATCCGGGTATCATCGAACCGTGCCAGGAAGCAACCACAAAATTTTTACCTTTTTCAATCATTTCATCCAAATGGTTCCCGTTAATTCGTTTTATTCTGTAAGTCTTTACCAAAATATTAATTAAAAAAAATCCAGCTCGAATGCCCAGGTAACGGGCGATTTTTTTTTGAAAATTGCTAAGCTTCATTTAGTTGACTGTAAATTAATTCCGCTGCTCTTCGGGATGCACCCGAATTTCCAAGCATCAATTTTATTTTACTGAATTTGTATTTTATTTCATCATACTTTTGGGGATTATTGAGTATGCCGTTCGCAATATTGATAATCTTGTCTTCCTTAAGGTCATTCTGAATCAATTCCTCAACAACTTTTTCTCCAATTAATATATTTGGCATCGCAATATGCTTAAGCCTAACAAACATACGACCCAATAAATAAGTAATTATATTTGTAGAATAAACAACCACAAATGGAAGACCGAGTAATGCTGCTTCAAGTGTGGATGTCCCGGATTTTACGATACCGAATTTTGCATACTTGTAAAGCTCGTATGTATGTCCTTTAATAATTTTATAATAGTTGTTGCCAAATTTTTGGTATACCGAAGTATCGATGTTGTCTGCACAAGCCACTACAATTTGTAAATTGTTTTCACTCGCAATCTTTCGGGCAGCGGGAAGGATTACAGGGAAAATTTTTTCGACTTCATGTTTTCTGCTTCCCGGTACGAGTAATAAAATTTCTTTGTGTATGTCCAGATTGAATTTTTTAAAGAAATCATTTCGCGGTATGAATTCGTAATTTTCAATCTTTTCAATCAAAGGATGTCCTACGTAACTGACATCGATGTTGTTGTCTTTGTACAATTTCTCTTCGAAAGGGAAGACTACAATCATTTTGTCGATTATTTTTTTGATTTTCTTAATTCGTCTTTTACCCCATGCCCATATTTGCGGCGAAATGTAATAGAAGTTTTTTAATCCCAGTTTTTTAAATTTACTTGAGATTCGAAGATTAAATCCCGGATAATCAATTAATATGGCATATCGTATATTGTATTTCTTAGCTAAGTCGACCAGTTGATTGCGCACTTTTCTTATAAAAGGGAGGTGCCGGATAATCTCCGTAACACCTAAAAATGCCATACGGTTTATGTGAACAACGGGCTTAAGTCCTTCGGAAATCATACGGTCACCCCCTATTCCGTAAAATTCGATTGACGGGTCGATTTTTTTTATTTGTTTTATCAGTTCTGCCCCGTGCAAATCACCTGAGGCTTCGCCTGCAATAATCATTATTTTTTTGTTCAACTTGTAACCAAATAAAGTATTATTAATAATAATACAGTAACAGAAATTGCCTGGAGAGTGCGTCGTTCGGATTTAAGTCCGGCTTTTAAATTAAATTCCGGCTGGGGGAGTCCGGGGTTCTTATATTTCGAAAAAGTTGGTATCCATCTTGGAACTTGATTGCAATAATCTTCGTAATGGTTTCCGAATTTTTTTCTCAAATAATTTTCTTCTTCTTTTATGATTACGCTGTACTGCCATATAAAGAATGCAAGAGCAATAATCAATAAATATGGATAAAGAGCCATCGACATAACGCCGATGCCGGTATAAATCAAGAGATTGCCGAAATAGAGAGGATTACGCACTTGAGCGAATGCTCCCGAAACTACGAGATAAGTTCCCCCAACACCTCCCGTAGTACGTGTTTCGCTACCTGCATACGATACACCCCAGAGCCTGAAAAATTCTCCTACCAGAACAATTATAAATCCAACAATCAAGCTTGCAGGAGTGGCTCGCTGGAATATCAACATCAACAATAAAAACGGAATTGGAGTATAACTTCTGTACTTGAAAATTTTTGTTGCAAAATTGCTCATAGTTATCCTTGTATATAAACTTCTCTTCTTTTCAATTGTGCCTGGAAACGTTTTTTCAAGCGTTTCTTTGTGCTAAGTTCGTTTAATTTGTTAATTACATCGTCAAAATTTTCAAACGGGAAATACGTGATCCTACTGATTTCGCAGTAACGAAGTAGTGAACCTTTCGCAAAAATAAAATCACAATATTGGGCGGGGCATAAGTCGGAATAACCATCACCAATATAAACTGTATAATCTTCATCATCAGAATAATTAATGATATGATTTCTTTTACAGTTGGCGCACCGATGGCATTCTTCGTCAGTATAAGGAAACTCAGGGTAAAAGCCGCCGCGACCATCAAAAACGAGTTTGTTCGAAAAACGTTGAACAAACGATAAATTTTCTTTTTTCAATATCCGCTCGATGTAATAATCGAGTCCATCGCTTAAAATGCGTAGTTCGTGGTTATTATTTTTGCAATAATCAACAAAAGTTTTAAATGATTCGTCGATTTCCTGCGAGTCGATAAAATTGTTGAATTCGTTTATATCAAGATTCTCGACTGTGCTACAGAGGAGTTGCCAGGATTCTCTGGAATTTATTTTATGGTCGATCCAATCGCGTACTATTTTATCGGCTTTTTCTTTATCGCCAAATCGAATGAATAATATTTCCCCGACGTCGTTTTTGGTAATTGTTCCGTCGAAATCGACAAATATTTTAAATGTTTTTTTCGAATTCATCAATTTTGTGTCTCCGGAATTTCTTCGAATCGCACACCGACAAGTTTCGATATTCCTTCTTCCTGCATCGTTACGCCGTACATGGTTTCGGCGGCTTCCATAGTTCTTTTGTTGTGAGTTACTATTATAAACTGAGTATCCTTGCTGAATTCTTTTAAGAGTTTGGTAAAACGGTCGACATTAGCATCGTCGAGTGGTGCGTCTACTTCGTCTAAGATACAGAAGGGTGAAGGTTTAACGAGATAAATAGCAAAAAGGAGAGCAGTGGCAGTAAGAGTTTTTTCACCACCCGAAAGTAATTCAATCGAAGTTGGACGCTTGCCTTTCGGTTTCGCCATTATTTCAATTTTTGCTTCAAGGGGATCGATACCTTCTTCCAGCTTTAAGTCGGCTTCGTCACCTGGATTAAAAAGCGTCTGGAATATCTTTATGAAATTCTCTCTTATTTTTTCAAATGTATCGATGAATAAATTCTGTGCTGTCTCGTTTATTTCGTTGATGGTGTTGACCAGGTCCTTCTCGGATTCAATTAAGTCGTCTCTTTGTTTGAGGAGGAAGTCGAGCCGTTTCTTTTCTTCTTCGTATTCTGAATATGCCAGCAAGTTGACCGGTCCGAGGTTCTTCAACTTTTCTTTGAGGTCGTGTACTTCTTTCGATATTTCTTCGAAGTTGAACTCTTGCAAGTCCTGGAATTCTTTCAATTCGAGTTCTACGTTGTAGTTTTCGTGTATATGTTCTTTTAATGTATCCATTTTATAGTTTATTTCACTCTCCTTTATATCGAATGAATGGATAGCATCAGAAATTTCCTGTCGCCTATTTCTTAAATCGCGCAATTGATTTTCGTAAGAAGAGGCTTCGTCTTTTATTTTTCTCAACTCCTCTGCAATTTTAGTTTCTTCTTCCCTTATGGCATTTCGTTCGCCTTCAAGGAGATTGAGTTCGGAAATTAAGTCTTCAATTCGAATTTTTAGCTCTTCTGTTTCGAATTCATTATTCTTGATCGAAGCCTCTCTCTTTTCGATTCCTTTGGTAGAATTGATAATATCATTTTCGTAGCGTTCAATGACAGACTTAATATTATTTATTTCGCCGCGGAGCCGTTCCAGGTCGAGTTTCCTGTCGTTGAAAGATTTTATAAGGGAATTATATGAGTCTTCTAACTTCTTCAAGTTAGTTTCAAATTCCGAGATTTCCGAATCTATTTTTTCTTTCTTGTTATATAATTCTTCGAGTACGACATTGATTTCAGAAATCTGGGACTGGAGCATATTCGACTTTTCCGCCAGTTCGGTAATTTCGTATTGTGAGTTCTCTATCTCTTCATTTGCTTTTTTCTTTTCAAATTCAAGCTGTGAAATTTGCTTGTCGATGTTCAACAAATCGTTTGATATCAGTCGTTCTCTTTCGGAAAGATGTTTTAAGTCGATTTCAGAAATTTGCGTTTCTACTTTTTCTATGCTCATTTTAATTTCTTGGAGCTCTTTTTCGTGTGATGGAAGTTGTGCTCTGAGATTTTCGAGTAATTTACGTCTTCCGAATAAAGTTTCGTCTTCTTTAGGGAGCGACCCTGCTACGATGATACCGTTTGGTAATATAAGGTCGCCTTCAAGCGTAGCCAATCCGAAATCAGGAAAGAGAGAATGAAGACGCAAACAGGTATTGAGGTCTTTTACAATTCCGATATTTTTGAGAATCTGAATAAAATAGGGCTCCCATTTTTTATCGGTTTCAACAAATTGAGTTGCCCATCCGAGGAATCCCTCTTCTCTTTCAATTTTTTTTGCTCGCCTTCTTTGTGAAAAACTGGTGAGCTTTCCGATAATCGAAGTTTTTGTCTGATTGTTTTTGAGTAAATAAAATGAAGCTTTGCCAAGCTGGTTTTTTTTCAAATAATCAACTGCTTTGACGAGCTCGTCAGTACTTTCGATTAATAGATTATTGAGCACAGATTTTAGAGCTGCTTCGAGTGCGAATCTAAATTCTTCTTTTGTATTGCCGACATCGGCAAAGATGAGTTTTTCTTTACCGGTCCATTCGTCGTTTTCAATAAGAACTTTGGAGCCGTTCGAGAGTC
This sequence comes from Melioribacter roseus, assembly GCA_020722005.1. Classification (GTDB taxonomy): domain Bacteria; phylum Bacteroidota; class Ignavibacteria; order Ignavibacteriales; family Melioribacteraceae; genus Melioribacter; species Melioribacter roseus_A. The sequence goes on from DYLP01000001.1 coordinate 46,994, forward strand.
CCTCGAGGTTTGTAATTAGCGTCTGGATAAAGTCAATTTTTTCCTTCAGAGAAACGAGCAAAGTTTTCTTTTCTATTTCGGATTCTTTTAATAAATTGAGTTCGGCTTCGAGGTCGGCTTTTTCTTTCTGACGTATGGTCAATTCCAGCCCGGCTTCATTTAATTTTTTCTCAGCTTCACTTTTTTCATTGTTCAGTTCTTCAATAAATCCAACCGTCTTGGCTATTTTGTTGGTAATATCCTGTATTTTAGTATTCAAACGTTCAAGGCTGGAAGAATGTGAATTGAGTTCTTTATTAAGAGCTGAAAGATAGTTTTCTTTGTCTGATATTTCTCTAAGAATTGCAAATCTCTTTTCCTGTAGTTCCCTTAATTCTTTGCGTTTGGATTCAAGCTCAGCCCGTTTAGCCTCAATTGTTTTCTCGGTGGACTGCAAATCGATTGTACCATTTTCCAGCTCCATCTCTATGTTTCTAAGTTTTTGTTGAGCTTCTTCTCTGGCAAATTCAGTGTCTTCAATTAAGTTACGAAACTCTTCTATCTCGTTAATCAGTCGGTCGTGATTAGACGACAATGAATTAAGACGTTCCTGTGAGACCGACAGGCTTTTTTGATTGTTGTGAATCGAATCTGTTATCTCTGAAATTTCTTTTCTTTTTTTCTGAAGTACGTTGTCGACTTCGTTAATCTTGTCTCTGTAGTCAATTAGTTGATTTTCGATTTCACGTATTTTTTTGTCGATTTCATCTTTCTGTATTTTGTACGATTCAACTTCTGAATGGAGTTTGTTCTTCTTATCGTAATTAAGTGCAAACTCGTGTTCGGCGAGGTCTAATTCCTTATCTCTCAGTATCGATTGAATTTGAGTGTATTGGTTTGCACGTTTAGCCTGTCGTTCAAGCGAACGAACTGACTTTTCTACCTCTGAAACAATATCATTTACTCTCGTCAAATCAGCTTTAACGTCATCGAGCTTTTTCAGGGAAAGTCTTCGGCGTAGTTTGTACTTGTTAACGCCTGCCGCCTCTTCGAACAATCGCCTTCTTTCTTCTGCTTTGCTGCTTAATATAGTTTCGATCATCTTAAGTTCGATTACCGAATAGGCATTAGTGCCAATACCTGTATCCATGAAGAGATTGGTAATATCTTTCAAACGGCAGATGTTTTTATTGAGCAAATATTCACTTTCTCCCGATCGGAAGATGCGACGTGTAATTGTAACTTCAGAATATTCGGTTGGGAGGATCCCTTTGTCGTTTACTAAAGTCAACGATACTTCGGACATTCCCATTGGCTTTTTGAAGCGAGTACCGTTGAAAATGACGTTTTCCATTTTATCACTGCGGAGCGTGGTTGTTTTTTGTTCGCCCAGAACCCAGCGAATTGCATCGACTATATTTGTCTTCCCGCATCCGTTCGGTCCCACTATGCCGGTTATACCACGATTGAAATTTATTACGGTTCTGTTTGCGAACGACTTAAAACCAAATATTTCCAGTTTAGATAAAAACAATTCCGCCTCTTAGTGTAATAAAGTCTCGTATTCTTTGAACGTATTAATAATATAATATCCTGTTGAATTCGTTGCCTGCAAGTAAAGAGTAATAAAAAACAAAATTGCAATTATGGTTGCAAATCCATAGAAATAAACTTTTAACGGATGCAATTCCATCACTACATAAACGGCTTTCAAAATTCTAAATAAAATCCAGAGGCAAAGTATTAATAAGATCGTCAGAGCAATAATGTTTATTGTGTCGATTGCCAGTATTTTGTACAATACCAGTTCAACAGGCAACACAATCGTGAACGGCAGAAACGACCATACAATAGCATAAAATAAAGTTTGAAAGTCAATTTTGTTTTTTAAAGACAATGAAAATAATTTGAGTACAATAGCAAGGGATACCATTTTAACGAGGAAAAAGAGATATAAAAAAATAAATGATTCTTTCGGATGCCATGCAAGATAATTCATAAAATCGATTAATCTGTACGAACCTATGTCCACAAGCAATTTTTCGAACAATATATTTGTACGCAAGTAGTAGAGCAGTATTGTAAAAAGAAGTGACATTGAGCCGACTTCTATAAAGAGCAATAAATAAGTATGAATACCAGATAAAATTCTGTGATCTCTTAGGTCAGCAAAAAAGTTATAACTTCTAAACAGAGCACGGCTGCAATCGTCCTTGAATTTTTTCCGCCAGTTAATTACAAATGCCATCAATATCGAAATACCAAGTGAAATTAAAATGAATAATGGCTTGTTCTCGTTTATGCTTGTGCCAATTGGAATAGTAACCTTGGATAAATTTTTCAACCTCGATTCAATTACTCGATAGCTGAGGCTGTTGGTTGCATTCGACTGATTGAGCAGTGCAATCCTTGTATAATTATTCTCCGAGTAACCACCATAAAAAGAAGAATAGGCACTTTTGAAATTATAGACTGAATTTATAACAAAACCAATATCCTTTTTGAGCATTATATCCAGTAATTTGTCAAAATAATAAGCCTGTGCTTGAGTAGAATTATTTACTAGGTATCCCGACGCATTGCCATAATAGTCGGGATATGTTATCTCGCTTAGGAAATAGGGATGTCTAAGTTCTTCAAATTTCGTTTCGATTTTTTCAATTGGGTACGAATAGAGCTCGATTCCGTACAGATCAAGGCCATCTGAGAATATATCGGGTATTCCTGTAAAAGATGCATATGTAACGTAACCTTTTTGTTTTATATCAGTAGCAATTTCATCAATAAAACTTTTTGTTGCTTCTGAATTAGGTAAGAAAGAGCTACCAAGTCCTACAATGAACATATTCGAAAAATGAGTATAGCTTTCGATCATCTCGTTCAGGATGGCTTTATACCTAATTCTATACTCTCTGGTCGTGAAAATCTCCTCTGGAACTGAATTTAATGGCATCTCAATTAGCGGTATAAGTCCGACCTCTCTGCATATTTTGACAGCATAAGGATTTGGATACTGTTTGGCAAATCGTACTGAATTGAAGCCGGCGTTTTTAATACGAATTAGCTGTCCTCTTATCTTTTTTTGTGTCGATAAATTATCGTACTCGCCGTTATTAAAATAATAGGTAGAACCCTTTATTGTAAAAGGCATGCCGTTAAGTAATATCTTACCGGGAGCAACTTTTAATTCCGCTAATGCAAAATTTGTAATTGTGCGGTCTGTCAGGGAATCGTTGATAAATAAACTTGTCTTAATTAAATAATTTTCGGGATTTTCGGGAAACCAGACTACAGGATTTTTTAATTTTATGTTAAACGCATTTTTATATTCACCTGCTTTCAACTCAGGCAAAACAAAAGAGAATCTTTCTGGCTCTATTGAATTACTGATGGGTTGAAATTCGAACTCCAGACGGTAATTTGAATACGAATTTTTATTTAATGAAATAGTGACGGCGGCATCAATCGAAATACCCGATTGTGTAAAAATTGTTTTGAAATTAATCTCTTTCAAAAAATTTTTGGGCTTTACAGTAAGATATACATTTCTAATGATGCCATTGTAACTGTGCGGAGTTAAGAACCGTTGCTTTACAGGTATAGTAGTTTTGGAATCCACTTCCGAATAGACCTTGACAGTAAGAATATTTTTACCGACCCGAAGAATGTCTGATGGCAGCTCGACTTCAAAAGGAATTTCAGCTGCTGACTTTTTAAATATCAAAGAATTATTTACAGAAATGTCTGCAGAGTAATTAATTCCTTCGAAAAAGAGGGAGTAAATTTTGTTTTTTTTGTCAGGGATATAAAAATTTGTTTCGAAATTAAGAGATGATGTCCCTTCGAAAATGGCTGGTATGTTTAATTTTGTTTTTGATTCGCCATCGGGATAAACTTTCCAGTTTTTGTTTAAAGATTGTACGTTGCGAGTAGCTGTCGAGTCGATTATATTGAAGCTCTTTTCCGAATAAAGAGATTTTATTAGGACACCGGAAAAGGCGTTGAAGTAAGTAGTAAGGAATATTATAAAGATTATCAAATTTTTAATCATTGTATGGAAAGTATAAAAATAAACCCCCAAATATAAAAAAATAAGGGGGGCATATCAATTTTGATATGCCTCTTATTGTGCAGATTCGATAATTTTAATGAACGAGTCTGCTTTAAGGCAGGCTCCTCCTACGAGAGCACCATCGATATCGGGTTGGGACATCAATTCTGCTGCATTTTCAGGTTTAACGCTGCCGCCATACTGAACGATTAATTTCTCTGCGAATTCGGTCGAATAGAGTTCTCCTATCAGTTTGCGAATGAATGAATGGACTTCTCGTGCCTGTTCAGGCGTTGCGGTCTTACCGGTGCCGATAGCCCAGACTGGTTCGTATGCGATGACCAGATTTTTTAGTTCTTCGGCAGTAAGACCTTCAAGTCCCTCGCGCACCTGTGCTTCGATAACTTTGAATGTGACGCCCTTTTCTCTTTCTTCCAAAGTTTCGCCGATGCAGAAAATAGGATGCAAATCGTTCTCGACGGCTGCTTTAATCTTTTTGTTAATTAATTGATTTGATTCGTTGAAGATGGTCCTCCTTTCTGAGTGACCTAAAATTACATATTGACACCCAACGCTTTTAAGCATTAAAGGTGAAATTTCACCTGTAAATGCACCGCTCTTTTCAAAATACATATTTTGAGCGCCTAATTTAATTTGAGTGTTTTTGATTAAACTATTGGCAGCATCGAGTGAGGTGAATGGGGGGCATATAATAATCTCTACATTTAAAGACTTTGATGCCAGCAAATTTTTAATTTCGGAAATAAGAGCAATGGAAGAATCGAGGTCTTTATTCATCTTCCAGTTACCTGCAACAACCTTTTTACGCATAGAATAACTCACAATTTATGGATGGAAAATTAATTTACAGCTTCAACTCTTCTTACTCCCGGTACCTCTCGTATGAGAGCTCTTTCAACCCCTGCCCTTAATGTCATCTGCGACATCGGGCATTGGATACAGGCTCCGGTGAGTTTAACTTCCACAATCCCTTCGGGGGTTACTTGTACAAGTTCTATATCTCCTCCGTCGGCGCGCAGATAAGGACGTATATTCTCCAGTGCCTTTTCTACTTTTTCTTTTAATTTATCGTTCATAACTAACCTCTTTAATTTCCTAAAACAATTTTAGGAATCGAATTTTGAGAATTCGCTTCAACCTGTTTTGTTAGGTTACGAGCGATCTCAAGAATGATTTTTGCTTCTTCGGAATCAGGATTGGAAATTACTATCGGTTTTCCGTAATCGCCTCCAACGCGGATATCGGTATTTATTGGAATCTTTCCGAGTAGAGGTACCGAAAATTCTTTAGATAGTTTTTCACCGCCGCCGCTTCCAAATATATCATATTTTTCCCCTGTATCCGGAGCGATAAAATAACTCATATTTTCAACTATTCCAAGAATTGGCACGTTTACCTTCTGGAACATTCGTGCTGCTTTTTTTACATCAGCAAGCGATATATCCTGGGGCGTCGTAACAATTACCGACCCGCTTAAAGGGATACTCTGTACCAGAGTAAGTTGTATATCACCAGTTCCGGGAGGAAGGTCAAAAATCAAATAATCAAGTTGCTTCCAGTTGACGTCTGTCATGAATTGTTTGATTGCTCCACTTGCCATCGGTCCTCGCCAGATTACAGGTGAATCCTCGTCGATTAAAAATCCGATTGAAATAGTTTTAATTCCATAACTTTCAAGTGGTAACATTTTTTCAGTTTGAGGGTCCTGATAAATTCTTGGATTTTTATCAATCCCGAGCATTAAAGGGATGCTAGGACCGTAAACGTCGGCATCAATCAAACCGACCGTGGCTCCTTCATTGGCAAGTGCTACCGCTAAGTTAACTGATACTGTACTTTTTCCGACACCGCCTTTACCGCTTGCAATAGCGATGGTATATTTTACGTCAGGAAGCAGAGAATTAGCTGTAACTGTAGCTCTTTGCACTGTCGATTTATTCTTGACTTCGACACTGCTGATATCCGGTAAGGCTTTTTTTATTTCAGCTATACATTCTTCCTGAATTTTCCTCTGGTAGCTCGATGTAGAAGTAGGTAAATCAATTTCAACTGTAACAGACGAATCATTTATATCGATATTCTTTATAAAATTTGCCGATACAATATCTTTACCCGTAGCAGTATCTATCACATTTCGCAATGCATCGAGTATATCAATTTTTTTAAGCTCCGACATTTCTCCTCCATTTTTAAGATACAAAAATACTAATTTTTGATTAGACTACATAATAAACAAATATTCTAACATTTCGGTTCTTAAGTGAAAGATAAATTAAATGAGCATAAAAAAAAGATGCAAGGCACTTGACAATTAAGTTAAGCAAGCTTAAATTGTAACAAAAAAATTTCCTATGACGACCATTTCAAAAGAAAATTATCTGAAACTGATTTACGGTTACAATGCACGTGGCATTGCAGCTTCGACATCGCAGATGGCTAAGGAATTGAATGTATCGAACTCTGCCATAAGTGACATGGCAAAAAAACTTTCTAAAGAAGGTTTGATAACATACGAAAGATATAAAGGAATGAAATTGACAAGACGGGGTGAACACGAAGCATTAAAAGTGCTCAGGAAACACCGTCTTTGGGAGATGTTTTTACAATCAGTACTCGAAATTCCGTGGAGTAAATTGCACGATGAAGCAGAAAGACTGGAGCATCACACTTCGGAATACTTAATCGACAAAATCGATTCATATTTGGGTTATCCACAGTTTGACCCTCACGGTCATCCTATTCCGAAAAAAGACGGCACAATCAAAGGCACCGATATGTTGATTCCAATGCTCGAATGTATCGAAGGCAAAAAATACAAGTTAAAGCAGGTAGACGACAAAGATGTCGACTTAATTAAATATTTAACAGACATTGGTTTGCTGCTTGATACCGAGTTTGAATTTATCGACCGTATTCGATATGACAATTCGATCAAAATTAATTATGGAAAGAAAGAAACTATTTTAAGTGAAAAAGCCGCAAGTAATCTGCTGGTGAAAGAATTAACCGAAGGGGAAATGTGATGACTCTTTATTTTATATTATTAACGGTATTAATAGTGCTGATGGCAATATGGATTAAAAAAATGTGGGGCAGAAGGTGGAAAATTTCAGATAAGGAATTAACTGAAGATGCACTGAAACATCTTTATAATTCTGAAGAAAACAAAACAGATACCGATGAGAATACACTCTCGAAAGTATTGTCAATATCCACCAAACGAGCTGCGAAATTGATTAAAAAGCTCGAAGCAAGTGGACTTACTCAGAATGTAGATGGCAAACAAAAACTTACAAATAATGGCCGTTCCTATGCCTTAAAAATTGTGAGGGTCCACCGTCTGCTTGAAAAATATTTTGCAGAAAACACGAGTATAAATGAAACCGAATGGCATAAAATAGCTGAGGAAAAAGAACATCGAATTGATGAAAACAAAGCCAGAGAACTTGCGATGCAACTTGGTAACCCTTTACGCGATCCTCACGGTGACCCAATTCCTACTGCAAAAGGAGAAATCTATTCACATAATGGTATCCCTTTGTCAAAGTTGGAAACCAATGATTTTGGCAACATAGTTCATATAGAAGACGAACCTAAGAATTTATACAAGGAGATATCAGAGTCTGGCATTTATCCCGGCATGCAAATTCAAATAAAAGATAAATTCAAGGACGGTATCGAAATAAAAGGCGATGGTAAGAATAAATTTATTTCGAATGAAGCTGCTGATAACATTTCAATCGTACCGCTAAATAAAGATGAGATTATTAAACAGGATTACCAGCCGTTATCGAGTCTCGAAGTAGGCGAGGAAGCTGAGGTTGTCGGAATTTCAAAAGCCTTGAGGGGGATGCAAAGAAGACGATTGCTTGATTTTGGGATTGTGCCCGGCACCCGAATTCGCGCCTTCTTGAAAAGTCTGGGTAACGACCCCGTGGCTTACGAATTGAGAGGTACTTTGATAGCTTTACGTAAAAATCAATCGGATTATATATTTATAAGAAAAATCGGGAACGATAAATGAATACTACGCACGATTTGAAGAATTTAGTAAAACTCGGTATCGACATGACCAATGTGGATTTTATTGTTGCTTTAGCAGGGAATCCGAACACCGGGAAAAGTACAGTATTTAACAGTTTGACTGGCTTGCAACAGCATACCGGTAACTGGCCCGGGAAAACAGTAACTAGAACAGAAGGTGCATTTAGTTACTTGGGACACAAATACAAAATTGTGGATTTACCAGGAACATATTCACTTCTTTCTACAAGTACAGATGAAGAGATTGCACGGGATTTTATTCTGTTTGGCAAACCGGATGTAACAATAATAGTAGCCGATGCCACGCGGCTCGAACGCAATTTAAATTTGACATTGCAGGTGCTCGAAATAACCGATCGCGCCATCTTATGTCTTAATTTGATTGATGAAGCCAGAAGGCATAATATAACAGTAGACCACGTTAAACTGTCAGAAATTCTCGGTATTCCAGTAGTTCCAACAGCCGCACGTCAAAAGGAAGGGATACCTGAATTATTAGAAACTATCCATAAAGTTGTTACAGGAGAAACCAAATGTAATCCATACAGAGTAAATACAAATTTCAGAGATATAGCACCTGCAGTTGAAAAACTAGAAAGTAAAATTAAGGTCCTGTTCCCCGAGCTCCCAAATACGCGTTGGATTGCTCTGCGTTTACTCGAAGGTGACCAGAAAATAATTGACGCGGTACGCAGTGGGGAAATTGGTAAATTGATTTTTGAAGAGATGGAAGGTTGAACAATGAAAAACGAACGTGAATTAATTATCGAAGAAGCCGAAAAACTTCGGTGGGAAGTTGGGGATAACTTACACGATTCGCTTCTGGAAAGTATCTATAAAAGCGCCGAAGAAATAAGCAGGAAAGTTGTAAGTAGAAATGATGCAGGCAAAATATCCCGTAAAAATATCGATCATTTAATTGATAAGATTGTTACGAACAAATGGACGGGATTGCCAATAATGTTTCTGCTGTTGGCAGCTGTGTTTTGGATAACAATTGTCGGAGCGAATTATCCTTCTTCTTTCCTGGCGAAAGTTTTGGTTGATACACTTCATCCCTTAATGAAAGATTTATTTGTTTCGTTGTCATCGCCTGAATGGCTTACAGGTGCTTTAATTGACGGAGGCTATCTGGCAGTTGCCTGGGTCGTAAGTGTTATGCTACCGCCTATGGCAATCTTTTTCCCGTTATTTACTTTGCTCGAGGATTTCGGGTATCTGCCGCGTGTTGCATTCAATATGGATGGAATTTATAAACGAGTAGGCGCACACGGAAAGCAGGCACTTACAATGAGTATGGGATTCGGCTGCAACGCCGCAGGAGTTATAGCTGCCCGTATAATCGACAGTCCTCGTGAAAGATTGGTTGCAATTATTACTAACAATTTTTCGCTTTGTAACGGAAGATGGCCTACACAAATCTTGATTGCATCCATATTTATTGGCAATCTTGTGCCGCCATATTTAGCAGGGATTGCATCTGCAGGGGCTGTTGTTAGTATTGCAGTTTTAGGTGTCGTGTTCAGTTTGATAGTGTCATGGGGACTTACGCGCACTGTATTGAAAGGCGAGCCTTCTGCATTCAGTCTCGAATTGCCACCTTATCGTCCGCCTAGAATATTGCAAATTTTGTATACATCATTGATTGACCGGACAATATTTGTTCTATGGCGGGCAATTGTTTTTGCATTTCCTGCAGGTATTGTAATCTGGTCGGTTGCAAATATTAATGTAGGTGGCATTAGCATCGCCGAACATTTTATCGACTGGGCTAATCCTTATGCTATGTTAATTGGATTGAATGGTGTAATAATTTTAGCTTATATAATAGCAATCCCTGCAAATGAAATTGTAATACCGACAATATTAATGTTGACCGTCTTATCTTTGAAAATAAGTGGCATAGGAGCAGGTGCGGGCGTTATGTTTGAAATGGATAATCCGGCAGATGTAGCTCAATTATTAAAACTTGGAGGGTGGACAGCATTGACGGGCATTAATTTGATGCTATTCAGTTTATTACATAATCCCTGTTCTACAACTATTTACACAATCTATAAAGAAACTAAGAGTATAAAATGGACTCTGGTTGCAACATTACTACCGATAGTTTTAGGCATATTGGTCTGCTATGCTACAACTCAATTGTGGTATCTGTTTACCTGATTATTTATTCTTTGCTTGGGTAGCTTTCATGTGTGTTTGAGTTACATACTTAATTAGGTATTCCTGATGATTTAGAGGTTTTTCCGTATAAACCGGATGATTAAATACAAACTTGCCTGTGGGTAATAAAATTCTTGCTTTTTGATTGTCGCGCAAGCATGTATGTAGAATTTTTTCTTTTATGAATTTACGCAGTTTGGGGTCTTCTACAGGGAATGTAACTTCAACGCGTCTATCGAGATTCCTTTGCATTAAATCCGCACTGCTCAAATAAAGTTCTTCATCTCCGTTGTTGTAGAAGTAGTAAATTCTATTGTGTTCCAGGAAACGTCCGACTATACTGATTACTCGAATATTTTCACTCAATCCTGGAACTTGAGGTACCAGGCAACAAATTCCTCTTACAATTAGATCAATTTTTACTCCCTGATTAGAAGCTTCGTAAAGTGAGGCTATAACTATTGGATCGACCAGTGAATTGAGCTTGAAAATCATTCTGCCTTTGCCACCCGATTTTACATTCATGATTTCACGGTTTATAAGCTCCAAAAAAGTTTGTCTTTTGTTTACGGGGGCAACCGACAATTTCCTGAATTTTTTTTGCTCGGAATATCCAGTCAGATAATTAAAAATTTCCGAAACATCGGCGCAAATTTCTTCGTCGGCGGTGAAAAGTCCTAAGTCAGTATATAACTTTGCAGTCGTTGTATTATAATTGCCCGTGCTAAGATGTACATAACGTTTAACGCCTTCAGGTTCTTTGCGAACAACGAGTGTCATTTTTGCATGTGTCTTAAGACCAACCAGTCCGTATACAACATGCACGCCGGCCTTTTCGAGTTCACGAGCCCAGTATATATTATTCTCTTCATCAAATCGCGCTTTTAATTCTACGAGAACCGCTACCTGTTTTTTGCTCTCAGCAGCTTCTATGAGGTATTTTACAATAGGTGAATTTTGTCCTATTCTGTAAAGTGTTTGTTTTATTGCCAGTACGTCGGGGTCTCTCGAAGCTTCTTTAATAAAATCCACCACTGGCGTAAATGATTCATATGGATGACTTAAAAGAATATCTTTCTTCGCAATCAACGAAAAAATATTTTCTTCCTCATCGAAATTCACTGAAGGCGCTGGATAAAAAGGTTTTTCTTTCAAGTGGGGAAGTGATAGGTCGTATAAAATCATTAAATCAGCAAGTCCCAGATTTCCGTCGATTATATGTACATCATTGCGCGTTATCTCGAGATTTTCGACCAGTGTATCGAGCATATAATCAGGCATATTACTTTCGACTTCAAGTCTTACTACAGAACCAAACTTTCTGAGGCGAATATTTTCTTCGATTAACTGAAGCAAGTCGTCGGCTTCGTCTTCCTGAATTTCCAGATCGGTATTCCTTGTAATTCTGAATCGATACGCTTCTACTACATCGAGTCCTGGAAAAAGGATGTTCAAATTGGACTTAATAAGATCGCCAATCCACACGTATTTAATCGTATTACTATTCGATGAAAAAGAATTACCGCCAATAATATGGTCGATTCTCAAAAGTCTTGGTAAAATACTCGGAATTTTTACTCTGGCAAAGTGTTTCTCTCCGTCTGGTTTTTTTACCAGTATTGCAAAACTGAGACTGAGATTTGATATGTATGGAAATGGTCTGCCAGGATCGAATGCAAGTGGAGTAAGAACGGGATAAATTTCTTTCAGGAAGTATTTGTTAAGACCATCTTTTTCTTCTTGTGTCAGTTCGTTGATGTTGCAAAGATAAATGTTATTTTCTCTAAGTTCAGAAATTACTGTTGTATGCCAGTAATTGTAAATTTGCTTAACCATTGGTTGGACAGTTTCTTCAATTTTTGCCAGCTGCTCTAACGGCGTAAGTCCGTCAATTGAAGTTTCGAAAACTCGGGCTCTGATTTGTTCTTTTAAACCAGAAACGCGAATCATGTAAAATTCGTCGAGATTTGAAAAGAAGATGGAGATGAACTTTACTCTTTCGAGTAGAGGCAGATTTGGATTGGTAGCTTCTTCGAGGACACGCCTGTTAAATTCTATCCAGCTTAATTCCCGATTGAAGAAGTTTTCACTCTTGAAATATTTCTTTATATCTTCTTTTGTGAGTTTCATTTATCGTAACTTATTATTTTTTAATAGAAGTATAATTCTCAATATCGTATTTAATGATTTTTTCCGGCATTGGTAGTCTTTTCAATTCAACATGAGCACGTTTGAAAAATTCTTCTGCAAGTGTATCATGATAATCCGAAAAGATTACAACTTCTTTAATCCCGGCAGTAATGAGTGCTTTGGCGCAGTTTGTACACGGCATATTAGTTACGTAAGCCGTAGCACCTTGAGTACTAATCCCATGTGAAGAGCATTGCAAAAGAGCATTCATTTCAGCATGGATGGTTCTTACGCAATGATTGTCTACTATCATGCAACCAACATCTTCACAGTGGTCGTCTCCAGGAATTGAGCCGTTATAGCCTGTCGATAAAATTTGTTTATCTTTTACAAGTACACATCCGCAATGCATTCTTGGACAAGTAGCTCTTTCCGAAACAAGCATTGCAACCTTTAAAAAGTACTCGTCCCACGATGGACGTCTACTGTGATTAGAGCTCATTTTACTTCCGATATTAATGATAATGAAGTGACAAATTTAACCAAATTCCATTTAAAAAAAACACTGCTATGGTGGAGGGCAACACCATAGCAGCGAGGTTAGTTTTTAGGAGGGTTATGTAAGTTATGTATACTTAATTTTAGTCTAACAAGCACTGTGCCAAATTAAAAACGTTTTATTGTGCTTATAATCCTATCCAAATTCCGAATATTTTTCAAAAGTTGAAAAAAAGCGGAAATTTTTTCTTATGAATGATAGTGGTAAAAGTAACGATAAAAAAAAGTTAAAAATTTCTTTTTAGAACAATTCTAAATGTAGTACCCTTATTTATAGTCGATTCTTTGACAAAGATTTTACCGTTGTGGTAATTTTCGATAATTCTTTTTGAAAGGCTTAGACCCAAGCCCCAACCTCTTTTCTTTGTTGAATAACCAGGTTTGAAAACTTCTTTTTTATTGCCCGGTTCGATTCCTTTGCCTGTGTCTTTAATGTCGATCACGAGTAAGCCGTTCTTTTCTTTGATGTTGAATTCGATTAACCCGCTTTCATTTTCAATGGCATCGAGTGCATTTTTAATCAAATTTTCGATAACCCATTCGAATAATTCTTTGTTGAGAAGAGCCTTTAAGGAAGCATCGCCCGTAATTGAAATATTGATGTTCTTACCGATGTGGGGCAGTCGCCGTTCGAAATACCGAATTACGTTTTCAATTATTTCATAGGGCGATTCAACTTTTAACTCAGGTTTGGAACCGATTTTTGAAAAACGCATCGTAATCTTGTTCAGGCGTTCGAGGTCGTTCGAAATTTCGTCAGCGATATCAAGAACTTTGTCGGGATTGTCATAATTAATTCGGATGACCTCATTCCAGCCCATAAGACTCGAAATTGGCGTGCCAAGTTGGTGTGCGGTCTCTTTCGACATGCCTACCCAGATAAGGCTCTGTTCGTTCTTGCGAATAAAGTTAAATCCAGTATATGCAATCAGTATGAAAACAATGGCAAAGAGAATTTGAAGATATGGATAAAAACGTAATTTACGAACCACAGTAGAATCGCCGTAATAAATTAACTGAATTACCTTTCCGTCTGGAGCTTTTATTTCGATAGGTGTATGTTCACTTTTAAGTTCTTTTAATTTTTCAGTGAGTAATTCGAGTAATTTCTCTTTTGGAATATCGGGCTCGAAATAGATATTTTTATAACCAATGCCTGCTTCTGTGGAAACGATATTGCCCTGAGCGTCGGTTAGAATGAGAGGGAAATCGATTCGTTGTATTAGATTCTGGAATACAAACGTGATGTCGCTTCCAGTTTCGTCGGGGCGTGCTATATATTCCAGGCTGTTTGCATATAACTGAATTATCTCCTTTTCTCTTTCCTGCAATTTATTGACGAGATACTGGGTGTAATACCAGGTGCCGAGGGCTATTAATAAGCCAATAAAGAGGAGAGCAAACTTAATTTTTGATGTCGTCGAGTTGCCAAATTTATTCATAATGTTCTTCCGTAAATGGAAGAAATATTATAATTCGATAGTTTGATTTCTTGCGGGACCTACAGAAATCATTTTGATTTCGAATCCGCTCTGTTGTGATATAAAAGTTAAATACTCTTTTGCTTCTGAAGGTAGGTCGTCGTAATATTTAACTTTTGATAAGTCTTTTTTCCATCCTTTGAGTGTTTCATAAACAGGAGTAACATTTTCTAATCTATTGACATCGGTAGGGTATGATTTGAGTTTCTTGCCGTTTATTTCGTAGCCGACGCACACTTTAATTTCGTCGAGGTAGCTGAGCACGTCGAGCTTTGTGATTGCAGCTCTTTCGATGCCGTTTATCATTCTGGAATAATTAACCAAGAATGCATCGTACCAGCCGCAGCGTCGTGGTCTGCCGGTTGTAGCACCGAACTCAATTCCAGCCTTTCGTAATTCTTCAGCTTGATTTCCTTTTAACTCGGTAGGGAAAGGTCCAAGCCCTACTCGTGTAGTATAAGCTTTTACAATACCGATAACCGAATCAATTTTCGTGGGTGGAATTCCCGTACCAGTTGCTGCACCTCCTGATGTTGGATTCGAAGAAGTTACATACGGGTATGTGCCGAAATCGACATCGAGTAATGTACCTTGTGCTCCTTCGAGCAAAATTGACTTGCCTTCATTTATTGCATTGTTTAAAAGTACTGATGTATCGGTTATATATTGGTCGATTTTTCGGTCGAAGTCAGTATATTCTTTAATAATCTCGTCGACGTCCAGCTCATCGCGGTTATAAATTTTTCGAATTATGGCGTTTTTTTCTTCTAGATTAATTTTAATTTTTTCTTCAAAAACTTTCTTATCGAGCAAGTCGACGATTTTGATTCCTTTGCGCGCATATTTATCAATATAACATGGACCAATTCCTCTGCCTGTGGTGCCGATTTTTGTTGAGCTGCTTTCGTTTAAAGAATCGAGCAATTTATGGTAGGGCATTATAAGATGAGCATTATGACTAATAAACAATCGACCCTTTATATTGATTCCCATCTCTTCGAGGAATTTTATTTCTTCTAGTAAAGCTTTCGGGTCGATTACTACTCCGTTTCCTATAACACACGTAATATTTTCGCGCAATATGCCGGATGGGATCAAATGTAGAATATATTGTTTTTCGCCTACCTGTACGGTATGTCCTGCATTTGCCCCGCCCTGATAACGGGCTACAATGTCGTATTGTTCTGAAAGTATGTCAACAACTTTCCCTTTGCCTTCGTCACCCCATTGGCTACCAACTATTACGGTAACACTCATCTTTATCTCCATTAATTATAAAAAGGTAGGTAAACCACAAACTATTTCATTCCCCTTACCAGTACTATCACGAATAAAACGCAATAAGGAAATTATTTTTCAGAAAAACTTTTTACAGCTTCCTCAACTGATTGATAGTGCTCGAAAATAGTAATCAATTTGGTAATTACCAGTAAACTTTCGATTTTATCGGTAGCGTTAGCAAGTTTAAAATTACCACCGCCGTTTTTCATCGTAGTATATCCACTGATAAGCATACCGAGACCCGAACTGTTCATAAATTTACAACCGGAGAGGTCGACAACTATATTTTTTTTGCCTTCGTCAAGGAGTTTGTGCAGTAAATCGCTGAATTCCTGGGCTTCCGGTCCGCCCATTACGTTCCCTTTTAACTCGATTACTACTGCTCCGTATTTTTCATAAGTGTTAATTTTCATGAGTTCTCCTTAAATTTATCGTTTCTATTCTTACTCGATTTGCAGATTATTTATTATTAATAATTATATTAGTAGCTAAATTATCGAATACTATTGTAAAAATAAAGAAATATTTCCTCAAGAGAAACATTAATTTTTTTACAACGTCTAAAACTATGACTTTGCTTAATAATAATGAAGAAAAGATTGACAAACTGCACGATGAAGACTTTGAGCTGATTGAAAAGTTTATTAACGGAGACGAATCGGTATTTAAAGTTCTTGTTTTAAAACATAAAGACAAAGTAAGAAATCTTGTCTTTCTTACTCTGGGCGACAATGAGTTTGTTGACGATATTTCACAGGATGTTTTTATAAACGTTTATAATAAACTGAAAGAGTTCCGGTTTGAATCTAAATTTACTACCTGGATTTATAGAATAACCGTAAACAAATGTCGCGATTATTTGAGGAAGAAAAGAGTGCGCAGCATTTTTTCACCGCTTGAGGATACCGATCGCCAGTACGGTGTTAAATCTTTTTCTGAAAATATCGATTTACAGAAAATTGTCAGAAAGGCGATTGATAGATTACCTGAAAATCTAAAAGTGCCTCTCATTTTAAGAGATATAGAAGGATTCACTTATAAGGAAATTGCTGAACAGCTTAATACTGAAGTCGGTACAATTAAATCGAGAATATTCAGAGCTCGCGAGGCATTGAAGGTTATTCTCGAACCATATTACAAAGAAATGAATAGATAATGAACAAAAATCAGAAAGAAAATATCAAAAGATTCCTGCCAATTCTACCAATCATTTTGCTGACAATCATATTAATGCTGGTGTTCAAATTCAATAAAGAAAATATTGAAGAATTTATTGAAGAAAGGCAAAATGATATTATTTCCTTCTATACAGGTAATCTCAAACCTCTTTTTTACAAAACCGAGATAAGCAACGAAGACGTCTTTAACTTTGCCCTCTACAAATACCTGCCCATCGACAAAGTTAATAACAAAATTGTAATGGTGTTGGACGACCCTGCAAAGCGTGATGTGGTCTACGAAATAAAAACATTACCAGCCGAAGTTAAACAAAACAATTATAAATTGTTTATAGATTATCTAAAATTGAACAAAAACCAGAAGCAGAAAGTCGACTCGCTGTTAGATTACTATAAAAAACAAATTTATTATTCGATACTTACGGGCGATAATCAAACACTGGCATTCAATCCCAGACTATCTGAACTTCAAAAAGCATTACTCGCCGACTTGATTAAATTTGCTACAAAGATTGATAAAAACAAAATTGATATACTCTTTGCAAGCAATCACATACCGAAAGAGCGAGAACTGACAGATTTCGTAGACAATATCCATAAAGTTAGTGATAACAGGTTCCTGTTTGTCACTCCTGATACGGTCTTTTTTGCACGGGGAGAAATTGATACTCAGGCATTTGACAAAGAATTTATGCATACCGGCATAAAAGGAGTGCCTGCTGCAGGCAATATCAAATTCGAACTTTTGAAAGAACATTCCAAAATCAACTTCAGTTTTGATTCCAATAAATTTAAGGTATATATTCCATATACGAAAAATTACTTCGAGAATGCAAAAGATTTCAGAATCGAAATGGAAAATTTGAATGAAGAGTTACAACGAATTCAAATAGAACTTCCCAGATTACTCGAGGCAAAAGTTTCGGTAGAGAAAAAATTTAAGTACGACCAGCATAGCATCGACCCTTCAGAAATAATTAAAGCCACGTTAAAAGCAATACAGGTTAAAGATGAGGTCGACTGGGAAGAGTTCGGAAGGAAAATCGACTCGATTGCTCGCAGTTATGCCGACTCGGTTTCTAAACAGAAAAAGTGAATCCATGGA
Source organism: Melioribacter roseus (assembly GCA_020722005.1). Taxonomy (GTDB): domain Bacteria; phylum Bacteroidota; class Ignavibacteria; order Ignavibacteriales; family Melioribacteraceae; genus Melioribacter; species Melioribacter roseus_A. Next base: position 64,988 of record DYLP01000001.1, read on the forward strand.
GCTTAAAAATATTATAAAATTAGCGCGAAGCCGCAGTCTCGAAAATGCAGTTTTTGTCTCGGTTCTTCTTCTAATTTATAATTTTATTTTCCCAATTCATTCCAATCCATTTATTTTATTAATTAATGAAGCCCTTGTGTTCTTCATGATATTCTTCATCTATAATTATATTTCGCCCTATACTGAATTAAGAAAAGATACTCCGCTTTCGTTAGTATTGAATGCAGGCATACTCGGTGCAATTGTTTTTTTTATTATTTCACTTGCTAATTCCGCTTTCGGTGATGGCAATTCAATTCAGTCAAACACAGGTGCCGTAAATACTCTTTTTATTACGGTTTCAAACTACATTTTTATAATCGTTCTTACGTACATCTTTTCAACATTCCGTACACTCTATTACTTGCGGCAAAAGAAGGATCAATCGCTCTATTTCAATACGATGCTATTCTTTTTTGTTGTGACTTTTTTTTCAGAGTTTGCAAATTCGAATTCGTCATTAGACTTTATACACGATGCATTCTATATTGTTACCATAGTGCTAATCTCTTTGAATTCACTAAAAGTATCGTGGATTGCATTTCTTACAAAAAAACAGAAATTGTATCTCCTCCTGATATCAATCATACTTTCAATATTATTTGGTTTTAATTTTGGTCTTTTGAACGAAAGCAGTGTAATTAAAATGATTCTCTTTAAGCTGTCGGTAGGACTTTATTCTGTGTTTAGTTTGGTGATGATATATGGCATGATTTATTTTGGTGTTATTTTTTTCACTACATTATTCCATCTTCCGACAGCTGAAGCATTTGATCGTCGTTCTGAAGAAATTTCCTCGCTGATGGATCTTACGAAATTGATTACTCAGGTTTTTGATTTTAAAGAACTGGCGGATTCTATAATTAATTTTACTACAAAGATTTGCAATTCAAATGCTGCATGGCTTGTAACGATTGGCGAAGAGGGAATTGAAGTAAATGCGGTTAACAATATCGGTTATGTTGAAGCACGGCGGGCAGCAGAATTGTTCCTGAAGGATTCCGTAAACGGCGTTTATTCGATTACCAACGCCCATGAAATTGACGATCAATTTAACTTCCGTACAGTAGCCGTAGCCCCATTGAATGTACACAGTAAATTGAGCGGCTATTTATTTACAGCACGATACGGCGAAGTCGACTTCGACAAAGATGAAAAGAATACTCTTCAAACGTACGCAGATTATGCTTCGGTAGCTCTCGAAAATGCTAAACTTATAGCCGAATCGATCGAAAAAGAACGCCTTGAAAAGGAACTCGATGTTGCCAGAGACGTACAACGCAAAATTTTGCCCGTCATGTTTCCCGTCTCTGATAAGTATGAACTAACCGCTCTCTTTATTCCTGCATTCGAAGTGGGCGGGGATTATTATGATTTCTTTGAACTTTCCGACAACAGACTCGGTTTTATTGTAGCCGATGTATCGGGTAAAGGAATTTCTGCAGCATTTATAATGGCAGAATTGAAGGGGATTTTCGAGTCGCTTGCTAAAATTATAAATTCACCGACCCAGCTCCTGATTAAAGCAAATGAAATTCTTAAAGATAGCCTGGATAAAAAAAATTTTGTAACTGCAGTCTACGGGATACTCGATTATCAAAAAGGTGTAGTTAAAATCGCAAGGGCAGGTCACACTCCCATTATTTATTGTAGCGGTGGAAAAACATCGAGACTCCTACCGAAAGGTATTGGACTGGGACTAGATTACTCCGATAAATTTGATAATTCTCTCGAAGAGTTACAAATTAATTTGAAACAAGGCGACCTTTTTGTAATTTATTCTGATGGAATTCCAGAAGCTAAAAATTCAAGGAACGAAGACTTCGGTTATGACCGTTTTGAAAGGATAATTTCCTCGAATTGTAGTAAAAATCTCGAAGGAATTACAAACGAGATTGTAAAAGAGATCACTTTATTTTCGAAAGACAATACTCAACACGATGATATCACTCTTGTTATCGTTCGATGGAGTAAATAAATTATTAAAACGGAGAATTATAAATGGCAGATTTTAACGTCGGCTTGAGGGATGCCGGTTCCGTTAGCATCGTAGAATTAAAAGGTTATCTGGATGCTCATACAGCTCCAGAACTTGAAAATGTGTTTAACAAATTGATACAGGAAAATAAATACAAAGTAGTAGTCAATTTTGATCAACTAAATTATATAAGTAGCGCAGGACTCGGTGTGTTTATGGCTTATGTGGAAACGATGAGAGAAAACAACGGCGATATTAAATTTGCCAATCTTAAAGAAAACGTATATAATATTTTCGACCTGCTCGGGTTTCCCCTCCTTTACGAATTCTACCAAGACGAAAACGAAGCTATTAATAAGTTTAACGAGCTGAGTAAATCTTGAAAAAAAACAGATTGCAAAAACAACTTAAAGTATACAGCAGCACAGAAAATCTGGCTAAAGTCAGAAAATTTGTGAAAGAGAGTGCTTTTGAGTGTGGCTTCGGCGAAGACGAAGTAGAACAAATTACTCTGGCTGTTGACGAAGCTTGTACTAATATAATTAAGCATGCGTATCGGTACTCGCCCGAAGGCGTGATCGATATCAAGATTATTTTTATCGACGATAAGTTTACAGTTACGATTACAGACGAAGGCAACGGCTTCGATCCGAATCTAATCCCGATACCCGACATTCAGGAATTTTATAAACAAAAAAAGGTCGGAGGGCTCGGGATCTATTTGATGAAAAAACTAATGGATGAGGTAATCTATTCTGTTGAAGACAATCGCAAAAACAGAGTAACTTTAGTCAAATATCTTAAGAACTCTTGATGGATAGAACCGATAATATTGGTTTGTTGAGAAATCTATCGGCTCTCGTCGATTTCAGTAACCTTATCAACTCCAGCCTCGATATCAATTTCATACTCAACAATATACTGTTAACTTGTATGGGTAAATTCCATACAACCCGTGCAATGGTCGTGTTGTTTGACAGGGAAGGGATGCCGTATATTAATCTGACGAAAGGATTTATCAATGCTCCGGAAATTCCAGAAAAGTTAAATTCGAACGACGAGACACTTGATAATTTTATGCAAAATTGTCAGTTCGCAATTCGTAAGGAGATTAACTCTGCTACCGGCACAATCGGTTTGATCTTCCTCGGTAAGAAATTGAGTGGGGAAGGGTACAATAAAACGGACATCGAATTTCTGGGTACAATAATCAATATCGGAGCTACGGCAATCGAGAATTCCCTGACTGTAGAAGAACTAAAAAGAGTCAACAGGGAACTGGATTCGAAAGTTAATCAATTAAGTTCGCTTTTCGACTTAAGTAAAGAATTCAGCGGCTTATTAAAAATTGAAACAATTGGTAAGCTGCTGGCATTTTCACTAATTGGTCAGATGACTGTCTCGGAATTTGCCATTGTAATTTGTAGTGGCAAAAAATATCAAATACTCGAAACGAAATTCGACAAAAATAAAATTACTGCATTTTTGAATAATTGTGATGCTAAGAAAATTAATAATGTTATAGTCGGTCGCCAGTTTAAAGACGAATTAACACTGTTGAACGAATTGGGTGTTGAATTGATAGTACCGATGCAAATAAAAGGTGAAACCAAAGGACTCATTATGTTGGGCGAGAGGAAAAATCGCAAAAAATATGAACAAACGGATATTGAATTTATTTCTTCGCTGGGTAGCATTGCCATAATATCGATTGAAAATGTATTGCTATTCGAAACTGCGCTTGAAAAACAAAGAATGGAAAAAGATTTAGAAACTGCCCGAACAATACAAAAAAATTTACTTCCTAAATACATTCCGAAATTCGATACAATTGAAATTGCCGCATTTAACGAATCTGCAAAAATTGTCGGTGGAGATTATTACGATATCATTCAGCTCGACAATGAAAATCTATTGATTGCCATAGCAGATGTATCGGGTAAAGGAGTGCCTGCATCTTTACTGATGGCTAATCTTCAGGCATTTATTAAAACAATCTGTAAAATGAAATTACCACTCGACAGAGCGACTAATTTAATAAATGACTTGATTGCTGAAAATACGACCATGGGGGATTACGTTACTTTTTTTTGGTCGGTATTGAATATGAAATCAAAAGAATTAACTTATGTCAATGCAGGTCATAATCCGCCGTTTCTAATTAGAGAAGGCAAAATCAATAAATTAAAAAAGGGAGGGATGATTATTGGCTTTTTGCCAACCACAATTCCTTATGAATCTGAAACAATCAAACTTCAAAAGGGGGATTTTCTTATCTTATATACAGACGGAATTACCGAAGCAATGGACAGGAATAACAATGAATATACGGATGAAAAATTTGAAAATCTCGTAGCCCAGTTAAAAGAAGAATCGCCCTATGATGCCATGAGAATTATTAAAGAAAGCGTAGATAACCATACTAAAGATGCAGAGCAGAGCGACGATTTAACTTATATAGTTGCCAAAGTAATAAAATAAAAACAGGGTGACTAAAAAAGTTACTATTCAACAATGAATTAGTAAATAATTAGTGAAATTCGTGGCTTATATTTTAAAAAACATTATTTTTTAGTCACCCTTTTTATTTCAGAATTCAACTTTTTTATTTGTCCTGTCTGCTATTTCCACCACAAAAGCGCTTGCTATAAAAATAGAGGAGTATGTTCCAGTAATCATGCCTATTAGCAACGCAAAAGCAAACCCTCTTAAAACTTCACCACCAAATATTAAAAGAACTATTATCGATAATAAAGTTGTAAATACTGTAATAAGTGTACGACTTAAAGTTTTATTTATAGCTGTGTTGATATTTTCTATCAGAGAGATTGATTTGTGAATTTTGATTTGTTCTCTTACTCTGTCGAAAACAATTACTGTGTCGTTAATTGAATATCCAACCAGCGTAAGAAATGCAGCGACGACACTGACAGATATTTCCAGATTTAATCCCGGTACCAGTCCATATAAAGCAGCAAAAAGACCCAGTGTTATTAACACGTCGTGAAATAGAGCAATAATTGCACCGAGTGCAAATACGAATTTAAAGCGGAAACCGAGATAAATAAGGATTACAACCAGTGACAGCAGCACCGCAATAACAGCGTCGGTTTTTAATTCCTGCCCGACTTTTGGGCCAACCTTATCCTCTTTTAAAACATTGAACGGATTGTCCACAAAATATTCAGAAAAATTTTCTTTGATCCAGTCGGCGATACCGAGCCTGACTATGATTTGCGTATTATCAGGTTCTAACGAAACTTTGGCTGTTTGGAAACCGGCTTCGAAAAGTTTGTCATAGACCAGATTGGCAATTTGAGCATTGGGGAAATCATATGTCAATGCAGTCAAGGATGAGTCGATTAGCTTGACTTCTTCGCCCGGTGCTACTTTTTTAATAACGGATTCAATTTTATTTTTAACTTTAGGTATTATTTCCGGTGGCAATTCTTGCATTTCAGTTCTCAATAGTATTCCTAAAGAACCTCCAAAAGTCTTAACTTCAACATTACCCAAGCCGACATTTTCTACTGCTTTTCTCACTTCTGCAATGTCTATCGGTTTGCTGAATTCCAATGCTACTTCTGTACCACCTTTGAAGTCAATACCAAATTGTAAACCTCTAACGAGAATACTGATTAATCCTAATAATAATAAGACGGAAGAAAGGATGTAAAAAGTTGTCCGTTTTGACATGAAGTTAATATTTAAATTCTCGAATAGTCGCATCTATTTGACCTCTCCTCAATTAACCAATGTTGATTTTTTGTCCTTTATTTAGCATATAGTCGAACATCACACGCACTAAAATCAAGGCTGAGAACAAGCTCGTCAGAATACCAATCATCAACGTAAGTGCAAAACCCTGAATGGGTCCACTACCGAACTGGTAGAGAATAACCCCTGTAAAGAATGTTGTGATATTCGAATCGATAATAGCGGAGAATGAATTGCTATACCCGGCGTCAACTGCAGCGCGCGCAGTTTTGCCGCTATTTAATTCTTCACGAATTCTTTCGTAAATAATAACATTGGCATCAACTGCCATTCCCATCGTTAATACGATACCAGCAATACCAGGCAAGGTAAGTGTAGCCTGAAATCCTGCTAAAACACCCAGTATCAACAAGACTGTTACAATAAGTCCAATATCTGCAAGAGTACCGGCTTTTTTATAGTAGAAAATCATAAAAATTGCAACGATCGTATAACCCAACCATAACGAATTGAAACCCTGACGAATCGAGTCCTGGCCTAAGGATGGTCCCACCGTCCTCTGCTCAATTATATCAACAGGAGCTGGTAATGCGCCTGCTTTTAATACGATTTCGAGTAGTTTAGCTTCGTCTAAATTCGGAATTCCGCTGATTTGAGAATTTCCCGAAGGAATTTTGCTCTGTATCACAGGAGCCGAATAGACAACACCGTCCAGTACTATTGCACATCTTTTGCCAATGTTAGAACCTGTAATTCTTGCCCATTCTCGAGCCCCTTCTGCATTCATTTGCATCGAAACTACTGGTGCAGAAGTGGTCGGGTCAATGTTTGCCTGCGCATCGACAATAACTCCGCCAGTAAGTTCGGGAGTTTTGTTTACCATATACATACGGAAATAGTTCTCGCCATTTTCGCCAACAATCGGTTTTGCATCGAAGAGGAATTCTACGTTGTCGGGCATTACTTTTTTAACTTCTTCGCTTTGCAGATATATATTCAATTTCGATTTATCGCTTTCTTTTACGTAAGCGTCTGGTATTCTTCCCTGAGGATCAGCCAGACGCGCTATGGCAAAGAATGGATGTTGTCTTGCAAATTCTTCTTCGGTAAGTTGTTTGGTAGTGTCTGTAGTGTTTATTTGTGAAGAATCCACGCCGGATGACCTGGCGAGTGCTTCATCGATTCGGTTCATTATTGGAATTGCAAAATCGGCATCCTTGACCAATTTAAATTCGAGGAGTGCTCTACCTTGCAATAGTCTTTTAGCTTCTTCTTCTCTGGCAATGCCGGGCAATTCTACCACAATTCTTCTGGAACCCTGTTTTTGAATATTTGGCTCGGAAACGCCATATTGGTCAACTCTATTGCGAATGATTTCGATGGCTCTGGTAACGGCGTCCGATTCCTGTTCTTTAAGACGGCTGATAATCTGGGAGTCGTCTTCGCGAATTGAACCGAAGTACCTGCTTAAGCGGATATTTTTTTCTTGCAATTTTCTTGCAAGGATTGTAACCACATTTTCATCCGAAATCTGGGATTCCTTTTCTGCCTGTTTGAGAATTTCTAAGAATTGTTCGTCGGCGTCTTTTGCCAGTCTTTCGAGCAGTTTTGCAGTATTTACTTCCATTACAAGATACATTCCGCCCTGAAGATCAAGTCCCAATTTAATCCTTTTTTCGCGGACGGACCGATAGTCTAGAGTATTTGCAAGGATACTGTCTTTTTTGGTAGTAATTAATTCTTTTATCTCAATTGGAGTTAATTTCGGAGTGCTCTTTTTTAGGCTATCTTCAATTTGGACAAGTTTTTCCGAGACTTTGAGGTTATTTCTATAATCCTGGTAAGTTGGATAGAGAAGATAGAGTGAAAGAGCAATTGCACCGATTACAATGAACAGTCTAAATCTTATTTCTTTCATCACGAAATCTTAAATTAGTTGATGAATTAATTTTTAGTTAAAGGAACAAAATTCAAAAAGCCGGCTGAAAGTACCGGCTTTCTGAAACTATTCTCTTACTACCCAGATTTTAACAGTAGCCGTAACGCTGGGATGAAGTTTTATGGAAACGCTATAAATGCCCAAAGCTTTTATCGGTTCGGTAATTTCGATTTTGCGTTTATCGAGGTCAAACCCCTTTTCGTTAAGAGCTTCGGCAATCATTTGAGTTGTTACCGAACCAAATATTTTTTCTTCTTCTCCGACTTTTACGGGGATAGAAATGGATACTTTTTCCAGTTCAGCGGCTAGTGCCTGTGCGCTTTCTAATTCTTTGGCTTCTCTTTTGAGAATTTGTTTCTTCTCCTCTTCAAAAGCCCTTATATTACCTTTAGTTGCCTGGTAAGCAATTTGCCGGGGTATTAGATAATTACGGGCATAGCCATCTTTAACATTGACTATGTCGCCGACATTGCCCAACTGACTGAAATTTTTTCTAAGTATAACTTTCATCATTATCTCCTTTACTTAACAGCTTCGGATACAAATGGTAAAATAGCCAGATGTCGCGCTCTTTTGATAGCTCTGACCAATTCTCTGTGCTGTTTTGCGCTGAGACCGGTAATACGACGGGGAATAATTTTCCCCTGATCGGTCAGGAACTTCTGGAGCTGTTTGGAATCTTTATAATCGATATATCCTTCAATTACACGTTTTACTCTTTTGGTAGTTTTCATTTTTTAATTAATAACTCCTAATTTTCTTCTCCATTGATTAAGTTCGATTCTTCATCGGTTAAGAATTTGTCGAATGAATTATCTTCAAAGCTGGAATCTTCGTTCTCGTCAACTATACTGTCGCCATCCGAAGTGTCTTCGCCGTTATTTTGTGCTTTGCTAAATTTATTAAGAAATTGAATTCTCTTTGCTTTGATTTCAACAATAGTTCTATTGCGGCCGTCTTCTGTTTTGAAGGTTCTGCTCTGTAATTCGCCATCGATTAAAACGGCGCTTCCTTTTTTCAATCTGTCTTTGCAACTGTCTGCCAGTTTGTTCCAGGCTACTACTCCTACATAACATACATCTTCCTGCCACTGGTTGCTGCTATCTTTGTATCTTCTGTTTGCAGCTATGTGAAAATTAACTACAGGCGTGTTGTTGGATGTTTGTCTGAACACAGGATCTTTGGTTAAATTTCCTGCAACAATAACACTGTTAATTTCTGGCATCTTTAATTCAGCCATCGTAACCTCCATACTTAACTTGTTTTTTATTCTTTACTTTCGTTGTTAATGTCGGAGTCGTTTGGTGTTTCATTCTCAGCCGACTCCTTTTTCTTAGCAATTGCTTCTAATGCAAACTTATCGAGTAAAATGGTAAGGAAACGAATTATATTTTCTTCCAGACGATAATTGCGTTCGAGTTCTTTGATTGATTCTGTTGGAGCATTGAAACGGAAAATTGCATAATAACCGCTTTTTGCTTTCTGAATTGGATATGCGAGGCGTTTTCTGCCCCACTTATCGATATCGAGTATTTCACCGCCGTTTGTTGTGATAATATCTTCGATATGTTTTAGAAGAGATTCGATCTGAGCATCTTCGAGTGCGGCATTAATGACAACCACACTTTCGTATGTCCGTATATGCATCTTTTTACCTCCCTTTGGACTATTAGGCCCCTTAATTCCATTGATTAAGGAGCAGGGTTAATAATTATAATCAATTAGGCTTCAAAAATACAATAAATTTCGGAGTCGAGCAATATTTTTTTTGACAGGATATTAATCCGATTTTCCGGAAGATATTTTGCTAAAATTATCTAACATTGCTTTGTAACCTCCATTAACAAAATTTTCTATAAGATGAACAGCTATTTCAATTGATGATTCAATTATTTTCAGTTCATCTCCGGTAAATGGAGAAAGCACATAATCCGATAGAATTACATTGCCAGGATTACCAATACCGAATCGTAATCTCGGAAAATCGATTGCTCCAAGGTGTTCGATTATAGATTTAAGTCCATTATGACCACCATTGCTGCCGCGTTGACGTATTCTAATTTTCCCTGGTTCTAGATAGATATCGTCTGTAATTACGAGAACTTCTTCAAGAGGGATTTTATATTTGTTCAGGAAATCTTTTACAGCGAGACCGCTAAGATTCATAAAAGTAGTAGGTTTAACCAAAATAAAATCGGAAGACCCGAGTGAGCCTTCCGATTTCAGATAATTGTTTTCACGATAAAAACTAAATTTATAGACTGAAGCAAAACGATCTAAAATAATAAATCCAATATTATGTCGTGTATTTGCGTATTGTTTACCGGGGTTTCCGAGACCTATTACAGCACGCAATTAAAACTATTCCTCTGTTTCCTCTGACTTACCTTTCGATATAACTTCTGGTTCTCGAGGTTCTTCAGTCTCAGCGACGGGGGTTTCTTCCTGTAATCTTGCATGGACGATAGAAGCAATCACAACCTCTTCGTTGTGTTCTATCTTATATTTATCTGTCATGATATCTTTTACATGGACAGAATCTCCAATTTTTAAATTAGTTATATCGATAGCTATATGTTCGGGAATATTGTCGGGGAGACATTTAATTGTAAGTTTATGTAAAAGTTGCTGGAGAATTCCACCTTCTTTTAAACCCATTGCTGCTCCTTCGAGCAGAACAGGGACTTCGACTTCGATTTCATGATCGAGAGAGATTCCCATAAAGTCGCAATGAATCATCTTATCCGTAACAGGGTCGAACTGAACGTCTTTAATAATAGCTTTGCGTGGTTGTTCTTCGTCAATAACCAGATTAATAATGTGAGTTTCTGGGGTATAGACTAACGGTCGAAGTGTGGATTCAGTTAAATATACAGGAATTGGCTCCTGACCGTTGACATAAAATATCCCTGGTACATTACCAGCTTTGCGTAATTTATTCACAGCGCCTTTGGTGGTAAGTGCTCTGCGTTTTGCTTTGATTGTGAATTCTGACATCGTTTATCACTCCTTGTACTAATTTATTTATCTTTGTCTATTTCGAACAATGAACTGATAGATTCATTTCTATTTGAACGAATTATTGCTTCGGCAAGAAGCGTCGAAGCAGTTCTTACTTCGATTTTGTCGCATTTATGTTTTAATGGTATACTATCAGTTACGTATAATTTGTTTATAGGCGAGGATTCGATTATAGAAATAGCTTCACCCGATAATAGAGGATGAGTAACGGCGCCGAAAATTTGATTTGCACCATTTTCTTTTAACGCTTTTACAGCTGAAGCAAAAGTTCCACCAGTATCGATTAAATCGTCAACTATCAAAACATTTTTGCCTTCTACGTCACCAATAAGATGCATTACTTCAACAATATTGTGCCTGGGTCTTCTTTTGTCGATAACCACAAGTCCTGCATTCAATCGATTGGCATAAGACCTTGCCAGTTTAATTCCTCCAACATCTGGCGAAACAACAACCAGGTTATCGATCTGGTCCTTAAATAAATGAGTAAAAATAGGTGATGCATACAGGTGGTCGAACGGTATATCGAAAAATCCCTGAATCTGTGCTGCATGGAGGTCCATTGTTATTACGCGATCGGCTCCAGCCACGGTGATCAGATTGGCTACCAGTTTTGATGTAATCGATACACGTGGTTGGTCTTTTCTATCCTGACGCGCATATCCAAAATAGGGCAAAACAGCCGTCACTCGTTTGGCTGATGCTCTTTTGGCTGCATCGATCATTATTAATAATTCCATTAAATTTTCAGCCGGGGGCTGAGTCGATTGTATAATGTACACATCCTGTCCACGTATATTCTGGAGAAACTTCACCCAGATTTCCCCGTCGCTGAATCGCCGTATATCAATTTTACCTTCTTTTAAGTGAAGATAATTACAAATTTTTTGCGTAAGCTCCGGATTCGATGTGCCAGAAAATATTAATGGGACGTTTTCCAATTTCAACTGCTCGATTTTTTCTTCTAAAACAAGCCACAAATATAATTAATTAACAGAGGTTAGTCAAACCAACACTATCTTACTCTTTTTGTGAAAAGAAATACTATCACAGTCAGTAAAACCAAAAGAGCAGCATAATAAATCCAGGATGGTGTTTCTTTTAATTTAAATGGTCTGTATGTAGCAGTTATATATTTGCCTGTCCCGATTTCGTTGAGAGAATATTTCCAGGTTAGTTTATTACGTGTAATTTCTGTTGCATTGTGGCTTAAAATTTCTCCAGGCAGGTAATAGATGAACGTCAACGAAAAATTGCTATTTTCAAATCCAAAGCCGGTTGCTATTGGCTTTATAAACTGGGAAAATACTTTTGTTCTGTCGTCGATATCTTTTATACTGAGTTTGGAATCCCTGAAAATTGACGTGGCGTTGAGCGAATCGAGATTTGTAAACTCAAATTCAATCTGCGTATGAATTGTACTGTCACTGAAATTACGATAGGTTACCACACTTGTCAATTTATTAAACTCTGAATTGAATTCCTTACGAACTGAATCCTGATTGAAAAGTCCCAATTGCTCAACGATAATTGAATCCCTTTGAGTTGTCCATTTCATCCAGTAATGAATGAACATTTTACCTGAACCGTCTGTCTTGATGGTAGTTATTTGAGTGTAATTAAGACAACCAGTGAAAGCTGAAGAGAAGAATAATAGTAATATGAATTTTCTCATACAACCAACATATTTTTTGTGAATCAAATATGCAAAAAATCTATCTAATAAGTGTAGTGTTTTTATCAATTAATGTTATTATTTTAGAAAAATGCATTTATTGAATTTATGACAAATGAGGAGTAAATATGCCCACATACGAATATAAGTGTAATGATTGCGGTTATTTGTTTGAAGAATTTCAAAAAATTTCAGACGAACCACTCAGCACATGCCCCAAGTGCGGGGGTACCGTAAAAAGACTTATTGGAGCCGGCGCTGGTCCAATTTTCAAAGGAAGTGGATTTTATCATACGGATTATAAAGTCAAATCCGGTTCCTCGGGGAAAGACAATTCTAAAAAAGATTAATTACGGAAAGGGTGACTAAAAAGAAATTTTTCAACTACAAATTCGTAAATAATTTTGCGGCTTATATATTAAAAAACGTTACTTTTTAGTCACCCCTCTTAAAAGTCTAATCCAATTGAAAGGTAATACCTCGGTTTAGAAAAACCTTCCAGGTTCCATTTCCAGGCAATATCGATTTTCCAGAGGAATAGCATATAAATTCTGAAACCTACACCGGTACCAATTAGCAAGTCGTCGGTTACCAGAGTGCCATTCTCGTTGCGTCCAAATAATTTTAATTTAGAATTATCAGTCCATGCCGTACCTGCATCGAGAAAAGCATTGCCAAGAATATTCTGAAAGAAAAGGGGGAGTGGACCGGTAAGCAGATATCGAATTAACGGCATTCTCAGTTCTAAGTTGAGAAGAGAATATTTAGTTCCAATTTGCTCGGCATAATCGTAACCTCTCATTGGCATAGCCGGAGACAAGAATGCGAAGTCGGCAGCTGATTCTACGGGCACATCCTGTGTGGCAAAACTTCTGTTAATCCATTCTTCCGTGCCACCCATAAAGAATCTTTGCGGATTGCCGCCGCCAGAGTATCCGCCTGACAGACGTATTGCAAAAGAGTTGTCGAAGAAGAATCTGAAATATTTTCTGTAATCCCAGTTAATAGAATAGAAACTTTGTCTTGTATTGAAAATGCCCGCATTGCCGAATAGTGTAATAGAATAACGAGTGCCTTCAATCGGTGAGGTGTAGCCCCACAAAGAATTATCGTGAACAAAACTGAAGGCTGGAACTGTATAAGTTGATTTATCAACTGGCTCGAAATAGTTATCCAGATTTTCAGCTGTAACATGCATTACACTGAACGAACCATCTACCCTGTAAAAACGATTGAGCGGATAGCTGAACGATGTTACCAGCCCCAGATTTCGAAATCGATATAATTCATATCCGAAAAAGGTTGTCCTGTAGAGAAAACGAGCCGTATGAAACGCTTCGATTCCGAAATCCAGACGTTTTTCCAGATAATAATAAGCAAGCCCGTAATCGCTATTTTTCAGGTCAACCTGCAAGCTTGTAATTCCAATCAAACGGTGATTACCAAGCACATCACTGAATGAAAGGACGGTTGTACCCAATAATCCATAAAGTGTGCTGTAACCGGCATTTGCATAAATTAAATCGGGAGTAAAATTAACTTTATACCTGTTAACGAGAAAATTTCCCTCGTCGTCGAGTTTCTCTGTAAATAATTTTTGTTTTGCTATTACCTGTGTGCTATCGTTTCCATCAATTTTTCCGAAGACATATCTACTTAAATCGTAACTGGTTGTATCGCGCTCTTCTTTTTCTTTATACTGTCCTACAAAAAATTTTGGTGTAGTGCCGTCGTCGGTTGAATCGGGTTTGGTTTCTTTCGTTAAATTCAATGAATCGACTTCGACCGAGTCGGTCAAAGCAAAAATGTCTTTTCTTAACAACGACTCCATATATTTTGTCGGCTTCAAGGAATCGGAAGCAAGCTTAATGTCGAAAGGATTATTCAGCATGAAAAGATTGTAACCCTGTTTGTAAAGTGCAGTGAATACAAGTTTTTTCCCATCATAAGAAATTGAAGGTTGACTTATTTCACAAAGTGAATTCGTAATTGGATATGCTTTAATTTTGACTATCGATTCGGTAGAATCGGGAATAATCTTTTTGCGATAAATATTATTTATGCCGTTTCTGTCTGATATAAAAAGAATTTCTTTACCATCGGTCGATAATTCTGGATACCTTTCATTACTTAAATTCCAGTCCGTAATTCTATCGATTTTGTAGGAATCGACATCTACCATGTAAAGATCGAGTTGCTTGTAATCATAATTACTCATCATAAAGTCATCCGGAATCATATCGGGATTAGTATATTCTCGGCGGTCGGAAGAAAATATTATTTTCCTGGCATTGGGAGTCCATTTCGGGTCGGTATCGCTGAAAATGTCGTTGGTCAGGTTAATCAATTGTTTCTTTTCAAAGTCGTAGCAATAAATATCCGATTGTTTTTCGTTATGAGCCGAGAAGGCAATTTTTTTCCCGTCGCGGGACCAGTCGACTGATTCAATACCAGGTAATCGAAAAGGTAGTTCTTCTACTTCGCCTGTTTCCGTATTAATGACGGAGATAACGTCGTAACCTTTACTTTTTGTAGAAAGTGCAATCCGGATATTATCGGGTGCCCAGGTCAGAGAGGGATAAAGAATGTTAAGTTCTTCAAAGTCAGCAGCCTTACCACTTTCAACTACTTTTTTAATAATTTTCCCTTCGATGGCATCCATAATATAAACATCGAGGAAAATATCGCGGTCGGAAATAAAAGCAATCTTATCGCCCTGCGGGGAAAGAGCCGGGCTCGTGTTATAAAAACCGTATTGTTTCTCGTTATCAGTCAATCTTTTTGCAAATTCATCGGGATCTTTGTAATTGGCAATGTCGGGCCAATAATCTTTTTTTAGACTTTTTTTCCATCTTTCATTTAATTCTTCGAGGTCGATTCCGAGTGAAGCTTTCATGGCTGCTTCGAGCGAGCCGAGTCCCTGAATTTTATTTATCAATTCACCGAGTTTTTCTCTGCCGTATGTATCGGCGATATACTTGAAGACGGATTGTCCGCCCCTGTAACCGAGGTAACCGCTAAGCCCCTGTATATCGGGTAAAACTTCGCTGATGATAGCATTTCTAATGAACATGTCCGTATTAGTTTCCCAACCTTGCGAGAAATATTCGGCGGTTCCTTCCATGAACCAATGTGGCAATTGCAGCGTGATCCCTTTTGAAATAATATTTTGAATTGAACCACCGAAATACATATCCTGCATAACAGCGTGTACAAGCTCGTGATGAATAACGTGTCTGAATTTTTCGTAAGAACCTTCAAAGGGAATAACTACTCGATTTTTAAACGGTTCGGTAAAACCACCAACACCTTGTCCGGTATATTCATCTGTTACATTTGTTTCCTGAAAATCGTTGTGAGAATTGTAAATTATTAAAATAATCCTGTTATTGATCTGGTAATTAAAATCATCTTCAATTCTTTTTAATGCATCTTCAGCAGCCGAAGCGATAAATTCCGCTACTGTTTCACCGCCTCTGGCAAAATAGATGTCGAAATGTTTTGTCTGAATGTAATACCAATCATAGGTTTTATATTGAACCTTATTTTGCCCGAATTGCGGGTAAATTACGGCTTGAATAAACAAAAGGAAAAGCAAAATGAATTTTTTCATCGTCTTAACTCCGTACAATTAATCGATTAAAATAAAGTCAATTTCTCGTTTTTCTTCATCAAGTCGAATAAGTTTAACTCTGATTTTATCTCCGAGCCGAATGCTTCTGCATGTACGTCTACCAATTATCATGTAATTTTTTTCGTCGAATATGTAGTAGTCGTCCTCCAAATCTTTCAGTTTTATCAAGCCTTCTGCCAGTGTATCTTTCAATTCGACGAAAATACCGAAGTTTGTAATTCCCGATACAACGCCTTCGAAATCCTCACCGAGTTTACCTTGCAGATACTCAATTTGTTTCAGTTTTACGGACAACCTTTCAGCGTTCATTGCTTCTCGCTCTCTGGCAGATATATGGTCGCATATCTCTTCGAGTTCGTCACTCTGGTAATTGGTTTTTTTGTTATTTGAAAAATCATATATCAGTTTGTGGACCATCAGGTCGGCAAAGCGTCTGATAGGGGAAGTAAAATGAGTATAATATTTAAATCCCAAACCATAATGACCAATATTATTAGTAGAGTAAATAGCCTTAGCCATTGACCGTATAGCAACTTCATTTATAACTGCTTCTTCTTCGCTTCCTTTGACAGAATCGAGAAGTTTTTGAAATTCCATCGGTTTGTTCGCAGAATTCGGGTCAAACGAATATCCCAGAGATTTGACGAATCGGGCAAATTCTTTAATCTTGTCGGGATCGGGCACGTCATGAATCCTGTATACAAAAGGATACTGTCCCGGCTTTTTCTTACGGGCAGGGTTGACGTGGCGCGCTACTATTTGATTTGCTAACAACATGAATTCTTCCACGAGATTATTACTCTCTTTTATCTCCTTAATGCGGATGTCGACAGGTTTCCCGTTTTTATCCAGTTTAAAGACAACCTCAGGTTTGAAGAAGTTTATACTGCCTCTTTTAATTCTTTTTTGTCTTAGTTTTTTGGCAATTTTATTCAACAGAAGAAGCTCGTCCTTAAAATTTCCAGTACCTGTTTCAAGAATTTCCTGAACTTCATCATAAGTAAAACGTCGCTTGCTTTGGATGATGGTTTTTACTATTTCATAGCTTTCTATTTTGGCATTAGGGGTCATTTGGACGATTACAGAGTAAGTAAGTCGATCTACATCCGGATTAAGTGAACAAATTTCATTTGATAATTTTTCGGGCAGCATAGGAATAACTTTGCCGACAATGTAAACGCTATTGCCTCTTTCCAGAGCTTCTTCAAAGAGATATGAATCGTCATTAACATAATAACTTACGTCTGCAATATGAATTCCCACTTCAAAATTTCCATTTGGCAGTGTCTCGATTGAGAGTGCATCGTCGAAATCTTTTGCATCTTCTGGATCAATTGTAAAAATATTTTTATCTCTTAAATCGATGCGGCGCGCAATCTCTTCCTGTGGAATAGTATCTGGTATGGAGTTAGCCTCCTTTATTACCTTTTTAGGGAATTTGTATTTAAGTCCCAATTCTCTGGCAATTGAAGCAATTTCGGTATCGTATAAACCAGCTTTGCCGAGTACTTCGATAATTTCGCCTTCGGGATTGAGATTGTGGGATTTCCAAACTATATTGCCTGCAACAGCCTTATCGCCAATTTGGGCTCCTTTGAGTTTCGATTGTGGAATATAAATATCGCGATGTACATTCGGGTCGTCGGGTTCTAAGAAAAAGAAAGAGTCGCTTTTTTTCAAAATTCCAACTATCTCTTTGCGTTTCCTTTCAAGAATATTTGTAATAATCCCCTCGATGTTTTTACCTCGTCGCTTTTCGAGCAACTTAACTTCAACCAAATCGCCGTCCATTGCTGTGTTAAGATTTTTGCCGGCTACAAATATGTCGTTCCTTTTAATATTTTTCAGAATTACAAAACCGTAAGCGCCGTTTTCGACTATTTGAAGAGTTCCAATCAAATTTTGATTTTCGCTTGAATTGAGCTGATAACGTTTGCCCGGCCTGATTAAATATTGTTCCTGTGTGAGTTTGAAAAGAACATGCTTCAATTCGGCGTACTGGTGCTCGGTGGAGATGTTCAATTCCTTGGCTAAATCTTTGGCTTTTATTTTGAGCCCGGGATGCTTCTTAAAGTAGGCTTTGATGTTGTTTTTCATTTAGAATTCGAATTTATATTTTAATGCTAGTTCATTTACTTTTTCGTCCAGACCCGGAGTTTGAATAACCGGATCTTTGCGTTCCAGCCTAATAAGAAAACTTGGGTTAAATGGATATTCAATTCTTATATTGGCTTTGTTAATATTTTGAAATACCTCAGTAGTCCCACCGAAACTGTAACGCAAGTTCTGAATTTTTCCGGAAAAACGAAACTTAGTTTGTTCGCCAGTTCTGCTAATTTGAATATTGTTAATGAGGTCTCCCACTGCCGAGTTCACAAAATTCGTAAGAAGGGATCCGAGGAAAGATGTGGCTGTACTCTGGAAATCGCTCAATATTCCGGCAGTTTCTGCTCTGTCCTGAGCGGTTAAGTCGTTTTTAAATTTGCCGAACAAAATAAAAGAAAATGCATCGGAGTAATCGTATTTAGTTTCGCGTACGTCATTCTGAATATTTTTTTTGCCTACATAAATTGCAATACTTTCTGTGTTATTTACCAGATTTCTACCGATTGACGATAGAGGTCCTTTTATGAAAATTTTAATTGCCACCTCTTCAGGAGTGGCATTGGGGTCAGAAGGCGGCACATAATCGTTTAGATAAGTTGCAGTTATGTCAAGGTAAGGTTCAGAAATGCTGCTTTCAAAACGAATAAATCCTTCAGCGTCAAATGTTTTGAAGAATTCCAGCTTTGAGCCGTTTAAAAGTTCAAATACTCCCTGAGCACGCGTATTTCCGGAAATACTTTCGTAGGTCATATCTCCCCGGGTTTCTACAATGAGTTTTTGATTTGCAACCTGGGAAAGAATAAAGACAAGCTGTGCGCGGCTGGGAACGCGTATTCCCAGCGAGTAATCGATGTCAATCGAAGATTCCCTGCCGCTCATTAAATCTTTGCGCAGTTTTTTCTCCTGCTCAAGAACTTCTTGAAACTTTAGCAGCTCTTTGTCGATTTTTGATGAGTCGACTACGAAAACAATTTTGTAATCATTATTCTGTGTTCCACCTGTTTCTTCTCCCAATGTATAAAATAGATTAGCATTATCGACCAGCACATTCCCCTGAATAAAAATACGATCGTCTCGCCAGGTTAATAACCATTCTGGATTGGTCTCAATTGTAAGGTTGCCATACATTTGTGGACTTACGGCTTTCGAATTTTCATTCAATATCGCTAACTTACCTCTGGCTTTAACTGATAAATTTTTCAATGAAAATCCTTCTATAAGAATAGAGCCTTTACCGTAAATTGTGCCGCCGTTCTTTGTGCCTCCGGTATTTGAGATGTAAAGTGTGTCGATATCAACATTTTGCTCGTTAAGTCTAAAACGGAGACCGAAAGTATAATTGATGTTATTTGCCAGGAATTTAAAGGAACCGTTAACGATGGATAAATTACCGTAGTATCGGGGATTGTCGATTCGCCCTCTAAGTTTAATATCGGATAGGAGTAGCCCACCTTGCTCCTCGATACCCGGTAGAATGTTACCGAGCGTTTTTAAGTTAAAATTGTCGGAGAAAATATCAATGTTCATCTCTTTATTTGCAGGCACTCTTTCATCAACTTTCGAAAACGCAAGGTCGTATGGAATTGTTCCCTTGATTGTCATTACGGGTTTGTTGTAATTGAAAGTTGAATCCATAAAGACAAAATCGACGCTAATAATTTTATCTCCGTAGCTTAAATTGCCTTCCATTTTACCCAAATTGTAATCCGAATAATAGATCGACTTAAAATCAATCTTTGAATTTATTAATGGCGAATTCAGACTTCCTCCGATATCAGCACTTAAATTGCAATTAATATTGAGTAAAGGATCTTCGCCTCCAAGGAAGTAAGAGCTTATAATTTTTCCTGACAGTTTTTTCAGCTCGATTGAAATTTTCTGGTTACGTTTGCTGTCGATAAATCCCGAAGCAGCGAAGAAAGTTGTATCGCTCCATAGATTCAGATTGTCAAAACGGAAATTGTTATCGTCATAAACAGCTTTTATAGTGTCCTTGTTTTTCCATTCGATCTCTTTGTATCGAACCATAAGGTTACTGATATTGAAATATTTTGTCGTTGGAGTCGTGGTAAGATATCCTTCTGCATGGGCAGAGGCATAATCTTCGATGTCTGCCGAAAGGTTATAAAACAATTTGCTCTGGTTGAAAACAAGGTCGGCGGTTATATTCTCCACATCCGTTCCGCTATAAAATCGTTTCGATGTAAAAGATGCTACTCCGAATAACTTATCGAATGAATTATAATAATTGTTTCTAATGAAATTGATGTCGGCATCAACATCCGAAAGATAGATTGTCGATTCTTTATCCAGAAGAATAATATAATCGAGATTCATTGAAGTGTTTATGGAAAAATTAGGTGGTTTATTTCTAACAGTGCCGTATCCGCTACCTGATATATCTAGGTTCTCCTTTCCGATTAACGCTGCCATCAGTTCAAAATTCTTGAATGTAAAATTAAAATCGAATTCTATCTCTTTTTTAATTACGTCTGGCAACTCTATTTCTATTGAATCTGAAACCTTTTTATTGTACACAACATTAATTGGGTTTACATTTTCAATTTTCTCCTTGAAAATTTTTATGATTGTGTTCGTCTGGTAATTAATGAGGGCAATGGCATCGTTCATGGAAAAATTACCCCCAATATTGAAATCCAATAAGTCGGAGTTGAGATTAATTGCGCGGTAATCCTTTTTGTTTACGAGTTTCAATTCCAGATTTGCATAATCAATGAACTTATCGTTAATCGAAGAAGAATCGATTCCAAGTGAGAAAGTTCCTGAAATACTATCGGGATTGAAGTGTATGCCGTCGACTTTAAAATAGAAATTCAGGTCACTTTTGTAATTCTCGTCGTTATTGAATCTCGATAAATCCAGATTATTCAGCCTACCGACGAGGGAATATCGGGGAATGTATTCAGGAAGGAACGTAAGATTACCTTTAATGTCGAGCTGAGCCGCCGCGCCCGATGCTACAGCTTCGAGTTCAATTTCGCCGTTAGAGGCTGTCGAACTTATTTTATAATTCGATATCGGAATATTATTGATATCCGAATCAGTGCCTTCCAATTTAAATAAAGTATTGAGAGTGTTTAAGTTAAATGAACTGCCTGCAATTTCTCCACTGCCGTTTATGCGGGTTGGTATATTAATAACTGGTTGTAGATTGAGATTCTTTGCTATAAAATTTATTTTATATTCCACCGGGCTTTTGTCCAGATTCAATAAGCAATTGAAGTCAAGCTTCTGATTCCTTCCCGTTTCTGCACTCAGTGTGGCTTTGAAATTTGTAGGATAACCGTCAAAATCGATGTTTAATTTTGCAAGCTCGAGGTTATTAAAATGTGGAAGACTCAAAGATGGAAGCAAACTCAATACATTTTTATAGGCTACAGAAGAATTCTTAATATTTGCATCGACGTAGAATTCCGATGGGCGGTGTAAATTTTTGAGATAACCATTAAGATTTAATTCAGTATCAGAATATTTGAGAGAAAGTTTGTCAATTTTAATGTTGCCAAATACGCCCCCCGCTTCAAGTGTGAGCGATGGTCTGCCCTTAAGAATTTCCGTGCCTTTGACGAAAGTAGATAGGTCATCGAAGTCAAAGGCTTTGATTTCAGCTTTCAGTCCTATTGGATACGACTCGAAATCCGACAAATTAATTTCGTCGAAAATATTTAGACTGTCGAGGCGGGCGCTTATTTTGATTTCCGAACGACCTGCGAGAATATTGAGGTTCTTAACCGATGCATATTTACTTGTTACTTCGAAAATGCCACTGAGATTGTTTATCAAAAAATTATTGAAATTGCCTGCCATCGACATCGACCTGATATTCAGCATATAAGCTTTTTCGGAAGGCGAGGCATAAGCTGCTGCATCGAAATTCAGATGCTCTATTCTCAAGTCGTCGGTATTTAATATCTTATAATCGGAAGCCGAACCGCGATAATTATATTTCTGCATTCTAAAATTTACATTAACAAGACTTATTCGAGGAGCAATTATTTTGAATGTAAACTCAGATTTAGTTTCTTTTTCTTCTTTTGGTTTGAATAAAGCAGCGAAATTCCAGTCACCGTTCTTCTCCTGTAAAAGATTTATTGAGGCGTTTCTTAATTCAAAATTTCTTATATAAATTCTTTTCAATAACAGTTGCAATGGGCTGGCTTTGATTATCAATTTTTCGGCGTTGAGTAAAGTATCTGAGCCGGTAGTCAAACAAGGTTTATTGATGAAAATAGAAGTTAGGATTGTTCCTTCGATATTCTCAATTGATAATTTTGCGTCCGTATTCGAATTGACAATTTTTATAAGATTGTCCTTGATAAAATTTCGAAATGTACTTGTCTGAGAAAAGCCAACTAAAAGAATGATCAGCCCTATAAACAGCAATCCACCTGCGATAAAAATGTTTACAATTCTTCTGAACAATGACTTCTTCGATTTGTTCTTTTCGGCAGGCATTATTTATACCGCTCTAAAATTGTACTGATAATATTAGAGGTAGATTGAATGTTGACAAATTCAATGGTCTCAACTTTGCCTCCATTGCTTTCAACGATATCTGCTCCTACAATTTTATCTTTGGACCAATCGGCTCCTTTTACAAGAATATCGGGTACAATTTTTTTTATTATCTCGTAAGGAGTATCTTCATCAAATACAGTTACAAAGTCAACCGGTTTGAGATTCGAGACAATAAAAGTACGTTCTTTCTGATTTAGTATTGGTCGTTTTTCTCCTTTAATTCTCCTGACCGATTCGTCTGAATTAATTGCTACGATTAAAATATCACCAAGTTGTTTTGCTTTAATAAGATAATCAACATGTCCGGCATGGATTATGTCAAAGCAACCATTTGTAAAGACCACCTTTTTGCCACTCACGGCTAATTTTTTTCGGATAAGTATCAGCTCTTCGTGCGATAGAATAGTGTTCATTTTGTCAGCTCTTCTTTAACTGCAGTGATTAAATCATCGATATTAATAGGGACTATTCCGACTTCCTGGCATACTAAGCCACCTGCATAATTTGCAAGATAAGCTGCATTATAAATATCAACACCTGCAGCGAGCGCAATTGTAATTGTTGATATTACGGTATCGCCCGCGCCTGATACATCGGCTACCTTCCGGGCTTTAGTAGGAACTCGTTTCTCAGGTTTTCCTTTTTCAAACAAGGCAATACCTGCTTCGCCTAAAGTTAGCAAAATATAACGAGCATTTAAACTGTGGAGTAATTTTTCTCCGGCTTCTGAAATATCACGGTCGTTTCGGAGTTTCATACTCAAGGCGTCTTCTGTTTCTTTTCTGTTTGGTTTGAATACGGTTACGTTTTTGTATTCAAAGAAGTTATTGAATTTAGGGTCTACAGTAACAATTTTATTTTCCTCATTAGCCTTTTGAATTACTTCTCTTATAAGGTTTTGTGTAAGAACGCCTTTGTTGTAATCCTGCAGAATAATAGCATCGATATTTGAAAAATCCTGTTTAATATAATCGATGATTTTTTTCCCTAACTGTTTTGATAGCGGGGCGGTCGATTCTTTATCGATTCGCACAACTTGTTGACTGTGGGCAATAACACGTGTTTTGGAAGTGGTAGGTCTCGATTTGTCCGTAAAAATTGCTTCACAGGAAATGTTCGCTTCCCGCATCAACTTTTTGAGTAGCTTCCCTTCGGCGTCGTCGCCAATAATTCCAATGGGTAAAGGTATTCCGCCGAGCGTTAAAATATTGTAAGCTACGTTTAATGCACCACCAAATCTCATAAATTCATTTTCTACTTCTACTATTGGTACAGGTGCTTCAGGAGATATTCTGCTGACTTTTCCTTTGAAATAACTGTCAAGCATCATATCACCGATAACGGCAATTCTTTTGTTTCTGAATTTTTTCTTCAGGGTCAAAAGCTGTTTGCGAGAAATATTTAACATTATCAATCTCCTATTTCCATTGTGCTAATTCGTTTATGAAATTGATGCGGATTAGACCGTCATTGGTTCCGAGCCATAGGTAACTGCCATCGAAAAAAAGTTTATTTACTGTGGAGGGTATCCTGCTGTCCCGAACGGGGATGACCTGATTGTTCAATCTATTAATCAATACGAGTCCTCTGCCATAAGGTTCTTTTGTTTGAATGCCGAATTGATAAAGCGAAGCACAGATATAATTTCCAATAAGCGTAAGGTCGTAGACGCCGTTTCCTGTAAGCCCGTTTGTAACATCAAATCGCAACCAGTCATTTAATCTATCGTATCTGAATAAACCACCGGTATTGAATTCAGGACGCTCTTCGGTGATAAATTCATCGAGTCCTATCCATAAATAATTTCTCTCTGAAAGGATAGATGAAATTGAGATTTGTTCGCCTTCGCCGTTGAAATAGTTAAGACTGTTGTCGAAAAATACCATTGCTGATGGATCGGTCAGATCCTTCGATTTGTCGTATTTGTGCAGCCCGGCTTCAGTTCCAAACCATACCACGGAATCGCCTTCAACCTTGATAGTCTTAATTGTATTCGATTGATTATTGCCGCCGACTGTTAGGTCGTAATCTATATATCTGCGAGTTTTTAGATCGTACTTTGTAAGATATTTAAATCTGCCGATCCAGACAACATTTGCGTACCTGTCATATTCGATGGAACGAATCCAGTTGGCTAACTGTCCACCCAATCCGAATTTTCTTTTCGACCAGCTTTTCCTTTTTTTGTCGTATGTGAACAATCCATCTATTGAACCAGCCCATACATAATCTTTATTTGAAGTTATGCAGAAAAAGTAATCGTGCTGAATGTTTCCATTCGAAGTTGCAAAATGTTCCCATTGTTCGTTTCTATATAAGAAAATGCCACTTCCATTTGTAGTTATCCATAAATCATTACCATCTTTATGAATGTCTGTAATATTAGTTCCTTTTAAAAAAAAATCGATGTTGCTGCTTTCAGATTGTGCAACAAGCAGTGAAGCAAAAAACAGGACGTAAAAAATTATTCTTTTCATAAGTGCTTTGAATTTACAAAAATTTTGAATGGAAAAATAATATTATGGATGCTGTAATGAAAACTCACTTTTATAATTTTTAACCGAGTCGAATTTAATATTCCAGTATTTAGCAAAGCCTTCTTTTAAACATTTAGTTAGTTTGTAGTAATCAGTTTTAACATTTGTAATCGATTCGATTTCGATTGTCTTTGAATTCATTTCTTGATATAAAACAGTTCGTGTCGATTCGTCGACGGCAACGAATTCGGGAAGTCGACGGTGGAATTTTCCACATAATATGGAACCATGTTGTAGAATTACCTTATCCAGTTTACGTTGTGCACTTCCAACAATTTTTTTCCCACGGAATTTAATTTCGTTTTTAGCAGTACTGCCAAAGCAGAGAACGCCTTCGGGCTGTTGAAGCAGGGAAGGGAAGTGAGGATTTTCATCTTCGAGCGAAAGTTCAACAAAAACAGGATCGTATAATTTTAGTCCTTCTATCAGAGCAAGTGAAACGTCTTTGTAAATTTTCTTAGGAGTTAATTCATTAGAATAAGGAATTATTACCGAATATGTTATTTCTTCGGCATGTAAAATTGCCCGTCCGCCTGTAGGTCTTCGTACCACATCGATCGATTCTTTTGATGCTTTTTCCATTTCAATATCTTCAAATTTTTGATTGGCGCCGAGCGATATGCAGTAAGGTTTCCAACCGTAAAGCCTGAAAAATGCTTCGTCGTGATGGCATGAACGGGCAAGAGAAATATCAATGTCCATATTTTCTTGACCCGATTGGACGCTGTATTCAATCAGATGCCATTTCATTTTCGCAATATTCCGCGCTCGGAATTTTCGATGAATTTGATAATCGAGGCTACATATTCATTGGATTGAAAATTAGATTTCAATTTATCTAGAGCATTACGAAACGTAAGTCCGGAGAGATAGAGTATCCTGTAAGCTTCTTTGATTGCATTGATTGACTCGTTCGGAAAATTTCTTCTACGAAGTCCGACAATGTTCAATCCCATATAACGTGCTGGATAGCCGCTGGTCATTACGAACGGCGGAACATCCATATTGACCATCGAACCACCGCCGACCATCGAATGCTGACCAATCTTACTGAATTGATGAATTGCACTCAATCCGCCGATTGTTACATTATCTTCGATTGTTACATGACCCGCTATTTGAACTCCGTTTGAACAAATTACCTTGTCGCCAATTGTACAATCGTGGGCAACGTGAGTGTATGCCATCAATAAGCAATTTTGACCAATAACCGTTTTGCCCGTTGCGGTTGTACCTTTGTGGAGTGTAACAAATTCTCGCACTACAGTATCGTCCCCGATAAAAAGGAACGTTTCTTCTCCGTTATATTTCAAATCCTGTGGTAAATTGGAGACCGAAGCTCCTTGAAATATTTTAACTCTCTTACCGATTCTTGCGCCGTTATAAACACACGCATGCTCTCCGATAGTTGAATCATCACCAATTACGACGTCGTCTTCAACAATGGCATAAGGACCGATTCTAACATTATTGCCAATCTTAGCTTTTGGGCTTACAATTGCAGTAGGATGGATGGTGGCTGACATAATTTATGAATCTTGTTTTTTATTTTCTTTGTCGATAATAGCTCCCATAAATTCGGCTTCGGCGACAAGAGTGCCGTCGACATAGGAAGCTGCTTTAATTGAAAAATATTTTGATTTCTTCGATATCAATTCGGCTTCCATAACCAATTGATCGCCAGGAACAACCGGTTTTCTGAACTTTGCATTATTAATGCTCATGAAATAAACGAGATGTTTGTCGGGGTCAATAAAAGAATTGAGTATCATGATACCGCTTACCTGTGCCATTGCCTCAACAATCAAAACTCCGGGCATTATTGGTTGATTAGGGAAGTGTCCCTGGAAGAATGGCTCGTTGACAGTAACAGATTTTACGCCAACTACTCTTTTGTCGAGTTCGAGGTCGATGATTTTGTCGACCAGAAGGAAAGGATAGCGGTGTGGAAGAATTCTTTGAATTGCATTGGCATCGAATACCACGCCTTCCTTTTTTACGAACTGATATTTTTTAACAAGTTTTTTCTGTTGATAAAGAGCACGTATCTTTTTGGCAAATTCTACATTAGCTCTGTGACCGGGACGAGCTGCGAGTATCTGGGCTTTTATCGGAGCACCGATTAATGCCAGATCACCGATCATATCGAGAAGTTTGTGTCGTACAGGTTCGTTCTTGAAACGTAATTTATTGTGGGATAAAAAACCTTCGTGTGTTACAGATACATCAGGAGGAAGGTTGAGTTTTTGTTTCAATCTATTAAGACCTCCTTCGTTGAGTTCATGGTCTACAATTACAACCGCATTATCGATGTTGCCACCTTTGATCAATCCTTGGTCGGCTAACATTTCAACTTCACTCAAAAAACAGAATGTACGCGCCGGTGCAAATTCCTTGACGAATTCTTTTTCGAGATTAAACAATCCGGTATGCTGACTGCCGAGCGCAGGATTCTGATAGTCCACCATAATGGTTATACGATAATCATTTAGTGGCAGAGCAACAATATCAATTTGGTTCTCTTCGTCATGATACATAACTTCCTGATCGATAACCAGATAATCTTTTGGAGTGTCCTGAGTAACAAACCCAGCTTCGAGCAATTTTTCTACAAACGGCATTGCACTTCCGTCGCCGACAGGTGGTTCAATACCGTCAACTTCTATAATTATATTGTCGATTTGAAGACCAACAATTGCGGACAGAACATGTTCGACAGTGTGCACTTTGGCTTCGCCAACTGCCAGTGTAGTACCTCTGGAAAGGTCAACCACATAATCGACAGTAGCGGGAATTTCTGGGTTGCCTCCAAGGTCTACTCTCACAAATTTAATCCCATGATTCTCTGGTGCAGGTTTGAAAGTAATAGTGCACGAAGTGCCTGTATGAAGTCCCGTTCCTGAAAGCGAAACGGGCTTTGCAATGGTTCGTTGGAGTTCGAGCATTAATAACCTTTCCTTAATTCTGAAATTTGACTCTCCAAAAATGCAATTTTTTCTTCTAATTTCTTAATCTTTTCTGAATACTTCGGCAGGTTTCTCATGTGCGCTTCCATATGAAGCTGTTCGGACATCTCCTGGGCGGGAGTTCCTCTATATTTCCCTGGTTTTTTTATCGATTTTGATATGCCGGATTGAGCACCGATTATTACGCCATCAGCAATTTCAATATGTCCCACAAAACCGGATTGTCCTGCAATCATACAGTGCTTGCCGATTTTAGTACTACCTGAAATTCCCGCCTGTGCTGCAATGGCAGTGTGCTCGTCGATTTGAACGTTGTGAGCTATTTGAACGAGATTGTCTATCTTAACTCCTTTTCTTATTAAAGTAGAACCAATTGCTGCCCGGTCAATCGACACATTCGAGCCAATTTCAACATTGTCTTCGATAACAACATTTCCAATTTGAGGTACCTTTTCGTATTCGTGCTTTTGATTCATAACGTATCCGAAACCATCGGAACCGATGCATGTATTTGAATGAATTATTACATAATTGCCGATTGAAGTATTTTCGCGAATGGTAACATTAGGATATATCAGACAGTTATTGCCAATTGTGGAATTTTCCATTATTACCGTATTGTGCAGTATAACTGAATTATTTCCAATTTTACATCCAGCTGAAATTACAACATTTTTTCCAAGTGTAACATTGTTGCCCAAAGTTGCTGTTTTGTCGACCGAAGCCGAAGAATCGATGCCCCGAACATTTATTATGGGTTTTAAGAATGTCGAAATTATTTTTTGTATTGCAACGTTTGGATTATCAATTTCAATGTAACTTAAGTCGGAGCGTGTTTTTTTGAATTTCGGGCTGATGATTACAGCCGAAGCTTTAGTGGTTTCGAGATATTTTTCGTAGGCGGGAAGGTAAAGAAAAGTAAGGTCGCCTTCGCCGGCTTCTTCAATTTTGGCAATGTTGTGGATTTCGAGTTCCGGATTGCCAATAACGGTGCCGCCGACAAAGTCGGCGGCGTCTTTTAATTTTATTTTCATAGAATTTCATTTTAATTTTTCTAAAACTAGATTGGTCACATCGTATTCTTCTTTTGCATAGAGGAACATAATATTGCCACTCTTGTCGAAAATGAAGTCGAAGTCATTTTCTTTTGCTACCTCTTCAATGGCGTTGAAAATTCTGTTTAGAATCGGTTTGTCGAGTTCCTCTTTCTTCTGGAAGAGTTCACCTCGAACGCCGAATTTTTCCTGCCGAAATTTGGAAATTTGTTCTTCTAATTGAACCAGTTCTTTTTCGATTTCTACGCGTTTTTGTTCGCTCAGGATTAATTTTCGTTTTTCGTAATCTTCATACTTGGTTTTCCAGTCTTTTTCCATTTTATTGAGCTCTTCCTGCCATTCTTTAATTATGGCGTCGAGTTTTTTCTGGGCGTCCTGAGCTTCGGGCAACTGGCTCATTATTGCTTCACTATCGACATAACCGATTTTCAGTTGTGCAAAAGAGACCGAAGCGAAAGCAAGTATTAATAATAATATTTTTTTCATAACCTTAACTTTTATTTTTTACCTCTTTTAAGAAGATCGAGCACTTTGAATGTAATGTCGAACTGCGGGTCAGCATAGAGAACGACAACGTCGCCTGCTTTGTCGAGGACATAATGCATCCCTTCTTCTTTAGCAATTTGCTCGATAGCATCGAATACTTTTTCTTTAACAGGAGCCATCAATTGATCCTGACGCACAAAATATTCGCCGTTGGGTTGAGAGAATTTTTGTTCTCTGAACTGCTGTATTTTTTGATCTTTCTCAACGAGTTTTTGTTGAGCTTCTTTTTGTTTGTCGGGAGTCATAGTTTGTGCTTGTTTCTGGAATTCAGCGTAAGCTTGCTGAAGGTCTGCAGTCATACTATCCACCTCTTGTCTCCATTTGGCAACCAAAGCTTCCAAATCGCTTTTTGCTTTGATTGCTGCAGGATATTG
Source organism: Melioribacter roseus (assembly GCA_020722005.1). Classification (GTDB taxonomy): domain Bacteria; phylum Bacteroidota; class Ignavibacteria; order Ignavibacteriales; family Melioribacteraceae; genus Melioribacter; species Melioribacter roseus_A. The sequence goes on from DYLP01000001.1 coordinate 95,114, forward strand.
AGCAAGTATAGTTTCGGAATCGACATATCCAACCTTTAACTGAAATGGCTGTGTTTGACCTACCGCAACAGCAGCTGAAATGAGAATGAGTAATAATACTTTTTTCACGATAACCTCATCATTTTATTTATTGATAAATTATAAACCTTGTCCAAACTGAAAATGGAAAATCCACTGTGGGTTTTTCCCGTCGACGCTTCTGCGGTCGAATCCATAACCATAGTCGAAACCGATCAAGCCGATCGGATTAATTAAAATTCTGGCGCCGACACCCACAGAGCGTTTCAAGTCGAATAAATTCGTTTGTTTAATGTCGAAATATACATTACCTGCTTCGGCAAATGCCAAAAGATAAATAGGAATCGGTTCCAGTGCAAGTGCAGCTCTTAATTCCAATGTATTTTTAAACATCACACGGCTACCGATGATATTACCTCCGCTGCTGACAACGCCGAGGCTTCTGTCTTCGTAACCGCGTAACGGCACGGTGGCAATAATCATTCCGCTGCCGCCCATGTAATAAAAATCGAATGGATTGATTTTTCGATAATCGCCTAAATTATGAATATATCCAAGACGCATTCCATTATAAAGAACTATTCTGTTCGTATTAAAAAGAGATTTATACCAGTCCGTATTTAATTCTACTTTATAATAATCAACGTTACCTGGTAATATCGGACCGCCTGAGAGCTCCAGATTTAAAGCAAATTTTGAACCACGAGAAGGGAAAATGGGATTGTCGATGTCTGTACGGGATAACACCGTACTAAGCGTATATTGTCTGGTCAATCCTTCCGGATAGACGCCCGCTCCGTCGATAATGTTGTTGTATTGAAATTTAAACCCGCCTTGAATGTAGAAATAATCGTCGGGCCATGTAAGACGTCTACCAATGCGGAATGAAATACCCGACTGCCGCATATCGTAAACATAACGCTGTCGCGTGTCGTAAAGATCGAAGCCGACGGAAGTGGGTGTATCCATCAGCCACGGCTCGGTAAAACCGAGAGTAAATGTACGATAGAAATTTCCTACGCCAAACTGCCAGTTGAAATTCAGGATTTGTCCACCGCCCATCTGAAACGGTTCTGTAATCGAAAAGTTTGTAAGCGTAAATCCAATTGCGCCGCTGAATCCGAATGCGCCGCTGTAGCCGACCGATGCATTCAAATAGTCGCTCGATTTTTCCTGAACCTTGTAAATCAAATTAACTGTACTGTCGTTTGCCGGTCGATAATCGAAACCGGATTTATATAATTCTTCGGCGTTGAAATATTGCAGGTTTGCCAGTTGCTGAAGGCTTCTCAATATTAGCGCTCGACTGAAATAATTTCCGGGAATAGTATATAATTCGCGTCTGATTACTTTATCTTTGGTTTTTTCATTTCCTTGAATATCCACCCTGCCGATTTTAAAACGGTTGCCTTCATTGACTGTTATAATTATGTCGATCGAATCGGGTTCTACCTTAACTTCTTTTGCCTGCAGATTAAAGCCGAGATAACCGTTGTCCTGGTAAAGCGAAGATACATCGGTTTGTTTTTCATTGTAATGTAAGTTGGTATTAAATTTTTCGTAGTCGAAAATGTCGCCTTTACGAAAACCAAGTCGGGTCGAAAGTAAGTTATCGTCATAAACGGTATTTCCTTCCCACACAAGGTTCCTTATTTTATACTGAGGCCCTTCATAAACATCGATTACTATATGGAGGTCCTTCTTGTCGTTTGTGTAATAGATTGAATCTTTGAGTATGACAAAATCGTGGTAACCGTTTTTCTGGTAAAATTTTGCGAGCAACGTTTTATCTTTTTCGTAATCTTCTTTTTTAAAATTTCCCGATGACCAGAATTTCCACCATTTTTTAATTTTAGTTTCTTCAAATTCGCTTATTAAATCGTCGTCGTCGAAGGCTTCGTTGCCGTTAAATACAATGCTGCGAACTTTAACTTCCTCTCCTTCGTCGATGTCGAGAACTACAAGTACTCTGTGTCTAATTCTTTCGACTGAGTTAATTGAAATAGTTTTTTCACGGTCGTAGGTTGTTTCGTAAAAATCGTCGGGGTCATCTTTATTTTGCCATGTAATCGTAATTTCGTCGTCTGATGTATCGGCATCATAAAAATTAAAATAGAGTGGTTTTATTTTGGCGTTCAAGTGTCCTTCGTCTACGTAGAGGTCATAAATTTTTGTTATTATTTTTTGTACTTCCTGAGGTTTAAGAGTTTGCCCCCGAACTATAGTAATTACTTTGTTGATGTCCGATTCGCTCAATTCGTCGTTGCCACGAATAACAAACTTTTCGAGCCTCGGATATTCTTTTACGATAATTTTCAGAAAGATTCCGTTTTCAATTTTTTTTTCTGCAATGATTTGTACATCCTCAAAAATGCCAAATTTCCATAAGTTCTGAATTGCATTATTTGTTTGATCACCCGGAATGGTAATATCGTCGCCCACTTTAAGATTGCTGCTTGCAATTATTGTATTTGGGTCGGCGGTGGTGCTCCCATCGACTGTAATTCCTAAAATTTTATATGTGTTTCTTTGATACTGAGGATAAATTGTAGACGACGTGATCGCCAGAATAAAGAGACTAAAATTCAATAATTTTTTTGATATCGCCATTATTATTTCTACTAATATTGAGTAAACCGTTATTTTTAATTTGCTCACTTACCATACCGAATCTTCTCTCTCTCGTCTGATAATCGGCAATGGCTTCGAGCAGATGCTTGCACCTGAAATCTGGCCAGAGAACATTGGAGATAAAAATTTCAGAATAAGCAATTTGCCAGAGTAAAAAGTTGCTAATTCGAAATTCGCCGCCGCTACGAATCAACAAATCTGGGTCGGGCAGACCGGCAGTATTTAAAAAATTTGAGACGAGATTTTCGTCAATACTGTTTTTGTCTACCTTCCCATTTTCGACGTGCTCGATTATAGTTTTAATAGCTTCAACAAGTTCCCATCTGCCGCTGTAACTAAGAGCGAGATTGAGAGTCATTTTTGTATTCCCGGCGGTTTTGGCAATTGCTAGGTCGAGTTCGTTTTTTACTATGTTTGGCAAAATATTTTTATTGCCAATGGTTGTAAGACGAATATTATTTTGATTTAGTTCGTCGGTTTCGGTTTGAAGACTTTTAACAATGAGTCGCATCAAAGTGGAAACTTCGTCCTTTGGACGACGCCAGTTTTCTGTCGAAAAAGTATAGAGTGTAAGGACGTCCACGCCGAGTGCAACACAGGCTTCTACAACAATTCGAACAATTTCGACTCCTTTTCTGTGACCAGCTACTCTGGGTAAATTTCTTTTTTTAGCCCATCGTCCATTACCGTCCATAATGATTGCAATATGACGCGGTATGTTTCCCTTGCTTTTAATTTCTTCGATAGCCTGAAGTTCTTTATTTGTCAGCTTCTTTCTCAAAGTAGATTTTTAACCCCCAGTCTGAAATAAAAATAGTTGCACTTTATACAATTATCAATGCAAATTGTTGTCATCTAATTTCTATAAACTCCTAAAAAGAGCGAAAGCAAAGATATTAATTTTTTAACGATATATCGATGTTTTGTAAAATTTAATTTTAAGAAGGGCAAAAGATATAAAAAAATTTTATTTTTCGAGCCGTAATAATGGCGCGTTCGTCTAGCGGTCGAGGACGCCGCCCTCTCAAGGCGGAGACCACGGGTTCGAATCCCGTACGCGCTACAATTGCTTTGAACAAATTAGAACTTAATTCCTCTATTTTTTCCAAATGAGGATAGATGAATTCCGAAGTAAAAAGAGCCGGAAAAATTTTTCAGATTCTCAAAGAAGAATACCCTAATGCAAAACCGGCGCTCAATTATAAGTCCCCTTTTGAACTCCTGATAGCTACAATATTATCCGCACAATGCACAGATGAACGCGTCAATATCGTTACTGAAAAATTATTTAAAAAGTATAAAAAACCGGAAGATTATATTAAAGTTAAGAACGAAGAACTCGAAAAGGATATCTTTTCAACTGGCTTTTATAAACAAAAAGCAAAAAGTATAAAAAATTGTTGCAGTGAATTGATTAAAAAATATGAAGGTAAAGTGCCAGCTGATTTTCAAGCTTTGACAAAATTGCCAGGAGTTGGGAGAAAAACAGCCTCTGTGGTAGCCGGTAACGCTTTTGGTATCCCTTCGATAGCCGTCGATACGCATGTCGTTAGATTATCTAATTTGCTCGGGTTTGTGGATTCAAACGACCCCAAGAAAATTGAAATTAAACTGAAAGAATTATTGCCTGAGGAATTATGGATTGTTTCCTCGCACCTTTTAATGAATCACGGTCGTAAAGTCTGCATAGCCCGTCGTCCCAGATGCGAAGAATGCATTATATTAAATTATTGCCCTTCGAAATACAAAAATAAGGTGGTCAAATGAACGATAAAATGAGAGACAGAAATTATTGTATGAATTTGTTAACACAGTATACAAAAAGCGAAAGCCTGATAAAACACGCTTTGGCGGTGGAATCGTGTGTACGAGCTTATGCGGATAAATTCGGAGAAGATACAGAGTACTGGGGCAATGTAGCCCTCTTACACGATTTCGACTATGAAATGTATCCGTCTGCCGAAGAGCATCCTTACAAAGGTGCAGAAATTCTAAAAGAACTTGGTTTTGAGGAGGAATTTATAAACGCCATCCTTTCTCATGCCGATTATACGAAAGTGGAAAGGAATAGCCTTTTGAAAAAAACTTTGTATGCCTGCGACGAACTTGCCGGATTTATTACGGCGGTCACATACGTCCGCCCATCTAAGTCGATTGATGAAGTAGAAGTTAAATCGGTATTGAAGAAAATGAAGGACAAAGATTTTGCCAGAGCCGTAAACAGGGAGGACATTAAAAAAGGTGCAGAAGAATTAGGAATTCCACTTGACGAGCATATTCAATTTTGTATCGATGCAATGAAAAAGAACAAAGAAATTCTCGGGCTGTAAAAACCCTTTGTTATTTAACTCGAATGGAAAATATTTGATTTAAACTTGACAAGTTGATGATATCTTCTATAAATTTGATTCCCAAAATATCAGGGAGAAATATTATAGAGAATTTCCGCTACCTTAATTTTGTTTATTTTTAATGTTATTTTAAAAAATAAGTTATCTGATGAAAACAAAATTCTCTGTAATATTTCTCATAATATTGACGTCGATTGTAGCAGGTCAGGATATACATGTCCTCAAATCCACACAATCAGAGTTTGTTTTCGATTACGTTCCAAATATAAAAGACACAAACTTTTTCGTTTATAACGGGAGAAATTACGTCTCGCTGGAGATAGAGGGAACTTATATTGAAAACGAGAACTTCCCGGATTCGGTACAGTTACCTGTCAGAGAATTCAAACTCGGTGTTGCCAGCGAAACGGGAAATACAATTCAGATATTATTTGTTGAAGAAAGCCAGATTGATGGAATTTATTCATTCGATAGAACCCCAAATACTTTAACACAACAAAGAAAACGAGATTTCATCACATTCGGCGAATATGGATTAATAAGGAATTTACCATTCCAGTCATTTTTAATTTATCCAGTTAGAATTGATGCTGAAACGGGGGAGACGCACGTAATTAAAAGATTGAGAGTACGCATTAATTTATCTTCTTCGAACCGTGAAAAAATTCCTGTTGAAGAGGACTTCTTGCAATATTCAGTACTAAACTGGAATGTAGCCCGGAACTGGGGAGTTAACCAGAGTCGTCTATCGAAAGTAAATGTACCGATATTTTCGTCAGGCAAATGGTTTCGCTTCGAAGCTGATGAAGAAGGGATTTATAAAATAGATAAATCTTTTCTCGAATCGATGGGCATCAACATTGCTGAAGTCGATCCAAAAACAATTAAGATTTATTCCGTGAATGGTTATGCCCTACCAGAAAATATCGAGGACGAATCGATTGGTTTTAACGAAAACGCAATTTACATAAAAGGCGAAGAAGATGGAGTATTCAACGACGGTGACTATATTTTGTTTTATTCGAGAGGAATTCAATCCTGGGAATACAATAAGAGTAGATACGCAATTCAAAGAGTCAAAAATCCATTTACGAGAAAAAATTATTTTTGGCTTACATTCGGAGGAAATGAAGGGAAAAGAATGCCTGAAAAACCTTCGTTAAATTCGTCCGACGCTTATAAGCAAAATACAACTCTTTCTTATGTATTTAGTGATAAAGACAGCGTTAAAATTGCAGCATCGGGAAGAGATTATTTTGGAGATGTGTTTTCAGGCTCACGTCGAGAAAGAATTTATTTGAATACTTTGTACAGCTTGGTTCCTGGCACAAAAATCAATTATAAATTCAGGCTTATCAATACTTCCTCAGACTTTATCAATTACTCTGTGAGAGAGAGTAACCAGCTAATTTATTCCGGTTCAATATCACTGAATGCCAGATACTCTTATACATACGGAATGCAGAGCGTTGGAACGGCTTCTTATTCAAACCAATTAACGGATAACCGTAGTAATTTAAAATTCACGGTCAATACAAACATCTCTTCTGCCAGCGTCTATCTCGATTATTTTGAAATAGAATATCAAAGATATCTACAATCGACGATGGATTTCCTGATTTTCTTTTCTAAAGATACTAATGCGACCATTGAATACAGAATTACTGACTTTTCAAACAGCGATATATTTGCATTCGATTTAACCAATCCATACAACGTTAATATAGTTACTGGAGCTTATATAAGCGGTGGTGAGATAAGATTCCAATCGCAGGAAAACAAACACAATGTATCAAAATATATTGCGTTAAATTCATCTGCTTTCAAGACTCCTGCAAACGGCACACAGATTACGCCGACTGATATTCTGAGTAATGTTTCTGGCAGTCGTATGATTGTAATAACTAATAAATATTTCAAAGAGCAGGCAGAAAGATACGCTGCCTACAGAAATTCGGAATCGTCCGACCCTCTTTCAACTTCGATTTATTACGTCGACGATATTATGAATCAGTTCAGTGGCGGCATGCTCGAACCGACTTCAATACGCAACTTTCTCAAATATGCTTACGACAATTGGCAAACCAAACCCCAATATGTGCTATTCTTTGGTGACGGGGACTATGATTATTTGAACGTCGTGCCAGAAGATACCGACAAAAACTTTGTACCCACTTATCAAACAGAAGAGTCGCTTAGTGAAATTAACTCATATTCGACTGATGATTACTACGCCAGAGTTTCCGGCATCGACAAAGCAGTGGACCTTGCTACTGGCAGATTGGCTGTACAAACACTCTCCGACGCCGAAGCAGTAGTCGATAAAATAAAAAAATATGAACGAGAATCATCTACGGGACCCTGGCGTTATCGGATAACATTAATTGCGGATGATGGTCTTACGTCAGAAGGTGACGACACTTCACTCCACACACGGCAATCGGAGGAACTGATACTCAGAAGAATATCGAGTGCATACGATTTGAATAAAATTTATCTTGTCGCCTACCCTACAGTTATTACGGGACTTGGCAGAAGAAAACCGGAAGTAAACAAAGCTATCGTTAATGCGTTTAACAATGGTACATTGCTTGCGAATTATATCGGTCATGGAAATCCCAATACTTGGGCTCATGAATATGTATTCGAAAAAGCTACTACAATTCCTCAGTTGAAAAATTCAGAGTTTTTCTTTCTTACAGCTGCCACCTGCGATTTTGGAAAGTATGACGATATGAGTGAACAAAGCTCGACAGAATTAATGGTCAATATGCCTGATGGCGGCGCAATAGGAATTTTTACAGCCGCTCGCGTTGTTTATGCAACTTCCAACGCAGCTATAAACGACACTTTCTACACATATCTTTTCAAACGTACAACTGAAGGAAAACCATTACGAATCGGCGACGTTTTTATGCTCACAAAACAAAATCGTACGGCAATAAACGACGAGAAATTTCATCTGTTTTGCGACCCGTCGCTCAGGCTAAAAATTCCGGCAGAAAATGCAAAAATTGATTCAGTCAATGGAACGCCGGTTAATCAAACGGTTCAAATTAACGCTCTCGGTAGTGTGAATATAAAAGGTTCACTCGAACAAAATTCAGCTTTTAATGGTGAAGCAATCATCAGCGTTTACGATTCTGAAAGAAGAGTCTATTATGACGAAATAAATTATAGCGTTATTATGCCAGGTGGTTTGATCTACAGAGGAAGATCTTCGGTCGAAAATAGTAAATACAGCACAGAGTTTGTCGTACCCAAAGACATCTCGTACGAAAATAAAAATGGCAAAATTACAGCTTATGTTTTCAATGAAAATAATGACGCCGTCGGTTACACCAATAATGTGATTGTTGGAGGCACGAATCCAAATGCAGTTAACGACGGCAAGGGTCCCGAAATTGAAATCTATTTCGATAACGAAGAATTTGACAATGCTTATCTTGTAAATCCAGATTTTACTCTTATCGTTAAATTATTCGACGAAACGGGTCTTAATACAACGGGAACAGGTATTGGTCATAAACTCGAAGGAATCCTGGACGGCGACGAAAACAATGCCATCGACTTTACGAATTATTTCGTTGGAGATTTGAATTCCGGCGGCAAGTCGGGAGCGGTTAAGTATAAATTTACGTCTCTTTCTGAAGGCGAGCATAATATTAAAATCAAAGCATGGGATGTGTTTAATAATTTTTCCGAAACCGAAGTCTATTTTACTGTAGTTAGTAAAAACGATGAACTCTATTTAAGAAATGTTTATAATTATCCCAATCCTTTTTCTTCTTCAACTACTTTTACGTTTCAGCATAATGTAAATAGTGCCTTAGATGTAAAAATTAAAATCTACACTGTGGCAGGAAGACTGATTAAAGAAATTGAAGAATATTCGGTTATGGATCGCTTTGTGAGAATTGACTGGGACGGTAGAGATGAAGACGGGAACTCATTGGCAAATGGAACTTATTTATATAAAATTGTGGCGCAAACTACAGATGGTTCTTTTAAAAAGAGTGCGCTCGGTAAGTTGTCGATAATTAGATAAAAACTCAAGGAGGTATAAAAAAATGAAAAGAATTATTTTGATTCCGATGATTATGTTGATGATGGTTGGAATCGGTTCAGAAATAAAAGCACAGGGGGAAGCGGCATTGCCCTTCCTTTTAATTGCTCCAGATTCAAGAGCTGGAGGAATTGGCGAATCCGGCACCGGACTGGCAGATAATTCCGCAGCGATATTCTGGAACCCCGCTGGAATCGCTTTTTTGACGGGTTCAGAAGTCAGCTTTACACACAGTAACTGGCTGCCGCAATTTCATCTCGATTTATTTTACGACTATGCAACTTATCGTCAATTTATTGAAGATCTAAACGGCAGTATTACAGCGAGCGTAACATACATGAACTACGGAGAAATTGTGCGTACGGGCTCTGATTCGCCTGAACCAATTGGAACTTTTAGATCATTCGATGCTGCTCTTACACTCGGTTACGCAACTAAATTGAGCAATGATTGGGGGCTCGGATTGAACTTCCGTATTATTCATAGTAGATTGGCAGACAAACCGACTGAAGCCGAACAGGGTAAAGGTGTTGCCACTACAGTCAGTTTCGACGTGGGAGCAATGTGGCGTCCTGAACACCTGAGTTTGCCTTTAATAGGTGATCTGAGCAATCGATTTAGTATCGGTATGAATCTCAGCAATATCGGTCCAAAAATTTATTACATCGATCAGGCACAGGCTGACCCTATTCCAACAAACTTCAGACTTGGAATTGCCACTCGCCTTTATCAGGACGATTTTAATTCGATTACAATGACGCTCGATTTCAGCAAATTATTGGTCGACAAAGGCGAAGCATTTCGCGGGGAAGTCGACAGTACTGCCACTCCGAAACAACGTAAAGACTTTTACGAAGCAATCTTCACTGCATGGGCAGATCAACCCCTTAGTGAAGAAATAAGAGATATTACTACGGCAGTTGGCCTCGAATACTGGTATGGTCAACCAGGAGATTTTATGTTTGCTTTGAGAGCGGGATATTTTTATGAAGACCCATCATTTGGAAACAGAAAATTCATTACTATCGGCGCAGGCATCAGATACGATATGTACGGATTTGATTTCAGTTATTTAACTACCGATGTATTTAAGGAAGGCGAAAATCACCCGCTCAATAATACATTACGTTTCACCATCTTTATCGGGTGGGGAGGCGTTTCTCAAACTCAATTAGGTTTTCCCAGAGGCATTTAATCGATCATGAATAAATCAATTTTCAAAATATTTTTGTGGCTGGGAATATTAATTCCCGGCTTTTTATTTGCCAGTTCAAAGAGCGATAAGAAATTTTCAAAAGCTTACTCATCACCTCAGATTACTGCCGAGAATGTTGACCTTGGCAAACTGAAGATTCTGGCTGTTATGGTCGAATTCCAGAAAGACCAAGACGAATACACGTACGGGAATGGTAAGTTCGGTTCGGTTTATACTCAAAACTACGGCGATACCATAATTGATCCATTACCGCATGATCGAACTTATTTCGAAAATCACCTCGAATTTGCGAAAAATTACTTTAAAAAAGTTTCCAACGGCAAATTAAATATTGAATATACAGTGTTGCCTGAAATTATTACGGTCTCACAAACAATGCGTAACTATGCTCCACCGCTGAACAATCCAGATGATTTAAGTGGACTGGCAAAATTTACTGAGGAAGTCTGGGCTTTGGCAGATTCGATATATACCGATGTCGATTTTTCTCAATACGACCTCTTTACAATTTTTCATGCTGGAACTGGTGCGGCATTTTATCCTGCCGGCAAGATCGGCTACGAAAGAGATTTGCCTTCTGTATTCCTCGGATTTAACACTCTTCAAAAATATCTGGGCAATAATTTTTCTGGATTCCCTGTTAAGAAAAATTTTAAGATACGTAACAGTATTATTCTTCCCTCAACCGAATCGAAAGAAGTTGAATCTTTCGGTAAAAAATATCTATATCAGATGTCCATCAACGGTTTGATCGTATCAAATATTGGAAGTTATTTCGGATTGCCGGATTTGTTCAATACTGAAACGGGAGTTACGGCAATCGACAGATTCGGTTTAATGGACGGAAACGCTATTTTTGCCTACAGCGGTTTATTTCCGCCGGAACCATCTCCGTGGGAAAAAATATTTTTGGGCTGGGAAGAACCTGTAGTGCTGAATGCAAACGTCAGTAATATTCACCTTACGGCAAAACTTGCCGCTTTTGCGGGCGATACGGTTATAGTCAAAATACCAATAAACGACCATGAATATTTTCTAGTTGAAAATCGTCAGCGCGATGTTTATAAAGACGGAATTACAGTTACGTATAAAATTGGTGATAATGTTTATACGTTCCATACACAAAAAGACACAGGCAGATTTAGGTTCGATAATGCTGATACGCTGCAAGGCGTTGTTGTGGATGTAGACGAATTCGATTGGGCTGCCCCTGCTAACGGAATTGTTATATGGCATATTGACGAAAAAATTATTAACGAAAAATATGCCGAAAACAGAATTAATGCGGATTTGTACAACAAAGGTGTCGACATAGAAGAGGCAGACGGCATTCAAGATATCGGAGAACTGTTTAATACCGTTCTGGGCGAAGTATATGGCATTGCAGGCGAGGAAGATTTGTGGTATAAAGGAAACAAAGCACGTTTTTATAAAAATCGATTCAGCAACGATACCAAACCGAACAGCAATTCTAACTACGGCGCTAAATCGTTTATTACCCTCGATAACTTTTCAGAACCCGGAAATGTGATGACTTTCAACTTTAAAATCGGCAGCGATAAGTTTATCAAACTCGAAAGTATTCGCTTGGACGGCAACTATAAATTTGTCGGAGGCCTGGATTACATACCGTACATTTTCCTTATTAACGATCATGACTTGCTTATTCGCAATATCGAATTGAAGTATACATTAGTATTCCCTGACTTTTCGGAAGTTTACCCCTCAATATTCCGAACCTCATCGGATATTTTCATACTTGGAGCAAACAATAGACAATTTAACACTGTTAGATTGAATCCTACCCTCGGTCAAATTAATTCACAAGCCAGCTTTAATTTTTCTGAAAACGAAGGCTCAAGAGTTGTTACTCCCATTTCACACCACGAGCGAAATCCTTATACTTTAGTGGGAACTGATATTTCCCGCTTGCTGATACTGGAGCATTTTACAGGTATTTACAATACGTTTGATTTCAATGAATACGGGAAAATTGTGCAGATTTCAGCTTACAGCATACAAAACGACTTTGCTTTGATTACCGATGGAGGATTTTTTATTAATGGTTCATTCCCTGACCACTTAAAAAGTACTGTTATTAAATTAAGTGGTAAGCCAATTAAATTAATTACGTTAAAAAAGCAGGACGGTAATAACGAGTTTATAGTCTTAAATGATAATAATACATTTGATATTGTAGCCGATGGTAGCATCCGTAATAGTTTTGAAGTAAATACGACTTCTAAAATAAACGACTTTGCTATTTCAATAAATCAGGTTTCAGGGACTTATTCGATAATTGTCGCTGATAGTAATAAAATTCTGTCCTACAACAGTTATGGTATTTTAAACGATAATTTCCCGATAGCAGTTACTGGAAAATTAAACAATTACATTTTAACAACTGATTTGAACAACGATCAAACTTGGGATATAATAGTTAGTTCCGTTGATGGAAATCTTTATGCATGGGACGGTACAAGCGCTGAGTTGTTGCCCGACTTTCCGTTATCAACAGGAACGGTTTTAAACGTTCCACCGATTTTAGTCCGCGCCTATGATCAAAGCGTCACGGATTTTAAAGCCGGCATAATCTATGTGGCAATCGATTCGAACAATTATTTAAACAGCTGGTTTATTGCTGCCGACACTACTACGAATGGTTGGCATTCAGTTGGGGGGCTAAATTATTCATATACTGTTCAATTGCCCGAAAGAAATGAAAGCGTTGAATATTTCCCGGAAAGCAAAGCTTACAATTGGCCTAATCCAGTCTACGGTAACGAAACGTATATAAGATATTTCGTAAAGGAAGATTCGGATGTCGAAGTGATAATACTCGACGCTGCAGGAGACTATGTGACGACTCTTAGAAGCGTTGGACGAGGAGGATTCGACAATGAGATTCGTTGGGACGTTTCCGACGTACCGAGCGGAATTTATTTCGCGCGTATCAATGTTTCTTCGCAGAACCATTTCGCCACTAAATTAATAAAAATTGCAATCATCAAGTAGAAGCCTTATGCGAAAATTATTTTTTTTCTTTTTATTGATTCCGTATCTATTAACGGCTCAATTCAATGATTATAATCCCGAATACGATTGGTACACATTAAAAGGTGACCATGTATTCGTCCATTATCATCTCGAGGCCGAAAGAACCGCCAGGGCGGTCTTGAAAATAGCAGAGGAAGTTTGGGGACCAATTACGTCGTTATACGGATACGAACCCGAAACGGTTCATTTTGTAATTAAGGATATCGACGATTATTCCAATGGCGCAACTTATTTCTTCGACAATAAAATTGAAATATGGGCTTCTGCGTTGGATTTCGATTTGCGCGGCTCGCACAATTGGCTAAGAAACGTAATCTCTCATGAATTTACTCATATGGTTCAAATTCAGGCTGCTATGAAAGTCGGAAGAAGAATACCAGCAGTTTATCTTCAATTTATGAATTATGAAGACAAACGCCGCCCCGACATATTATACGGCTTCCCGAATTTTATTGCTTCATATCCTGTTGCTACTGTAAACGTGCCTGCCTGGTTTGCCGAAGGCACCGCTCAATATATGCGCAAAGAATTTGACTATGATAATTGGGATACGCACAGGGACATGATCCTGCGATGTTATGCACTCGACGGAAATATGATTACCTGGAATCAAATGGGCGTATTTGGAAAAACAAGTCTTGGCAATGAATCTGTCTATAACGCTGGTTTTGCTCTTATTCGTTATATCACACAAAAATACGGCGAGGATAAATTAGTAGAAATAAACAATCACCTGAAAGAACTTACAAATTTTACAATTGATGCAGCCATTGAACAAGCACTCGGTATATCCGGTAAACAACTTTATTCGGAATGGAGCGAATTTCTCAAGAAAGATTATAAAGAAAGAATCAGTAGTGTACTCGAAAACCGTGTCGAGGGCGAGTTAATTACTCCAGTCGGTTTCGGCAATTTTTATCCTTCTTTTTCAGATGACGGGACGAAAATAATTTATGTGTCGAATAAGTTAAGCGACTATTTCGGCATTTCTTCAGTTTATTTATACGACTTAAAAACTAAAAAAGAAAAACTGATTGTTCCTATGGTGCGTTCTACAGTGGCTTTTATTCCATACACAGATAAAATAATTTATGCAAAGTTGAGCGACGATAACCCCAGATGGAATGACATTCATGATTTGTACGTTTACGATATCAGCCAGGAAGAATCGACGCGTCTTACTTACGGTTTGAGAGCGAACAATCCGAACGTATCGCACAACGGTTCTAAAATCGTATTCCTCTTCCAAAAGGACGGCACAACCAATATCGGAACTGTCGACATCAACGGGAAGAACTTTAAACAATTGACATTTTTCAATAACGGCGAACAGGTTTTCAATCCTAAATTCTCGCCGGACGATTCATACATAGTCTTTGGATACTCTCTTAAAAATTCAAGAGAAATTGCAAGAGTGGATACAAACGGCACAGGTTATGAACTAATAATCCAAAACGGTTACGACAATCGAGACCCTGTCTTTGACGGTAACGGAAACTTGATTTTCGCTTCGGATATGACAGGCATTTCCAATCTCTATCGATATGAATTTGATACTAAAAAAATAACAAGAATATCCAATGTAGTAGGTGGTGCTTTTCAGCCGGATATCGATAAAGAAGGGAATGTTATTTATTCGGGATATACTTCGGACGGATTTAAGATATTCTTTCTGGATAAAGAAAGTCAGTCAAAAGTGGACGACAACAAAAAATATGTATGGACAGGTAATCCTCCACTGGGGAAGGACAAACCGAAAGGTGATCTGGCTCGTTTCGATATTGAACGTCTGAAAAATTACAACGACACCGAACTGCCCAACGTTAAACCGTCCCGCTACTCGGGTTATTTTTCGCGTTTCAGTATTATACCGTTTATTCGATATGACAATTATATTACTTCTAATAATTTTGCAGACAGAATAAAGCCGGGTATTTACGCAGCATCGAGTGACTATTTGAACAGATTCAGTATTTTCGGTGGAGGTGCTATTAACAAAAAATTTGAACGCGATTTATTCTTATCTTTTGAATACAGAGATAAATTTCCGTTATTGTTTAATCTGGGACTTAAACCCGAAGTTGGCGTAGAGCTTTACAGCGTTAGCCGTAAAACCAATACGGACATAATATTCGATTCACTCGATACGTCGTTGAGAACGAGCACAAATGTCACATACAATCTATTTGAAGCAGATTTTTTTGCACGTCAAAAAATTATAACTGCGGGAAATATGTTGGAATTTAGATACGTTTACAGCAGTTACACCGCTACATTGGAGGCGTTTATTTTCCCGAATACGAGTTTGCTCTATCCTTCTACGAACGATACCTATTATATCGGCAACGATTTCCAATTGAAATTCAGCCACGAGGGAATTATTCCAACTAAAGACTCGGATATAAATCCTGTGGGTAGAAAAATTGAATTTAAGTACGACTACGAATTTAATCGCTATAATCCTGACGGTACATATGAAGTTGCCGACGGCATATTGAAACCGGTTTATAAAAACTACAATTTCCACAGGATCGAATTAAACTGGAAAGAGTATATGCGAGTTTATATGGAGCATACACTCACGGCGCAAATACGCGCAGGCAGCATACTGGGACCAGATGTACCTGAGTTTTTTGATTTTTATCTCGGTGGTTTGGTCGGAATGAAAAGTTATCCGTTTTATTCTGTTAACGGTAATGAGATTGCCTGGATAAATCTTACTTATCGATTCCCTCTTCTAAAAGAGATCGACACCCGGCTGGGTCAGCTGTATATAGATAAAATTTATATGTCGGTTTATGCTGACTTTGGTAATGCCTGGAATGGCAATCGCGTTAAACTTGATGATTTTAAAAAGGGGGCAGGGCTCGAGTTGAGAATTAAGATGAATTCTTTCTACCTTTTTCCGACGAGTTTCTTTTTTAATGCCGCATATTCTTTCGACAGATTCACGAGAAAAATTCTTAATGAAAATGTAACTTACGGCAAAGAATGGAATTTTTACGGTGGTATTTTGTTCGATTTTAATTTCTAATATGGGTACGAAAATGAAAAAGATATTATTGATATTACTTATTGCCAGTTCAACAGAAGCACAATCAAAATTGACCGGAAGCTTGTATCTCGATTCCGAGATTTCTTTCAAGGAGACTGCTGCTTATTTAACTAACGATGCATCCAATAATCAACAGAAGAAGGCTCCATTTACAGCTGCACTTTTATCATTTGCATTACCTGGAGCTGGACAATTTTATTCCAATAGCTATCTTAAGGGCGCACTTTTTGTAGCAGTCGAAGCCGCGGCAATTACTGTTGGATTGATTTATGACAAAAAGGGTGACGACCAGACGATAAAATTTCAGAACTTTGCCGACCAACATTGGGACGTAACTCGTTATGCGAAGTGGACACTTCTGCACGCAAGTGAAATTAATCCTTCAGTAGATCCAGGTAATTATTTAGTTATTAATTCAGACGGCACAGTCAATTGGAAAGAATTGAATAAATTGGAAAATGCCATAGGCGACTACTATTCACATCGCCTTGCACCTTATGGAGACCAGCAATATTATGAAATGATCGGTAAATATCCTCAGTTTAATGTAGGCTGGGACGACTTTGGCGACGAAAATACTCCCTATAAATATGGCGATCCTCTGACGGATAATTTTATTTTCTATTCAAAAGAACGGGGTAAAGCAAACGATTTCTATAACGTTGCATATAAAGCTGTGCTTGTTATTTTTACGAATCATATAATTAGTGCTATCGATGCAGCGCTCACGGCAAACAGCTATAATAAAAATCTCAAAGTTAATGCTGAACTCAATAAAATTAGCGTCGGATATAGAACTTACTATTTTCCTCAATTAAATTTGCAATATAATTTTTAATGTATAAGAAGATATGAATGAACCAGTTGTTGTAATAGTTGGTCGACCGAACGTAGGTAAGTCAACACTTTTTAACAGATTGACGCGAAGTAAAACTTCAATTGTGGACGATGAACCGGGAGTGACGCGCGACCGTATTTACGGCGAAGCCGAATGGAACGGCAAGAGATTTCGTGTTATCGACACAGGCGGACTGGTGCCCAATTCTCAGGACCTTTTCGAAGCAGCAATAAAAGAGCAGGTAGAAATTGCATTCCAGGAAGCCGACGCAATTTTTTTCGTTGTTGACGGGAAAAGCGGACTTACTCCTCTCGATATTGAGATTGCCCAGAATCTTCGCAAGTTTACCAAACCGAACTTTTTATTAGTCAATAAAGCTGATAGCCCCGAACTTGAAATTATAAAAAATGATTTTTACCGTTTAGGTATTGAAAAAATTTACGATATATCCGCCATCAATGGACGAAACCTGGGCGATCTACTCGACGAACTGATTGAAATACTCGATTTTACAATTGTCTCGGACAAGCCCGATTCTCGCTTGAGACTATCGATTATCGGTAGACCAAATGTCGGTAAATCGTCCCTCGTAAATTCTCTATTAGGTTACAACCGCTCAATCGTTACTGATATTCCAGGTACAACCAGGGATAGTGTCGACTCGGTTATGAAATATTATGGACAGGAAATCATTCTTGTCGATACAGCTGGTTTAAGAAGAAAATCGAAGATTAAAGAAAACGTGGAATTCTTTTCGAACGTACGTACGTTCAAAGCGCTCTGGAACAGTGACGTTGCGGTTTTACTTATCGATGCTCAAATCGGAATTGAAAATCAAGATCAAAGGATTATACAGGAAGCTGTTCGTAGACGTAAAGGATTGATTATTGCAATCAATAAATGGGATCTGATCGAAAAAGATACCAATACGGCTAAGGTTTTTGAAGAGGCTGTCCGTAGGGAACTCGGAACGCTCGATTATGTCCCTGTCATTACAATTTCGGCGATGACAAAGCGAAGAATTTATAAACTGATTGACCTGGCGCTCAAAATTCATGACGAACGAAAGAAAAAAATTCCTACAAATCAATTGAATGAAATACTCCTTCCGGAAATACAAAAAACTCCGCCGCCTGCCACTCCTACTGGTAAAGAAGTGAAAATAAAATATATTACTCAGGTAGGCGAACATTACCCGATTTTCCTTTTCTTTGCAAATGAACATAAGTACGTGCCAGAAAATTATAAACGCTTTCTCGAAAGGCTGATTAGAAAACATTTCGGTTTCGAAGGCGTACCAATTACTATCAGTATTAAAGACAAATAATAAATTTCCATAACACACCCAAAACACACTGGAATTGATTATATTTATTTGAAATAATTTGTGGATTATGTTTTGTACTCGCCTAAAAATATAATTATTGTTGGCGGTAATGCAGCAGGTCCAGCTGCTGCAGCAAAGGCTAAACGGGTAAGCCCGAATTCAAATGTTATACTATTTGAAGCAGGACATTTCATTTCAACCGGTACATGCGAACTGCCGTATGCTCTTGCGGGTGAAATATCCGACGTTATGAAATTGGTGCTTTTCGATTCAGAAAGCTTCGAACAAAAGAAGGGAGTTAAAGTTTATGTCGACCATCTCGTGGAGAAAATCGACAGGCGTAACAAAACTGTCTCTGTCTTAAATAAAATAACAAATCAAAAGATTGAATATTCATACGATAAATTAATATTAACTACGGGTTCTAAACCTATATACATTCCAAAATTTGACAAATCGTTAGATAATCTATTTACATTAAAAAGCGTATCCGACTTAATAAAACTGGACACCTTCCTGCGCAAAAATGATCGAATTAGAAATGTTGCTGTTATAGGAGCAGGATATATTGGCTTGGAAGTCGCCGAAGC
This sequence comes from Melioribacter roseus, assembly GCA_020722005.1. Lineage (GTDB taxonomy): Bacteria > Bacteroidota > Ignavibacteria > Ignavibacteriales > Melioribacteraceae > Melioribacter > Melioribacter roseus_A. The sequence goes on from DYLP01000001.1 coordinate 114,263, forward strand.
TTTTAGAAAGAAGGGCTTTGCAGTCAAGCTCTTTGAAAGAGAAAGTTTGCCGTTGCCTAACTCCAGTGTGGAAGTTGGAAATATTGTAAACGAAATTCTAAAAGAAAGCAAGATAGAATTTTTCGGGCAGGCTGTTGATATAGAACCAGTAATAAAAGACAATTGGGTTAATGCAATAAAATATCAAGGCTGGAATATCGAAATCGATTTAGTGTTGCTGGCAGCGGGAGTAAAACCGAATAACGACTTGGCTGCGGCTGCCGGTTTAGCGTTTGGCGAATACGGCGGATTAAAAATTGATTCTCGATGCAAAACGTCCGATCCAAATATTTTTGCCGCAGGTGATAATATCGAAGTGAAAAATCGTATAACAAACAGATACGATTACATTCCGCTGGCAACAGTTGCCAGAGATTACAGTCATATTGCAGGTGAAAATGCTGCTGGTGGCAACGCTATTGTACGTAGTATTGTCCCGAATGTTACTTTGAAAATTTTCGATTATTACATTGCAACAGTTGGAATCAATTGCACAGCAGCTCGAAAATATAACCTTAATTTCAATTCCGTTTATGCCACAGCTCCTAATCTCGTAAAGATTATGCCAGGCAGCAGAAACGAATTCGGAAAAATTTTATTCGAAAAATATACTGGAAATATACTCGGTGCGCAGTTTGTGGGTGGAAAGGAAGTGGCAGGTCATGCGGATATCGTATCAGTCTTTATAAACAATAAATTACCGGTTTATAAGCTGAGCGATGTCGATTACAATTACACCCCACCGTTATCACCCTTCATTAATTTATTGTTGATTTTGGGAAGAAAAGCAAACGAGGTAAAGCAATGAAAAATCTTACAGTAGTGGATAATCCACTTGTAAAAAGAGATATAACGATTTTGCGTAATAAAGATACAGACCCTGCAAACTTCCGTGCGGCGCTGGACAGAATTTCTTATTCGATTGCGGTTGAGATTTCTAAAAATTTTCAACTTGATGAAATCGAAGTTATTACTCCGCTGGAGACTACTACTGGGCATAAATTGCAAAAGCAAGTTGTTCTTATACCGGTGTTGCGTGCGGGACTCAGTATGGTCAATTCATTTCTGGATATGATGCCAGAGGCTAAAGTGGGACATATAGGACTGCAACGAAACGAAAAGACATTAATGCCGGAAGATTATTATTATAAAACACCGAAAGACATTGCAACTTCAATTACCATCGTGCTCGATCCGATGCTCGCCACAGGTGGAAGTGCTGCAGCGGCTTTTAAATATTTGAAAGAACGAAATGCAGGCGAGACTTACCTTGCATGTTTGATAGCGGCACCGGAAGGAGTAAAAAAAATGGAAGTAGAACATCCCGATGTTAAAATTTATACCGCCTCTCTCGATAGAGAATTAAATGAAGTGGGTTATATTGTCCCCGGTTTGGGTGATGCCGGCGATAGAACGTTTGGCACCTTTTGAAGAACTTATTTATGGTAAAGGTGTATAAATTCGTGGCAATTGTTTTTTTCAAATATTTTCGCTTAATTTCAGTAAAAATTAGTTAACATGGAAACGGTAATCGGAATCAAACATAAAAAAATGCTCGACGAGCTTCTCGATGTATGTCGTAAAAATTTACGAGTCGTTAACGAAGCTCTGATTGAAAAAGCATTCCATTTAAGCTACGAGTCGCATAAAAACGACTTTCGTGCTTCCGGTGAACCGTATTTCAATCATCCTTATGAAGTGGCAATGATTCTTGCCAGAGAAATTCCACTCGACGACATCTCAATTGTAAGCGCATTGCTACACGATGTCGTAGAAGATTCAGGTATTAATATTGAATTTATTGAGAAAGAATTTGGACAGGAAGTTGCTGAAATTGTCGACGGTGTTACGAAAATAGGTGGAGTGTTTAAAGAACAGGAAATAGTCAAAGCCGAGAATTACAGAAAACTTTTGCTTTCAATGGTAAAAGATGTACGAGTTATACTTGTTAAGTTTGCCGACCGCCTCCATAATATGCGAACTCTCGAATTTGTCAGTCCTCAAAAACAACGACGAATTGCAAAAGAAACGCTCGAAATCTATGCACCTTTTGCCCACAGATTCGGTCTGGGTGCAATTAAATGGGAAATGGAAGACCTCGCTTTTAAGTATCTCAACAGAGAAGCATACGACAGCATAGCTCAAAAGATATCCGACACTCGTAAAGAAAGAGAAGCTTTCCTGAATAAAGTTATTAAACCTGTATCCGAAAAACTGAAAGAATATAATCTAAAATTTGAAATCAGTGGAAGGCCCAAACATCTTTACAGTATCTACAGAAAGATGGTTACTCAGAATTTACCATTCGAACAAATTTACGATAAACTTGCTATCCGAATAATTCTGGAAAGCAACGATAAAAATAATTGTTATCTTGTGCTGGGAATTGTAAACGAACTTTTCAAACCGATACCGGACCGTTTTAAGGATTTTATTTCGATACCCAAAAAGAACAATTATCAATCGATTCATACTACTGTAATCGGACCTGAAGGAAAGCTTGTCGAAGTTCAGATAAGAACGCGTAAGATGCATGAAATTGCTGAGCGAGGCGTGGCAGCGCACTGGAAATATAAAGAAAATATAACTAGTACAGATAAAGAACTCGAAGAATGGGTTAGCTGGGTAAGAGATATTTTTGAAAATGCTTCAAAAGACGAAGCCACAAAAGAAATACTTGCCAGTTTCAAACTTAATCTTTACCAGGATGAAATATATGTTTTTACGCCGAAAGGAGAACTCAAAAGGTTACCTATAAATTCCACACCGGTCGATTTCGCTTATGAAATTCACAGTAACATCGGCAATCATTGTATTGGTGCCAAAGTCAACGGCAAAATTGTTCCCTTAAATACAATACTGCACAGCGGCGACCAGGTTGAAATTATCACTTCAAAAAATCAGCATCCTAACAAAAGTTGGCTGCAATTTGTAAAAACTCATAAAGCAAAAAGTCACATACGTAGATATTTAAATAAGGAAGAAGAGCGATTAATTGAAAACGGTAAAGATATTTTCGAGAAGAAAGTAAAAAAATATAAACTCACTTTAACGCCCGATGATATTGTAAAACTCTCAAAAAGACTGAAATTCGACAATGTCAAAATTTTTTATAAAGCGATTGCCTCAAACAACGTAGAACTCGACCGTATTTTAAATCCGTCGCTCAACGTACAGACTCAGGAGAACCAAAAGGAAAGCAGCGAACTTGAATTTGATCGTTTTGTAGATATAGCACGTCATACTGCCGGTGGTGTGGTGGTTGAAGGCGAACAGAAAGGACTTTCGATAAGTTATGCAAAATGTTGCAACCCTATACCTGGTGACCCGATAATTGGTTATGTAACTATCGGCGAGGGAATTAAAATCCATCGTAAAGACTGTAAGAATCTCATCAATATGTTAAAGAACAACGAAGAGAGAGTTGTACCTGTTAACTGGCCTAAAACCGATGGTTCTTATTTTGTGGCAGGCATTATTATTAAAGGCGAAGATATGCCCGGTATATTGAAAGATATTTCCAACAGTATTACTACTTTTGAAAACACAAATATAAAATCTGTTAATTTTACCACAGCCGATTCGATGTTTAAAGGTACTATTACAGTATATGTAAAGGATCTTAATCACCTTAATAAATTGATAGAACGACTCAAAAAAAATAAGGGCGTCTACTCAGTTGAACGGTTCGATGCCGACAATCAATGATATGTCCGTAACAGAATCCCGCATATTGTCGCTCGATTACGGAGAAAGAAGGGTAGGTGTGGCTGTAACAGATCCACTGAATATCTTTGCCTATCCCGTTACAACTCTTGACAACGATGCAAATTTGATCGGCAACATATTGAAACTGGTCGACGAATATAAAGTAACCAAAATTATTATCGGAAATCCGTTGAAAGAAAGCGGAGAAGAATCTAAAGTTTCACCAATAGTAAAAGATTTTTCTCAGAAACTTCAAAATGCCTGCGGTATTGAAATTGAATTCGTAGATGAAAGATATACATCGCATATTGCGAAGAGGCGAATAATCGAAAGTGTGCCTTCGAAGAAAAAGAGGAGAGACAAAGGTCTGCTCGATAAAAATGCCGCTGCAATTCTGCTCGAAGATTATCTCAAGAAAAAATCGAATTGACATTTTTAGTTATATAAGCTATTTTGATATCAAAATTTAAACACAATATGGAGCCCTCAAATGACACTCGATGCACTTGGCATGATCGAAACCAAAGGATTGGTAGGAGCCATCGAAGCAGCAGACGCAATGGTTAAAGCTGCTAAAGTGGAATTAATCGGGAAAGAAACTATTGGCGGTGGCTACGTAACCGTTATGGTTCGTGGTGATGTTGGTGCAGTTAAAGCAGCTACGGACGCTGGTGCTGCAGCGGCTCAACGAGTCGGTGAATTGGTTTCGGTTCACGTAATTCCTCGTCCTCATACAGATGTGGAATTGATTCTTCCCAAACGTTCAAAGTAATTGAAAGATGCAACTGGCTTTAGGATTAATCGAAACCAGGGGCTTGGTGGCAGCTATCGAAGCTGCCGATGCTATGCTGAAGGCAGCCAATGTTAAATTACTCCGTAAAGAAAAAGTAAAAGCCGGACTTGTTACCATAGAAATTATTGGGGAAGTGGCTGCTGTTAAAGCCGCTGTCGATGCAGGAGCCTCAGCAGCACAACGTGTAGGTGAATTGATATCTGTTCATGTAATTCCAAGACCAGACGAGCAAATTGACAAATTGTTAATACCAGGTCTCGAAAACACAAACGTGAACCAAAGTAAAATTACCGAACAACCAATCCAGGAAGGATCCGAAGAGCCAAATAAAGTTGATAATCACCAGGCATCGCTAAAGCATGAGACATTAAATGAACAGGAAAACGAGGAATTGGAAGACGACAATTTCTTTGACAACAGCGAGATTACTGATGTCCCCCCACTCGAAGAATTATCCAAACTAAATGTGCATAAGCTCAGAAGATTAGCCCGCGCTTTCCCGAATTTTCCAATAAAAGGTAGAGAAATTTCGAAAGCCAATAGAGAGACTCTGATTGAATTGTTTGATAGTCTCAGAAGTTAACTGAAGTATCAAAATTTTTTACGAAAAAGGCTTTTGATAAAGCCTTTTTTTATATTTAAACCATGAAGAAAAAACTTTTGCCGATTATTTCCGTAGTAATTATCTCAATTGTGCTATGGGGTTCCATCGCTCTTTCGGAAGATTATGTTTGTGGTATTAACGCCTCAGTAGAATTTTTAAAACATTCACAAGAATATGCACCTGTATTACTTTCAGATGGATCCGTTTACTTACGACTAAAGGGCAAAGGATGGGAACTGGCTAAAGTCTGCCTGGGTGGCGAACATAAATTCTATATTACATCTCCTAAAAACAGAGGCAGGTATACGATAAATCTGAAAAATGAATTTGATAACAATCCGTGGATCGGTTCTGCTGTCTCGGTAGTCGAAATAGTTCCTTCGGAAATAAGACTGAGAATTGATGGTCGAGTAACGAAAAAGGTACCTATTGAGAAAAATTTCATATTAAATTTCGCTCCTGGATTCGGGCTTGCCTCCGAAATAAACTTTATACCGGATTCTGTTATAGTCTCTGGTCCTAAATCGATTCTGGGGAAGATCGAGTCCGTAAAAACCGACTCGATTAAATTTGATAATGTAAATGAATCCTTAGAAGGAGAAGTTAAGCTGCTTCTGAAAAAGGGAGTTGACTACTCTACAGATAAATGCAGTTTTAAAGTCGATGTTGAAAAAATAATTGAGCTTGAATTAAAAGAAATTCCTGTGAAGGTTATCAATACTCCACCTGACAAGGAGTTGTTGATATTTCCAGTAAAAGTTAGTGTGATAGTGAGAGGCGGACTTAATAAGCTCGGGCAACTATCAAAAGAAAACATCATTGTATTTGCTGATTACAGAGATGCAATCAAAGATAATGAAGAAATGATTGCTCCTCGTGTAATTATTCCGAAGTATATGGAGCTAGTTGGTACATCTCCGTCTAAATTAAAATATATTATTAGAGAGAGATAATTTTTATGTTCATTACTTTCGAAGGACTTGACTTTTGTGGTAAGTCAACTCAGGTTAAATTATTAAAAAAATATCTGGAAAATAAGAAAGAAAAAGTACTGGTAATAAGAGAACCCGGCGGCACAGAAATATCCGAGAGTATCCGTTCCATTCTTCTCGATAAAAAGAACAGCGGAATGTGCGATGAAACTGAGTTATTGCTTTTTTCAGCAAGCCGTGCTCAGTTGGTAAAAGAAAAAATTCTCCCGGCTCTCGAAAATAATATCTGGGTAATATCGGATAGATTTCACGATTCTACAATTGCCTATCAATCCTATGGTAGAGGTCTGCCGCGCACCTTTGTTGAAAAATTGCAGAGTTTTGTTATTGGAAAAGCAGTGCCGGATTTCACTTTTTTTATCGATTTACCTATCGACGAAGTTTTCAGAAGAATGTCGGTTGTTAAAAAACACGAACTCGACAGAATTGAAACTTCACAAAGAGAATTTTATGAAAATGTAAGAAAAGGTTATCTTCAACTTTCCAATAAAGAAAAGCGAGTTAAAAAAATTGACGGAACACTTTCAATCGAAGAGATACACAAAATAATCGTTGAAGAAATTGAAAAGAATATTCGGGTAGAAGTATGAAGACTAAACGACAGTTATTCTTTGTTTTGTTAATTGCATTTTTGTTTAGCGGATTTTTCCGCAGTGACGGCGACATCTACTTCAAAATAAATAAAAGCATCGATATATTCGGACGCGTCTATAAAGAACTTTCTCTCAACTACGTTGATCCAATTGACCCAGAAAAATTAATGCAAGCAGGCATTGAAGGAATGCTCGAATCTCTCGACCCGTACACAAACTTCATTGATGATATTCATCAAAAAGATATCGACATTATTACTAAAGGTACTTACGGCGGTATTGGAGCAACTGTTGGACTGCGCAACGATAACATTACTATTGTTGATTTAATAGAAGGATATTCGGCACAACGACAGGGAATGAGAATTGGAGATGTTATTATTAAGATCGATTCGGTAGAAGTATCGAAAGATAATTATGAAACTTTGAGCGAACTGCTCAAAGGCGAACCCGGAACACTCGTTACGGTTACGGTAATTAGAGAAGGCTCAATTGAACCTATAGTATTCAAGCTGGTAAGAGAAGATATCGAAGTTAAAAATTTGTCTTACTATGGATTTTATCCGGAGAATTCAAATAATGTTTACTTGAAGCTAAGTGGCTTTTCGCGCACTGCCGGTGAAGAAGTTAAAAAAGCTCTAATCGAACTCGGAGAAAAAAAAGAAATTAAAAGCATCGTACTCGATTTGAGAGGTAATCCGGGTGGATTGTTAAATGCTGCAATCGAAGTTTCCGAAAAATTCTTGAAAAAAGGTGAGCTGGTAGTTTCAGTCGAAGGAAGGGACACATCTCAAATCAAGAAATATTATTCAGAAGAAGAACCAATTGCTCCCAACGTAAAAATGGCAGTGCTGATCGACCGAGGTTCAGCTTCGGCTTCAGAAATTGTTGCTGGAGCTCTTCAAGATCACGACCGTGCAGTTATAATTGGTGAGAACTCCTTTGGCAAAGGACTGGTTCAAACTGTTGTTCCGCTCTCTTTTAATACTTCCCTTAAAATTACAACTGCGCGTTATTACACTCCAAGTGGACGCTCGATACAAAGAATTAACTATAGCGATGAAAAAATTCTTCTCGAAAACAGAAAAGAAAAGAACGGAGTAATTTTCAAAACTGACAATAATAGAAAAGTTTATTCAGGTGGCGGAATAATGCCAGATTCGATGGTGGACAATTCAACTAAATCCGACCTTATCCAGAGTTTGCTGGCTGAAGGGTTGTTCTTTCGTTTCGCTACTAATTTATTCAACAACAATGTAAATACCGATTTTGAATCGTTGCCCGATAAATATCTTATCGATAAGTTTAAGAAATATCTGTCGAACATTAATTACAGATATGAATCTCCCTCGTTGCGTTTGATTAGAGAACTATTAACGAAGGCTAAAACTGAAGATCTTTCAGAGAATCTTATACCTGTTTTGAAAAATGAAGAAAAAAATCAACTCGCGAGAATAGACGAGCAAATCGAAAAATACAGGAGTGAAATAGTGGGATTGATTAGAGAAGAGTTGTGCGCAAGAAGCAACGGAAGAGTTGCAAGGATCATCGAATCTTTGAAGCAAGATGCACAATTCAACACGGCGTTGTCCGTTCTGAATAACGATAAATTATACAAAAAATTATTGAACTCTTATGCTGATTGAACTATTGCTTATGTATCTGATAGCCATTGGCGCAGGTCTACTTGGGGCTCTTGTGGGAATTGGAGGGGGAATAATTGTAGTCCCTGCTTTGACTCTGGTTTTTAACATTCCTGTCCATTATGCAATTTCTGCAAGCCTAATTTCAGTTATTGCAACTTCCATTGCCGGGGCAAACAGGTACGTCGAGCAGGAGATTACAAATCTAAAACTTGGGATGTTTCTCGAAATATTTACAACTGCAGGCGCACTTGTTGGAGCTTTTCTGGCGCTTATACTTCACGGATGGATATTGAGCGTAATTTTCGGAGTGCTTGTTTTCGTTATGGATTTTTATTCTTTTAAGAACAGAGAAGAAAAAACAATTAATCATAATAATAACAATCCATCTAAAAAATCTTTAGTGGATTTCGAAGATACATTTTATGACCGCGCAGAAAAAAGAACAGTTGAATATAAAGTATTGAATCCGATAAAGGGCGGATTTATATCCATGCTTGCGGGAATTGGGTCGGGTTTACTGGGTATTGGTGGGGGTATCGTAAAAGTATCTGTTATGAATAGTTATATGAAAGTGCCAATGAAAGTAGCAGTTGCTACGAGTAAGTTTATGATCGGTGTAACTGCAGCAGCAAGCGCTGTTTTGTATTTCCTGAACGGTGCAGTTAACTCATTTATAGTCGCTCCCGTTGCGCTTGGCACTATTACAGGGGCTACACTCGGAAGCATTGTGATGAATCGTATTCAGACAAAATACATTAAAATTCTTTTTATTGTTGTAGCCGGGTACTTATCTGTAAGAATGATAATACGCGGACTGGCTGTTGGACTCAATTTGATGTGAGTCGGTATGAATTTAAATAAGTATATATCGAGAGTATTATCCACCGGAATTTATACTACCGTTTTCTTTTATCTTTGCGGAATTATTCTTGTCGTTATAAAAGGTGATGCCAATGATTTCTTCTCAGTTGCTACCATTGTTTCCATTAAAGATTTTCTAACGAGATTAATTGCACTGGAGCCTGCACCGTTTTTCTATCTTGGTACGATGGTGCTGATTATAACTCCAATTATGAGGGTTTTCTTTTCATGTTATTATTTTTATAAAATAAAAGACACAAAATTTTTCTTTATTACAATTGTTGTAGTTCTTATATTGGTTCTCAGCATTTCAATAGGGCTATTGTTTTCATTAAATCTCGGATAAAAGGGGGTAGATTTGAAGCATTACAAAATTTTTATCAGAAAAGACCCTCAGTATTCCAGATGTCCAAAATGTCATGCTGAGTTTACACTGCATCGCTCAAGAGCCAGAAATATGATTGAACAGATCATTAAAAAAATAACCTATTATAAAATTTACCGTTGCCGTCAATGCGGGTGGAGGGGGTATATGTCCACCATTGTAATTACATCCGAATCAATTAAGGCAATTCTGGTTTATAGCTTTTTGATACTGTTTACAGCCTATGTGGTGAGAATTTTAATTGCAAGATTTGTTGCAAATTAAATTAATCTATCCTCATCGTCGGTATAAAGGATTGATTCAAATAATTTCTCGTCAAGATTGGTTATTCAGGGTCAGTTTTTTAGAAATTTTAACGTTACGTTTTTACGTTTTAAATAAGATTTAACTATCGTGCACGGGGAAAAATAATTTAGAAGCTAATTCTTTATACGAATTAATCTGGCTTAGATCGTGAATCTTAATTTTCCCTCTGTTTTTTATAAGCCAGTTCAAAGTGATTTTCAGCCTTTCGAGGTCTTTTTCTTTTATTTCCCTGAACAGCTCAACAGTACCGTCAAAATAGTCTTTTAAAATTACGTCAAAATATTTGTCAGATTCAGAAATGAAATTCCGTATCACAAGTTTCCCTTCGAGTAAAAGTAAATAGTCGTTTTTTCCCATGCCTGCTATTTCTATCAGTGCTTTTGCTTTGTTGACCGGTTCATTTAGAATTGAGGCTTTTTGCAATTGTTTGAAAATTAGATTAATTACATCGCGAATTTCAGCGGCTTCTTCGAATTTTTTTTCTTTGCTCAGTGCTTTCATCTTTTGCAATAACCTGTCGAGAGCAGACTGATTCTTTCCTCTCAAAAACTCGTGTACAAGTTCCAGTTCCTTGCCATATTCGTTGAGGTCCTCATTGATACAAGGCGCAGTGCATCTCTTAATGTCGAATAGATAGCATTTCCTTTTTTTGGAAAATTCTTTTCCCTTGCATTCTCTTAGTCTGAAAGTCTTGTCGATTATTTCTTTTAATAATCCTGCAATATCACGATTTGGATAGGGTCCGTAATAATCATTTCCATCGAAATCGAATTTTGAAGTTACTTCAACAACAGGAAAGCTCTCCTGCGAGGAAACTCTTATAAAATAATTTTGGGAATATTTTTTCAATAATTTATTATAAGCTGGTTTGTGCTTCTTTATCAGTTCGGCTTCTGCTAATAATGCAGTTAGCTCAGTATTTGTACGCAGGAAATCGATTTTGTCGGCTTTTGTAACAATTTTTTTTGTTTTACGCGGCGCATTACTTACAAAATAATTGGACAATCTTTTTTTAAGAGATTTGGCTTTCCCGATATAAAGAACGTCGTCCTGTTTGTCTTTGAAAAAATAGATGCCGGGAGTTTCAGGAATTTTAATGTAATCCTCGGCAAGGCTTTTTTTTATTAATCTGTAAGATTTGGCGGTGGCAAGTCTCTGGAAGCGTATCAGCTCCGATATTGTTTCAACATGGTGCTCTTCTATAAGCCGGTCGAACATTTTAATTAATATTCTAGCCGTTGCCATGGCATCGCCCAATCCAGTATGAACATGCCTGTGACGAATTTTTAAATGCCGCGTTAAACTTCCTAAAGCTTTACTCGGTAGTTCAGGATAGATACGCTTTGCCAATTCCAATGTACAAATGGCTGGATTTTCAGGCAATTCAAGTCCAGTTTTTAAGCATTCATATTTCAAAAATGAATAGTCGAACTTAAGATTGTGAGCTACCAATATTGAATCTCCGAAGAATTCTATAATGTTGTTATAAATATCTTCAAAGTACGGCGCATTTGACACGTCTTCATCAGTTATTCCGGTTAATTGAGTTATAACGGGCGGTATTTGTCTGCCTGGATTAATGTATGAAGAAAATGTATCAATTATTTTTTTGTTCCTTATCTTTACAATACCGATTTCAATTGCTCTTTCGTTCCGTGCCGATATTCCAGTAGTCTCGAAATCAAATACACAGTATTCTGCTTTGTCAAGTTTTATTTCCGTCAATTCCATGTTTCGTCAAATAATACTTCGATAATTTACATAACTAAAATACATAGAGAAAATTCATATTACTATGATGTTTATAAATTTTAAATTATCGTTTAGTTGAATCATACAGGAGAACGGTTAATTCGCAATTTACTTTAGCTCTGCTATTTCATAAAAAAGTAATTGGTTATAAATGAACAATTCTTTATACTTGTTACCTTAAGTACAATTTAAATTAAAAAAGAAAGTTATGAATATTAATATATTGTTTATAGGGGATATTGTCGGCCAACCGGGACTCGATATAGTCCAGATGTGGCTGCCCGGACTTCAAAAAAAATACAGAGCCGACCTTACAATTGTAAACGGAGAAAATGCTTCTGACGGCAAAGGGTGTACCGAAAAGGAAGCCAGGGTACTTTTTGACCTTGGTGTTGATGTAATAACAGGCGGAAATCACACGTGGGATAAACATCAGTCACAGGAATATTTACGTCAAGAAAATCGTGTCCTGAGGCCTCTTAACTATCCGAAAGGAACTTACGGAAACGGTTATTACGTGGCTGAAACTAAGAAAGGGAAAGTAGCCGTTATTAATTTGCAAGGCAGAGCGTTTATGGCTCCTATCGATTGTCCCTTTAGAACCAGCGAATGGGTGCTTTCAAAACTTGAAGGTACTACAAAAGTAATTGTCGTCGATTTTCATGCCGAAGCTACTGCCGAGAAACTTGCAATGGTAAATTTTCTTGATGGTAAAGTATCTGCTTTGGTCGGTACGCACACGCATATTCAAACTGCTGACGAAAGAATTTTTCCGAACGGAACAGGTTATATTACCGATTGCGGAATGACAGGTCCGTACGATTCTGTAATCGGTATGAAAACCGAAGCTGCTATTAATCGTTTCCTTTATCAAACTCCTCAGAAATATCAGGTGGCAAAAGAAAATGTGCATCTGTGTGGACTATTTTTAAAGATAGATACAATTACAGGCAAGACGGTTGAGATAGAGAGGATCCTGATTCCTGAATTTAACAAAATGGCGCCGGCAAACTGAATTATCTTTTACCTGCTTATTATTTTTCTCTTTGAGATGAAATGAATAATTTTCGTATAAGATTTTAAATTAATTGAGAATTATTAAATGGCTGTTATATTAGATGGTAAAAAAATAGCTTCTGAAATCAAAGCCGAACTCAAAGAAAGTATTCAAAAACTGAAATCTGAAGGGAAACCCGTTCCAGGACTGGTTGCCATTTTAGTGGGCGAAAATCCTGCATCGAAAGTTTATGTCTCCTCGAAAAGCAAGGATTGCGAAGAGATTGGCATTAAATCGAAAGTCGAAGCATTGCCTCAAAATACAACCGAAGAAGAATTGCTTGATTTAATAGCAAAATATAACAATGATCCCGAATATCACGGAATTCTTGTCCAGTTACCTTTACCTGAACATATCAACGAGAATCGTGTAATCGAAGCTATTGTCCCTTCGAAGGATGTGGACGGATTCCATCCGCAGAACGTTGGAAATCTTGTTATAGGGAAAAACACTTTCTATCCGTGTACACCTTACGGAATTATGGAGATACTAAGACGTTATCAGATCGAAACGCACGGTAAGCATGTCGTTGTGGTAGGAAGAAGCAATATTGTAGGTAAACCAATAGCAAACATGATGTTGCAGAAAAAAGAAGGGGCTAATTCAATTGTCACCGTGTGTCATTCGGCAGCAGTTGATCTGTCGCGATTTACTAAAGAAGCTGATATTCTGATTGCCGCCATCGGAAAACCGAAATACATTAAAGCTGCTATGGTGAAAGAAGGTGTAGTTGTAGTCGATGTAGGCATTAATAGAATTGAAGATAGTGCTACAAAAACCGGATACCGACTCGTCGGAGATGTGGACTTTGAAGAAGTATTCGATAAAGCTTCTTATATTACGCCTGTTCCAGGTGGAGTTGGATTGATGACGCGTGCAATGCTTTTGCGTAATACATTCGAAGCATACCAAAAGATCATGGGTAATTAATATGGAATCGAATCTTCTCGACAAAATAATTTCACAAGTACTCGTAGAAAAATCGTTACAGGAATTTTATTGCAAAGGCGGTACGTGCGAAGGCTGGGAACGTAATGTAGTCGATCAACCGATGGCTGTAAAAAATATTATCGACAACGGAGCCGACCGAATTGCCGCTGGCATGGGAATTGGCGACAAAATTTCGGATAAGTCGATAGCCAGGATGATCGACCATACTCTCTTAAAACCCGAAGCCACATCCGACGACATAAAAAAATTATGTGAGGAAGCCAGAACTTATCATTTCGCGTCTGTATGCGTTAACCCGTGTTATGTCTCTTTATGCAAAGACCTGCTGCAGGGCTCGGACGTTAAAGTTTGCACTGTTATCGGTTTCCCGCTCGGAGCAACAACTACAGAAGTAAAAAGATTCGAAGCTGAACAGTCATTGAAAAACGGCGCTCAGGAAATTGATATGGTAATCAATGTCGGTATGCTTAAGGAGGGTAATTATGATTATGTATTTAACGATATTAATCAGGTTGTGCTAGCAGCAAAAAAATACAACGCACTATGCAAAGTTATAATCGAAACGGCTCTCCTGACCGATGAAGAAAAAGTTAAAGCCTGCATTATTAGTAAAGAAGCCAAAGCAGATTTTGTAAAAACATCAACAGGATTCAGCAAAGGCGGAGCAACTGCAGGCGACGTTGCCTTGATGAAATATGTCGTTGGATCCTCAGTCGGTGTGAAAGCTTCCGGAGGTATCAGAACAGCAGAAGATGCCATGCTGATGATTAAAAGCGGCGCCGATCGAATTGGCGCAAGCGCAAGCGTCAAAATAGTAAAAGGCGAATCGAATAAGAGTGGCGGCTATTAATGGTTTTAGATTTACTTGTTTTAAAAACCGACGACGGCTACACCGCTGAAATTCCTTCTATGAAAGGTTGTGAAAGCTGGGCTCATAATGAAGATGACGCAATTGAAAAAACTCTCGAATTACTAAGATTTTACCTCCAGCTAAAACCAGATTTTAAATTCAAAATTGATAGGGCAAGGAAAGAAGGCAATAAGATCGTTTATAAAGTAATTTTCAACAAAGATTCATGAGAAAATTTCGTACCGAAAGTAGAATTAAAAAAATATCGGATACTATCAGGAACAGGCAGTTTTCACTGAGAGTCGTAATTGAAAATGTGCACGACCCACATAACGTTAGCGCAATTTTCAGGACGTGTGATGCAGTAGGTGTTCCGAAAGTTTCACTCATTTATACTGTGGAAGAATTTCCTAAAATTAGTAAAGTTACTTCTGCTTCGGCTAAAAAATGGATTGAAACTGAAAAATTCAATAGTGTAACTGAAGGAGTTGATTCACTGCATACTGAAGGCTTCAAAGTACTTGCCAGTGCTGTCGATAAAAATGCCCGAAATTTGTATGACCTTGATTTAACGGGGAAAATAGCACTTGTGTTTGCTAATGAACACAGAGGAATTTCTGAGGAAATGAAAAAAAAAGCCGATGAGCTCTTTTATATCCCTATGTACGGAATGATTCAAAGTTTGAATGTTTCGGTTGCGGCTGCAGTTGCACTCTACGAATCTCAAAGACAAAGAAAAATTAAAGGGATGTATGGTAAAAGCGAACTTACTGAAGAAGAAATTAATAAACTTATCGATAATTGGTGCGAAAAATGATCCAGAAATTTCATAAGGTCAATAAGATTAAAGGTGAACTCCGTTTGCCCGGTGATAAATCGATTTCTCACAGAGCCGTAATGTTTGCTTCTATGGCAGAAGGCAAATCGTTGATAAAAAATTGCTCTAATTCTGCCGATGTTAATTCCACCATCGAATGCTTTGGCAAACTGGGAGTTGATATAGAAAAAAAAGACGAATTGCTGGTTATAAATGGTGTCGGGCTAAAAAAATTCAAAGAACCCACATCTGAATTGTATGCAGGAAATTCAGGTACAACAGCACGATTGCTGACCGGCATATTGGCTGCTCAGAATTTTAAATCTGTTATCACAGGCGACAGTTCATTATCCAAGCGTCCGATGAAAAGAATTATTGAACCGATGCATAAGATGGGAGCCACAATTGAAGCATCCGAAACAGGCACACTCCCGATTACAATTTATCCTTCGGGCAGTCTTCATGCAATCGAATATGTGATGAATGTACCCAGCGCTCAGGTTAAAAGTGCAATCATTCTGGCTGCATTACATTTACAAGATATAACGGTAATTTACGAGCCCGTTCCCACACGCAATCACACCGAGATAATGCTAGGACTGGAAACCGAGTTCGACGGTACTAAGAAAAAGATTTATGCTTCGACAAAAAATTATCCCGCTCCATTTGAAATGACTGTCCCATCAGACATTTCCACAGCGGCTTTCTTTATCGTTTTGACTCTCCTTATTGCAGACTCGGAACTTATAATTAGAAATGTATCGTTAAATGAAACACGTACAGGCATCCTTGCAGTTTTGAAAATGATGGGCGCCAATATCTTAATTGAAAATGAATCTTTCGAAAGAGGTGAAAAAAAGGGCGACATCCGTGTTCTGTCGAGCGAACTTGTAAATACCGAAATTTCGAAAGAGATTATTCCAAATATAATAGATGAAATCCCGATTCTCTCCGTAGCCGGTATTTTTGCTGAGGGAAACTTCAGAATAAACCATGCCAAAGAATTACGTTATAAAGAATCCGACCGCATTGCAGCTCTTTGTAACAATTATAAAAAGTTAGGACTTTATGTTGAAGAATTCGAAGATGGATTTGAGGTAAGCGGAAATATAAAGAACAACGATCTAGTTTTTGAAAGTTACGGTGACCATCGTATTGCAATGGCATTAGCTGTTCTATCGATGGTTCTTAAACAGGGAGGCAGTATAAATGAATTTGAATCGGTCGCAATTTCAAATCCCGATTTTTTGAAACAATTAAACGAGATTGCTAAATAATTACAGCTCGAGTATTTGATGCTCGAATTTGTTAATTGACAATTCGTTATATATCCATCTGAGTATATCAAGTCCGTACTTATTTGCAAAGTAAGCGAAATTCAGTTCCCTTTCCTGGAGATTTTCATTGGGATACAGAACGTTTTGTATCTTTTTAAGTTGCCTAATCGTTACTTCATGCTTTCGCTTTTCGGCGTCGATGGCTTTGTTTTTCAAAAGCTTAAGACTTTCGTTAATTCTTGTGCTCGTCTTTTCCGTCAATTCGGGCATAGTTTTTTCTATTTTACTCAAAAAGTTACCGAGTTCGTTTAATACAGCGTTAATTTTATCCTGGATATCCTCAAAGACGGAATCGATATTATTATCGCTGGTGCGAGCAATTATCTTTTCGATTAAATCTTCTTGCGGGCAGAAGACCTCTTCAATTTTCAACTGGTATTTATTCAACAAAGATCCAATATTATTTTCCAGAATTGTTGCCGATGCTCTCGGATAAATATATGGCATATTGATGTCGAAAAATTTGTAGAGCGGTGTCAGTTGAGCGAAATAACTAATTTCGGCAGGTCCTGCAACATAAAAGCCTGTGGGTAAAAGATAATCCTGGCAAATTGGTCTCAATAAAACATTAGGGCTGAACCTCTCGGGAGCAAATTCTAATTGAGAGACCATGTCGTCGTAGGAAAATTTTTTCCTTCTGCCTTTTAATCTGAAACCTTCCTCAAGTGGTTCTATAGAGAGTCTTTCATTTTCATCGAGGTAAAAAAGATTTACCGGTTTTACTTTTACCTGAGCGTGGTAAATTTCTTCCAGCTCTGCACTGCGTTCCACCAAAGAAAGTGTGTGTTCCTTATAGTTGTTCAGCTCTTTTCTGAATACAGGCGTTAATATTTTTTTTACTTCAGGGTCTGAAGGATTGAAAACAATCAATCCGTATTCATCAAATAATCGTACGAATAAATTTTTAAAACTATCAAGAAAGGTTGTATCAGGTTGATAAAAGGATTTTAGCAAATCCATCAATGTCATTTTGAATTCAGATTCACGGAGGGATGCAGATAATTCGTCCAGTACTTCCCTGAGATTGTGGCTGAATTTGATATTGCCAACGCTGCCTCTGTTAATGTTTTCATCCAGTCCATCGCTGTAGACGAGAGTTTTAAGTGAATTATCTCTGTCGAGTATATTTATTTTCCTTACTTCATCGAAATCGTGGTCGTCAGCTTCGAGCCAGAAAACGGGCACAAAATTAAAGTTGTCGTATTTATCATTTAAGTAAATTGCCAGTTTGATAGCTGTAATCGTCTTATAAAACGTGTAAAGAGGTCCCCCAAATATTCCTAACTGCTGTCCGGTAACAACCGCTATTGTATTCTGGGAATTTAATTCTTCGATGTTGGAAAGCGTTAATTTCGATGCACGGATGTTTCTGTACTGCTCTTTTATTATCGAGGTTAATTTTTCTCTGTGAGGGCGTTCGTGAGATAGAATAGAGTTAAAGTGATTAACATAATCTTGTTCATTACGAAAATTTTTACTATAAAATTTTTGTACGTTTTCGAATTCATAAAGATAGTCGAGAAATAAATTCGGATTGCCGGGTATGTCAGAATAATTTATGTACATTAAAACCTCAGACTTAATGAAAAATATTTTATATTTGTCGAAGAAATAAGATGCAGATTTACGATATCAAAATAATAAAAAATCCATTAGACTAAAATCGATAAATAGAAAAGGGAGATTTTCATGCCGCAAGAATTTATTATATCCGTAGACCTTGGTGGTACAAAAATTCTGACCGCATTGATCGATAAAGAAAATAATATCATATCGCGTATTAAAATTCCGACTACACTGAATAAAGGAGCCGATGGGCTGGTTGATGCAATTTCGAGCTCTATCGCTGCAATTATAAGAGATAATAAACTATCGGAAAAAAATATTAAAGCTGTCGCACTGGGCGTACCAGGTACCGTGAATCCTTTTACCGGTATAATCGATACAGCACCCAATCTTGGAATCAATAATTTTAATATAAAAGATGCGCTCTCATCAAGAACCTCTCTTCCCATTTTAGTTGAAAATGATGTCAATTTAGCAGGCCTCGGAATTAAAAAATTTGAGTTCCACGATAAAATAAAGAATATGCTAGTGGTTTTTATTGGAACGGGGATAGGAGGCGCTTTGTTCTTCGACGGTAAAATTTATAGAGGCTCAAGTTTCTATGCAGGCGAAATTGGACATATGCTGGTGGACAAAAAAGGTACACTTGCGACCAAGCCGAGAAGAAGAACTTTTGAAAAAACCGCCAGCAGAACGGCAATCGAAGAAACAATTATCAAAGAAATTCGGAGAGGAAAAAACTCCATTCTAAAAAGTCATGTCGAAACCGGCAAAAAATTAAAAAGTAAAATGCTGCTGGAAGCGTTAAAAAAACAGGATAAATTGACAGTGAAAGTTTTATCCAGAGCTGCAACTGTTACGGGTACAGTCCTCGGTAGTCTTACAACTCTTCTAAACTTCGATACGATTGTCCTTGGAGGTGGAGTAGTGGAAGCAATGGAAGACTTCTGGCTTCCAATAGTCAAGGCTTCGTTTTACAACAGCGTATTACAGTCTCCCGGAAAAGTTGTCGAAATCAAAGCAACAAAACTCGGCGACGATGCAGCAATCTACGGTGGTATTGCTTTAACTGAAGAATTTATGAAAAAATTTAACTGAGTTGTTCTTTATATTTTTCTTCAATCGATTCGAGCCGCGCAAACAATTCAGTCCATTCGTCAAAAATCAAGTCGAGTTCTTTTTTGATATTGTTATAGCTGATGTTTTTTTCTTTTAACATTATGGGACTGTTAAATATTTCGGGATCGGCAAGTTCTTTTTCCAATTCAAGTTTGCTTTTTTCCAGTTCATTTATTCTTTTTTCGCAGTAATTGAGCCTTTCTTTCAGTTCTTTGGTCTCATTATATTTTTGCTGTCGTAGCTCAGCTTCTTTTCTTTTATTTTCTTTCCGTATTGATTTATGGGATTGAATCTGTTTTACAGATTCTTCAATGGTTCTTTCTTCTTCTCTTCTCGATAAATAATACTCTATACCACCGTAGTGAACTTTAAGTGATTTATCTCTCAATTCATAAACTTTGTTAACTATTGGTTTGAGAAAATCGATGTCGTGCGAAACTATGATAAGAGTACCGTTGAAATCAATAAGAGCGTTTTGCAGAACTTCTTTTGATGAATAATCGAGATGGTTTGTTGGCTCGTCCAGAATTATTAGATTGCTTTTTGTAAGCAGAAGCCGCGCTAAAGCAAGTCTACTTTTTTCCCCTCCCGAAAGAACTTTAACTTTTTTAAATATCGAATCACCTGTAAAAAGAAACGACCCGAGCAACGACCTCAGTTGTCCAGGAGTGAGTATGTCGTTAACTGACTGCAATGAATCAATAAGGTCGTCTTCGCCATTTAAGGATTCTGTCACTTCCTGTTCGTAGTACGAAACTAAAGTATTATGTCCATATAATACTTCGCCTGCTGAAGGTAAGATTTTCTTTGCAATTATTTTTGCAAGAGTAGTTTTACCGGCACCATTAGGACCGATTATGGCAATTTTTCCGCCTCTCTCTATTTTGATATCGATATTTTCGAGGACGCTTATGTCTCCGTATGATTTGAAAATTTTTTTTAATTCAACGGGAACAGCTCCACTTAGTTTCACTTCTGGAATGCGAAAGTTAATTTGCTTTTCGTCTTCTTCGATTTCAATTCTTTCGATTTTTTCCAGTTGCTTGATGCGGCTTTGAACCTGACGTGCTTTTGTGGCTTTATATCTGAATCTCTCAATGAACCTTTCGGTTTCTTTAATCTTCTTCTCGAGATTTTTTTCCGCTTCTTTTAATTGTTTCTCTCTTTCTTTACGGAACCTTAGATACTGTTCATAAGTACCCGGGAAAAAATTGATATTTCTATTGAAAATTTCGAGAGTTTTATTTGTTACGTTATTAATAAAATGTCTGTCGTGCGATACAATTATTAAGGACCCACGGTAACTATTAAGGAAGTTTTCGAGCCACATTAAAGTGCCGATATCGAGTTGGTTTGTGGGTTCGTCCAGTAGAATTAAATCGTTTTCTCCCAATAGAATTTTAGCCAGTTGAATTCGCATCTGCCAGCCGCCAGAAAACTCTTCAGTACGACGGTCAAAATCGGTATTCTTAAAACCCAGACCGGTAAGAACTTTCTCTGCACGCGCCTGCAGCGAGTAATAATCGTTTTGTTCCTTGCGATGGTGTATTTCTCCTAATTCCTCGACCAGCAATCTTTTTTCTTCTTCGGGTATTTCGGTGGATTCCAGTTGAGAAATAATCGAAGCTTCTTTTTCTTCGAGTTCTTTAATATCAGGCATGGAGGACTTTACTTCCTCGAGAAGTGTTCTTCCTTTGAAACTTATTAGTTCCTGTGGCAGATAACCAATTCTTATCCCTTTCTGGATAAGTACTTTGCCCGTCTCGGGTAGCTCTTGTCCGCAAATTATTTTCAACAGAGTTGATTTACCCTTGCCGTTTGACCCGACAAGAGCAATTTTATCGTTTCTGTTGATTTTAAGATTTACATCTTCGAATAAATTTTCGCCTGTAAATTGAACAGATAAATTTATTACGTCGATCATAAAAATCTTATTTCCGAATTACTGCTATTTTAGAAACCGCTACGTTGCTGGCTTCTCTGTCGTATGCAATGATTAAATAAATTCCCGAAGAGACGTAATTGCCATCGTTATCTTTTCCGTCCCAGTAGGCGATTCTTCCACCCGGCGCTTTAAAGTCTCTGACCAATTGGTTGTTTATATCGATTATTTTAATGTAAGAATCTTCGATTAAACCATCGATAACTAAAATGTTTTCGGCAGAATTATCAATTACAAAAGGAGAAGGATAAACGAAAATTTCGCCCAAAGATTCAGAAGGCTGTAAAAATGTAGTCTCTATTTTAACAAGACCATAATCTGTACCTGCATAAACAATCCCTCTCTTTTTGTCCACAGTAATTGAACGTATCATGTCGTCGGGTAATGGACTGTTAAGCGATGTAAAATAATTGATCACTTCAAATCCGTCGGAGGATAATTGTAACAATCCTTTATTTGTGCCAACCCATTTCTGGTCGATAGCATCTACATCTATCGAAGTTACAGAAAGTCCTCTCAGTGAAGGGATTGAGATATTTAGTACGGACGGATTAGAAGGGTCGGGTATGATGTTCATCCCGAGACTTGTACCGACCCACAGTTGTCCTCTGTTATCAACTTTCAGTGCAGTAATTGTATTAGTAAGAAGTCCGTTTGTCTGACTAATATAACCTTGTCTGTCGTCGTTAGTATTTGAGAAAGTGCCGTTTTCGTTATAATAATAAAGTCCTATTCTCCCGGAAAACAGGCGGAACCATTTGGTATCGAACTGGTCAATTTCCAGTTCGTATGTCAGGTCGTTCGAAGACAAGAGCGGTTTTGTGTACGAATAAGTGTACCAATTGCGGTCTGTTGTTAAAACATAGAGTTGTTGCAGAAATGTGTTCTGTAAATTTGTCAACCAGACATTGCCTTTTGAATCTTCTTCTATATCTGTTATTACTACAAAATTTGGGTCACCCGGAATGCCTGCAAGAGGACTATTTCCAGCGTTAAAAGCTTCTAAGGAGCCATCTTTATAAATTGCAAACCCCTTTCCCCACGTGCCTAAATAAACTGCGGCAGAAGTTCTGGAAGCTCGCACACTGAAGACATCGTTTGTCTGGAGTGACGGAAATTTCTGATAATTTACCACGTTCCAATGAGTGCCGTCAAATACCATAGCACCAATTCCTTGACCATCTTTACCTGTTGCTATCCACAGGTTGCCTTCAATATCTACGTCCATATTCAAAAAAGAATTGCTTTCCGGATTGTCCGGTTTGATTATTTTTTCAATTCCGTTTGTAAGTTCTATTACTCCGGATGTAGTACCTAAATAAATTTTCCCGTTATCAACTGCAACGGACGTAAATTCGAAAGAATTATTATTATAAATCAATGATACTCCGGAACCATCGTAGAGGTAGAGCGAATTTTTCGATGCGGCATAAATTTTTGAATTGTCCACGCAGACGTCGACGACAGGAACGGTTTCTAATGTTAAAATGTCCCACGACGTGTTGTACTGATAAATGCCGTTATCTGTGGCTGCAATTACTTTGTTGAAATAAATATCGAATTTTCTTATTGTACCAAAAGAACCCGATGAAGATGATGTATAATTATTCCACGATTCTGGTGCTACCAGATTTGTTGAACCAGGTTTTTGAACGGCTATTCCAGAAGAGGTAGCCGTAAAAATTCTTTCATTTTTGATTAC
Source organism: Melioribacter roseus (assembly GCA_020722005.1). Lineage (GTDB taxonomy): Bacteria > Bacteroidota > Ignavibacteria > Ignavibacteriales > Melioribacteraceae > Melioribacter > Melioribacter roseus_A. Next base: position 137,283 of record DYLP01000001.1, read on the forward strand.
TGCATTGACATTAATTTCCGAAGAAAAATTTCCGAATTTTGTAAATGTATCGTAGAGTGAATAATTGTTTTTATTAATCAATACAACGCCGAAAGATGTGGCAACAAAAATTGTATCGCCTTTAGCATAGAGATTATTAATTCTTTTTTGTGATTTGTCGGATTTGTAAATATCCAGGATATTTTTGGATGCTCCGCTTTCAATGTCGTAAAAAATGACAAAACCCTCGGCGGTGCCAAGCCAAATTTTATTATCGCGATCAATAAATAGCGATGTGAAATTCTGGCTGTTGATGTTATCCGCTTTGTTTATAATGACAAACGATGAATCTTCAGGATTGTAAAAGTAAGCTCCGCCTGAAGTAGCAACCCATATCCCTTTATCAGAGGTCATTAGATCAACAACATTATCCATATTTGAATAGACTTCCCAATTCAATATGTTCTGAGCATTAATATTTGCATAGACAACTAATACTACTAATAATAAAATGCTTTGAGTACGTTTGACCATATATCACCGCAAGTTATAATAATTGGTAGTAAAAGATAATATTTAAATCAAATAATTTCATTTCAGTAAGATATTAAGGAGTGAAAAAAGTGGTTTAGAGATCAGGCGGTATCTCTATGGAGCATATTTCTCATTGCCTCGAGATGATTTGGAGCTAAGTTATATTTGCCTAAATTTTCTTCGTCATTTTTTTTGCCTCCATGGAAATCGGAACCTCCACTTTCGAGAAGACAATATTGATTTACGATTCCCTTGTAGAAAGCAATCTGATTTTCGTTATGGCTCGGATGGATTACTTCGATTCCATCGAGTCCCGCTTCTATAATATTTACTAAAATTGATTCTTTGATGAAGCCTGGATGGGCTATAAACGAAAGTCCGCCGGCGTCTTCGATTAGCTTTAAAGCGCTTTGAGGAGAAAAATGAATTTTCCTTTCGTATGCCGGTCCTCTGTCGCCGATATATTTTTCGAATGCTTCGAAGTAATTGTCAATGATGCCAAGGTCAACCAGTGTATAAGCAATGTGAGGTCTGCCGATAGCGGAATTTTTAGCTCTCTCAATTACATCGTCAATTGTAATGTTCATACCAAGACTTCTCAGTTTTTCAACAATCCTTTTTGCCCTGTGGTAACGTTCTTCCTTAAAAAAAGTGAGGAATTTTTGTAGCTCTTTGTTTTTATAGTCGATAAAATATGCCAGTAAATGGACTTCCACATTATCGATGTCGGTGCTGATTTCTAAACCTGGGATTACTTCAATGCCCAGGTCCTTTCCGCATGCAATTGCTTCTTCTATTCCATCGATTGTATCGTGGTCGGTTATGCTTATTGTGCGCAGACCTTTTTCGTAAGCCATCTGAACAATTTCCGCAGGAGAATAAGCACCGTCGGAGTAGGTGGTATGAACATGCAAGTCGATCATCTCAGCCGTAGAGTTCCTTGAATTTTTCGTAATCTACAATTCTGATATTGGGTCCATCAATTTCAATCAGACCCTTTTTGGCGAATGAATGAAGTGTCCTCGATATTGTTTCTCTGGAAGTGCCTGCCATATTTGCGATATCCTGCTGAACCGGTAATTTTTCGAGTTCTACTTTTCCGTGTTTTATTTTACCGATACTTTCTGCTAATTCAAGTAAAACAGTGGCAACTTTTCCTTCGGCGTCTTTGAGAGAAAGCGCTTTTATTTTTACATCGGCTGCTCTGAGTCGGCTCGTAAGTTCTTCGAGTAGCGCCAGAGCAACTTCGTGATGTGTTTTTAGCAGCTCGATAAATTCGGTCCTCTGTATTATGAAAATTTCTGATTCTTCAATTGCCGTAACAGTGGCAGACCTTGTCTTCCCGTCGAGTATTGCCATCTCTCCAAAAAAATCGTTGTCAGAGAGAATCGTTAAAATAACTTCTTTGCCGTCCTCGCTCGTACGTGATACTTTTACTTTCCCTTTGAGCATAATAAAAAGGGCTGTACCAGATTCGTCTTCTTTCAAGATTACCTCATTGTTGGAATAGACCTTACGTGTACCCGAGTTCTCAATACTTTTTAACGTTACATCGGGTAAATTCGAAAAAATCGGTACATATTTTAGGAAACTTCCCGACTCCATAGCCCTTCCTGAAGTTAATTTAAGAATTATTGCATAAAAATAACTTTTTATAAACCATTTGACAAGTAAATTTCTTGGACGTAAAAAACAAAGTAAATATTAAATCAAGGGATTAAATACAGGTCATCATATTTAAATAAATTGCCACGTTCTCCTAAATTAATTAGATTGAATCGACGGAAGAGTTTAACTAAAACGGTTAATATAAAAATACTATTAAAAAATTACAGAATTTTAATATTGTTAAATTGAAAAAGGGGAGATAATTATCTATATTTGAGTCCGAATTTTATTTACATATTCGTAAATGGAGGAAAAATCATGGCAGTAAAAGTAGGAATTAACGGATTCGGAAGAATCGGCAGATTAGTACTAAACGTAATTGCCGAAAAAGGCTACCTCGGTAAAGAGGTAGACGTTGTTGCAGTTGTAGATATCAGCACCGACGCAAAATATTTTGCATATCAACTAAAATATGATTCCATTCACGGAAAGTTCAAAGGTACTCTCGGAAGTGAAAAGAGCGACCCTTCGCTTGAAGCCGACGATGTGCTAATAGTAAACGGACATAAAATCAAATGCATTATGGCTCAGAAAGAGCCCTCCCAATTGCCCTGGAAAAATCTGGGAGTTGATGTTGTCATTGAATCGACCGGTCTGTTTACAAGTTCCGATAAAGCTAAAGGGCATATCGATGCCGGTGCCAAAAAAGTTTTAATTACAGCTCCCGCAAAGGGCGATATAAAAACAATCGTTATGGGCGTTAACGACGATTCATACGACCCCCAAAAAGATATCATCGTATCGAATGCTTCGTGCACAACAAATTGCCTGGCCCCAATTGTCCATGTATTGTTAAAAGAAGGAATTGGTATCGAAACAGGATTGATGACTACAATTCACTCATATACAGCCACTCAAAAAACTGTCGACGGTCCTTCGAAAAAAGACTGGAGAGGCGGTAGAGCTGCTGCAATTAATATTATTCCTTCTACAACCGGAGCTGCTAAAGCAGTGGGACAGGTATTACCATCGACAAAGGGTAAATTAACCGGTATGTCCTTCCGTGTACCTACAGCAGACGTTTCCGTTGTCGACCTTACATTCCGTGCTGAAAGAGATACTTCAATCGAAGAAATTGATCAGCTGATGAAAAAGGCTTCCGAAACATACCTCAAAGGTATTCTCGGTTATTCCAACGAAGAAGTTGTATCGACCGACTTCATTCACGACGATCGTTCGTCGATTTATGATTCGCTGGCAACTCTGCAGAACAATTTGCCTGGCGAAAAGAGATTCTTCAAAGTTATTTCCTGGTACGATAACGAATGGGGTTATTCGAGTAGAGTAGTAGATTTACTCATTAAAATGATTAAATAATTTCGATTAACTTTAAGAGAGGACGCAGTTGACGGCTAAAAACCGCTCTGCGTCTTTTTTATATCGAATCAAGTAAATCGATTGGAGGAAAAATGAAAAAATTAACTATTGACAAAGTAGAACTCAAAGGGAAAAGAGTACTGGTTCGTGTAGACTTCAATGTGCCTTATGATGAGAACATGAATATAACAGACGATTTAAGGATTAGAGCAGCATTACCGACAATTAAAAAAATAATTTCCGAAGGTGGAAAGGCAATTTTAATGAGTCACCTCGGCAGACCAAAGGGCAGTCCAAATCCTAAATATTCATTAAAACCGGTTGCAATCCGTTTGAGCGAACTGCTCGGTAATGAAGTTAAATTTGCCCCCGATTGCATTGGAGCTGAAGTTAAAGCAATGGCAGATTCTTTAAAGGAAGGTGAAGTTTTATTGCTGGAGAATTTGCGTTTCCACGCCGAAGAAGAAAAAAACGACTCTGAGTTTGCAAAGCAGTTGGCTAGCCTGGGCGACGTTTATATTAACGATGCATTCGGAAGTGCGCATCGCGCTCATGCTTCAACGGAGGGTGTAACAAATTATATCGATATTTGCGCTGCCGGATATTTAATGCAAAAAGAATTGGACTATCTCGGGGATGCTATTGCCAATCCCGTGCGTCCATTTACTGCTATACTTGGTGGTTCTAAAATCTCGGGTAAGATTGACGTCATCGAAAATCTTCTGCCGAAAGTTGACAACCTTTTAATCGGCGGAGGAATGGCTTATACGTTTTACAAAGCCATGGGTTATGAAATTGGCAAATCGCTGCTCGAGGAAGAAAAAATTGAACTTGCCAGAGAGATGCTCGAAAAATTCAAAACATCACGCAAGAATGTATTGCTGCCCAAAGATAATGTAGTTGTTCCGGAATTTAATAACGACGCTCCTTACGAAGTCGTCGATTCCGATAAAATCCCGACAGACAAAATGGGACTCGATATTGGACCTAAAACAATCGAAGCTTTCAGGAAAGTTATATTAGAAAGCAAAACAATTATATGGAATGGACCGCTTGGAGTTTTTGAGTTCGATAATTTTGCAAAGGGGACATTTGCAATTGCCGAGGCGCTTGCAGAAACTACTTCAAAAGGTGCTAAAACCATAATCGGAGGTGGCGACTCGGCTGCTGCTATTAAAAAAGCCAATCTGGAAGATAAAGTATCACACGTTTCTACAGGTGGCGGCGCTTCATTGGAATTTCTGGAAGGCAAAGTGTTGCCCGGCGTCGCTGCATTGAATGACGATAATTAATTGTTCCAACAAGGCTGACTCATAATCTCTGAGTCAGCCTCAATTTAAATCCCTCAGCATTAGGCATTTCTCATAAAAATAAATTATTTTCGTACATAAAAAAGAGTGATGAATAAATGGGACTTGATTCACGAGATTATTACCGACCATCGGGTTTCGGAGGTTTTTCTTTCTTTCCGAAAGTCATAAAAAATTTACTGATTATTAATATTGTAGTTTTCTTAATTCAATTGATATTCGAGAATTTTACACTAGGCGGTATTCCCGGTTGGTACTACCTGAACAGATATTTTGCGTTGAATCCAATTTGGGGAGTTGACCAGCTGGGTGAGCCTTATAATTTTCAGATATGGCAATTTATAACCTATCAATTTATGCACGGCAGTTTTACCCACATTCTATTTAATATGTTTATGCTCTGGATGTTTGGTATGGAAATAGCAAATATTATGGGTCCAAGAAAATTCTTAATTTTTTATCTGGCATGCGGAATTGGTGCGGGTTTGTTCCAGATTTTTTTGTCGCCGTTATTGGGTTCAGTACTGGCTCCAACAATCGGCGCTTCAGGTGCAGTATTCGGCGTAATGATTGCCTTTGCAATGTTTTTCCCAGATAGATATATTTTATTTTATTTTCTTATTCCTATTAAAGCGAAATATTTGATAGCAATTCTGTTCTTATTTGAATTTGTATCTGTCAACGAACCTACAATAGTGGCTCATCTGGCTCATATCGGAGGTGCAGTGACCGGATTCCTTTTCGTTATACTCGACAGGAATTACAATTTTAGATTTGATAATCTGTTTAATTTATTCAAGCATAATAGAAAATTTGGAAGTACGACTAAATTCAGAAAACCACGTAAATTTAGAGAAACTGACATTGAAGAAGCGGAGTTCTACGAACTCGATTCCGATAAAGAAGAAATTACTCAGGAAGAGATCGATAGAATTCTTGATAAAATAAGTCAAAGCGGATATCAGAACTTGACGGAACGTGAGAAGAGAATTCTTTTTGAAGCCAGTAAAAGAAAATAAAATTTTACTGCTGGCGTTATTTTTTTCTGCGGTATTGTTTTACGGATGCAAACAAAGTAACCTGGCAGAAGACCAGAAAGTTGCCGAAGTGTATGTTCATATATTGATTATTAATGAAAAATACGGCACAGAATCCGATTCCTCTAAAGTCCTTAAAGAAAATGTTTTCAAAAAGTATGATATCCCCGAAAAACAGTTTGAAGATTATTTGAAAAGCCTGGGGGAAGATAAAGAAAAATGGGAACATTTTTTTAATTTATCCGAGAAGTATTTAGACCAATTGAAAAATGAAGGTAATATTAACTGAAGCTCTTTCTAACTAATGCAATTCGTAATTTTGAGTAACTGATCTTACCATCGAAAATTTTATAAAGCTGTGTTAAATCTCGTATTCCCTCGTCGATCTTTTTGTTAATTATTTCGAGTTCTCCTTTGTCGAAGAGATAATCGGTTTCCAATTCCGGCAGTATGCTTATTAGCGTTTCGATCTGGAGTGAAATTACGGATTCTGGCAAGCCAGTCATCGATGACATATCCTTTAAGGAATATCTTTTTTGAACGAATTCATAAATTTTCCTGAAATTTTGGGGCAGATTTCTGTCGGACAGTTTTTTTTCTAAAGAATTCTCCTTTTCAAGAGTTTTAATTACAGAGAGTATTTCTTCGCCTAATTTGTTGTACATATATTTTGTAAATCCGCGTATCGACATCAATTCCGTGTAAGTCGACGGTTTTCGGCGGGATATTTCAATCAAAACGTCATCAGGACAAATCATGTATGTGGGCTGATTGAATTTCCTGGCAGCTTCTTTTCGGATTTCTTTCAATTTATTCAGGAGAACAAATTGATATTCGTAATCTTTGAAATGATTGTTTTTCTTATCTGCTTTTAATTTTGCAAGTCCTTTATTGCAAGCAATTTTATTTTCGTTTTGCAAATCCGTAATCGAGTTCTCGATTTCCGATTGTGTAAAATGCGTGCAGGCAGCGTACGAAGTGTAATTTCGATAGTTCGGGTCTGAGCCCATTAATATTTTTATAAGAGTTTGTATCTCCAGTGGTTCGCCGCCTTCACGTAGAACATCTAAAATGTGTCCCTTAATATAATCGTTATCGGATAATTCAATTTTAACATTAGTGCAATTATCACACTTGCCACATCTGTAACTTTCATTTTTTTCTCCAAAGTAATCCAGTATGAATTTCATACGACATTCATTCGTATGTGCAAAATCGATCATTCGTTGCAATTTTGTTTTGTGATGTTTAATCAGGCGTTCGTTGTCCGAAAAGTCGAAGTTAAGCAGTTCATTTCTAAGTCTTTCTTTAATAAATTTAATTTCGACATGTGGTGTGGGTTTTGTAAAATTTATTATACCAGATCGATCAAAAAGTTCGAGATTTTCTACTATCTCTTTTTCTGTAATGCCTAAGATTTCCGATAACTTTTTTATGTTAATTTCTGTTTTGCGAATGAAAATTTTTTCTCTATAAAGTTTTACCAGCAAAAATAAAAGGTCCTTAAGCTCATTGTTTTCAAGTCGATTTGCGAAGCTTTCAATTCTTTCATACGGATAGTAAAAAAACGCATAATATTTGCTCGAGTTGCTTTTGTCCTGCTTGAGATAGCCGGATTTTTCCAGAATTTTTAAAGAAGACTCGAGTAAAGCTTTGTTAATTTTATGCTTTTCAAGAAAAGCGATTAATGCTGGCTCGAGGAGTATAGGTTTATCGGGGAATGTATTTAAAGCAATTCGATGGTGATCGCAAATTGTATTGTAGACGAACTCGACTTGACTTCGGTTAGGAAAAGAATTATTTATAAAATATTCCTGAATATTAATATCTTCTTCGTCGTATAATAAAAAAATATTTGAAGGTCTGCCATCTCTGCCAGCCCGTCCGATTTCCTGGTAATAATTTTCGAGATTGCCGGGAATATTATAATGTATAATTGTTCTAATGTCACTTTTATCGATGCCCATACCAAAAGCATTTGTGGCAATTATTATTTTCGTTCTGCCTTCAATAAAGTCATCCTGAATGATTTTTCTCAATTCTGTTGTTAACCCCGCATGATAGTAAGAAGAAGTAATTCCATTGTCTGTCAGAAATTTTGCCAGTTCCTCGGAATATCGACGTGTTGCCGTGTAAACAATTGCAGGCAACTCATTTTTTTCGAGTAATTTAAGAATGGTTTCTTTTTTTCTGAGAGTTTTTATAACATGCAGATGCAAATTAGACCTTTCAAATCCGTAGACAAAAACACGCGGATTGTTCATCCCTAATTGCGCTACAATATCTTCACGCACATCTTCTGTGGCTGTTGCAGTAAAGGCGGATATTTTTGTAATGTCGGTATATTCTCCGAAATTTTTTATCTTTCTGTAGCTTGGTCTGAAATTGTGTCCCCATTCACTTATGCAATGGGCTTCGTCAACAAAGAGATAGGCAGGTTTTACGCTTCTGATTTTTTCTATAAATTCTTTATTGTCGAGTTTTTCCGGTGCAACGTAGAGCAGTTTTATTTTGCCTGAATCAATATTGCGGTAGATAGAATAAATTTCTTTGACATCGAGTGAGCTATTAATATAAGCTGCTACTTCTTTTTTAAGATTGATCGCATCTACCTGGTCTTTCATCAATGAAATAAGAGGTGATATTACGATTGAAAGTGAATCGGAGGCAAGGGCTGGTATTTGATAGCAAATTGATTTGCCGCTGCCTGTAGGCATTATTGCCAGCGTATTCCTTCCTTCGAGAATTGAGTCGATAATTTCTTTTTGCCCTGGTCTGAAATTTTTGTAACCGAAAAATTCATTTAAAATCTCTTCGGGTTTCATAATAAATCGGCTTGTATTCTCATATTTGATTCATTTTTTTTAGATTTAATAAAATATCTGTAAATAAAATAACAAATTTATCTTATTTCTTATTAAATTGTTGGTATGAATTTTGTAATTATTAGCAAAAAAAATAAGGTAAAAAATGTCGGAAGAAAAATTACGTCTCGAAGATCTGCTAGGCAGTAAGTTAGCTAATGGTGATAAGGAAAAAATCGATTATGTAGCGATCATCGGCGGTGGATTGATGGGGCAGGGAATAGCGCAAACTATTTCGGCTGCTGGCATCGACGTGGTTATAATCGAAAAGGACGAGGAACGCAGTGAGAAATCACAGGAAAGTCTTATAGCTTCGATGGAAAGGGAAATTTCCAGATGGGCAATGACACAGAGTGAAATGAAATCGATTTTAAGCAGAATAAAATGGACAACCGACCGCAAGGAGATTCCCGATTGCGACCTGATTATCGAAGCAGTCGACGAAAATTATGAACTAAAAAAACAGATTTTCAAAGAACTCGATGAGATAGCAAAACCCGATACTATTTTTATTTCGAATACCTCAACACTGAGTTTGACTAAAATTGCTGAAGTTACAAAACGGTCAGATAAAATTATCGGAATGCACTTTCTGAATCCTGTGCCGAAAGTTCCACTTGTCGAATTGGTGCGCGCACTCGAAACTTCCGATAAGACAGTCGAAATAATTAAGAAATTTGCAGCACGTATTGGTAAAACACCGGTACAGGTCTATGAATATCCTGGTTTCGTTACGACCCGTGCAATTGTTCCCTTGCTTAACGAGGCAATGTACATATTGCTCGAAGGGATCGCTTCGGCTCAGGACATCGATACTGCAATGAAGCTGGGTTACAATTTTAAGATGGGTCCACTTGAAATGGCTGATACTATGGGACTCGACGAAGTTCTTGCATGGATGGAAACCTTGTGGCATAGCCTTGGTGAACCACGTTACAGACCATGTCCAATTCTTAGAAAACTTGTAAGAGAAAGAAAGCTCGGCAAGAAGACAGGCGAAGGCTTCTTTAAATACGATGCTGAGGGGAAAATAATTACTTCAATGATGAAATAGAGGTTTGAAATGAAGGTCCTGGTATTAAACAGCGGAAGTTCTTCTATAAAATATCAATTTTTCGACACAGACCGGAAGATTGCACTTGCAAAAGGAATGGTGGAACGAATTGGAATGTCGAGCGCAGTTTTAACTCATACACCGCATGGCAAAGAGAAAATAAGAATAGTAGGCGAAATTCTGGATCATTCGATTGCCATCGAATATGTTATTGCAGTTCTACTCAGTCGCAACCACGGTGTAATTAAAGATAAAAAAGAAATTGATGCAGTGGGTCACCGCGTGGTTCATGGCGGTGAAACTTTTTCGGGCTCTGTTCTTATTACCGACCAGGTAATGAATGCAATAAAAGAAAATATCGAGCTGGCACCATTACACAACCCACCGAATATCAAAGGAATAAATGCAACCAAAGAGCAACTTCCTGATATTCCACAGGTTGCCGTGTTCGATACAGCATTTCACGTTCAAATGCCCCCGAAGGCATTTCTATACGGCATTCCTTATGAATTATACAGAAAGTATAAAATTAGACGTTACGGTTTCCACGGCACATCGCACAGATATGTATCCGAAAGAGCCTCAGCAATATTGAATCGTCCAATAGAAGAACTGAAAATAATTACAGCCCATCTTGGTAACGGATGCTCAATGGCTGCGGTCAATTGCGGCAAATCGGTCGATACAACAATGGGCTTTACACCTCTTGAAGGGCTTTTAATGGGCACAAGAAGTGGTGACATGGATCCATCAGTCATTCTTTATATAATGGGTAAAGAAGGTTTGTCAATTTCGGAAGCAAATACTCTGTTGAACAAGCATAGCGGATTGATTGGACTTAGCGGTGAAAGCAGCGATATGAGAGAGATTGAAAATGCCGTTGTCGAAGGAAATAAAAAAGCCAAAAATGCTTTTGATGTTTTTACATACAGAATTAAAAAATATATCGGCGCATATGCAGCTGCAATGGGTGGTTTGGATGCAGTAGTATTTACAGGCGGAATTGGAGAAAATTCTGCTATGGTAAGAAAAGACGTCTGTGCGGATATGGAATTTCTAGGAATTAAACTCGACGGAAATTTGAACCAAAATCCAACTGACGAGGCAATTATTTCATCTGAAGATTCCAAGGTTAAAATTTTACGCATACCGACAAACGAAGAACTTGTGATTGCACTTGATACTGAAAAAATTGTAAGAGAACAGTTGAATAACCTTCCCTCTTAAATCGGTTTTCCTCATAATGAGGAATTCTTCATAGCATAACCTCCTTAATTTGTTATAAGCGGGCTCGTCTGAGCCTGCAATTTTTTTATAATTACCACAAATATTATTTTTCATATTCATAATTCAAAAAATCGACGAGAGGTACTAAGTGGAACTTTTTTTGAAAGGGAAAACCGTGCTGGTTACTGCTGCCAGTATGGGCATTGGAAGAGCAACGGCAGAATTGTTTATTAAAGAAGGGTGCAAAGTTGCCATCTGCTCACGTAATAAAGATAATTTGCTTAAAACTGTATCTGGAATTCGAAATATATTCAACGTAGAACCGATGTGGGTTGTGTGCGATATTAATAAGAGTGAAGATATTGAAACTACAGTTAAAAAAGTCAAAGAAGCGCTGGGAAATATCGATATCCTTGTAAATAACTGCGGAGGTCCTGCTCCGGGTTTCTTTGATAATCTGGACGACAAAAATTGGGACGATGCGTTTCAGCAAGTGCTGATGAGCGCTGTAAGATTTACTCGACTTGTGCTTCCTGGAATGAAAGCAAATAACTGGGGCAGAATAATCAATATTACATCTCTTTCGGTCAAACAACCGGTCGACAACCTTGTATTATCAAATTCATTTAGAAGCGCCCTAACTGCATTCGCAAAGACTTTGAGTAATCAAGTTGGAAAGTTTAATATTACTGTCAATAATGTTGCGCCGGGATATACTTTAACTTCCCGACTCTATGAATTAGCCGTTGTAAGAGCCAAAGAAAGCGGCGTTTCGCATGAAGAAATTTTATCTTCGATGGCAAACGATGTACCAATGAAACGTCTCGCTCGACCGGACGAAGTGGCTTCTTTAATCGTTTATTTAGCATCTGAACAGGCTGGCTATATCACCGGCTCGACCATTGCCGTCGATGGCGGAATAATTAAGTCGACCTATTGAGATGAAAAAAGAAATTGAATTAACAATAGCTCCAGATAACATCTACAATTATGAATTTATAAGAAAAGAAGCAGCAAGGGAAATCCGCACGGATGTTAATGAAATTACGCATGTATCGATTATAAAACGATCTATAGATGCTCGTCGAATAAATCCTGTCTACAAAATAAAAGCAATTGCCTACATAAGAGAAGCTCCGTTCAAAGACATTATTAAATTCGATTTTAAGAATGTTGAAAAAGGAAAAGCTGTTATTATTGTCGGTTTTGGTCCCGCCGGAATGTTTGCTGCCCTCCGTTTCCTTGAGCTTGGTATAAAACCTATTATCCTGGAAAGAGGGAAAGACGTTCGAAGCAGAAGAAGAGATTTAAGAGCAATTCAACAATTCGGAGTTGTCAACCCCGATTCCAATTACTGCTTTGGTGAAGGAGGCGCCGGCACATACAGCGACGGCAAATTATATACAAGATCGACGAAGAGAGGGAATGTTAAAAGAATTTTGAATCTCCTTGTTTATCACGGCGCACAATCAGAAATTTTAATTGACTCGCATCCTCATATTGGCTCCAATATTTTACCAAGAGTAGTTTCTAACATACGAGAGACAATCCTGAGATACGGCGGTGAAATTCATTTCGATTCGCGTGTTACAGATTTTATAATCGAGCAGTCGCGCATCAGGGGAGTGATTGTCAATGATGAGAAGGAATATATTGCAGATGCAGTAATTTTATCCGTGGGTCATTCTGCGAGAGATATCTATTATTTACTCGATAAAAAAAAGATAATGATCGAACCCAAACCTTTTGCAGTTGGAGTAAGGATTGAGCATCCCCAAAGTTTAATCGATAATATTCAATACCACACAAAGAAACGACATCCAAACTTACCCGCAGCAAGTTACAATATCGCCTGCCAGGTAGATGATAAAGGCGTTTACTCTTTTTGTATGTGTCCGGGTGGTATAATCATTCCGGCATCTACGGCACCGGGTGAACTTGTACTTAACGGAATGAGTTTATCCAGACGCGATTCGCCATTTGCAAATTCCGGACTTGTTGTAACTGTGGATGAAAATGACTGGGTACAATATAAAAACATGGGAGTCTTTGCTGGACTGGAGTTTCAAAAATCGATAGAAGCTGCCGCATTTGAAGCTGGAGGAAAAAACCAAAAAGCTCCCGCACAGAGAGTGGTTGACTTTTTGAAAGGAAAGGTATCCGATTCGCTTCCAGAAACATCGTATATTCCAGGCACTGTTTCATGCGACTTAAACGAATTGTTCCCTGAACGGATAAAAAAGAGTCTTCACGAAGCGCTTCTGATTTTTAATAAAAAGATGCCAGGCTATATTTCTGCCGAAGCTCAAATTTTAGCCGCTGAAACGAGAACGAGTTCGCCTGTACGAATTCCGAGGGTCAAAATCACACTGAGGCATTCCCAAATCGAGGGTTTGTATCCGGCAGGGGAGGGAGCTGGCTATGCGGGCGGAATTGTATCGGCTGCAATTGACGGCGAAAAAATAGCCGAAGCTGTTGCTGATTATATTATTTGAAATTTTTTTGTCTAACAACACACATTTGTTTATTAAAAGAAGGCAAAAAAAATTTTTAGAAAATTCGTTGTAGATTCAGATTAATTCAAAGGCACTTTCTGCTGTGTAAAAAAATTGTTCTAATGAAATCGATAAAATAATTTTGTTAGGTTATCTAAAAGAAAATTGTATTTGATATTATATTTTTCATCTCGTTGCTCCTGAGTGTAGTTAAGCTCATAAGGAGAAGTTGAGCAAATTGAAAATAGACAAAAAAAATCCAAATTTGCGAGTAAAAATCATCGCAGGTGAAGGGAAAACAATAAATTTTTATTTTGTTAATCGACAAATAAATCACTCAAAAGAGAGATAAGTAAAAAGGGATTAATATTTTCTATATGTGTGGATCTATTAATTGCTAAAAAGTTAATCAATAAAGCTGCTTCCATTAAGAGGAAGCTTTTATATTTTCATTTTGTTCAGATATTTTCAAAATTAAAATTATCATAGCATACCTTTGATTAATCCAAATTGTTATTCGTCTTTCATTATAGTATATTTTTATCCCAAAAAATCGAGATTTTTTTTATGAGCATTACGCCGTTAATGGCTCAATATACAAGAATAAAGAAGGAATATCCCGATACAATCCTGCTTTTCAGGATGGGAGATTTTTACGAGACGTTCGAGGAAGATGCCAAAATTGCATCGAAGGTTTTAGGTATTACATTAACCAAACGAGCCAACGGAGCGGCTGAAGATGTGCCACTTGCCGGTTTCCCATACCACGCCATTGATTCATACTTACCTAAACTTGTACGTGCAGGTTATCGAGTGGCAATTTGCGAACAGGTGGAAGATCCTAAGCTTGCCAAAGGAATAGTAAAAAGAGAGGTTATCGAGGTAGTAACTCCTGGTGTAGCATTTTCAGATAAACTACTCGACCATAAAAAAAATAATTATCTCCTGTCGATATCTGGAGATGGAGAAAAATACGGACTCGCATTTTGCGATATTTCTACGGGCGAATTCCAGACTTACGAAATGGATAAAAAGTTTCTCCCCGAACAGCTCGGTTTGATAAATCCAGCCGAAGTTTTAATTCCCAAAAAATTGAAGAATTTTCTCGAACCATTAATTGGCAAATACGCCAAAGATGCAAGAATAACTAAAATTGACGACTGGATTTATGACTTCGATTATTGCCAGGATTTAATACTAAATCATTTCGAAATCAAAACCTTGAAAGGTTTTGGAATCGAAGAGATGGAACTTGCGGTTTCGGCTGCCGGAGCAGCTCTTTACTATTTACGTGAAACGCAAAAGGCAAATCTTCCGCACATTAATCGAATCTCGGTTTATAATCCAACTGAGTACATGGCACTCGATTACGCCACAAAACGGAACCTCGAAATTTTATCTACCATTCAAAGCGGCGAACGAGAAGGCTCGCTAATATCGATCCTTGATAAAACTTCCACTTCGATGGGCGGACGCCTTCTTAAAAGATGGATCACAACTCCATTAAAAAAACTTGAGCCAATATTGAGAAGACAGGAGTGTGTGGAAGAATTTTTTACAAATAAAACTCTGAGAAAAAATCTTCGCGAAGAATTAAATGAAATTGGCGATCTCGAGAGATTAATAGCAAGAGCCTGCACAGGAAGAATCAATCCAAGAGAGATTATTAATCTCAAAAATTCCCTCAAAAAAATTCCGATGATCAAACAATTGCTCGACCAGACGAAGGCTGAAACACTTCAACAAATCAACGATAAATTGAGCCCTCTCGAAGAACTGGTTTCAAAAATTGAAAGCGCAATTAATGAAGATCCGCCTGCCACTCTTAACGACGGCGGTGTAATTAAGGAGGGATATAATCCGGAACTCGACGAATTACGAAATCTGGCTTTCAATGCAAAAGAATGGATCGCAAATCTTCAAAGAGACGAAAGGCAAAAGACAGGCATATCTTCCTTGAAAGTAAGCTACAATAAAGTGTTTGGCTACTATATCGAAATTAGTCATGCAAATAAAGATAAAGTACCTTCCAATTATATAAGAAAACAGACTCTTGTTAACAGTGAACGTTACATTACACCTGAACTAAAGGACTACGAGGAAAAAATTTTAAATGCCCAGGATAATATTGTCAGATTGGAGTTCGAGTTGTTCGAACAAATCAGATATCAAGTCGCTGCGGCTACAGATGCAATACAAACAAATGCTCGCTTGATTGCTATGCTCGATTGCTTCCTTTCGTTTGCAGAGTGTGCCGAGCAATATAATTACGTTAAACCCACAGTTGACGATTCGGATGTTATCGATATAGTAGATGGAAGGCATCCGGTAGTCGAACAAATTTTGCCGCCAGGTGAAAAATTTATTCCCAACAGTTGTCATTTATCTTCTTCTGAAGACCAGATAATAATTCTTACCGGTCCGAACATGGCAGGCAAGTCCGTTTATTTAAGGCAGGTTGGTCTAATTGTTTTAATGGCACAAATAGGTTCTTTCGTACCGGCAAAGGAAGCAAGAATCGGAATAGTTGACAGAATTTTTACACGCGTTGGAGCAAGCGATAATATTACAATGGGCGAAAGTACATTCCTTGTCGAAATGCAAGAAGCGGCAAATATTTTAAACAACGCTACAAAGAAGAGTCTAATTCTGCTCGATGAAATTGGTAGGGGTACAAGCACTTTCGATGGGATATCGATTGCCTGGGCAATTACGGAATATTTACACGAAAATCCTGAAATAGCCTCCAAAACTCTATTTGCCACTCACTACCATGAACTAAATGAAATGGCTGATATTTTTCCAAGAATAAAAAATTATAAAGTCAATGTGAGAGAATACGGCGATAAAGTTATCTTTCTGCATAAAGTCAAACCGGGCAGTGCTGACCACAGCTACGGTATTCAGGTGGCGCAGATGGCTGGTTTGCCTGTTTATGTAACAAACCGTGCAAAAGAAATTTTACTTAATTTAGAGAGTAAAGAACTTACCCCTTATGAAGTTAAAAAGGAAAAAATATCACGCTTGAAAAAAATCGATAGTATGCAGATTAGTCTCTTTGAAATGAAGGACGAAGAATTACGAAAAGAAATCGAAGACCTTTCGATCGATACAATTACGCCAATCGAAGCTTTAAACAAATTGAACGAATTAAGAAAAAAAATAAAAGAAGAGAAAAGTACATGAAACAATTTTATTTTATTTTATTCCTTTTGGCTGTGGCTTGTTCAGATAAATTATCGCCAGAGGAAGAAGCTTATGTAAAAAAAATAGAAGAGCACCGCAAGCAGATAAACGAATTTATGAAATCGGACCCGCAATCACCGTTTAATTTCAAAAATAAAGTTGAGTTTCACGAATTAAATTATTTTGAAGTCAATCCCAAGTTCGTCTTCACCAGCAAACTATATGAATACCCCGAGAAGGACACAGTAATAATTTTCGGGACTAAAGGCGAACCAAGAAAAACAGTTAAATACGGTTATCTGAAATTTCAATATGATACTAAAGAATACAAAATAAATGTATACGAATCATGCGGAGTTGAAGGTACGAAATATTATTCTATCTGGTTCACCGATAAAACGACGAATAAAGAATCCTACGGCGTAGGCAGATACCTCGATTTTGAAAAACAGCCCGATCCAAATTATATTTACACCATTGATTTTAATCTTGCTTATAATCCGTATTGCGCATACAATCCCAACTATTCCTGTGCAATACCTTCTCAAGAAGATTATATCCCGTTGGAAATAAAGGCAGGCGAAAAAAAATTTCATAATTAAGGAGGTCATTTAACGTGGTTGTAATACTTGAAAAACATGCTACAAATGAACAGATTCAAAACGTAATAAAACATCTGGAGAATTACGGCTTTAAAGTTCATCTTTCAGAAGGAGCTGAAAAAACTATTATAGGTGCAATCGGCGTTCAACCTAATTTCGATATACGAAATATCAGCATTCTCGAGGGAGTGGAAGATGTATACAGGGTTACTACTCCGTATAAACTTGCCAGCAGGAGTTTTAAAGAAGAAAATACGGTAATTAAAATAAAGGATGTGGAAATTGGGAATCAAAAAATTGTTATGATGGCAGGACCGTGCTCGGTTGAAAATGAGGAGCAGATTTTCAGGCTGGCAGAAATTGTAGCCAGAGCGGGTGCCAGAATTTTACGCGGCGGGGCATTTAAACCGAGAACCTCCCCTTATTCGTTTCAAGGACTGGGCATTGAAGGTTTGAAAATGATGCGTGCGGCTGCGGATAAGTATAACTTGCTTGTAATTACTGAAGTTATGCAGATAAGTCATATTGAATTGATCGAACCATACACCGATATTTTTCAGGTAGGTGCGCGCAATATGCAAAACTTTCCGTTACTGAAAGAATTAGGCAATGTGAAAAAACCCGTTATGCTAAAGCGCGGGATTGCCGCTACAATAGAAGAATGGCTCATGTCTGCAGAGTATATATTAAACGGAGGCAATCCCGACGTAATATTATGCGAAAGAGGAATAAGAACATTTGAAACCTACACTCGAAACACATTCGACCTTTCGGCAATCCCAATTGTCCATAAGAAAAGTCATTTGCCTGTTATAGCCGACCCCTCGCATGCTACAGGATTGCGCGAGCAGGTGCCTCCGATGGCAAGAGCCGCAGTTGCTGCAGGTGCAGACGGATTGATGATCGAAATTCATGACGATCCAGAAAAAGCTCTTTCGGACGGTCCTCAAGCTCTGCTGCCTGATACCTTTATTAATTTGATGAAAGAACTTGATGCTATTGCCAAGGTAATAAATAGGTCATTTTAAATTGCACTTTAACAAAATAGCTTTTCTCGGATTAGGCTTAATAGGCGGTTCATTAGCCAAAGCGATTAAATCGGCAAATGCCGGTTTGATTATTTCTGCATATGACCGCCGCGATGTCCTGGAAAGAGCACTCAACGAAAACGTAATCCAACGCAGACTTGATACTGTCGAGGAGGCATTGGATTACGATTTAATATTTCTTTGTTTTCCCGTCGACAAATCGATAGAGACTTTTAAGAATTTAATTCCGAAACTGAGGCCAGAACAAATATTGTCTGATGTTTGTAGCGTAAAAGAAGTGTTCCATCAAATATGGAACGAATGTGGCGATAATTGCAGTGGATATTATATTGGCGGGCATCCAATGGCAGGAAAAGAAAAGAATGGTTTTGAACACTCCGATTCAACTTTGTTCGAAAACAGCGTCTACATTTTGAGCGACACAGCAAAGAATTATCCGATAATTGAGCAATTTACCGATTTGCTTCATTCAACAGGTGCACGAATTAGGTTTCTCAATCCCAAGATACACGATATAATTGTGGCGGCAGTCAGTCATCTGCCGCAATTGCTTTCGGTTTCGTTGATTAACTCTGCCGTTATTAAAGATAGCGACATTAATTTCTTCGATTTTGCCGGCGGGGGATTCAGAGATATGACGCGGATAGCGGCAAGCGATTTTAATTTATGGGAACCAATAATCAGATACAACCAGAAAAATATTTTACAGGCAATTGACAATTTTTCTTACGACTTAGCTGATTTAAAAAATGCTATCGAAAAAGGTAATTACAAACTTTTAGCTGAAAAATTCGAAAGCGCACGCAAAAAAAGAGATGAAATTCCTAAGAATACAAAAGGTTTCATCAATCCTCTTTTCGACATTTTTATTTTTGTTAAAGATCAACCAGGTGTCTTAGCAAGAATAACAACTGCCCTCTACGAAGCAGGAATTAATATAAAGGACCTGGAACTGTTGAAAATAAGACTCGGCGCCGGCGGTACTTTCAGAATTTCTTTCGAAACCCAACAAGATGCCAGTAAAGCCAGAACCATTATCGAAAACCTCGGATTTACTACACGTTATTAGCTGTTTCAAGGAATATTCACATCGCAATTTATTATTACGTTAATCGTTATATTTGCTTATATTATAAACAATAATAAGACGAATAAACACAAGATGGCAAAAACAACGATAGCTTCGTCAATTTTTTCACAATATCTAAAGAAAAATTCGTATCCCAAATACGAATTTCACGTAGCAGCAGAAATTCGTAAGAAATACGAAATAGAAGATGAATTCTTCTCGATTGAAGGCAATTTAATTTTTGCCAATTTCCATGCGGTTCGAAAACTGGTACATAAAATTAATTCGAAAAGAAATCCTCAGGACCATGTTCAATCAGGCAAAGTAAATGCAGCCGCATTAATTGACGAAATTTACCATTACATTTTCAGAATTTATGAAGAAAGTGTCAACCCAGGAATTCTCGAGCGTGCTGCAAATTTATTAATTAATAATATCGGTGACAACCGGTATGCGAAATTATTGTTCGAATTTGTGGAATTGTTCCCTCCTAACGATGTTTTCAGGGAACGAATTAGCACCTACGATTATGTCAATTCAATTACAGCTGGTAAAAAAAATACTGAAATTATACTGGAGGAATTAATACTTCTCCATTTTGCGAATCAGAATCCAGCAAACAAAAAAATCAGAGAATTATTTGACGATAATTATTTCAAGGACAGAGATCTTTATCGCAAAACAATTGCTTTGCTAGAAGAGTTTTTCAAAGAGGAAAAACGTTTCGGTTTAGAAAACCAGGATATATTTACTTTTTTCAAATCGCCATTTCAATATAGCCCCGAAGATATAGAAGGTCAGCTCGATTTTATAAGAGAGAAGTGGGGCGTATTGTTGAACGAAGATTTTCTGAAAAAATTATTACGGAGCAAGGATTTTATTAAAGAGGAATATATTTTAGGAGGAGGACCGGGTGGAGCCCCGATTATAGCTCCCCAATTCTTTGGTGTACCTGAAAATGCGGATATACTTAGGCTGGGGAAATCCGGCTTTCAATATGCACTCGAAGCCCAAAAAGATTATGAAGAACCCGAGAATTTTTCTGCCGATACTGACTGGATGCCCAAAGTAGTTTTGATTGCAAAAAATACATACGTTTGGCTCGATCAATTGAGCAAGAAATACCAGAGACATATCACCAGACTTGATCAAATACCCGATGAGGAACTCGAAACATTAAAGCGCTGGGGTTTTAATGCACTCTGGTTAATCGGCATATGGGAAAGAAGCAGTGCATCAAAAAAGATAAAACATTTGATGGGAAATATTGACGCTATCGGTTCGGCTTATTCACTCTATGACTATATTATTGCTCAAGATCTGGGCGGCGAAGAAGCTTATCAAAACCTGAATAAAAGAGCCAGACATTTCGGAATTCGTCTTGCCAGCGATATGGTTCCAAACCATACAGGAATTTATTCACGCTGGATTGTCGAACACCCTGATTATTTCATACAAACTTCTTATCCGCCGTTTCCTTCTTATAGCTTTACTGGTCCGAATCTTTCAGATGATCCCGCAATTCAAATAAGAATCGAAGATGGGTACTGGGATCGTTCTGATGCTGCAGTTGTATTCGAATGGATAAATAATTATACTGGCGAAAGACGTTATATTTATCACGGCAATGATGGTACAAATATGCCGTGGAACGATACTGCGCAACTCGATATGATTAAAGCGGAAATGCGCGAAGCTGTGATTCAGAAGATTTTAGAAGTGGCTCGTAAATTTTCGATTATCCGATTCGATGCGGCGATGACTTTGACTAAAAGGCATTTTTCCAGACTCTGGTATCCCGAACCAGGGAAAGGTGGCGATATCCCCTCGAGGTCCGATTTTTCGATGTCACAGGATGAATTCGACAGACTCTTTCCTAAAGAATTCTGGCGCGAGGTTGTCGATAGAATTAATCAGGAAATGCCCGACACTTTGCTGCTTGCCGAAGCCTTCTGGTTGATGGAGGGGTATTTCGTTAGGACACTGGGCATGCATCGCGTTTATAATTCGGCTTTTATGCATATGCTAATGAAAGAGGAAAATGATAAATTCAGGGACTTGATCACAAATACACTCGAGTTCGAACCGGAAATACTAAAACGTTATGTCAACTTTATGAGTAATCCAGATGAAGAAACTGCAATAAAACAATTTGGTACAAACGATAAATATTTCGGCGTCTGCATATTAATGTCAACTTTGCCCGGTTTGCCAATGTTTGCTCACGGTCAAATTGAAGGACTTACAGAAAAATACGGAATGGAGTATCAAAGAGCATACTATCACGAATCGCCGAATCAATGGCTAATCGACCGACACGAAAGAGAAATTTTTCCTCTGCTCAGAAGAAGATATTTATTCTGCAATGTTGAAAATTTCTGGTTTTATGATTTCATCGATGATTATGGGTATGTTAACGAAAATGTTGTTGCTTTTACTAATCAAGAAAATGGTGAAAAAAGTCTCGTATTTTATAATAATAAATATCAAACCACATCGGGTAAAATTTTCAGGTCCACTCCCAAACTTGTTCAACAAGGCAGCAAGAAAGAATTACACGTCAAAACACTTACTGATGCTCTTGGTATCAAGCCTTCTAAAAATTATTATTACATTTTTAGAGAACACATCACAAACCTTGAATATTTAAAATCCGGGTATGACCTTTCGATTGATGGATTCTATATTGAACTAAAAGGATTTCAGTCCTCTGTATTCTGGGATTTCCGGGAAATTTATGATGAATTTGGAGATTGGGAGAAACTCGAACGTAAATTGCAGGGGAATGGAGCACCAAGCATTTCACGAGCAATGATAGAAATGCAGCTCGAACCGATACACAGTGCGTTCCTCAGTATTTTTGAGGAAGATCCGATAAAAGAATTTTATAACAATTATATCCACAATTCAACAGAAAGTAACCAAAGCGGAGAAATTCTAAAACAAAAATTCAATAAATTAATCGATACAATTTGTTCTCAATTTGAACTGGTATCCGATACCAAATTAATCTGGAAAAATTTCGAACTTGAAACCGGTGCACTGAGGTTACTGAATAGTATATTACAGAAACATTTTGTTGTGGATGAAAAAATCCCAAATAAAGAACTACATAAAGCTGTTATAGCTAACGAGTACAGAAATTACAAGGATGATGCAATCCTTTATTTAATCTGGCTTGTAGTATCGAACCTATCTTTGCTCTTCGAGGACGATGGTGATTTGAATAAGAAGAATTATATAAACAAAATACTTCTCGATTCTCCGATTAGACAATTATTACAGAGAATTGGCAAAGGGGAATACGAGCTGCTAAGAGAATTATTGCTGCTTAAAATTTTGCAGGATATTAATAACGGCGCAATTGAAATGTTCTGCGATAGCCAGGAAAATGAAAAAGAAGAGAGGGGTAAATACGGATTCAATTGTATACTGAAAATGTTAGATGATGAGTCGGTAAAAACTTATATTGGTGTTAACGAGTATGAAGGAATAGTTTATTTCAGCAAGGAAAATTTCGAGGAATTCCTGGACTGGCTTTTTACACTTTCCATAACAGAAAAAATAATTTTGTATTTTCTCACGGAGGAAAACAAATACGAAGTTGACCAAAATTCTGAAAAGAAAATAGTAGATATCGTAAAAAAAGCTTTTAAAAATTATACTGTGATAAAAAAACTGTCAGAAGAATCCGGTTATCGCATCGATATATTTAAAGATTTTTTGAGAAAACAATAAACGGCAGAGTCGTAATGACCCTGCCGTTACAGGGGTTGTGTGAAGCACAGCTCAATGAGCTGAACTTATAAATTAGGGGTTATTCTCAAGCCTAAACTGTTAGTCCAACCAGAAAATTCCATACCGTTGAAATAAACTCCCAGATCGAAGTTAATTGAGAGATAGTCAATCAACTTGTAATCGACTCCTGCGCCGTATCGTGCATACAATTTGAATTTATCACTGGATGGCAAATTTTCATAATCGTATTCTTTGAATGAAGCAACAAAACCCGCAGTTATGTATGGGAGAAATAATTTTGTATCGAATGGTTTAACAATAGCGTTTAATGCCGTCCTATAATTCGTTTCTTTACCATTAAATGATTTGATATTCCCATTTAAATATTCTCCCGTAAAAGCTACGGAAAATTCCTTTGTAATATCATATCCAACTAACAACCCGTAACCCAGTGGCGATTTTATATCGGTAATTTCTTTATTACCAATATTGTTAAATTGGCTGAATATAATGCCGACTGAAAGTCGACTTTGAGAATGGACCGTCAGCGGTAATGTGATTAATACTATAATTGTCAATAATCTTTTCATTTTATACCTCGTTTAGTTTATGAATTCTGATATAGGAAGCGTACAAGTAAATTAGTATAAGAATAATAAGATGAAAAATTTCTGGCATAAGGTTTTTAAATCCAGCTCCTGCTTGCGAAAGCTTGGTAAATAGATTTATATATGGTGTAAAAGGGACTGCATAACTTAGTGACTTTATTAAAATAGGCATTGCATCTAATTTCCAGCTATATCCCGAAAAGAGAAATATGGGATACGATGTGAGTGCCATTATTTGAAGAGCGTACAATTTTTTCTTGAAGAATGAAGAAATAAAAATTCCGAAATAAACAACGCTGCCGAGGAATAGAAAACCGGTTATGATAAGAACTATATAATTTCCTTTGAAATCAATGCCGAACAGTGGGAAGATTATAATAGTAAAAAATAAAAGATATACGGAATAGAGGAGAGTATAGTAAATACCTTTTGCAGTAAGTGTTGTCATTATACCGTAATTTCTTTTCCATCGTATTATTTCGTTGGTTTCTCTGCTGTTGGCTATACTTTCGGATATGCCTATTAATAACGTTTGGTGCAAGATAAGAATCAATACGGCGGGAATTAGATAATAGCCATAGCTGTCTAACAGATTAAACAAATTGCGGATTTCAAGTTCTACAGGTTCGGATAATATTCTTGACTGTTCAGTAGTGAAACCTTTTGCTTTGAAAAGGGAAGTCTTAATTTTTTCATTGATAGAAGCAACGGTTTCGTTTATGCCCTTATTTAAGTCATTCGAAATTAAAAAGCGCGATGTATTGAGATATACTTTTATTGTGTTCTTTTCATGTCTTTTTAGTTTTCTTTCGTAATATTTAGGAATTACAATAATTCCCTGAACCATACCGTTGCGCAACAGCTTCTCGTCGGGGAATTCGAGTTCGGATTTGACACTGATATTGGAATTTGCATCGAGTAAACGAATCAATTCTCTTGAGGAAAATGTTTTGTCTAAATCTACTACAGCCATCGGAACATCCCGCTCTACTTTATTGAGATATACGGAACTGTAGAAGAAAGAGTAAAACAAAGGAGCAAGAACGAGTATTGCAATAAGATTAACGTCTCTTCTTACATTGTGCGACTCTGTAGCAATAATAGTTATAATATTTTCAATGATCTTCTTGACTTTCATTTAAGTTTATTACCTAATGCTTTTATTGATTCTGTAACTTAACGCAATATTTGCTGCTGCAAATGTGACAATCGTAAAAAATACAAGCGCCGCTAACTCCGACGATATATCGAATATGCTTGCCCCGGCGCGGATAATTTTTATAAAAGCTTCGAGGAAATATGTAAACGGCATTAAATAAGCCAGAGCTTTATGAAACGAAGGCATTGCCCAAATGGGGAAAGTAAAACCGCTGAGTATAAAAGCTGGAGTATTAATGAAGATTGTCAGCTCAGTTGCAAATAGTTGATTATTGTATAATGAGGATATCAATATCCCCGAATTGACGTTTATTGCGATTAAAATTATGAAGAGTAATAACAATATAATATAAGAACCATTCATCGTTATATTGTAAAGCGGAAAAATTATAAAGAGAATTATCAACGACATGAGAAAATAAAGAGTAAAGTAAGGTAGAAACTTTCCTATAAAAATTAAGGCGGTATCCAGATGCGAAATCGAGAGTAAATCTCCAAACGTTTTTCCGCTAAATTCAGAATTTATTATCAAAGATGTCGAAAGCATAATCGCAATCTGAAGTGTAAAAGCTATTAATCCCGGAGGCAAGTAACTAAGGTAACTGTAGTTGGGGTTATAGAGCGAACTGGTTTCTATTTTGATCGGATTAACCAGAGGGTAAGCCAATTTTTCGCTCAACGAATTTTTTTCGAATTTATTCAACAACACACCAGCTGAAAAAGTCTTGATAATTGTGGTAGCATCTTTAAGGATAAGATTGCTCGTAATAATATTGGAGCTGTTTTTATATACAATTATTCTCGATTGCAAACCTCGCTTAATCGAATGTTCAAAATCCGATGGTATAAAAAAGATCGCTTCCGTGTTGCCGTCTTTGAAAGCCTCTTCTATCCTATCGATTGAAAAATATGAATCGATTACTTCCATGGAAGGGGAAGCGTCGATAAGCCGGGTTAATTTTCGAGAAAGTTCGCTTCTATCGCAGTCGTAAACCACTACGGGTAGCTCGCGTAAAATTTCCTTTTCATAAATAGAATTGAATATCAGTATTAAAATTAAGGGCAGTGCAGTCGAAATAAATAATGAGATTCTGCTCATGCCACGAAATTCTCTCTTTGCTACACGATATATTGTTGTCAAATTCATTTTCTATTGCTCTAAATTTATCTGAACCGTCATTCCAGGTAGAAGCTTATTGTTGTTTTTAATCGGAACGAGATGGACTTCAAAGGTTTTAATGTCGAAATCTCCTTTCAGGTTTGTTGGTTTCCAATCGGCAAAATCACCCAGAGGAGAAATGTAATTTACCTTCATGGAGAATTCCTTATTACCGAGAGCCTGAACGGATGCTTTGAATATTTTCCCTTTGGAAATATTTTGCATTTTGTCTTCTCTTACGTGAAGAATTACATATCGGTCATTTTCAGGAAGAATGGAAAAGACTGGATAACCTGAGTTAATCAATTCTCCATTATCTGCGTAGATGTCGGTTATTTCGCCTGAAATGGGAGCTTTAATTACCAGTTCGTCATAATAGGCAAGAACTTCGTTGTAAGCATTTTCTGCCTGAATAACAAGTCCGCGTGCCGCTGCAATCTCTTCGTTGCGCGCGCCATTTAGAGCCATATCATATTTGGCTTTTGCAGCTTCCATCTGAGCTTTGGCTGCGTTGTATTTGAATTCGATTTCGTCGAATTCCTGGAGCGAAACAATATTTTCTTTATAGAGTTCTTTAAATCGATTATAGGTTTTGGAAACGTATTCATATTGGGATTTAGACTGTAGATATAAATTCATGGCGGCATCTTTTTCTTCATCACGGGCACCGTTGAGTGCCATCCGATATTTTGCATTAGCAGCTTCTAATGCTCCCTTTGCCTGTTCCAATTTGGCTTCGAGCTCCTTGCTTTCAATTATTGCAAGCATATCGCCAATACTTACTTTGTCTCCTTCTTGAACGTATATTTTTTTAAGTCTGCCGGGAATCTTCGAAGATATATCAATCTGATGAGATTCAACCAAACCGGTCATGGTCTTACCGTCACCGGAGAAAGCATCGGAGAAAGCAATAAAGAATACTATAAAGAGCAATACAATTACTAATGAGGGAATTATGATTTTCTTATTCATGAGGGAACTCCTGATATTTCCAGACTTCAAAAAATTTTTCAAAATCACCGGCAGCGTAATAAAGCTCAGCTAATGATTTGTAATAGTTGTATAAAGCGTCAGATCTCTCGAGTTCGGCTTTCTCGAGCGATAACCGGGCGTCTACGACCTCCAAGGAAGTCCCCATCCCGTTTAAGAATCTCTTTTCGTTTTGTCGAAGATTTTCCTGGGCTAACTTAATATCGGCTTCAAGCTTCTTAAATCTTTTGGCAGCGTTATTAGCTTCGGTGTATGATTTTGTAATCCATAAATTAATCTGCTGGATCGACTCATTCATTGCCTGTTCTACTTCGGATTCCAGATAATTTGCTTTTTGTATGTCGAGGTAACTTTTAAAACCGTTGAATAAGTTGATGTTTAATTGAAGTCCTACAGCCCACCTCGGTTCGAGGGAAGATAAATATTCAGGATACATTTCATACTTGCCAAAGGCTATCAGTTTCGGCAAAAATTCGGAGCGAGCGAGATTATAGCTTTGTCGGGCGGCGTTTTTTTTCTCCCTGATAATATTTAACAGTGGCTGCCTGTTTAGCGCTTCGGACTCAAGTTCGTTTATCTGTAATTCTGCTTCTTTATAATAGAAACTGTCGACCAATTTAATATTTGTGTCCCGAGGAATATTCAATAGCTGTTTCAGATTCACGAGTGCAAGTTCAAGATTATTCCGGTCGTTTAGTAGATTCGTCTCTGCCTCGGCGAGAGCTACTTCCGCTCTTAAATAATTATTGTATGCAATGATACCTTTTTTATACAGTTCCCAGGCTTCTTCCTTATGCTTACGTATGCCATCGAAAACCGATTCGCGTGTTTTGACGACATCCTCAAGCAGGATCACCTGCATATATGCGTCGGCGACTTTGTAACTTAATTGGTTTTTTACAGAGAGAAGTTCATACTCTACAGCTTTTAATTCGCTGGAGGCATAACCTTTTGCTGCCAAAAGTTTGCCACCCAAAAATATCGGTTGATAACCTGCTAAAGTAGCCGTTTTAAAATCCTGTTTTTTAAAAGTCATACTAAATGGAGGTAACAATAAATTTAGCCCAGAGGCAATTTGATTTCGAATGGCAAATTTTTGTGCGTCACTCATAGCTGGTAGACCGTTTAATATGTTGTAAATATTTTGTATCTCTGTCTGAGAATTGGCTTGAAGACCTACAATGGCATCTTTAAGCGGATTCAGATCGATGCTTAAATCATCATTCAAATGAGTGTAAGAGGCTTCGAGTGATACGACAGGGAGGAAATTACCCCAGGCTTTTTTGTCTTCAGCCAGTTTCATTTTCAAACGTGATTCATATTTTTTAACAGTATAACTGTTTGAGATTGAAATCCGTATTGATTCTTTTAACGACAGTTCGAGGGGTTGTGCAATTAATTTACCAGCTATAAGCAATAGGACAATAAGAATTTTTTTTGCTTGCATATCTAAACCGAAAAATGAATCATTATTCATAATTAATTAAAAAAATTATTTCATTATTCCATGTTTTATCAAAAATTTGAAATTATGACGTATTTTATTCAATGGCAGTTTATCTGGCGTTATTGCCCATTGATGAAGAAGATTGCGTATGGAACCAAAGATAAAATGCCGGAAAATCTTTAAATCGATATTTTTATTGAACATTCCGGAGCTGATTCCTTCCTTAATTACCTTTTCGCCTTCGTCCAGGAATTTTTCGTAAAAGAGAGAATATTTATCGCCTGAAACCCTGTTCATATTTTCCTGCTCGTTTACGAATACTATTGTCACTGAAGGATTTTCTGTAAACATATCGAAAATTAAATCGATCATAGCGTCAATTTTTTCGATGGGGGAGAGAGCTTCATTTCTCGTTACCGTAAGCAGTTCGTTGTAAAGTTTTTCCCAGAGGGAATTGTAGATTTTAATCAAGATATCGTCTTTATTTTTAAAGTAAAGATAAACGCTACCTGTGGCAACTCCCGCTTGCTCGGCAATCTGTGAAATTTTTGCCTTGTGAAATCCGTGCTTAGCGAAAATGTCGACCGCCGCTTCGACGATGTCCTTTTCTTTATTCCCTTCTTTTACTCTCATTTCAAATTAATAATGAATGATAATTCAAAAATAAAAAATGATAAAATATGTGTCAAGAAAAATTTGGATAATTATTTATTATTATTTATATTTGGTCTAAATAAAAATCACTTTATATGGAGGTATACTTTATGCGTTTCTACTTTTCCTTGATGTTGTTTTTTGTGTTCGGTTTAACTTTAATTGCTCAAACAGACGAGTTTTTCGAATCAAAAGCTACAATTGGGGGATACGGAGAGCTCCATTACAATTATTTGAAAGCTGAAAATACAAATGCTTCAAAGACTTTGGATTTTCACCGATTCGTAACTTTCCTCAGTTATAATTTCAATGAAAAATGGTCTTTCAAATCAGAAGTTGAACTTGAGCATAATTTTGTTCATAGCGGAGAGGGAGAACTTGAATTAGAACAAGCCTATGTTGAATACAGATACGCCGATTGGTTTGGATTCCAGGCGGGTGTCATTTTACCTTCAATAGGCCTGATTAACGAATATCACGAACCGCCGCTATTCTTCGGAGTCGAGAGACCGGATTATCATAATAAAATAATTCCTACTACCTGGTTTGGCAATGGAATTGCTTTCTACGGAAATTATAAGTCGTTTGATTATAAACTGACCATAATGGAAGGACTCAATAGCGACAAATTCAGCGAGTCGAATGCAATTCGAAGTGGTAGAGCAAAAGGATATAAAGCCAACGCGGAAGATTTATTGTATAATCTACGTGTCGATTATCTTGGCTTTACTGGATTAAAAATTGGCGCATCTTACTCATATAATAATGCTTCGGGAGACACATCTCAAAATGCTGTTTCAATTTATGAAGTTCATACTTCTTATCAGAGAAATAATCTATACTTCGTTTTTGAATACGGCAATATTGACTATGAAAAATATAATTTGAGAAAATCTAACGGATTTTATTTTGACCTCGGTTACGACGTTTCCGAATTGTTGAACTGGAAAACGAAAGTAATTCCTTTTGTAAGGTACTCCGATTATAACACTGCGGCTTCAACTGTTACTGGCGGTGATTCTGAAAAGTCTAATCATTATTTATACTGGATGGTCGGTTGTTCGGTAAAACCGATCGATAAAATTGTATTTAAAATAGATTACGGTATGCGCACTAAAGAACTCGGTTCGCAGAAAACCACTCTCTTCAATTTAGGCGTCGGATATATGTTCTGAGAAAAATTATGACCAGATTTTTTATTATATCTTTATTGTTATACGGTGCTATTAACGCCGGCATTAAAGAAGAGGCCGAAAAGACCGTGAAAAGTTTTTTTGGCTCTGGTTTTAAAATGGAAATGATTAAATACAATATCCCCTATGACATTAAAAATGGTCTTGAGAAGAAATACAGACAGAGATTTTTCAGGAATAATTTGTACTTATGGAAAATCTACCAAGGAGATACGCTGCACGCCATTGCCGTAATGGACAACGTTTACGGTAAATCTCTTCCGATTACCTTTCTCGTAATTTTCGATTCGAATACAAAAGTAATCCATGTGGAAATTATAAAGTACAGAGAATCATACGGAGGAACGGTAAAAGAAAAAGGTTGGTTAGATCAATTTCGCGGTAGAGACGCTTCTTCGTCATTCGAATTCGGCAAGGAAATAAATTCTATCAGCGGAGCTACCATTTCAGCCGGATCGGTTACTAAAGGAATAGCCAAGTTAACGGAATTAATAAGTATAATCAAATCCGATTTATGACTCTCAAACTGAAAACACTGGATAAACCTCTTAAACTTTTACTTGCCGCATATTTATTTGCCATTACTACGGGTGTCAGTATCGGCGTATTGTTTATTAGACATACCACTCATATGTCGACAGAAGGTGTGATTGAAAGATTTAACGGCTCCCTGTCAGACGACGACTTTGAAATAAGGGAGGTATATCCTAAGCCCTTATCAGAACTTATTATTACTACTCATAATCATATCCTTGGACTTTCATTTGTTTTTTTTACTGTAGGACTTATTTTTTATTTTAATTCGATTATCGACGGTAGATGGAAAATCTTTCTAATGGTGGAACCTCTAATCTCTCTGCTTGTATCCTTTAGCTCAATTTGGCTGGTTAGATTCTACAATCCTTCTTTTGTTTATCTTACTTTTATTTCATCATTCTTAATGTTTGCCTCGTTTTATATTATGGTTGCGATTTCTTTATTTGAAATAATATTTATAAAAAAATTATGACTGAATGGAGTATTTTTATTATCTTTTGCTTGTAAAAAAGAGGTGAATGATGGGAAATTTAGGCGCAACCGAAATTATTCTAATAGTTTTGGTGCTTGTATTATTATTCGGCGGTAAGAAAATACCCGAATTGATGAGAGGATTGGGACAGGGAGTTAAGTCTTTTAAAAAAGCCATCAACGAAGACGATACTAATTCCGAAAACGACAAATCTTAAATGCTCGCATCAGATTGAAGCTGAACTGAATCATCCTTATTTTTGCGGTAGCATTTTTGCGATGTTTCACAATTTTGGGAGTTGATATGGAAGAAATGCATACCGCTAAAAAGTACAAATTCAAAGCTGAGATTAATAAGTTACTCGACATTTTAGTCCATTCATTATATACAAGCAGGGAAATATTTTTGAGGGAATTAATATCGAATGCCTCCGATGCGCTCGATAAACTGCGATTTGAAACTACCAGAGGTACAGAAGTAGTCAATCCGGAATTACCGCTTGAGATTAGAATTACAATCAATAAAGAAGATAAATCGATTACGGTTTCAGATACCGGTATTGGAATGAATTACGATGAAATTACAAAAAATCTCGGTACGATTGCTAAATCCGGAACGGAAGAATTTTTGAAAATGGTTGCCGATTCAAACGATGCAACAAATATAATTGGGCGTTTTGGGATTGGATTCTATTCGGTTTTTATGGTTGCAAAAGAAGTTATCGTTACTTCTCGATCGTATAGAAAAGATGAACAGCCTGTCGAATGGCGGTCCGACGGTTTGGGACAATACGAAGTAGCAATATTGGATAATAAAGAATTACCCAGAGGCACATCAATAAAAGTATTATTAAAAGACGATGCACAAGAATTTCTTGAACAATGGCGACTTGAATCAATTATAAAAAAACATTCAAACTTTATCTCATTTCCAATCTTCGTTGGAAAAGAAAAAATCAATACAGTTTCGGCTATCTGGAAAGAGCCAAAAAGTTCAATTACAAAAGAACAGTACGAAGAATTTTATGAATTTCTATCTCACGACACTGAGCCACCGGCTGATATCATTCATAAGTCGATTGATGCTCCAATTCAATTTAATTCTCTTCTGTTTATTCCCAAGAAAAGTGACGAATTTTTCTGGCTCGACAGGGATAATTACGGATTAGATCTTTACGTAAGAAAAGTTCTTATTCAGCATAAGAATAAAGACTTGCTGCCGGAATATCTCGGTTTCGTCAAAGGTGTTGTCGATTCTGAAGACCTGCCTCTCAATATTTCGAGAGAAACTCTTCAGGAAAATGTGATCTTCAATAAGATAGCTACGAGTATTACTTCTACCGTACTTTTGTATCTTGCGGATAAAGCCCAAAATGACAAGGAAGGATATGAAAACTTCTGGAAAGAACACGGTAAAATATTTAAGCTTGGTTATGTGGATTTCGGTAACAGGGAAAAATATATCGAGTTACTCCGTTTCAATTCTTCTTTCTGCAAAGATGCTAATGAAGTGATTTCTCTGCAAGATTACGTCGGCAGAATGAAAGAAAATCAGAAGGAAATTTATTATTCGAGTGGACCAAATCGGGAGGCTATCTTAAGCAATCCCCATATTGAAATCTTCAAGAACAAAGGAATCGAAGTCCTTTGCCTGATTGATCCAATTGATGAATTGGTAATAAATTCAATCGGCAAGTACAAAGATTTTTCCTTCAGATCTATTGAAAACGCAGACGCAAAGGCACTTGAAAACATCAAAAATAATGAAAGAAAATCCGAAGAAAAAAAAGAAGAATTAAGCAAAGACGATAAAAAACATTTCAGCAGTTTGTTGGCTAAAATGAAAAAAATTTTGGGAGATAAGGTTGAAGACGTAGTTGAATCCCAAAGGCTTGTCGAAAGTCCTGCATGCCTTGTTTCGATTAACGACGGTTTAACTTCCACGATGGAAAAAATCCTAAGAATGACGAATAAAGAAATTCAACCGAGCAAAAAACGTCTTGAAATTAACCCGAACAATAAATTAATCTCCAACTTACTGGAAGTCTTCAAGAAAGATTCAAACGACGAAATTATCAAGGAAGTAACGGAACAGCTTTATTACATTTCGCTGCTCAACGACGGAGAGTTGACCGATTCCCATCATTTTACGTCGATAGCGAACAAATATCTGGAAAAGTCGAGTTTATGGTATATCAATTACTCGATTAAGGAAAATAATGAATAAGAAAAAAATAGTTATTACAGGAGGAGCCGGTTTTATAGGAAGCCATATTGCCGAAGTCTGGCTTGAAAGAGATGCCGAAGTTCATATTATTGATAACCTTAGAACCGGCTCACTTTCCAATATTGAAAAACTCGACGGAGTTATTTTTCATAATGGTAGTGTTACCGATAAGAAACTTGTTCTCGGTGTTACGGAAAATGCCGATTACCTCCACCATCTTGCTGCTGTTATATCAGTTCCAGAATCGATAGAAAAACCAGAAGACTGTATCGATATTAATGTGGGTGGATTGATAAATATTCTTGAAGCGGCAAAGGTTAATAGAATTAAAAAGATTGTATTTAGCAGTTCGGCTGCAGTTTACGGAGACAATCCCGAATTACCGAAATCGGTCAATTCACCTGTGTTTCCTAAATCGACATACGGTATTACAAAGCTCGACGGTGAATTCTATCTCAGAATGTACTATGAGCAATTTGGAGTTAATGGAATTGCACTAAGATATTTTAACGTATTTGGAGCCAGACAAAATCCAGCGAGCCAGTATGCAGCAGCAGTGCCGATTTTTATTACAAGAGCGATCAAAGGAGAAGACATATTAATATTCGGTGATGGCAATCAGACACGTGATTTTATCTATGTAAAAGATGTAGTTAAAGCAAATATCATGGCTGCAGAATCTAAGATTGTGCAGGGTATTTTTAACATCGCTACTGGAAAAAGTATTACAATCAATAAACTGGCGGAGATGATTATTAATATAACCGGCAGTAAATCAAAAATTGTTCATCTTGATGAAAGACCGGGAGATATTAAGTATAGTTCAGCTTCTATTGCGGAAACAAAAACTGAACTCGGTTTTGTACCCGAAATTTCACTGGAAATTGCTCTTGAAGAAACTATCAATTTCTATAAATCCAATGTATTAAATGCATAAATCGAATAAGATATTTTTTAATAAAAAAATCTTTTTGTAACTTTGCTGCAAGTGATTGGATTATATTTTAGTGACATCTGGTTCCAATAAAAGGGTAATATAGGGTTTTGGAAGATTTTATCCAGAATAATAAACTGACTTTATTAGGTAAATTAACTGCGGGATTATTGCACGAAATTCGCAATCCTCTTACTGTAATCAAGTTGAATCTTGACTATCTCAATATGTTTGAAAAAGAGCTTTCAGCCGAGCTGCGGGAATCGATAGCTTCTTCGCTGGAGGCTTTCGAAAGGATTAATTTTATTATTAGCGACGTGCTCGATTTCACGCGCAAATCGGGCGACCGCCAGAAAAGCGTTTCGATCAATACTGTTACCGAAAGAGCTCTCGACATAATCTCATTTACTGCTTCAAAAAGAAGTATCAACATCATAAAGCAATTCGATCCTAAGGTCCCTGAATTAAATATTAACGAGAATAAATTGTTGCAAGTGATGCTCAATCTTATTAATAACAGTATCGAAGCTTCTAATGATAAGAGCATTATTTATGTGAAAACATTCTACAGTGAAACCCCAGAAAACAAAAAAATTGTCTGGGAAGTTGAAGATTTCGGTTGCGGTATCAAAGAAGAAGATAAAGAAAAAATTCTTGCCGGATTTTATACGAGTAAAATAAAAGGAAGTGGAGTCGGGTTAACAGTTTGTAAAAGATTGCTCGAAGAGATGGGCGGACAACTTGGATTTGATTCGGAATTTGGAAAAGGCTCCAGGTTTTTTATTAAATTCATTTTCTAAATCGGGTTTATATGGAACCGAAAATTTTAATAATTGATGACGACGATCTGGTCTCAATGTCCCTTAAAAAAGTGCTTGTTAAGGAGGGGTATTCGGTCGAAATCTGTAACGACGCCGGAGAGTGGTCCGATGTTGTCAAAAATTTTCAGCCCGATTTAATTCTACTCGATATTTATCTCACCACGCACAATGGTATCGATATTCTGAAATTGATTAAAAAAGATTACCCTACATTGCCTGTAATCATGATTACTGGATACGCTGACATAAAAATGGCTGTCACATCGATTAAACTCGGTGCCTTCGACTTTCTTCTTAAGCCAATCGAACTGGAACAATTGAACATTGTACTCGATAAAGCTCTTGAAAATATTAAACTCAGAAGCGAAATTAATATACTTCATTCGATTCTTGAAACGGATAAATTGACGAAAGAATTTTTTGGCAGAAGCTCAAAAATTCAACGTCTTCTGGATTCCGTAGGAAAGTTAGCATCGAGCAGCGATACTACAATCTTGCTCGAAGGGGAAAGCGGTACCGGAAAAGAAGTCTTCGCACGTTATATTCATCAAAATAGTCCGAGAGCTTCAGCTCCTTTCATTACGATTAATTGCGGTTCGATTCCAAGAGAACTTGCCGAAAGCGAATTGTTCGGTCACGAAAAAGGCGCATTTACAGGAGCTTCGCAGAAAACAAAACTGGGGAAATTCGAACTTGCAAACAACGGCACACTACTGCTCGATGAAATTGGTGAATTGAGCCTCGATATGCAGGTTAAACTTTTACGTGTATTGCAGGAGCGAAAGTTTTATCGTCTCGGCGGCGAAAAAGAAATAAGTGTTAATGTGCGAGTTCTGGCAGCAACAAACAGGAATCTCGAAGAAGAAGTAAAAAAAGGGAATTTCCGTGAAGACTTGTTCTACCGTTTAAATGTCGTAAAAATTGAAATTCCCCCTTTGCGTGAACGGCAGGAAGATATTCCATTTATCGCATATTCATTCCTGCAGGAGTTCAATCAGAAATTTAATAAATCGATCAGTGGAATCGACCCTACGGCTCTCGATTTACTTAAGTCCTACAAATGGAAAGGAAATATAAGAGAACTGAGGAATGTGATGGAGCGAGTTGTTCTTCTTTGTGAAGAAGATATGTTGAGAGTTCATCATTTTGCATTCCTGATCGAAAACAAAATAGAATCGGTCAACGATTCCGACAACCTCGTACTCAAAATTCCTTCTAAGGGCGTAACTATGGACGAAGTAGTCAAAACATTGATTCAGAAAACCCTTTTGATTACAAACGGCAATCAGGTGCAGGCAGCAAAAATTCTGGGGTTGTCGAGGTCTAAACTCCGTTATAGGATGGAACAACTCGGAATCGAAGTAACAAAAAAAATAAATTAAATTTCTCCCACCTTTTATGCGGTCTTTTATTTTATTTATTTCGATTTATTTTATTAACAATCTTACCTACGGACAAAATTTTATTCCATATAGCGGCAGTTCATATTTCGGAGGTGGATTTGGACTCAACTGGATTAACGGAGCACCGCACTATACATTTAGAATGTTTCCAGAATTTACAGTTTCAAAAGTAGGGATTGGTCTGGATTTGAATATCGATTTTACAGCCGATGGCAAAATCCGTTCTGAAAATTTCAACGAATTTTCCGATTATCTAAGTTTAATCAGATATGTCAGGTACGGGCAAAAGAACGATCCTTTTTATATTCGTCTGGGCGCACTCGATTATGCCACATTAGGTCACGGCAGTATAATGTATCTTTATAATAACAGCCCTTCTCTGGATTCAAAAAAAATCGGACTTGAATTAGACGCTGATTTTAATGAGTATGGATTCGAATCGGTGTACAGTAATTTTGGCAGTGCTGGACTGATCGGCGGACGTATTTATGTTAGACCGTTAAAATATACAAATCTGGCTCGGGTTCCAGTTATCGGTTCGCTTGAAATCGGGGCTACACTCGTTACAGATACAGATGATAATGCGGGGGTAACATCGGGTAAGTTTATCGATTCATTTTTTGTTGCTACTCAAAAGGAAAGCAATACTACTGTTATTGGCTTTGATGTCGGTCTTCCGATTTTGAGAACAGGTATTGCTGACCTGGATCTTTATGTTGACCATTCTAAGATTATTAAATTCGGCAGTGGTACTTCGATGGGAATGATATTCGGCTTTAAAGGTTTTTCGATCGTTAAACTCTATGCAAGAATCGAAAAAAGATTCATCGGCAAAAAATATATACCATCGTACTTCAATTCTCTTTATGAAATTGAAAGGTTTGCATTAGACTATGGCAAAAAGACTTTTACAAGTAAGTTAAGTGTATTAAAACAAGCACAAGCAGATAACGGTTACTTTGGTGAGCTGGCTGGCGACTTGTTAGGTATACTTAAAATTTCTGGCAGTTTCAGTAAAACAGGCGGAGTGAACAACGGCATCTTACACTTGCAGACTGTTTTCGATTCAGAACAAATTCCTTACATCTTTCGTGCTGGATACGACAAAGGTGGCATCTCAAAATTTGCAGATCTATTCGGGACAAACGAACATTCATTTGCATTTGCCGAGATGGGATATAAGTTTCAAAAGTATTTTCTTTTTTCACTTTTTTATAGCTGGACATTCGAACCGGTTAGAAATAATCTCAACGAAATTAAGGGCTACAAACCACAAAGGCGTATTGAACCGAGAATCTCTTTTATTTATCCGATAGGCAAAGGAGTTTGATCAATCGAAATTATTCTTAATAAATTCTTTAAATTCTTCGACGCTGTAGAATTTAAAATCGGTTTCAACATAAGAAAATTTCTCACGTGAAAATTTATCCCACAAAACCAGTGCACATTTTACACCTGCATCCTGAGCCGCTTTTACATCATTGGCAACGTCGCCTACCATAAGTACTTTTTCCTCTTCGAGATTGAATTTAGATAGAAGGAGTCTTATACCTTCAGGGTCGGGTTTATGATTTTCAACATCGTCACCCGTTATTATTAAGTCAAAGTAGTCGAGCAATCCAAGTTCCTTTAACGTGATTTCAGAGGTTTGCCTACCTTTTCCAGTAAAAATTCCGATAGGTATCAAATGGCTCTTCAGGAAAATTAATATTTCTTCTATGCCAGGATATGCAGGAGCCTTTTCTTTGTGATTTTTTTTGTAATAATCGTAATAATCATTTCTTGCATCGTTGTACCTTTCCGCAAAATATTCTTTAAGTATAACATCTTCGGTAGGACCAAAGAGAGCAACTATTTCATCATTGCTCATTCTCTTATTCAAATATTTCCCGATTACATGATTGAACGTGTCGAAAATTAGTTCATGAGTATTGGCTAATGTGCCGTCGATATCAAAAATAATTCCATCAAAATTTTTCATTTCAGTTTACCAGTTTGTTCAAGTATAGATTGTATATCTGCCCATCAGTAGTAGAGATCAGTAAATTAGAATCATTTAATAGAGACATGCTTAGAATTGGCGAGTTCCCTAAAGTAAAAATTCTTTTTATTTCTTTATTGCCGTTCCACACATAGACTACTCCATCGACAGCCAGGATATACATATTGTCGTTTAAATAGAGTGGAGGAAATGCATGGAAATTGATTTTTGGGTCGAGTTTTATTTCTTTAATTGTATTGCCATTGTTTACATCAAATACCAATAATTTTTCGTCATCAAATGAAAATAGATATTTACCGTTGCTGCTTAAGCTAATTTCTTTTCTTAATTCATATTTGTCTCTGTACCAGTTCATTTTACCAAGCAGATAATCGATGCAAAAAAGTTGACCATCATCAGCTACTGCAAAAATCGAGTTTGACGTAATAATTAATTCTGAATTGGAAAGTCCAATCCCTTTTTTGTATTTCCATCGCCATATGAAAAGTCCATTTCGAGCGTCGATGCAGTATAAAAATCCATCATCGGATGTGTAGAAAATTTTATTATCGTGAATGATAAAATTGTCATTGATAGCGTCACTCGATTTATCGTTAACCCAGTATTCTTGTAAAGTCTCTAGGTCATAGCAATAAACTTTGCCTTCATTAGTACCGAAGACAAGTGCTTGCTTCGATTTGGTAACTTTGGGAATCATTAACTCCTTATCGCCCTTATAGTCTATTGGCAATAGGGAAGTGGTTATATATTCGTTGAAGCCGATTGACTGGAATTGTTCGCCAGATAAGCTAATCGATTGCAGGTCGCCTTGAAAAGTAACCGCATTTATCATTCGATCTGCCATTGTAATTGAGCCGTAAACATCACCGTTTAGATCGTAATCCCACAGAATATCACCGTTAGTATCTCGACAAGTTAGAATGCCAGAAGCATCGGCAATGAATAATTTATTGTTGTAGTAAATGGGACGGCTGTATAAATCATTTTCTAGATCTGCGTTAAATACTATTGTCGAATCTGGAAGTGAGTTTGTATCGCTTTCAATCTTTTCTTTTGTTAATTCTATTGTCTTGTCAATAACTTCAAGCAAATTTCCGTATTGTATGATTATCGAATCCTTCGTAATCTGAATTTCGGGCAATTCCCATTTATTTGATTTTACTGATTTAAAATTTTCTAAGTTGAGTACAGGATAGCCGTATATGTTATTTAATTCAGTGCGGGAGGAATTTCCGCAAACAATAAGTTTGAGATTTTTTGATGCGATTATCTTTAGCATCTCTTTCCAGTTATCAGCCAGGTTGCTAACTGGTTCTGGCAGAAAAAGGTAGATTTCTTCCGACAGTGAAACCGTATCGAGTGTTTCGTTCAACCAGTAAAAAAATTCCCCTGAAATATGACGATAATTTTTGAATGGTATCGAGGGAGAAGCACCTAACAGGAAAAAATTACCTAATTTTAAATCAAACCTGTCATTGAAAATTTCCGGCATCGTCAGAATTGAATTAATTTTTGAAAGGTTTCTGGCAGAAGGAAGGAAAAGTAGTTCCTTGTTAATCTTATCTGAAAAAGTCTTTATTTTAGTTGCAGATTGATAATCCTCAATTAAATTTCCAATTAAAATGATTAGGTCTATTTTGCTTTTATAGTTAATGTAATTTGTTAACGAATCGAGTTCCGCACTACTATAATTTGAGAAATCGGGAGATGAAAGGACAGCAATACTCAATCTTTGTGCAAGAAGAGTATTCAAGTTGAAAAGAATGATGATTAGAAATAATCGTCTCATATAAATTGTCCTTAGTATACAGGTACAAATTTAATAAAAAATTGATTGGCAAGTTGGAATTGCGGAAGAATGAGTAAATTGTAAATAGGGTCACTTATTCATATATTTCGAAACGGATTATATATTTTTAGGCATGCAAAACATACGCAATTTCTGTATTATAGCTCATATTGACCATGGAAAATCGACAATAGCCGACGGATTGCTCGAATTCACGCATACAATTTCTGAAAGGGAAGCTAAAGAACAATTACTTGACAGTCTTGATCTGGAGCGTGAAAGAGGGATTACCATTAAATCCCATGCCATTCAGATGAATTACAATGCTGACGATGGCAATACTTATATCCTGAATCTAATTGATACTCCAGGTCACGTCGATTTTTCTTACGAAGTATCGCGCTCTCTGGCTGCCTGCGAAGGAGCCTTGCTGGTTGTCGATGCAGCACAGGGTGTCGAAGCTCAAACAATCTCAAATTTATACATGGCAATCGACGCAGGTCTGGAAATAATTCCTGTAATTAATAAGATCGATTTGCCCAGCGCTATGATTGACCAGGTAAAAAATCAAATAATAGATTTGATCGGATGTAAAGAAGATGAGATCATCTTAGCCAGTGCTAAGACACGTGTGGGTATCAAAGAGATACTAGAAGCTATTGTGGCAAGAGTGCCAGCTCCGCAGGGGAATACAGATGCTCCATTACAGGCTCTAATTTTTGACTCGATATTTGATTCGTATCGAGGAGCCATTGCATATATAAGAGTAGTCAACGGCATAATAAATGAAAAGGATGAAATAAAATTTTTTGCCAGTGGGAAAAAGTATCTGGCTGAGGAAATTGGAATTCTCCGATTAAATCGCATCAGGACGGGTAAATTAGAAGCGGGTAATGTGGGATATTTGATTGCCAATGTAAAAGAACTGCAAGATACCAAAGTTGGCGATACAGTTACGCATGTACACAACGGCACCGAAAAACCACTACCAGGTTATAAAGAAATTAAACCGATGGTATATAGTGGGTTGTATCCAACCAACTCCGACGATTATGAAGATTTGAGGGACGCTCTCGAAAAATACAAATTGAACGATTCTTCATTGACTTTTGCACCCGAAACATCTGCCGCACTTGGTTTCGGTTTCCGTTGCGGTTTCCTTGGTATGCTCCACATGGAAATTGTTCAGGAAAGATTAGAAAGAGAATTCGGTCAGTCGATTGTTACAACTTTACCTAATGTTGAGTACTGGGTTTTCAAAAAGAATGGAGAAAAAGTAATTGTAGACAATCCTGCCGATATGCCCTCTCAGGGTGAAATTGAACGAGTTGAGGAACCGTACGTTAGAGCTCAAATTGTAACTCCCAGCGAATACATTGGGAACTTAATGCAACTTGCTATTGAAAAAAGAGGTGTTTACATAAACACTACTTATATTGATCCAACAAGAGCGGATATGGCATTTGAATTCCCTCTGTCGGAAATAATATTTGACTTCTATGATAAATTAAAATCGATTTCACGAGGTTATGCTTCTTTCGACTATGAATTTATTGGTTACAGAGAGTCGGACCTGGTGAAACTCGATATACTACTGAACGGAGAAAAAGTCGACGCACTCTCAATCATTGTACACGAAAAAAAAGCTTATACGTGGGGACAGAAAGTCTGCACCAAATTAAAGGAACTGATACCACGTCATATGTTCGAAATAGCCGTTCAAGCCGCTATTGGTAATAAAGTAATTTCGAGAACCAATATTAAAGCACTCAGAAAAAATGTGCTGGCTAAGTGTTATGGAGGCGACATTACAAGAAAAAGAAAACTACTTGAAAAACAAAAGGAAGGTAAAAAGAGAATGAAACAGGTCGGGAATGTGGAAATTCCTCAGGAAGCCTTCCTGGCAGTTTTACAAATTGAAGACTAATACTAATTGGGCAAAAATGGAAAATAAAAACAAAAAATCTGAGATACCGGTCAAAACTACATTTCAAAAAATTTATGTTCAATTTAAGAATCTTTTTTATGCGGCAATTGCTGCTCTATTTATTAAAACATTCTTTATAGAAACATCGAGGGTACCGACAGGTTCGATGGAAAAGACCATACTTATCGGTGACTTCCTGTTTGTGAATAAATTTATATACGGAGCGACATCGCCTCGTACAATCCCATTCACAAACATAGTGTTGCCCTATTTTGAATTACCAGCTATAAAAGATCCCGAAAGGTATGATATAGTTGTCTTCGAGTATCCTGGCGACAGAGACGATTTGCGCCCGAAAGTCATTAGTAACTATGTAAAGAGATGCATTGGCTTACCGGGCGATACAATTGAAATTATTGATAAAGTCGTGTTCATAAACGGAGAAGAAGCCTGGATTCCACCATATATTCAATATGTAAATCCTTATGTAACACCGAAAGGAGTGGCTAACCCGAGAATCTTTCCAAAAGGGGCTAATTTTAACGAGGACAATTATGGTCCCGTTGTAGTTCCCAGAAAAGGTGATGTTATAAAATTGTCGACACAGAACATAGAGCAATGGCGAACAATAATCGACAGGGAATTTGGAAGAAGAGTTGTCACAGTGGCGGGTGATAAAATTTTAATTGATGGAAAAGAAGTTAGCGAATACACAATTAAAAAAGATTATTATTTTATGCTCGGGGATAATCGTGATGACAGTGCCGACAGTCGCTTCTGGGGTTTTGTGCCACGCGACAAAGTCATCGGCGAAGCGTTTATGATTTATTGGTCGTGGGACCCGTCAATACCTTTTTCCGATTTCTTTAAATTGCTGGGCTCTGTTCGAATTAATCGAATTGCGAAATTAGTTCACTGATTCATAATGAAATTAATTGTTATATCATGCTTATTGTTAATTACCACTGAATATTTATATGCCCAATCGAAATAT
This sequence comes from Melioribacter roseus, assembly GCA_020722005.1. Classification (GTDB taxonomy): domain Bacteria; phylum Bacteroidota; class Ignavibacteria; order Ignavibacteriales; family Melioribacteraceae; genus Melioribacter; species Melioribacter roseus_A. The sequence continues at coordinate 180,726 of DYLP01000001.1, forward strand.
TTAGTTTTTTTTAAGGACAAAGAAGATATCGGCAGCCTTCAAAAAATTAGCGAAGAAAAGATCCGCTCGTTATTGAGCCCACCAACAATCGAAAGACGGAAAAGAATTTTTGGTGAGAACAATGTACTCCGTTATGAAGACTTGCCTCTAAATCCAAATTATCTTAATAAACTCAAAAATTTGGGAGCTGAAATTATACATCAGCTCAAATGGTTCAATGCAGCTTCCTGTTATATTGATGACAGTAAACTCGGTGAAATTAAATCTCTTCCTTTTGTCGATTCAGTACGTAAAGTAAAAAAATTTAAGTACGCAAACCCCGAAGATTATAATAAACTGTATAGTAACTCGATTAGAAAATCGCTCTTTAAAGAAAACTACGGTTACTCACTAAAGCAAAATCTTCTTTCAGATATTCCATATATCCATGACCGTGGTATAACCGGCAAAGGTGTTATTATCGGATTATTAGATACTGGATTTCGTTACAGGGATAATCCTGCATTGAGATTTCTGAATGTACTGGGTGAAAGAGATTTTATACAAAACGACGATATTACCGAAAACGAGCCATTGAAAGGAGACCTGGCTAATCAGGACAGACACGGTACAGCAGTATTGTCTATAATTGCCGGTTATGATCCTGGTAATTTAATTGGGCCTGCCTACGAAGCTTCTTATTTATTGGCGAAAACAGAAAATGTTTCGTCTGAAACACATCTGGAAGAAGACAATTATGCTGCTGGAGTTGAATGGCTCGAAGCCAATGGCGCTTCTATTATAAGCAGTTCACTCGGATACAATATTTTCGATAAACCCGAATCTTCCTATCTTTTTGAATATATGAACGGTAGAACTACCATAGTAGCGCGTGCCCTGAATAAAGCTTTTGAATTGGGTGTGGCAACTTTTACCTCGGCAGGGAATGAAGGCGCAACAAGTTGGGGTGCTGAGTTCGGTGATAATCGGTACGGGAAAATTATAAGCCCTGCCGATGCTTTTTATGTAATTGCCGTAGGTGCTGTAGACGATAGCAACAGAGTTACGAGTTTCAGTAGTCATGGACCGACGGCAGATGGACGCATTAAACCGGAACTTGTGGCAATGGGCTCTGCTGTAAGTTACGCCACGTCTGATGGCTATTATTCCGGCAACGGCACTTCTTTTTCTACTCCAATAACAACAGGCATAGCGGTTTTATTAGAATCATTTTATCCGCATCTTACTAATAACCAAATACGACACATTATGCTCGAGGCAGGCGATAATGCTTCCTCTCCGAATAACGAAAGAGGATGGGGCTTAATATCCTCTTTGCGAGCAATCAATTTCCCGAATCTGAACAAAATTGGAAATTCATATATTCTCAATAAAACCTTTTTTGATACAATCCCTTATGAAATTACTGCTCCCAAAATATATTTTTCGACTGACAATATGAATTTTTCTGTATATCCGCTTGTTGAAAACGAAAAAAATATTTATCAATTCCAACTTCCGGTTCTATCTGATGGAGAAGTAGTGTCGTTTTATTACACTTATATAAGAGACGGAAAAGAAATACGAGTTCCATCTTCGGGTAACTATAAAGTTCAGTACGGTTTGCTTAAAGTTGGTTATAATTTGAATGTGGTAGAAAAAAGAGTTCCTTCTGAATCCATATTGCTTCAGAATTATCCGAATCCCTTTAATGCAGAAACAAATATAGAAATTGCTATTACAGAACCGAGCAATATTGAACTGAGTATCTATAATTTATTGGGACAAAAAGTCTATTCGCTTTATGATGGAGCTCTTAACGAGGGATGGCACAAGTTCAAATGGAACGGAGCAACTAATAATAATCAGTATGTTTCGAACGGTATCTATTTTTGCAGGTTTTTGATTAATGGCAAACAAAAGGTAATTAAAATTATATTGATGAGGTAATATGCCGGAAATAATTAATAGAATACAGATTGACTACCTTAAGAAACTGCGTAAGAATGACGACCCTCTCATTTGGGAGATGGAGGAATTTGCTCTCAATAACAAAATTCCTATACTCGACTGGAAATCTGCCGAATTATTGGAGCAATTAATACTGATTTCGCGCCCGAAAAGAGTTCTCGAAATTGGTATGGCAATTGGTTATTCAACCATACGTATAGCAAAAGTACTCAGAAAAAAGGGGGTAATCGACACAATCGAAAAAAGTAAGGATAACATTTTGCTTGCAGGTGAATTCATTGAGCGCTCAGGTTTGTCAGGCAAAATTCAAATTATTGAGGGTGACGCTTTGTCGATAATGCCTTCGCTACAAAAAAAATATAATTTTATTTTTCTCGATGCCGACAAGGAAGATTACGAAAAACTTTTTTATTACTCGTTAATGCTTCTTAAAAAAGGGGGAATATTATTCATCGACAATTTGCTATGGCATGGTTACCCTGCTGCCACTCGTGTACCCGTTTCTTATAATAAATCAACCAGTATTATTCGTCAATTCAATCGACTTTTTTTAGAGCATCCAGCACTTAGTTCCTCTATTTTACCTGTGGGAGATGGTATCGGTTTAGGAGTGAAATTAAAATGAAAGATTCAAAGTTAGAAGCAGAAAAAATTTGTAATTATATCGAGGATCTGTCTAAAGGTAAACTTCATTTTAAAGAAGATATCTACAGATTGACCGAATTATCGATTAATTCGAATAAATTGGAATTGCTCGAAGAGCTTTCTTTTCATGCCAAATTTTCGAAGGGAATTATAAGCATAATCCAGAAAAAAGATGAACGTCTGGAAAATGAATATATGCAGACAATCGAGAAAGAATATCTCGACACTATTGTCAAAATCAGAGGAATACTGGTAAACATATTATCTGGTGCGACGGATTTTCTTCGCACAATTTTTGAGGAAAAATATCTACAGTTTACTCACGAATCGATGAATAATTTGAAATTTCTTTGCGAGGATTTAAGTTTTCTTAAGCTCTATTTTAACGACGTGAAATACGGCAGGTAAAGAAGGGTTGAAGGCGAGCTACCAACCCTTCACCAAATATTATTTTTGGCGTGTGCTATTCTTACTGAGTGTTTCTGCATATTTTTCTGCTACTTCCTGAACCGACCTGCTTGATATCAAATTATAAATTCTGTTTCTTAATTCTACCCATTCATCGTGGAGAGGGCATGGGTTTTCATCGGAACATTCTTTTAAGCCTGTAACGCATTTCAGATTAATAACCGGTCCTTCGACTCTTTCTACAATTTCCAGAATAGAACTTTTCTTTGCCAATTCGGTAATTCTAAATCCGCCGCCTCTACCTTTAAATGAATCGACGTACCCATATTTTGCCATTCTCTGTAGGATTTTTGCCAAATAATGCGAAGGAATATCTTCGCTTTTAGCAATCTCAGACGACATTACTAATCTGTCTTTCGATTGGCGTGCTAAAAATAAAATTGCTCTAATTGCATATTCTCCCGTTTTGGTGTAAATCATACTTTAGTCCTCACTAAGATTATTAAAAAGAGATTATTATCTTAATTAAAATTAGTTATTTAGTCTGTAGTTGTCAATATTTCGGACATGATATATAAAATTTATTTGTAAATTTTTTCAATACTTTCTGTAAGTTTTACTGGGCGTTTGCCGTCGTTTTGTGGAGGGAAATGACTCTCAAGGTCAAATTTCAAATGTTCGTAGTTATGAGCTGGTATGCTAAAAATAATTTCTGGTTCAGATGTGAAAATGTTGTTTTCTATTACAGCTTCGTATTTTGATAAAAAATGGTGTACGGAACTTGAATGTTTATAATTATATTTTAGAGAGGTTCTCAGAAAAAGGTTTAATTCTTTAATTTCCGAGTTTTTAAGCAATTCGTAAGCCCCGTTATAATAAGCCTTTCCGAGTGGACCGACTCCCAATTTCACACCCCCGAAATAGCGGGTTACAATTACGATAATGTTTGTTAAATCAAAGTGGTTAATGGCATTGAATATTCTGATACCAGCAGTACCGCTTGGCTCGCCGTCGTCAGAATATCGAAAAATACCGTCGGCAATTTTGAAAGCATAACAATTATGCGTGGCATCGTAATATTTTTTTCTGACTCGTTCTAAAATTTCTTCTGCAGCATCAGTCGTCGCAGCAGGGAAACCCTGCGAGATAAAAAGTGAACCTTTTTCCTTGAATTTATATTGACACTCTTTTTTCAATGTCTTAATTGTAGTCATAGGTGTTATCTGAAAAACAGATTGATTTTAGTCTGTTTATTATATAAAATAAGAGATTGAACTTGAACAAATTTATTGAAATGGAAGAACATAATAAAATTATAATAAAAGGAGCGCGGGAACATAACCTGAAGAATATCGATCTAGAAATTCCGCGCGATACTCTTACAGTTATTACAGGTTTATCAGGTTCGGGTAAGTCTACTCTTGCATTCGATACTATTTATGCCGAAGGACAGCGGCGTTACATTGAATTGTTATCGACATATGCGCGCCAATTTTTAACTCTACTGGAAAAACCAGATGTCGATTTAATAGAAGGATTAAGTCCTTCGATTTCTATCGAACAAAAAACTACGGCAAGTAATCCACGTTCAACTGTTGGTACTATTACTGAAATTTATGACTATCTCAGATTACTCTTTGCTCGGATCGGAAAAGTTTACTGTTATAACTGTGGTAGACCTGTTGAAAAACAATCGTCCGACCAGATCATAGATATTATATTGAGTGAATTTGCCGAGAAAAAAATTCAAATACTTGCACCGGTAATTCACGGCAGGAAAGGGCACTATCGAGAACTATTTAATGAAATTCTCAGGGATGGTTTTTTGAGGGTGCGTGTAGACGGGAGCGTACAAGAATTAATTGATAATTTTAAAGTGGATAGATATAAAACGCACAACATCGAAATAGTTATCGATCGATTGAAGGTTAATCAAGCTTCGAGATACCGGATTCGTCAATCGGTTGAAGTAGCATTAAATTACGGTAATGGCAGTGTAATAATTAACGATGGAGAAAATGACTATTGGTACAGTAGAGATTTTGCATGTGCACATTGTGGTATCGGATTTCAGGAACTTGCGCCAAATTCATTTTCTTTTAATTCCCCTTACGGGTCTTGCCCGGAATGCGACGGACTGGGCGAAAAAAAGGAACTCGATGTAAATTTAATTATACCCGACTGGGACAAATCTATTAACCAGGAAGGGATTGCTCCATTGGGGAAACCACGGTCAATCTGGTTTTTTAAACAACTTGAAAGTGTTGCGAAACAATTCGGTTTTGACTTTGATACTCCCCTTAAAAATTTGGATAAGACACAACTCGATGTTTTATTAAATGGTACACAGGAAAAGATTCCTTTTACTTATACATATGCCGGCGATAAGGAAGTTACCTACATGCATAAGTTCGGTGGAGTTTTGAATTATATAAAACATTATTATGAAAACACTTCATCAAATAAAATTCGTCAATGGGCGGAAGCCTATATGAGTACTTTTACGTGTTCTGCCTGCAACGGTGGAAGACTTAAGAAGGAAGCATTGTCTGTTAAGGTTGGAGATTTAAATATTGCTGAAGTTTCAAATCTGTCTATCGATAATGCCTTAAAATATTTCAATGACCTGAAACTTACCGAAAGAGAAGAGTTAATTGCTAAACAAATTCTGAGAGAAATAAAATCGAGATTACAATTTTTAATGAACGTAGGTTTGAGCTATTTGACTTTAGGGCGTTCTGCCAGGACTCTCTCCGGCGGCGAATCGCAAAGAATACGACTTGCAACACAAATCGGCTCGCAACTCTCGGGTGTGCTTTATGTACTCGACGAACCGAGTATTGGTTTGCACCAATCGGACAATGTAAGACTTATAGAATCATTAAAAAATTTACGCGACCTCGGTAACACAGTCATAGTTGTTGAGCATGATAAACAAACAATTGAAAACTCTGATTTCATTGTTGACCTCGGTCCAAAAGCTGGAGAACACGGAGGCAAAGTTTGTGTTACTGGAAAAACGAAAGAATTAATTGAAAACGATGATAGATTTAATTCGCTAACACTCGATTACATAAAAAATAAAAAGAAGATTGAGGTACCCTTAAAAAGAAGAAAAGGAACAGGTAAATTTCTGGAATTAATAGGAGCATCCGGAAATAATTTAAAGAATATAAATCTCAAAATTCCTCTTGGTACATTAACTCTAATAACTGGAGTTAGTGGTTCTGGCAAATCAACTTTGATCAACGAAACTCTGGTTCCCATACTCTATAAGAAAATTTATAATTCTAAAGTAGTGCCACTGCCTTATAAAGATATACGAGGACTCGAATATATCGATAAAATAATTGAGATTGACCAGATGCCAATCGGCAGAACTCCTCGCTCAAATCCAGCTACTTACACTGGTATATTTACTCATATCAGGGATTTATTTGCACAACTACCTGAATCGAAAGTGCGCGGTTATAATGCAGGGCGTTTTAGTTTTAATGTGAAAGGAGGTAGATGCGAAGAATGTGGTGGCGATGGAGTTAAAAAAATCGAAATGAATTTTTTACCGGATGTTTATGTGGTTTGTGAAGCCTGCAATGGAAGAAGATATAACAGAGAGACTCTCGAAATTCTTTATAAGACAAAATCGATATCTGATGTTCTGGAAATGACGGTTGAGGAAGCTCTGAATTTTTTTGAAGATTTACCTGTTCTTCAAAGAAAAATTAAAGCTCTATACGACGTCGGGTTGGGATACATTCGTTTGGGTCAGCAGGCTACTACTTTGTCTGGTGGAGAAGCACAACGTATTAAACTGGCTGCAGAATTAAGTAAAGTGGCAACTGGAAAGACATTATATGTGCTCGACGAACTAACAACCGGACTCCATTTTGAAGATGTAAGAATTTTATTAAATGTATTAAATCAACTTGTTGATAAAGGGAATACGGTAGTTGTAATTGAGCACAATCTGGATGTAATAAAAGTTGCTGATTTTATTATCGATCTTGGTCCCGGAGGAGGTGATGCCGGCGGAAATATTATTGCCGCCGGTACGCCCGAAGAAATTACAAAAGTTGAAGAAAGTATTACGGGAAAATTTTTGAAAAAAGAATTAACTTATAATTAAATTTTGCTTAATAAATCAGCCATCTCGATTGCAGATAGTGCCGCGTCCCAACCTTTATTACCGGCTTTAACACCAGCTCTTTCAAGAGCTTGCTCCATTGAATCTGCTGTAATAATACCGAATATTACAGGTAATTCTGTGTTTAATGAAACATTGGCAATTCCTTTGGCAACTTCAGAGGCTACATACTCAAAATGTGGTGTACCTCCTCTAATTACTGCGCCCAGGCAAATTACAGCGTCATATTTTTTTGTTTGAGCTAATTTCTGTGCGGCTAAAGGAATTTCGAAAGAACCGGGCACCCAGAATATCTGAATATTCGATTCATCGGCTTTATGGCGTACTAAACAATCGAGTGCGCCGTTCAATAATTGTCTGGAAACCATTTCATTGAAACGTGAGACCACAATTGCAAACTTCTTATCTTCGGCATTGAGTAGTCCCTCGGTAATTTTAACCATGTATCCTCCTTATTATAAATTTTTTATCATATGTCCCAGTTTTTCTGCTTTTGTTTTAAGGTATTTTTTATTTATTTCATTGGCAGGAATTTCTATCGGCACACGTTCTACAATTTCGAGGTCGTAACCTTTGAGTCCGATTATTTTTTTTGGATTATTGGTGAGTAATCTGATTTTTGAAATACCAAGGTCTTTCAAAATTTGAGCACCCATACCATAATCTCTCAAGTCAGCTTTGAAGCCGAGTTCCTCGTTAGCCTCTACAGTATCTTTTCCTTTTTCCTGTAGAGAATACGCCAGTAATTTATTTACCAGTCCAATTCCTCTTCCTTCTTGTTTCATATATAGTAGTGCTCCCCGACCTTCTTTTTCAATCATTTCGAGGGCAGTGACCAGTTGGTCTCCGCAGTCGCATCTTAATGAACCGAATACATCGCCTGTCAGGCATTCGGAGTGGACTCTAACTAAAGCAGGATTGCCGTCGGATATATCTCCTTTAACCAGTGCAATTGCATTTTCGTGTGGTTCGATTGTGCTTTCGTATAAATGAAGTTTGAAATTGCCATGTTTAGAAGGCAAATCAACCGTCACGATTTTTTTAATTAATTTTTCGCGTTTTCTGCGATATTCAATTAAATCCGCTATTGAAATAATAGGTAGGTTATGCTTTTGAGCAAATTCGGTTAATCTCTCGCCCTGGCACATTGTGCCATCGCTATCGAGAATTTCGCACAAAACACCTGCAGGGAAAAGCCCTGCAAGATTAGCCAGGTCAACAGCGGCTTCGGTGTGACCGGCTCTTTTCAGAACGCCGCCCCATTTGGCAATGAGAGGGAAAACATGTCCAGGGCGCACGAAATCATCTGCGCCGGCATTATTATCTGCAATTGCTTTAATTGTTTTTGCACGATCAAAAGCCGATGTACCGGTTGTAGTACCGTATTTGTAATCGATTGAAATGGTAAAAGGGGTTTGATGCGGAGAAGTATTGTATTTAACCATTAAGTCGAGCTCAAGTTGATCGGCTCTATCGGGAGTAATTGCAACACACAAAATACCTCTTGCTTCGCGTGTAATAAAATTTACTGCTTCTGGTGTTACAAATTCAGCAGCCATTATAATGTCACCTTCGTTTTCACGATCGGCATCATCAACTACAATAACCATTTCACCTTTTTTGAATTTTTCGACCGCGTGCTCAATTGTGTCTAACTTATTTTCGTTTGACATTTTTTAGTAACCCATCTTTTTTAATTTATCTACCGAAATATTTGAAGCTTCATTTAAATTAAGTAATCTTTCCACATATTTGGCTATCAAGTCAACTTCAATGTTTACCAGATCACCTGTTTTTTTAAGTTTAAGTGTCGTATGTTCCCACGTGTAAGGAATTACAGAAATTACGAAGTATTCATCGTATAATTGGGCAATTGTTAAGCTGATTCCGTTAATTGCTACCGAGCCCTCGTTAATAAAATATTTCTTTAACTCAGGGGGGTAAGAAATATCTAATAAATAATTTTCTCCTTTTGGTATTATGCTCCTTATTTTACCTCTATTGTTAATATGTCCCTGTACAAGATGTCCGCCTATTCTTTCGTTGTACCTAATTGCTCGTTCTAAATTTACATAATCGCCTGATTTCATTTCCCCAAGCGTGGTTTTGAATAAAGTTTCTCCTACAGCGTCGACACTAAATATTTTATTGTATATCGAAGTTACGGTTAAACAAACACCATCAACAGCAACAGAGTCACCCAATTTTAAATCTTCAAAAATCTGGTTACATTTTATAGAAAACTTTATTCCGTTTTCAATTTTCTCGATTTTTTCTATACTGCCTATTTCTTCAATGATACCGCTAAACATTCTTAAAACTTTCGAAATATTTTTTGTTTAATTTTTTTGATTTGTCATCTAAAACACCTACTATTACTTCTATACCAGCTTGGCGTAATTCCTCAATTCCTTTACCATTTACCAGTGGATTAGGATCTATTGAAGAGATAACAACTTTTTTAATTTTGTTCTTAATTATCAACGGTACACAAGGAGGGGTCTTTTTGTTAGTATGGCAACAGGGTTCAAGATTACAATAAAGAGTTGCTCCCTCAAGATTTTCTTTTGCATTATTTATGGCATTAGCTTCCGCATGTGGTCCGCCAAAAAATTCATGATAACCTTCGGATAATATCATGTTATCCTTAACGATAACGCACCCTACCATCGGATTAGGCTCCACTTTCCCTTTACCCTTGACTGCCAATTCAAAGCATCGTAAAATATAATTTTTATCTCTATTTGCATCCATAGAAATTTTAAAATTGATATAACAAAAATAACTTTATTTCGTGAGTAAAAAAATTTATTGCTCTATTAAATTATTCGGAAAGAGGATTGATTTGGATTAGTATTAAAAAATCAAAATAAATTTAGGTAATTATGTAAAAACCGGACTAACTATAAAAACAAGCTCTTAAATTGAT
>DYLP01000042.1 GCA_020722005.1 Melioribacter roseus
ATTCATAATAAATTATCTTTTAAATGCGGGGGTTTTATGATAAAAAAATTATTTGCACTCTTAAAAACGAATCCTCTAGCAAAAAAGTATATCGAGCCATTAATAGTTTCTTTAATAGAAATTCCTTTTCAGTTTGACAATCAATCAATCGGAGTATTTAAAGATTCATTAGGCAATTCTCATGCTCTTTATAAAAATTTTCGAGATAAGGTTATTCCAGGATGGAAGAATGTATTGAAACCACAAAACATTACAAAAATTCCAACAAAAGCTGAGTTAAAAGTTAGCTATATCAAATCACAAAAATTGATAAAAGAGTTAAAACAAATTTTAAAATCTTTCGATTTCTCATTCGAGGGAAAGTCTGTCCTTGAAATTGGATGCCATAATGGGTTAAAAACATATTTGTTAGCATTAGAAAACTGTCGAAGTGCTACAGGCAGCGATGTAAATTTTTATTACGATAACTATACAGGGAAAGGTGGTTTTAATATTGATCATTACTTAGAAAATATTCGCAGGACAACATTACATTTATTTAACAATGGTCAGGTGAAAAGAATTAACGAAAGAGTATCATTTGTTAATGATGATATAACAAATTCTCAGTTGTCCGATGATTCATTTGATCTAATAACAAGCTGGGAAACTCTCGAACACATTATTGAACTCGATTCGGCATTTAACCATATGTATAGAATACTCAAACCCGGTGGTCTGGTTTTTCATCAATATAACCCATTCTTCTGTTTTAATGGAGGTCATAGTTTATGCACTTTGGATTTTCCCTGGGGGCATTGCAGACTTAGTTCAAATGACTTTTTAGATTATATTAAAAAGTACAGACCTCAGGAATATCATCTAGCGTCAACTTATTATATCAATTCCATCAACAGATTAAGTTTAGATGACCTTAAAAGACTGGCGTCAGGTCACGGCTTTGAATTAATGGCTCTAATTCCTTTTGTTAAAAAGGCTCATGTCGGTGTATATGAACATAAATTTTTCGAACAGACAAAATTGCATTACCCTTCAGTTCAACCATTAGACTTAATGTCACCGGTAGTATGGGTTGTACTTAAAAAATGATTCCGACTCAAAAAAAAAATTATACCTGTTTATTACGTGTAGTTAGAGATACGAAGTCCAACTTAGTCGAAATTATTTTGAGCCTCGGGAAATCCATTCCTTCAGGGTAATATTTAATCTCAATATTTTATTTTTAGTTCTGAGATTCGGGTTTTATTTCTTGTTGTTAGTCATAACACTTTTAAGATTGTTAGGAGTCTTTTTTCCTATGCAGCAGGCAAGTCCCTTAAATCAATTTCAACCAGGAATGAATATATACCAAAATGATTTAAAAGATACTCTCGATATATAATTTCGATTTCAACCGAATCTTATGTTAAATCTTTTTTCAGAAAGACATTCAATAGTTTTTTATTTTTGAATTATGAAAAAGGAAGCAATACTTTTACCCGGTTTAAATTATCAGGTCGAATTTTTGTTCAAGCATCTAATTCCCAAACCGAAAAAGATCCTGATTGCAGGAAGTGGTGCTTTTTATACTGCATCCCTTATTGCAGCACATTTTAATACGTCGGTCGATTTGATTGTAGAAGATTATCAGTCGTTACTCGAAACCAGACTTCTCGGTGAAAATAATCCTTCTGTAAATGTCAAAATGATGAGCTTCGAAAATACCGATTACGACGAACATGAATTCGACCTCATTTACGCTCAGGCATCCGTTTCCACCCCCGACAGAAACAAAATTGTCAAAGAATTTAAAAGAATACTGAAATACGGAGGACACTTTTGCGTCGGCGAAATTGTTCATCTCTCGGATAAATATCCCGCTTTTATTAAGGACATCTACGCTAACTCTCACTTAAATCCCTTGAGAATCGATGAGTTAAAAAAATATTATATAGAAAGAAAATTCAAAATAATTCAGGAAGAAAATCTGTCGCATACACTCAAGGATTATTACAGGGAAGTCAATCGAAAGTTGGACGAAAGCACAGCCGAATTAGAGCCCTCTGAAAAAAGTTATTATAAAAAAATCATTAATCGGATAAAACACGAAGCGCACGCTTATCTCAATCTGGGCGGGAGCAAACATATCGGTTTTTATCTTTTCTTATTGCAAAAGGATTAAAAAATTGAAAAAAGGCGACATTTTAGAACTCGAGATTACTTCATATGCTTTTGAAGGCAAAGGGGTTGCTAAAATTATAACGGACATAAATCCGACTGCCCCTGATAATTCAAAACGTTACGTAATTTTTGTTAAAAACGGATATCCCGGCGACGTAGTAAAAGCCCGCTTAAAAAAAATTAAGAAGTCGTATGCGGAAGCCGAAGCAGTTTCAATTCTGAAAAAATCGGCTCATCGAACCGAACCACGCTGTAAATACTTTGGAGTGTGCGGGGGCTGCAAACAACTGGACCTCGACTATAATGTTCAATTGAAATACAAAAGCGAACAGGTTGACGAAATATTTCGGCATATCGCAGGCTTAAATAATTATGAAACTCTTCCGATTGTTCCTTCGGAAAAAATCTTTTTTTACAGAAACAAGATGGAGTTTTCGTTTGCTAATAAACGCTGGCTCTCGGATGATGAAATCAATTCAATGCAGGAAATTAATGACAAAAATTTTGCTCTCGGACTTCACATTCCAGGTATGTACGACAAGGTACTCGATATCGATGAATGCTTTCTGCAGTCGGGAATCAGCAATGATATATTAAATTTTACGCGTAGCTTTTTCAAGGAACGAAACGTAACAATCTATTCAACCGAAACGCATACGGGTTACCTGCGAAACTTAGTTATTAAGCAATCTTTCCATAGAAACGATCTAATGGTCAATCTGGTAACCTCGGAAGAAAATCCCGACTTGATGGCAGCATACAGCATAGCAATAAGAACAAGTTTTCCGGAAGTGACAACTCTGATAAATAATATCAGTAAAAAGAAATCACAGGTAGCCACCGGCGACTACGAAATTGTTCTATTCGGTAGTGGATTCATATACGATACAATTGGAGGAAAAATTTTTCGAATAAGTGCAAATTCTTTTTTCCAAACGAATACTTTGCAAGCCGAAAAACTCTACGGCACCGCATTCGAATTTGCTAATTTGAAAGGCAACGAAATTATTTACGACCTTTATTCCGGAGCCGGCACTATACCGATTTTTATATCTGAAAAGGCAGGATTTATTTACGGATTTGAAAACGTATCCTCTGCAATTGAAGATGCTCACGTTAATATCGGATTGAACAACACTACAAACTTCAAACCTATCTTAGCAGACCTGAACAAATCTTTTTTACCTATTATTGACGAAAATAAAATTCCCTTGCCCGAAGTTTTAATTGCCGACCCGCCTCGCAGCGGCATACATCCGAAAATTGTCAACGACATTTTAAACATTCATCCTCCCAAAATAGTTTATATCAGTTGTAATCCCGCTACACAGGCAAGAGATGTAAAATTGCTTTGCGATGGCGGATATAGATTGATTAAGGTCAGACCTGTTGATATGTTTCCGCATACATACCATATTGAAAATGTAGCTTTGCTTGAATATTCTAAGTAGACAAGGAGTTAATGATGATAAACAAATCAATCGGCACAATATCGTGGCACGATTTAACTGTAAACAACGCGGAAAGACTAAAGGATTTTTACGAAAAAGTTACCGGTTGGAAATCCCAACCCGTAAAGATGGGAGACTATGACGACTATAATATGATAATTCCTTCGGAAGGCAATCCCGCAGCTGACATTTGCAATAAAAAAGGCGAGAATGCAAACCTGCCTTCACAATGGATGATTTATATCAACGCAGATAACCTGGATGCAAGCATTGAAGCCTGTAAAGGCAACGGCGGCAAAATAATATCAGGGTCCGAAATTAATAAAAGGCATGGGAAAATACTGCGTTCTCGAAGACCCTACAGGTGCGTGCTGTGCACTCTTTGAACACGCACGAAATGAAACTTTTTAACGATTCGAAAAATAAAAAATCCTGACCGATAATTATTTTCCAAGGAAAATGAAAAGCGAATTGATAAAAAAACTCGAAACGACTTTTAGATATTCAAGTTCGTCTGATGAATTATTTGATGCATTTACAGAAGCTGTTAGAAGTGGTATAGACGATCTGGAAGTATTTAAAGTATTACTTGGCAATCCGACACTGAGTCTCGACGAAATTAAGATGTACACCGAAAAATTAATTCGTGATTTTAATCACAAGAAATACGACCTCTCAATCTGGACGGCAAAAATTCTGGAAAACAATTCCGATGAATACGATTATCTCGAAAGTGCAATCGAGTATTACAAAAAAGCGATTGAGGCTAATCCCTCTTCGCATGAACCGCTTACAGAACTAATCGGTCTTTATAATTTTGACCTCGACCTGCCGACAAATTCAAAAATAATAGAGATTATCAAATCAAACGTCAAAAATGTTGAATCGAAAAGTAAAGTCTATTATTCTCTTGCTAATCTTTATAAGCGTTTAAAAGATTTTCAAAATGAAGCGCGTTACACGGCGCTTGCCGAAAAGGCTGCAGAGCAGGAAAGGAAATCGAAACCGACTCAGTAATAATATCCAATTGTAAAATAGAAGAAAGGTTCGCCTTTTACGAGTGTGTTTTTAGGAAGTCTGTCTTTAATGAAGAAACTCCTTCCTATTGAAAAATCAGCCGGACCGATCGGGGTATTGAACGAAAGGGTGGCTCCTATTCCATGTTTCAGGTCTTTATACCTGATTGCTTCACGATTTTCCCATGCCGAACCGATATCGTACCGAAGTTTTAAATAAGTATCAAAAAATATTTTTACAGGCAATTTATATCTGTATTCTGCGGAAATGTTCAGAATTTGCCTTCCTCTGTATTCGTCGTTACGAAAACCGAAAAACATGTTCTGTCCGCCAAGTGAAAATTGTTGCGTTAGCGGCAATGTATTGTCGGCTACTCCTATTGTAGCCTTCAACGTAACTATATGCGAGGACAACGGACTGAAGACATTTTTATAATCGAAGAAGAATTTTGTGTAACTGACGTCGCCACCGAGCGAGGCTTGAGCGGTTTCGTAATAGGCTTTAAGATAAATACCCCGCGTTGGGAAAGGATAATCGTTTTGTGTGTCAACTGCAATTGAAAATCTGAGAGCGGATATAATTGAACTACCCGTCAGTATTTCTGCATTCAATTTATTTTTAATTCTGTCTTCCTGAAAACGCGCTTCCACCATTAAATTTCCAAATCTCTTTACCTGCGCTCCTATCCCGAACGTTCCGCCTAAAAAGATTTGTCTGTATTCACCCGATTTTATCCGTTTAAATTCATTAAATGCTGCGGTTGTATCGTCTTTGTATACATTTATATCATTAAATTCATAAAAGGCTCTCACTTTGTAAGTCATATAAGTATCGAAAACTCGGTTTGCTTTATGCTCCAGAATTAAAGATCGATTTCTAATTCCTCCAGAAACAATTGCTCCAATTTCAGTGCCTGTACCATTAAAATTTTCGTCGCGAATATCCACAGAAAACTGGGTAAAGTTTTCGTTGTCTACACGCATTCCAAAACGAATTACACTCGACGGCCGCTCAATCATCTTAAGTGAAAGAATATTTTTTTCATCCTTCCTGTCGACCGTCAACTCAATCTGTTCAAACAAATCTGTACTTCTCAGATTCATCAAACCTTTTTCTGCATCTTCCAATTTAAATGGTTCGTTCCGTTTAATTGGGAATTCACGCAGTATAATTTCCCGCTTGGCTCTGTATTTACCCGTTAAATTTATTTCGTCAATTACGCCCTCTTCAATCAAAAACTTCAACGTTTTGCTTTGCTCATCGAAATCTACCTTTTTTATTTCTGCTATCGGGAAACCTGCATTGCGATAGTAATTGACTATTTTCAGAGCAAGTTCAAACATTTGTCTCGGACTGGCGGTTTTTCCTATTTGCTTCCTGACAATCTGCATCAATCGATATCTCGAAACTGCAGAATCTCCTACTATTTCCACCCTCATGACTGGAGGATATTCATCTTTAATTAACCTGAGATACGTTGTGTCGTTTATTATTTCAAATTCAAAGGCAGCTTTTTTTAGCCCGTAATCTTTTTTTATACGATATAAAATCAGAGTCAGACTGCCGCTGTCGATTGAGTCTATTACCGTTTGGTAATCGAAATATTTGTCTATATGTTCTTTCGGGTCCAGTTTCACATTATGATAAACGATGGGATTTTTAATTTTTTTCTGAAAAAATTTCAGAAAAAGATTCGTTATCTCTTCCTTATTTTCCTTAGCGGCAAGATAACCCTTTTGAATTAACTCATTAATATTTTTGAAATCGGTATTTCTGACACCTACCAATTCAGGTTGAATTACAATATCAGCATTTTCGAGCTGTTCTTTGTTCAGAATGTGCATCGGGATACTGATAAGTTGGTCGGCAAGAATCCATGGATAATTAAGTTCGCTTTCGGAATAAAGCGGGCTAACGGCATTTCCCGCAATGACGATATCCGCACCGAGACTTCGTGTTTCTTTTACGGGAATATTGGCAACTATACCGCCATCGACAAGCGTAAGCGAATCATATTGAACTGGCGGCAGTAGAAATGAAACACTTGAACTGGCTTGCATGGCAAGTCCCAAAGAACCTTTGTCGATAATTACTTCCCTGCCGTTAACAAGATCGGTACAAACCGCTCTGTACTTGTATATCAATTTATCGAAATTATCCGATTTAACAGGCGCATTTAACGCAAGCAAATTTAAAAATGCTGAACCTTTCAAACCGGAATTTAGAGACCTTGGAATAATCGGCTTTAAGCCTTCGAGTCTTAAAGATAAAACTGCCCTATCCTGTGTAATTTTCTGATCGACAAAAAGTTCGTTCCTGTTGGAGCTTTCAGTTGTAAAAAGTCCATTCCAATCCGTGTTCAAAGCGATTGAATCGAGATCATCAATTGAATATCCAGAGGAATAGAGTCCGCCGACAATACTACCCATACTTGTGCCTACAATCATGTCGATCGGAAGGTTGATTTCTTCAAGGAATTTTAAAATACCGATTTGAGTTAATGCCCTTGCGCCACCACCGCTTAGGGCTAATCCGACGTATGGTCTGTTAGCGAGAATTTGTTCTTCCAGTCCGAACGGCAGAGGTCTATTTTCAAGTTCAAGGCACAACGTGTCTTTCCGCTGCGCCATAATTAGAGATAAACAGGAAAAGAAGAATGTAATTAAAAGACGTTTCACATTTCGACTCGTAGTCGATTATTTTTTTCTTTTTTTAGATTTCGATTGAATCTGTTTTTGTGCCTGAGCCTGTTTTTCCGCAGCTTCGAGCATTCGAGCCATAAATCCCTGCTTTTTCTTCGGATTGGTTACCGGTACAAGTTCCATATCGTCTTTTTTATGATTTATATAGTATTGCTGTCCGATTGAAAGTAAATTGAACATGAAATAGTAAAGATTAAGTCCCGAAGGAAATCCCATAAACATCAAAGTAAACATTATGGGCATTATATAAACCAAAGCCTTTTGTGAAGGGTCTTTAACACTCTGCTTTTGTTGAATAAACATTGTTATACCGAGCAGTAATGCTAAGCCACTGACTATGTCGATATTAAAAATAGGCACTTTGAACGGCAATTTGAAAATTGCATCGGGGGCTGAAAGATTGTCGATCCAGAGTATGAAAGGCTGCTGTCTTATATCGATTGCTACGTTAAACAAACTCCACAATGCAATCAGGATAGGCATTTGTAGCAGCATCGGGAAGCACCCGCCCATCGGATTGATGCCGTATGTAGAATAAAGTTTCATTGTTTCTTTTTGAATCCTCTGCGGGTCGTCTTTATATTTTTCTTTCAACTCGTTTATCTTCGGCTGCAAAAGCTGCATCTTCTTCATCGACTTCATACTCTGTTTCGTAAGCGGATGCAGAGCAAATTTTACAATTATCGAGAGCAATATGATTACGAATCCATAATTTGGAATAAATTCATGGAGGAATTTCATCAAAGGCAAAAGAAAATACTCCGAAATGGGACGAATGACAACTTTCAATCCCAAAAAACTTCCGAAGTCGACAAGAGCTTCGAAATTTCTGCCATATACTTTTAATGTATTGTATTCAACTGGACCGACATAAAGTTTGAAAGAATCTTTTTGATAACTTTGATTTTTAAACGGCACTTTCAGACTTACATTGTAATATTCGCGAACGTTCTGGCCTTTAACCACATGCGTACCTTCGACATAAGCGCCGCCGTCGTCGTTTGGACTATCAGGCGAAATAATAATTGAAAAATATTTACTTTTTACCGCAGCCCAATCGACTTTACCATTAATATCTTTAGACACTTTTTCATCCGGATTGGAAGCATCGATAACTACCTGTTCACCTCCGGCATAAATAGAGGCATTTGAATAATGTGCTTCGTCAACAGAATTTTTTTCAGTAAAGTTTATTCCATTAGTCCATGCAACGTCGTATCTGAAACTGCTTATAACGTCCTGAAAATTAGAGAATTCGATATCGATATCTGCGGCATAATCGTTGCCGAAAAATTTGAAGGTCTTTACAATTTCTTTCCCGTCTGTTCCTTCGAATTTATATTTCAAAATCAGCGAATCGTTCTCTTCGAGTTTATAAAAATAGTTGCTGGACTCGGAGGAAAAATCAAGATTGGAAGTATTGACAAGTTTTCCGTCTTTTGTAACAAAAATCAAATTGAAATCTCCGCCGTTATCAGGATTAATCAATTGAACATGTCTGTTATAAAAATCGCTCTCATCATATTTTTTGTGGTACCACGTTTCGTAATTTTTTAGATAATATTTTCGAATCTTGGCACCTTTGCTGGTCAATTCGATTCTTGCAAGTTTCGTATCGATTGTAATTATTTTTTCGGGAAGTTGTACTGCTCCAAAGGGAAGAGTTTCATTTTCTTCGGCAATCGAGTCCTTTTTCACTTCTTTCGATTTTTCAGCGGGAAGAGTATCCTTACCTGCCTTTGAAGTATCGTTAACTACCAACGTTGAATCCTTTGACTCTGGTAATGCCGGAGGGGGAGTGGGTGAATTGAGATAGAGCCATACTACTAAAATAACTCCGATAAGTATGAATGCAATTGTTGATTGTCTGTCCATAAAATTTACCTTTAAAATTAATCTAGAGGATCGTACCCGCCTTTATTGAACGGATTACATCTTAATATTCTCCAGATAGATTTAATACCCCCTTTGATTACACCGTATTTAGTAAATGCCTGAACCGAATATTCCGAACAAGTGGGATAAAAGCGGCACGACGGGGGGAACATTGGGGAAATTGCCTTCTGATAAAATTTAATTAAGTAGATAAACAAGTACTTCATTTTAATTCGAGCCTGTCTTTAACTTTTTTCATCAAATCTACGATTTCCGGCATAATTTCGCTCAACTTAACTTTTTTATTTATGGTCTGATTCATTGAGTGAGATGCAAACACAAGCAGCAATTTAATTTTATTTGCCTTACATAATTCTGTCAGTATCAATTTATTGAGGCGATACGATTCGCGCATCAGTCTTTTAATTCTGTTTCTCCAAACAGCATTGCCGCTTTTTCGAGCTACCGCATAAGCTGTTTTAACATCTGGTTCGTCTGCCAGAAATTCAGCGTAATAGACCACTTTCAACTTTTTTGAAGGAGAGATTAATACATTTCCTTTATTATAAACTAATTCGAAATCTTTTTTCCTTTTGATTCTTTCTTTGGCAGAAAGACCATATTGCTTCAAAATAAACCTCTTTGAAGTCCCGAATTTGAGGGGACGCTTACAGGGCAAAAATTAACGCTCGTCGCTTACTGTAAGTCTCTTTCTTCCTTTTGCTCTTCTTCTGGCTAAAACTTTACGCCCATTTTTTGTGGACATTCTTTCACGGAATCCGTGTTTATTCCTTCTTTTTCTATTACTCGGTTGAAATGTTCTTTTCATAATTCACCTAATTTAATCGTTCGAAATGTGCAAAAGTAAACATTTTAGACGTAATTAACAAACCAATGGTGAGGAGATATATGGACATAAAAAAGGCGGCAATCTCAGCAAACTGCCCAGCCGATAAACAGTCCGCCGAAAAAACCACCGCCTTGTTACTTGAGATTCAATTTGAATGCCAATTCTGTTTCTTTCGTTTTTACGCATCTTTTTTCAATAATTCTGTCCTGTTGTGAGTCGTAATTCGATAATGAGACACTTCGTTCGCTATTCAATTCATTATTATTTAATTTAAATGCTAAAAAAATATTACTTTTGATTATTTTTGCAACGAAAACCAATTGAAGGAGTCTAAAGACGCCAAATTGAAAAACGGGAGTGGTGATGTTTTCTTTATTACTAATTTTATTAACACAGCTGCTTACGACTTACACAGCAGCAGCCTGTAGAGCTCCTACAATTAAAGCATTTAAGCTCGAGAATACCGAAATCCACATGGACGGTAAAATTACCGAACAGGTATGGCAATATCTGCCAATCGACAATTTTACACAACGTGACCCTAACGAAGGAATGCCTGCTTCGGAACGAACTGAAGTTTGGATTGCTTACGACGACGAGTATTTATACATAGCAGCGAAATTATACGACAGCCATCCGGAATTAATCGATGCAAGCTTAACGCGTAAAGACAATTATATTCTTTCTGATTGGTTTGGATTTTATGTAGACCCGTACAACGATAAAAAAAGCGGCTTCTTTTTTGCAGTCAATGCCGGCGGCGCGGTTATTGATGGTATTCTATTTAACGACAGCTGGGACGACGATACATGGGATGGCATTTGGGAAGCTAAAACAAGTATAGAAGATTTCGGCTGGTCAGTAGAAATGAAAATCCCATTTTCTCAGCTGCGCTTCAAAGAAGAAAACAAGATGAAATGGGGTGTGAATTTTGCGCGCGAAATAAAAAGGAAAAACGAACGCTCATACTTTGTAATGGTACCAAAGAATGAAAGCGGCTTCGTTTCCCATTTTGCCACGCTCGAAGGAATAAACTGTATTAAGCCAAAACAAAGATTTGAAATCCTTCCATACTTATTACAAAAGTCACAGTTCCTTGTCCACGACGCCGGCGATCCTTTTTATAAATCGAATCAATTTAAAACTTACGCTGGAGCCGACATTAAACTTGGTATCGGCTCTAACCTCAACATGAATTTAACTATCAATCCGGATTTTGGACAGGTGGAAGTAGATCCCGCAGTTATTAATTTATCGGCATTCGAATCTTATTTTCGCGAAAAAAGACCTTTCTTTGTTGAAGGCGCCGACTTGTTTTACTTCGGCATCGGCGGTTCGAACAGCAACTGGAATTTTAATTTCGGCTGGCCAGAACTTTTCTATTCACGGCGAATCGGTAAATCGCCCACTGGCGACTTACCAGACGAATACGATTATGCTGATAACCCGGGCGAATCAAGAATATTAGGCGCTGCCAAAATTTCTGGAAAAATCAACCAGTCAACCACCATCGGTGCAATATCGGCTTTGACAGAAAGAACCTTTGCTAAAATTTACTCGCAAAATAATATCTCGGAATATGAAGTAGAACCCCTTACACACTACGGAGTTTTAAGGTTAAAAAGAGAATTCAACGACGGCAATCAATCGCTCGGATTATTATTTACATCCGTCAACCGTGATTTACACAACAATGACCTCAAAGAATTGCTTTCAAAACAAGCATACACCATTGGACTCGACGGCTGGAGTTTTCTCGATGACGACAAGCAGTACGTCTTATCCGGAGCTTTTGCCGGCTCTTACATCGAAGGTACAAAAGAATTTCTAATAAATCTTCAAGAAAAACCACATAGATATTTCCAGCGGCCGGATGCTTCTTTTGCACGCCTCGATTCCAACCGAACTTCGATGGCAGGATATTTCGGGAGACTAATGCTCAACAAGCAACATGGCAATTTTTATTTCAACACGGCACTCGGAGCGGCTTCTCCCGAATTCGAATTTAACGACCTGGGATTTCAATGGCTTGCCGACAGATTAAACGGTCACGTTGTTTTGGGTTACCGCTGGTACGAGCCTGAAAAAATTTTCAGGGAAAAATTTATCTATGCCGCTCATTCACGTTCATTTGATTACGACGGCAATCTTCTAAATAATTTTTTATGGTTTAGAAGTGGCGGCACTTTTCATAATTACTATAACATTCGTATAAGTGGACATTATTCATTCGAAAAATATACAAAAACTCTCACGCGCGGAGGACCATTAGCTATCGATCCAGCCAGTTATTCACTTCAATTTTCGTTTGGTTCTGATAACAGAAAAGAAGTTGCATTCGATTTTGATTACGATTATTCAGCCGACCGCTCAGGCAGCAAATCAACCGGACTTCAACTCGAAGTCGACTGGAAACCGACTTCGAAAATCAACTTGATCTTCGAACCGGAATACAAATTCGGCTACGAAACACGACAATGGATCGATGCTTTTGACGACCCGACCGCAACGGCAACCTATAATAGAAGATACGTCTTCGGTAGAATTAAACAAGACGTGCTTTCGGCAAATATCCGTTTCAATTGGACATTCACTCCCACATTAAGCCTTCAGCTTTATCTGCAACCGTTTTTTGCCGTCGGCAAATACAGTGAATTCAAAGAACTGGCTCAACCGGGAACTGACGATTTTATAATTTATACTCATGTTAGATATGACAATGAAGACGATATTTATTATATAGATCCCGACGGCGATGGGAACACAGAAGAAATCTCTTTTGAAAATCCTGATTTCAATTACAAATCTCTTAGAGGCAATGCAGTACTCCGTTGGGAATTCGTGCCAGGCTCTGTATTTTATTTTGTATGGTCTCATAATCAAACCAATTATGATTACGCTGGTAACTTCGACTTTTCCAGAGATATAAAAAGTTTGTGGAAATCAACCGGAGACGATATCTTTCTGATCAAATTTTCATACTGGATAAATATTTAGTGAAAAGAAATCTCAAATATTTTTTATTGATAATATTACTGCTTGGATGCGAACGAAGTAGCGACGTTATCGCGCCTCTTGAATCCGAAGTCGGGAAAATTATCGTTTATGAAAAAATCGCCTCGTACGACTCCGAGTTCCTGAAAACTCTTCTATCCGAATACGACGACGTCAACGTAAAGAGAATAACAGGCGAAAAAATTATTTACAGCGTTGAAGTTTATAAATTAATTTACAACACCGTCGGTTACGACAACAAGATCGAATTGGCATCTGGGGTGGTATTTATTCCCATCGGGACAAGCAATTTATCGACTATAAGCATACAACACGGAACTCAAGCTGACCGCAAAAGAGTGGGTTCGGTAAATCCTTTATTTGCTATAGAAGGCTTGATTGCCGCTGCACTCGGGTATTACGCTTGCGAACCCGATTATCTCGGGCTTGGCATTTCGGAAATTGTACATCCCTATCACCATTATCAAACTTCTGCAAATGCGGTAATCGACTTTTTACGCGCTGCTAAAGAATTTGCATACATCCAGAATTTAACACTGAATGGGAAACTCTTTTTAGCCGGATATTCAGAGGGTGGTTACGTAACAATGGCTGTTCAAAGGGAAATTGAACTTAACCATAGAGATGAATTTAACCTTACAGCATCGGCGCCAATGGCTGGCGCTTACGACCTTGAACTTACAGCAACAAAAATTCTTGAAAATGATTACTACCCACAACCGGCTTTTTTAGCTTACCTTATTTATGCTTATTCTAAAATTTATAAATGGCACGACTTGAGTTATTTTTTTAATGAACCGTATGCTTCAGAAATACCACAACTTTTTGATGGTTCTAAAAACACGGAAAAAATTAATGAAGCACTTCCGAAAGATCTCAAATTATTGTTGGCGCCCGAATTTCTTTCTTCAATTCAAAATAAAACTGAGAAACGACTTCTACCAAAATTAAAAGAAAATAGTTTGATTAACTGGACTCCTGTAACGCCCACGAGGCTTTATCACGGCGACAAAGACGACTTTGTACCTGTCGAAAATTCGTATACGGCTTATGACTATTTTTCTAAACGTGGCGCGGACGTCGAATTAATCATAATTCCCAACGGAACTCATTATACAAGTGCAATCCCCGCAATTATCGACTTACTACACTGGCTCGAGAGTTTTAATCAACCGCAATTTTATGTAATAAACTAAACTGCACCAAGTAGAAATTCTTTCAAGTCTTCATATTCGGAACTCAGTTGCACACTCTTCTTTTGTTTATTGAGACACGTTGCAAGCCGTTCAGGAATATCAATTTCAACTCCAAGTTCCTCTTCAATTACATCCTTGAATTTTGCTGGGTGAGCAGTTTCAAGAATCACTTCATTAAATCTTGCCGTCGTTCTAACAATTTCATAATCTTTCAGTGCCATATATCCCACTGCGCCATGGGGGTCGAGGATATATCCATATTTTTCGTAAACTTCTTTAATGCCAAGGCGTGTTTTGACGTCGTCATAGGATTTGGAGTGAATATCCCGTTGAATTTCCGAAAGCCTGTTGTCGTATAATTCCCGTATACGTGCAAGATTACTCGGATTTCCAACGTCCATAGCATTCGAAAGAGTTTGAACAGAAGGATGTGGCTGGAAAATTCCGATATTGACAAAATCGGCAAAGACGTGATTGCTATTTACTGCGCCGATAAATTTTGTAATCGGCAATCCCATTTTCTTTGCAATCAAACCTGCGGTAAGATTACCCAAATTTCCCGACGGTACTGAAAAGACAGAATGAATTGATTTATTTGGAATTTGTTTATAAGCTTCGAAATAATAAAACGATTGGGGCAACAACCGCGCAATATTGATCGAATTTGCTGAAGTCAAATTCAATTTCGATGTAAGTTCTTCGTCGACAAATGCGCTCTTTACAAGACGCTGGCAATCATCGAATGTGCCGTCGATTTCAAGGGCTGTTATGTTTTTGTTTAACGTTGTTAATTGTTTTTCCTGAATTAAACTTACCTTCCCCTTCGGATAAAGAATAAAAACATTTATGCCGGACGTTTCATAGAATCCGTATGCTACAGCGCTCCCTGTATCTCCCGATGTGGCTACAAGGATATTCAATTTGTTGTTTTTTTTCTTTACAAAATATCCCATTGTTTTAGCCATAAATCGCGCACCGAAATCTTTAAATGCTAATGTAGGACCGTGAAAGAGTTCAAGTATCATTAAGTTATCTTTTAAATTTACCAGAGGAGCAGGGAAATTGATAGAGCTTCGTATAATATCCGAAAGGTCGCTTTTGCCAATTTCATTGCCGACAAATTTTTCTGCAATTCTGAAAGCAATTTCCTGAAATTCGTAACTTTCTATCGAATTGATAAATTCTTGTTCAATGGATGGAATTTCGACGGGCATAAAAAGACCTCCGTCTTTTGCCAGTCCTTCCATAACTGCCGTTTCGAAATTGACAAGATTCTTTTTGTCGTTTGTACTGTAGAATTTCATTATAAAACCACCGGGCCTTTTTTATTAATTTTTGATACGTAAATTTTTCCTTCGAAGCCTGCGGATTTTACTGCTTTCAACATTGCATGTGCAATTGAACGTGCATCGGATTCGCTTCTGGAGAATGCAAACATCGAAGGGCCGGAGCCGGTTATGTTACAATTAATCGCCCCCTTCTCCAGAGCTGCATTTCTCACTTCATCGTAGCACGGTATTAACGCCGCTCGTTTCGGTTCGGCAAAGTAATCAACAATCGACCTGGCGATTAAATCGTAATCCGATGTAATTAAACCGGCAATTAAAGCCGAAGCATTACCTGCCTGCGCAATTGCTTTTTTTATGCTAACATTTTTACTTATTAGTTTACGAGCCTCGCAGGTTTTAATTTCTATATTGGGATAAACAATAGAACAATGGAGATCTTCGGGATAGTCGATTTTTATTATATCAATCGGATGATAACTTCGAATCAAAACGAATCCCCCGTAAAGGCAAGGAGCAACATTGTCCGCATGAATACTGCGACTGGCAATAAATTCTCCTTTGAGTGCATGTTCCAGGAGTTCATAAAGAGACAATCTAAGTTCAAGAAGTTCATTTAGAGCAAAGACACCGGCAACAGCGCTGGCAGCGCTCGAGCCCAATCCACTACCGATTCCCATCTTTTTATGTATCGTTACATCCAGTCCAACGTTAATTCTGTACTTTTTCAATAAAGATAGCATGGCGCCTGTTGTGGTATTCTTATCTACTTCATAAGGAAGGTAACCGTTGTCGCCGAAGATTTTAACAATACGTATTTCTTTACGATCGGTTAATTTAACAGTAACCTCGTCGCCGGGATTGTGAAGAGCAAAACCCATCATGTCGAATCCGGGACCTACATTAGAAACGGACGCCGGAGCAAACACTTTAATCGATTTAGAGCTCATCGAAATACCCTTTTGCTTTCATTAATTCGGCAATCAAAATCGTGCCTCCGGCAGCTCCTCTTATTGTATTATGCGAAATCGCAACGAATTTATAGTCGAAGAGGGAACACTTCCTGAGTCTACCGACCGAAACCGACATTCCGCCGCCAAGATTGCGATGGATTCTCGGTTGCGGATAATTTGCTTGTTCGAAATAGACTATCGGTTTTTCAGGAGCCGACGGCAGATTCAGTTCCTGAGGTATCGACCTGAAATTATTCCACACTTCAATAATATCCTTTGGTTCGGCTTTGGTCTTCAGTTTAATTTGAATATTTTCCGTATGACCGTCCAGAACAGCGACTCTGTTGCATTGCGCGCTTATTTTAATTTCAGCATATTCAATCGAATCATCTTTCAATTTTCCGAAAATTTTGAGCGGTTCGGTTTCCATTTTTTCTTCTTCGCCACTGATGAAAGGCACTACATTGTCAAGGATATCGAGGCTAGGCAATCCGGGATATCCCGCCCCGGAGATAGCCTGCAACGTAACCACATTCACTGCTTCTATGCCAAAATTATCTATAATTGGTTTTAGTGCAAGCGCCATACCAATCGTTGAACAATTCGGGTTGGTTACAATTGCTCCTTTTTGTTTTTTAACTTTTATAAGTTCTAAGTGCTCATAATTAATTTCGGGTATAATCAACGGAACGTCTTTGTCGTAACGGTGATTACGCGCGTTGGAAATTACAATGCAACCGTCTTCGGCGTACATCTTTTCGATATCGCCCGCAACTGAAGAATCGAGCCCTGAAAAAAGAACACGCGACATCAATCCTGTTTCGCATTTTTTTACGATCATATTTTCGAACTGAGGAGGAATAGGAGTAGCCATAATCCAGTTGACGGCGTCTTTATACTTTTTTCCGGCGGATCTGTCGGATGCACATAATTCGACGATTTCAAACCACGGATGATTTGCTAGCAATTCGACAAATCTTTGTCCAACGCTGCCGGTTGCTCCTAATACTGCTACAGGTATTTTACTTTCTTTCATTTTATCACCGTTTTATAGTTTTTAATAAACTTTTATGAAGCACATTCAAAGCTTTTGAAATATCTTTTCTGTCAACAATAAGCGAGATATTCAACTCCGAAGAACCCTGAGCGATGGCAATAATATTAATATTGTTTTTGCCAAGTGCCTGAAAAACTTTTCCGGCTATACCTGGAGTGTGTCTCATGTTTTCACCAACTACAGCTATGATTGATAAATTTTCTTCTAACGACAGCCGACTGATTTTGCCTTCCATAATTTCGAGTTTGAATTCTTCTTCGATGGCTTTTATCGAAGTCTTTCCCATCGAGGGAGGAACGGCAATACAAATCGAATGCTCTGAGGAAGCCTGTGAAATCAAAATTATATTGACATTGTAACGAGCAAGTGCGGTAAATAATCTGCCTGCAATACCAGTGACCCCGACCATACCGCCGCCCGATATACCGAGCAATGTAACGTTGTCGATTGAAGAAATTCCTTTGACTGTCATGTCGGAACTCTGTTCCCGTTTAATGATTCTTGTGCCCGGGAATTCTGGATTGAATGTATTCTTAATTATAATTTCGATATTCTTTTTCAGAGCCGGTAGAATTGTTGGAGGATAAATTACTTTTGCACCGAAGTGGGACAATTCCATAGCTTCTTCATAAGTAACTGTGGAAAGAGGAAATGCGCCTTTGACCTTGCGCGGGTCAGCAGTGAGAATACCGTCTACGTCTGTCCAGATCTCTATTTTCTTTGCATTCAAAGCCGCCCCGAAAATTGAAGCTGTGTAATCAGAACCGCCTCTACCAAGTGTAGTTATTTCGTTATCGCCTGTTGATGCTATGAAACCGGTAATTATCTGCATTCTCTTGCGCCGGGAAAAGTATCTTTTAATCTTATTGTAAGATATTTTTTCGTTTACTTTTGCATTACCGAAATTGTCGTCGGTCTTTATCAATTTACTGGCATCCAGATATTCACAGTCTATTCCTCTCTTTTGCATCGTATAAGAAATTATAGTGCACGATAGTTTTTCTCCGAAGCTTTGAATAAAGTCCAGTGTTTTAGGCGATACTTCGCTAACCAGATAAGCACCGTGTAAAATTTCTTTCAATTCTCCGAATAAATTGAGGAGTAGTTTTTCAATACCTGGTAAGTCTTCAGTTCTATTCAGGTCGGCTGCGACTTTCAAATGAAGTTCGACGAGCGAATCGAATTCTTCTTTGTAAGAATTGTCCCTTCTATCTGCTTTGCGTGCTATTTCAATCAACTTATCTGTAACGCCCTGAAATGCCGAAAAAACAACCGCAATTTTTTTCCCGTTATTCAGATAATACTTCGTAAGAATATCGATTACGCTGTTTATTCTTTCCGAATTACCTACACTTGATCCACCAAATTTTAATATAGTCATACTCATTTACCCGTTAAATTTTAATGAAAAAGTTTGGATTGAGTGCCGTAAATCAGCACGTCGTGACATGCGTTTGCGTGGACGTCGTTGTTGTACGCAGTTCTGCTCTTTTGCCGCGCGGGGTAGTCGGCAAATTATTATACGGGGTTGTTATGTAGGAACTGCTCGAATGCACTTGTAAAATCTCAAAATTTTGGATTTTATTATAAGAATCGTTCGGGACAGTTTCAATAGATTTTATTAAAAAATTATTTTTTTTGTTCAATAGCCAGTAAAATCTCTTCTCGATCATCAGTAGGCAGGCTACATGAAAAATTCTTGCAAAGATAATAAACCGTCTTTTCGGAATCGAGTTTGTAATTTTCAATCCAGGGCGCTCTTTTAATCATTTCCTCAATGTTATTTTTGTCGATATGAAGATAAAAGAGGTTTGGGTTTTTCCTCAACTGCGAAATAAATTTTTGCTCTGGCTTACTTCCAGAAATTAATAAAAGAGAAGTATCCATAGAATGAATTTTCATAATACCGCGCAGAAAATATGTATACCCGTTCGAACTTTTATTTAACGCGGAAGAAAATACTTTAATTGAATTTTCTGCCAGTTCTCTATATGAATTATTACCTGTGATAAAATAAAGTTCGATTAAATTTAGCAATTGTATCGAATTCCCCGATGGGATTGCGCCGTCGTAAGCAAATTTTAATTTTATTGTATCCTCTTCTAACCGATTGTAAAAAAATCCCCCTTCGAATTTGTCTTTGAATAAATCTGTAAGTATGTCGTTAATTTGAAGTGCCCGTAAAAGATATTCTTCCTTTAGCGTGGTTTTGTAGAGTTCGAGAGCGGCTTTAATTAAATATGCATAATCATCGAGAAAACCTGGGATTTTATTCTCGAAATAATGATACAACTGATTGTTGACAAAGGCATGGTCAATCAAGTACGCGAAAGCTTTTTCAGCACTTGTAATCATATCTTCGTTTTCGAGAAGCGAGCCTGCCTGAGCAAGCGACGATATAACCATTGAATTCCAGTCTGTCAAAATTTTTTCGTCTCTTAACGGTTTGATTCTTTTGTTTCTGGCTTCGAGTAAAATTTTTCTTATCGACTCAATCTTTTCCCTTCCGTGTTTCACATGAAGTTCATCGGGTCTTTGTTGTAAGAAGAAGATATTTTTGCCGGTCGGATTTCCAGTCGATTCGTTGCGGTGATTTCCCTCATCTGAAAAGTTAAATATTTCCCGAGCAATTCCGTAATCGCTCCCCAAAAGCAATTTGATTTCGTCTGAAGTCCAGAGATAATATTTTCCTTCTTCTCCTTCGCTGTCAGCATCCAGAGCCGAATAAAATACTTTTTCGGGAGAGGTCATTTCGTTTTTAATAAATTCGTAAACTTCATTAACCGTACTGGCGTAAAAGTCGTCGCCTGTTTTTGCATAAGCGAGCGCATAAACTTCAATCAACGAGGACTGACCGTAAATCATTTTTTCGAAATGGGGAAGGAACCATTTTTTGTCCGTCGAATAACGATGGAATCCAAATCCAATTTGATCGTATATTCCACCTTTTCTCATTTCCGTGAGAGTTTTTTCAACCATCTCATTTGCCTGATGGTTATTGTAATCAAGAAGAAAGAGAAGGTTATGAGGTGCAGGAAATTTTGGAGCGGTTCCGAAACCACCGTACTCAGCGTCGAAATTCAATTTCAATGTTTCGAATGTTTTGTCGATAATTGAATTGTCGAAGGCTTCGGTTGTCGAAGATTCAAAATGTTTGATTATGATTGACGATATTTCATCGGAAGTGCGCAATAAGAGATTTCTATCTTTATTCCATAGCTCAATTATTCGGTTCAATAGATCGACAAAACCAATTCTTCCATAATATGAATACTTTGGGAAATAAGTTCCGGCGTAAAATGGCTTTCTGTCGGGCGCAAGGAAAATCGAAAGAGGCCAGCCTCCCCTGCCCGTAATCAACTGGCAGGCAGTCATGTAAATTGAGTCAATATCGGGACGTTCTTCCCGGTCGACTTTAATCGAAATAAAATGTTTATTAAGAAGCCCGGCTACTTCTTCGTCTTCAAAAGATTCGTGAGCCATAACATGGCACCAGTGACAGGTTGAATAACCGATCGAAAGAAAGACAGGTTTGTCTTCCTTTTGAGCGATACGGAAAGCTTCGTCGCACCACGCATACCAATTGACAAGATTATTTGCATGTTGCCTTAGATATGGCGACTTTTCGTTTTTTAAGCGATTAATCTTTCTCTTCCTTTCGGGAAAAAATGCTCCACACTGAAAAGGTATGGAGCAAATTCAACTGACTTCATTATTCTTCGATTGATACCAATTCAATGTGAAAGTTTAAGTCCTCCCCTGCTAATTCATGATTCGCATCCACTACAATACTATCTTCAAGCACATCAACAATCGTAAGAGGAATAATTTGATTGTCATCCGTTTGCATGTGAAGTTTCATTCCGACTTCCGGATTTAAGTTAGGAGGTAGGTTTGAATTACTTACTTTGATAATCAAATCTTCCCTTCTTTGTCCGTAAGCTTCGTCGGCAGGAATATTAATATCGACGGTTTGACCCGGTTCGAGACCAATAACTGCTTCTTCAAATTTACCGAGAAGAGCTCCTTCACCAATTGTAAATTCTAAGGGTTCGTTGCCAAAAGACGAATCGAATTGCGTACCGTCGTTTAATGTTCCGGTATAATGAACTTTTACTTTGTCGCCTGTTTTTGCGATTGACATATTTTTTCCTCCAACCGCATTCCTGGATGCGGGTTATTTTGTTTATAGATTTAGATACGTTTATTAATTTTTTTTAATAACATGA
>DYLP01000043.1 GCA_020722005.1 Melioribacter roseus
AATCTAAAAACCACTGGTTTTAATAATTAGCTTTTTAGAGCAGACTCAATAATAAATAAAGAAATATCGGAGGTAAATTATCATGACACTCAGACCTGTTGATTTAAGAAAAATAAAGTCGAAAATTCCGAATCTCTACGAAGCTGTAGTCGTTGCCGCACGCAGAGCCCGTCAGATTAACGACGACTATAAGCTCGAATTCAATACTCTCCTCAATACCGTTGTAACGAAAGACGACGATGAATTCGAGGATAAAGAAAATCCAGAACAACTTAAACTTGCTCTCGAGTTCGATAAAAGAGAAAAACCGCAGATTCGTGCTATCAATGAACTGTTGAATCAAGGTATTGAATACCGTTATAAAGAAAAATAGAAAATTACTTTGCCGTTTTAGTTTTAGGACTGTCTTTACGATTGTCTAAATTATTTAATTGTGAAAGGTAGGTCTATGTCGTCGCTGGAAAAAAAATTAAGAGATGCCTTGCAACTTCAAAAAGAGATTTTCGGCGACGACCTTTTTGTTTTAAAAGAAGAAAAAATATTCGAATCTGAAATTAAAACTACAGAAAAGATAGGAAAGAACCTGAACGACAGTCTGTTCGATGAACCATTTCAAAAAGCTGAAAGTCTCGAAGAACTCGACAGTTTGATAAATACCTGCACAAAATGCGAGTTATCCAGAACGCGCACTAAATTTGTATTCGGGATCGGCAATCCACACGCACGTGCGATGTTAATCGGAGAGGCTCCTGGTGCGGATGAAGATAAACAGGGCGAACCGTTTGTCGGAAAAGCAGGAAAGTTGTTGAACGACATATTGAAAGCAATCGATTTAACCAGAGACGACGTATTCATTGCAAATATTTTGAAATGCCGACCACCCGGCAATAGGGACCCGCTGCCCTCAGAAATGGAAACCTGTATGCCGTACCTCTATAAACAAATCGAGCTGATTAATCCGAAAATTATTCTCTGTCTCGGAAGAATTGCGGCTAATGGTCTTTTGAACAAAAAACTTTCGCTTTCTGCATTGAGAGGAAATATTTACGAATTCAACGGAATTAAAGTTGTCGTTACCTATCATCCCGCAGCATTACTTAGAAATCCGGGCTGGAAAAAAGGCTGCTGGGAAGATGTAAAGAAATTCAAAAAATTGTACGACGAATTGAACTGAAAATATGGCCAGAACTAAAAAAGACAATAAAGATTCGACCAGACTTCCAAAAGATGAAGGAGTACGTCAACCACCATCGGCAGTAGAAGTCGAGCGTGCTGTTCTGGGTGCAATGCTATTGGATAATAATGCTGTTCCCAAAGCAGTAGAAGTACTGAAACCCGATGCTTTTTATGACCCGCGTAACAAAACGATTTTCGAGGTAATGCTCTCGCTTTATGAATCTGACGAACCTATTGATCTTGTAACTCTTTATGAAGAGCTGAAAAAATCGGGTAAATTCGAAAAAGCTGGAGGCGCCGCATATATCAGTCAATTGACAGAAGATACAACGTCAGCAGCCAATATCGACTATCACTCACGTATTGTGCTCGAAAAATGGATTTTACGCCAGTTGATTTCAACTTCCAGTGAAATTGCTGAAATGGCATTTGAAGGGAAAGAAGACGTATTTGATTTGCTCGACGCTGCAGAATCAAAAATTTTCAGAATTTCTGAAGAAGGAATCAAGGAATCTTTTACGTCAATGGACAGAGCGGTGAAGGAATCGCTCGAGTTGATCGAAGCAATTCACTCGAAAAAGACTTCGTTCAATGCAGTACCATCGGGATACTATGAACTCGATGCAATACTGGGTGGCTTCCAGAAGTCAGACCTGATCATAATTGCTGCGCGTCCTTCAATGGGTAAAACGGCTTTTGCAATGTCGATTGCACGTAACGCTGCAGTTAACGAGCACGTTCCAATTGCAGTTTTTTCACTCGAAATGTCCACCATACAATTAGCTACACGCTTAATTTCAGCCGAGGCAAAAATAAATGCACACAATTTAAGAACTGGTAAATTCAAAGCCGAAGATTATGCGCGCATTAGCAGAACTGTTCATAAATTAAGTAAAGCTCCAATTTATATCGACGATACACCAGGAATCACTGTCCTGGAGCTCAGGGCTAAAGCCAGGCGGCTTAAAAATGAAAAAAAT
Source organism: Melioribacter roseus (assembly GCA_020722005.1). Taxonomy (GTDB): domain Bacteria; phylum Bacteroidota; class Ignavibacteria; order Ignavibacteriales; family Melioribacteraceae; genus Melioribacter; species Melioribacter roseus_A. The sequence goes on from DYLP01000043.1 coordinate 2,157, forward strand.
ATCGGGATGATTATTGTAGATTATCTTCAATTGGTTAATCCCTCCGCCACACTCGAAAGTCGTGAAAGAGAAATTTCGACAATATCCCGTTCGTTAAAAGCACTTGCTAAAGAATTGAATGTGCCGGTTATTGCCCTTTCGCAGCTTAATCGTGCTGTAGAACAGAGGTCAGATAAAAAACCGATGCTTTCGGACCTCCGTGAATCCGGCTCCATTGAACAAGATGCCGACGTGGTAATATTTTTGTATCGTCCCGAAGTTTATAATATTACTACTTATACCAATGGCGATGCTGGCGGCGAAAGTACAGAAGGAATTGCCGAAATTATCATCGGTAAACAACGTAATGGACCAATAGGCGAAATTAAATTGAAATTTATCAAAGAATATGCCCGATTTGAGAATTTAGAAAAATTTAGACAAGAAATAACTAATGGCGATATCGAAACTGAAGAGCCTTTCTGATTAACCGAAAAACAGTTATGAATAAACTTAATTTCCTTTTACTTTTTTTATTACTGTTGTTAATAACATTTATTACCAATGCACAGGTTTATAGTCCCGACGATGTGGCTGTGTGTCGTAATAAATTTGAACTGGCATACAAAATGGAGTTAAGTGGAAGACCGATTAATGAAATTGTAGAGCAAGTCGGATTAAGTTTTATCGGAACAGATTATCAAGCCCATACTCTCGAAGCAACGGATATGGAATCATTGATTGTTAATCTAAAAGTTCTTGATTGCTATACTTTTGTCGAAGCCACAGTTGCCCTGGCAAGATGTATTAAAAATAATGATACCTCCTTCAATGCATTCCTTAAGGAAATTGAAAATCTCAGATATCGAAATGGCATTATAAAAGGTTACTCTTCGCGTCTTCATTATTTTTCCGATTGGATTTATGAAATGCAGAGAAGGGGAATAGGCGTAGACGTAACCGAAGAAATAGGAGGAATACCGTACAATAAAAAAATTAATTTTATGTCAACTCATACGAAAAGCTACAAACAGTTAGCAGGCAATAAGAAGTTGACTGATTCTATTGCAGTAATTGAAAATGAAATTTCGTTGAGAGAATATTTTTACATTCCTCAAAATATGATAGAGCAGATAGAAGATAAAATCAAAAGTGGCGATATAATTGGCATAACAACCAATATCCCAGGTCTCGATATTTCTCATACTGGGATAGCACTTAAAGGGAAAGACGGAAGAATTTATTTGCTTCATGCTCCCGACGTAGGGAAAAAAGTGGAGATTTCAAAACTTCCTCTCGCTGAATATATCGGATCACATTCAAAACAAACCGGTGTAATGGTTCTTCGTATAAACTAATCTATTTTATTAAACTCAATAATACTTTAATATTTTCCAGGTCTTCTTTTTGATCCTTACCTTTAGGAGTCTCAAGAATTTTGGGTACATGTTCAATTTTTTTATCGTTCATGATGTTAGAAAAACCTTCGAGTCCGATGAATCCTTTTCCGATGTGTTCGTGCCTGTCTATCTTACTGTCCAATTCCTTCTTGCTGTCGTTCATGTGAATACATTTCAATAAATCGAGACCAATAATATCGTCGAATTCCTTCATTACTTTTTTATATTCTTTTGGGTCGCGAATATTGTAACCAGCAGCAAAAATATGGCAGGTGTCGATGCAAACTGTTATTCTGTCTGGTTCATCTACCATATCGATAATTTTACGGAGGTGCTCAAATTTATAACCAAGAGCTGTTCCTTGTCCGGCAGTAGTTTCGAGCATACTTTTCACTTTGAATCCCTTAGTTTTTTCGTGGGCATAATTGAGTGATTCAGCTATTAATTTAAGACCATCTTCTTCTCCCTCTCCTCCGTGAGCGCCGGGGTGAAAATTCAAATGTGGTATACCGAGCTGTTCGCATCTTTCAAGTTCTTTTACAAAAGCTGCCCGCGACTTTTTTAAACCATCTGGATCTTTTGAACAAAGATTTATCAAATATGAATCGTGCGAAACAACAAACTTAATTCCCGAATTTTTGAGTTTCTCTTTGTAGTCATTAATTTCGTCTTCAGTTAAATCGCGTTCAAAATATCTATTGTTGTTTTTGGTGAAAATCTGGATAGCTGTAAATCCGAGTTTATCGGCTGTTTCGATAGCTGATGCAGGTCCACCTTTGACAAATGTATGAGCGCCTAATAATTGTTTCATTTAGAGTTCTTCTTTGTTATTAAATAATATTAAATTGTTATCCAAGTTTAATAATAAATGATATAAAAGAAAATATGGAAATATTCATTACCGGAGGTAGCGGATTACTCGGGCAATATCTCAATTATCACCTTTCGGAAAAACACACAATCTTAACTCAATACAATAAAAATGTCGGCAATTGCAACCAATACAATTCCATCCAGCTTCAACTGGATAATTATATGAAACTCGAAGAGGTATTTGAGAATTTTCGACCCGAAATAGTTATTCATTCCGCTGCTGTATCGAGCAATGCAAAAGCAGATTCACTTCCGCGTAAATATGTTTATGAAATTAATGTAAATGTTACGAAGAAAATTGCAGAATTATGCGAACGTTATAATGCAAAGATTATTTATCTGTCAACTGACCTCGTTTATGCTGGATACAGAGGTTCTTACCTTCAAGAAAACGCAAAACTTATTCCAATATCGTTATACGCTGAAACGAAGTTGATGGGAGAACAGAAAATAAAAGAAGTTACGGACAATTATATTATTCTAAGAGAAGCATTACTCTTTGGTTTCGGCTTGAATCATTCGAGTAATTTTTTCCAGGAAACTCTAAAAAAATTAAAAAATCACGAAACAGTTAAATTGTTCACCGATCAATTCCGTACCCCTCTTTCTTTGATTGAAGCGGCGAGAATGATTCGGCAGTTAATAGAGATTGAAGATATAAGAGGTGATATCATAAACTTCGGTGGAAATGAAAGGTTGTCGAGGTACGATTTAATTAAGCTGGCATCTAAACTGGCAGGGTTCAATGAAAATTTGTTGATCAAAACAACGATGGAGGAAAGTGGCTATCCATATAAAGTTTATGACGTCTCCCTAAATATTGATAAACTCAAATCCTACGGTCTTGCACCCACTCCGATTGAAAAATCAATTGCCGAAGTATTTGATAAATAATCCTCTTTATTTTAAGGAGCTCAGCTTATCCCTCAAAATATCATTGACAATTTGTGGATTGGCTTTCCCTTTTGTCTCGCGCATTATTTGTCCTACGAGAAAACCAAGGACTTTTTCTTTCCCGGACAGAAATTCTTCCACCTGCTTTTGATTGTTGGACAAAATTTTTTCCACAATTGATTCGATTTCGGAAGAGTCGGTTATCTGGACAAGATTTTTTTCTTTGACAATGGTTTCAGGGTCTCTGTTGGATTTAAGCATTTCTGTAAAAACATCTTTGGCAATTTTGCCGCTGATTGTTTTGTTGTTTATCAATTCTATCAACTTGCCCAAGTTTTCGGGGCTGACGGGAAAGTCTGTAATATCGATTTTTTCCTCGTTGACCACTTTCAAAACTTCGGTCATAACCCAATTACTGGCGGATTTATAGTCGCTTGTTACGGTAAGAATTTTTTCATAGTAATCTGCAAGTTCTCGTGAAGATGTAAGAATTTCTGCGTCGTAGGAGGGTAGAGCAAATTTTTCGATAAAACGATTTTTCTTTGCGTCGGGTAATTCCGGCATCTGTTTTTTAATTTCGTCGAGCATTTTATCTTCAATTACAACCGGCATAAGGTCGGGATCGGGGAAATAGCGATAGTCGTGAGCCTCTTCTTTTGAACGCATCGGCTGAGCGACGTTTGAATCGGCATCCCACAATAGCGTCTGTTGAATGATTTCTTTTCCGTCTTCAAGCAGGTCAATCTGTCGTTCAATTTCGAATGCCAGAGCGCGTTCTACGTTGCGGAACGAGTTCATGTTTTTAACTTCTGTCTTTGTGCCGAATTTTGTTTCGCCTTTAAGACGTACCGAAATATTGGCGTCGCACCGAAGAGAGCCTTCTTCCATATTACCGTCGCAAATACCGAGATATGTAAGAATCTGTTTTAGCTTGGTCAGATACAAATAAGCTTCTTCCGGAGTTCTGATATCGGGCTCGCTAACAATTTCCATCAAAGGGGTACCGGTTCTGTTCAGGTCAATCAACGTATCGAAATCCTGGTCGTGAATCGATTTACCTGCGTCTTCTTCCATATGAATTCTAGTTATACCAATTTTTTTCTTTGTTCCATCTTTCAAATCAATGGTAATATGTCCGTATTCGCATATCGGTTCTTCATATTGCGAAATTTGGTAATTCTTTGGCAGGTCGGGATAGAAGTAATGTTTTCTGGCAAAAATTGATTTACGATTTACTGTGCAATTTGTTGCAAGTCCCATTAATACCGTATATTCAACAACTTTTTTGTTCAACACGGGTAGTACGCCTGGCTGTCCAAGACAAACAGGGCAGACATTTGTATTTGGAGCAGAACCGAACTTTGTCGAACATCCACAAAAAATTTTTGTGTCGGTTAATAATTGTGCGTGGACTTCGAGCCCAATAACCGCTTCGTATTTTTCGTTCATAATTAGATTAGAAAAATTTGTCCTACGAATATAATTATTTTCTCGCATAATGAACTATTTTGCACTCACAAAAATTTTATACATATTAATAAATAAAAATATGATTGGATATTATTATGCTCGATATACTTGTATTTGCTGCTCATCCTGATGATGCTGAATTATCGATGGGTGGTACAATTGCAAAGTTAACCGGCGGAGGATACAAAGTCGGTATTGTGGATTTATCTAAAGGAGAGCTTGGCACGCGTGGCACACCGGAGCTCAGGTTAAAAGAAGCAGAGGAAGCCTCTCAAATACTTAAACTGACGCACAGGGAAAATCTCGGATTCAAAGACGGTCATCTTAAATTCAAAGAAGAGTATCTGCATAAATTGATACAAAAAATACGGGAATTTCGACCGAAGATACTTTTTGCACCCTACTTCAACGACCGCCATCCCGACCATATTGGCGTCGGAAATCTTGTCAAAGAAGCATTCTTCTTTTCGGGACTACCCAAAATTATAACCGAACAGGAAGCTTATCGTCCTAAACGACTTTTTTATTACATGCATACTTATGAATTCAATCCTTCTTTTATAGTTGATATAAGTAAAACGTTCGAAACAAAAATGAATGCTGTGCGCGCTTATAAATCCCAGTTCTACAATCCAGATAGTCAGGAGCCCGAGACGTTCATCAGCCAGCCGAATTTTCTCAAATACCTCGAAGCACGTGCAAAAGTTTACGGTTTCAAAATCGGGAAGGATTATGGAGAACCGTTCTTTTGCGAAGAAGAAATTGAACTTGATATAGTCCAACTAATTAAATAAGGAGTAAGTTAATGAAGGTAGCTTTTATCGGTACCGGATTGATGGGAGAACCAATGGCTTTCAGGTTGTTGAAAGCAGGCTATAATTTATTTGTATTTAATAGAACAAAATCCAAAACTGAACGCCTGAAAAAACATCAAGCAAAAGTATTCGACTTGCCTGCTGATGCAATAAGAGAAACTTCTGTGATTATTACTATGCTCACCGATTTTAATGCTATAAGCGAAACATTGTTCACGGAAAAAATTTCCTTCAAAGGAAAAACTTTGATTCAAATGAGTACCATTTCACCAAAGGAAAGTCTTTTACTGAAAAACAGGATCGAGGAGAACGAAGGTGAATACATCGAAGCCCCTGTTCTGGGAAGCATCCCACAGGTCGAAGAAGGGCAGTTAATTGTTATGGTTGGCGCTTCTAAAGATAATTATAATAAATGGAAAAAATTATTGAAGAATTTTGGTGACGGAGTTTATCACATCGGTGAGGTAGGAAGTGCTTCGGCAATGAAATTGGCATTAAACCAATTGATCGCATCGCTTACTTCAGTCTTTTCTATGAGTCTCGGTTATATCCTTTCGAATAATGTGGATGTAAATCAATTTATGGAAATTCTTAGAAAGAGTTCGCTCTATGCCCCTACGTTCGATAAAAAGTTGAATGGGATGCTGAAGAGAGATTTCGATAAAGCGAATTTTCCTTTAAAGCACATGCTAAAGGATATTAATCTTATTCACGAAGAATTTTTAGAAAAAAATGTAAATACAGAGATTATTGAAAGAGTCAAAAACATACTGCAGCAAGGAATTGATATGAATTTGTCGGATAAAGATTATTCAGCTTTGTTCAATGTGATTTATCCAAAACAAGAATAAAATAAATGAAAAGAGTTTTCCAAGCAAAACGGGTTACGATTATATTTAGCATAATCTTATCAACTGCAGTTTACTTACTGCTGGAACTAGGCGCTGGAAATGAAAAAGCGGAAATTGTTGCTGCTACTGCTACTCTGATGGCACTACTCTGGATTACCGAATCAATACCGCTGGCTGCGACTTCACTTATCCCGCTTGTAATTTTTCCATTGACTGGTGTGACATCCGCTAAATTAATTTCTCAGGCTTACATTAATTCGACAATTTTTTTGTTCATAGGAGGATTTATTATTGCTATTGCAATGGAAAAATGGAAACTGCATAAAAGAATAGCGGTGAACATAATTAATTTGCTGGGTAACTCACCAGATAGAATAATTCTCGGTTTTATGCTGGCTTCTGCTTTTATTTCAATGTGGATTTCAAATACAGCTACGGCTGTAATGCTTCTGCCAATCGGATTGTCGGTAATAAAAAAAGTGGAAGAAGAAAACAAAAGCAACGACGTCAAAAATTTCTCAATTTCATTAATGCTCGCAATAGCTTATTCCTGTTCGATTGGAGGTCTCGCTACGCCAATCGGTACTCCACCTAATCTTGTTTTTCAACGTGTCTTTAAGATTAATTTTCCGGGGTACGAACAAATTACTTTTGCCAACTGGATGATGCTTGCTCTGCCAATTATGATTATGTTGCTTGCATTTGTGTGGTTTTTACTGACTAAAATAATTTATAGAACTACGGATGAAATTCATTTTGACAGGTTAATTATTAAAAAAGAGAAAAGTGCACTCGGTAAATTAAAAGGCGGTGAAAGATCAGTCCTGATTATATTTGTCGCCACTTCTCTGCTCTGGATTTTCAGAAGTGATATCGATACTGGTTCATTTGTAATTCCAGGTTGGGCAAAATTGATGCCCGGTGGTGAATTTATTGATGATGGAACTGTCGCTATCACAATGGCTCTTTTTCTATTTATTATTCCCGTAAATTATTCTAACACTGATGGCGGATTCGTACTCGAAGGGGATGCTATTAATAAAATACCGTGGGATATTGTACTCCTGTTTGGAGGTGGATTTGCTCTGGCATACGCTTTTGTTGACTCAGGGTTATCTGAAATTATTGGCAATCAATTTGTTATATTAAAAGAACTTCATCCTTATTATTTGGTTTTATCGATAAGTTTGATCGTAACTTTTTTAACAGAACTGACATCCAATACTGCAACGGCACAAATTCTATTACCAATACTTGCATCCCTGTCGATGGAATTAGATATTAATCCGATGTTGTTGATGCTCCCGGCTACGTTTTCTCTCTCGTGCGCATTTATGCTACCGGTTGCCACGCCCCCAAATGCAATTGTGTTCAGCAGTGGAAAATTGAAAATTAAAAATATGGCTCTACCTGGAGTTATCATAAATTTAATCGGAGCTGTTGTTATTACTATTGTGGTGATAATGAATTTTAGTATTAATTAAAGGGAGGGGAAATGGCTTATTTTAATTCGAAGGTAGTAAATTATTCGTTCGACGAAGCTGAGAATAGAATTAAAGATATTTTACAAAAAGAAGGATTTGGTGTATTAACCGAAATTAATGTAAAAGATACTCTTAAAAAAATGCTCGACATTGATTTCAGAAATTATAAGATATTTGGCGCCTGCATTCCTTCTCTTGCATATAAAGCTCTCTTGATGGAAGAAAATATCGGAGTATTACTTCCCTGCAATGTGATACTTCAGGAAAAACACGACGGCACAATTCATGTGAGTGTTGTCAATCCGTTAGAGTCGATACAGGCAGTTAAAAATTCCGCCCTGGCAGAATTAGTTTCGGAAGTATCGAAAAAGCTGGAAAGATTTCTTGCTACTTTATAATTAAATTATTGGCAGGTTTTTTTTATACTTGCAATGTAGATTATGAAAAAATTACATTATGAACATACGTAAATTAAGAGAATCTGCAGATTTTGTCTTCGAACAAAAGAAATACGACGAGGCGTTTTATATCTATGATGCAATTTATAAGAGTATCTGGTCTGCTATCGGCACAACACATTCGGTTCTTACAGGTTTTTCACAAAATTTTTTGAACTCGAGCTTTAAAGCCTCATATGAATTCAAGAACATGTTCGTGCCTCAAGCTGTGGAAAATACTTGTAAGAAGTGGTTCGATATGGATACCGATCAGACACTCAATGAGTTAATGTTTACAACTTATGGACACCTTCAATGTATCAGTTATTCACCCGAACTTTCCGTTACAATCCCTTCAGACGAAGTTTACAACGAATTCCTTGTGCTCCATACATTAATCCTTGAGATGAATTCAGACAGATGGATTAACTCGCTGCTGAAAATTGTTACACCTGTTGTTGAAAACAACATCTTGATTAAACTGAGACCCAATTTGAAAATTGATACTGTTAAACAGAATCTCATTGAGAACTCTGCAAAAATTAAAGACACCGATTGGTATAATGTCAATTTGTTTATGCTCGATTACCTTTTCAATTTAGGAGATAACAGCTCGGAACTTTTTACTTCTGTCAGTAACATTGTTGGATACTATTTCAGACAAAAGACTCATAGAAAATCTTCCCGAAAAGATGAGAGATCTTATTCACAATATGAGAAATACGAAAAGTACGAGAAATATGAACGCTTCGAAAAATACGAAAAAAGTACATCTTCAGATGATGAGGATTTCGATCCTACAAAAGCAACCGATTTCGAAAAAGCTAAATACTACGGGAAATTACTGGGCTTATCGGGAAAAGTAACTAAATCGTACATACGCAAGCGTTACCTCGATTTAATATCGAAATATCATCCGGATAGAGTTAGCGACTTAGGAGACGAGCTTAAAGTCTTGGCGGAGAAAAAAACAAAACAAATCAATGCTGCATACGAATGGTTCAAGCAAAAATATAAACTATAACTAAAATAAGGGGGAGTTAATGCAACGGCTTGTAATCTTATTGCTAGTACTTTTCGTTACTCTTAACGCTCAAAACAAAATTGTAATCAATGCCGATTTGGGCAAGTACAAAATCGACAAAAATATTTACGGACATTTTTCTGAACACCTGGGCAGATGTATTTATGATGGGTTTTACATCGGGGACACAAACAAAATTATTCCCAATACCAGAGGCATAAGGAACGATATTGTAAAAGCTCTCAGGAAAATGAAGGTGCCGGTATTGAGATGGCCCGGCGGATGCTTTGCCGATACTTATCATTGGAAAGACGGAATTGGACCTAAATCCGAGAGACCGACAATTGTCAATACATGGTGGGGCGGGGTAACGGAAGACAACAGTTTCGGGACTCACGAATTTATGGACCTTTGTGAACAACTCGGTGCCGAACCGTACATTTCCGGAAATGTGGGAAGCGGTACCGTCCGCGAAATGGCTGAGTGGGTTCAATATACAAATTTCGACGGTAGAAGTCCTATGAGCGACCTCCGTAAAAAAAACGGCAGGGAAAAACCGTGGAATGTTAAATACTGGGGAATCGGAAACGAGACGTGGGGCTGCGGCGGTCATATGAGACCGGAACATTACGCAGATGTTTATAGAACCTACGCAACTTATTTGCCTGGCAACTCCAACATTAAATTATTCAGAATTGCATCCGGAGCCGCTGGCGATGATTACAACTGGACTGAAGTATTGCTTAAAAATATTCCATTGAATCTTATTGAAGGGATAGGAGTTCATCACTATGCTGTAATCGATTGGGACGCAAAAGGTTCAGCCACAGATTTTACCGAGGACCAATATTTCAGAACAATGCAAGAAGCACTCAAAATGGAAAAGATTGTCGAGGGGCATATAAATATTATGGATAAATATGACCCGCAGAATCGCGTGGCTCTGGCTGTTGATGAATGGGGCGGCTGGTATGACGTCGAGCCCGGTACAAATCCCGGCTTTTTATATCAACAAAATACTATGAGGGATGCGTTACTTGCAGGTGCTACTTTGAATATTTTCAACAATCACTGCCGCCGCGTCAAGATGGCTAATCTTGCTCAAACTGTAAACGTACTTCAGGCGGTTATTTTGACAAAAGAAGAAAAAATAATTCTTACTCCGACTTATCATGTAATGGAAATGTATAATGTCCATCACAATGCCACTATGCTGCCCGTGAATGTAACTTCCGAAAAATATACAGTCAACGGTAAATCCCTTGATGCAATTTCTTGTTCTGCTTCAAAAGATGAAAATGGGAAAATTCATATATCGCTTGTAAATATCGACATTCGCAATAAGCATAATGTCGAAATCGACCTGAGAGGTACGAGTGTAAACAAATGCACGGGCAGAATACTTACATCGGAAAAAGTTCAGGATCATAATACTTTTGAAAATCCGGAAAAAATTAAACCTGTCACTTTTAATGGATTTAAGTTAAGCGGAAATAAACTTCAGGTTGAGCTAGCCGCAACTTCGGTTGTTGTTCTTGAATTGGAATGATAGATATGAATTTTTAGATATGCTCACACCCGTCAATAACGGGTGTGAGTGTGTCTACTATGGTATGTTCAATTGCAAATTCTTATAATGTTTTGTAAGTCCTGGCTTCTTCCATTAAAACTTTGTAAGAATATCCGTAACCGAAATCTTTGTTGAGAGCTATTTTACCTTCGAATGTTAACACCTCGCCCGGGTTAACATTTTCATTTGTCGTAATTGTTAAATCATAGTTGCCGTCTTTGCTTGTGCCGTCCTGTATATGTATCCAGTTTTTACCCATTATTCCGGAATTAACTTTTATTACTTTGCCTCTTATTCTGACTGTTTTGTTTTTGAATTCATCAGCCCTCGAATAGAGCTCAGCAATCGTTATACCGCCCGGAACGGGTTCCACCTTAACGTCAAGTTTATCGATTTTGGGTTTCTGAGGTCTTGTAAGAGCGCCTGTACCGAGTTGTTTTTCCACATAATCGACGAAGTAGATTGAATCGAATATTTTATCGAGTTCTGAACTTTTAAAATTCTTCATCTCCATATAATTGTCAAAATAAAGAATTTCCCCTTTATCGAATTCTGCTTTTGGTACGGCTATCCAATATTTATTGCCGTTTTCGTCAACGTTAAGATAAGTATAGCTGCTCACCTGTATTACGTCTTCTACTTTTACCGTATGAGCAAATTCTTTTGACTTCTGTGTTGTTTGTTCGGACTGTTCGTTTTTCCCGCATCCGATAGCAACGAATAACAGCAATACTATTAATAATGATTTCATAACTTCCTTCTGTTTGTTGTTACGAATATATAAAATCTTGCGATAAATTTTGCTTATCTTCACGTGCGTAAAATTACCTAATTTAATAATCATTAAAATAGAAAACATGAACAGCGTAATACTCGGAAAGAACGAAGAAAAAAGAATTAAAAAAGGTCATCTCTGGATATTCAGTAATGAAATAAAACACGTCGAAGACACTCCGGAAAATGGCGAGCTTGTTCAAGTGTCGGACAATTACGGGAAGTATTTGGGATTGGGTTTTTATAACAAGAATTCGCTGATAAGTGTAAGAATTATATCCGGACAAAAAGAAGTCGATTTAATGGAGCTGTTCAAATCAAGAATATTGTATGCTTTAGCTTACAGAAAAAAAGTTTATCCAAATCGAAATTCTTTCAGATTGATTTTCAGCGAAGGCGATTTAATTCCCGGATTGATAATAGATAAGTACAATGATTCGTACGTGCTTCAGGTTTATTCCGCCGGAGTCGAAAGGAATATAAATATAATAGTCGATATTTTGAAGAACGAACTTGGCGCCAAAAACATATTTACAAAAAACGAAGAATATTTCAGAACCCTGGAAGATTTGCCGGTTGAAGATTACGTTTATGCAGGCAGCATGGAAAAGGAAATTATTGATGACGGCTTTGTAAAGTATGAAATTGATTTTTCAGATAGTCATAAAACAGGCTTTTATTTTGACCAGTGCGATAACAGGGAATATACCGGCCGCTTTTGCACAGGTGCGGATGTGCTCGACTGCTTTTGCAATTCTGGAGGTTTCGGTTTGCATGCAGCTTTTAACAAGTGCAACAGTATTACGTTTGTTGATTCATCGGAAAGAGAAATTGAAAGGGCTGAGCATAATTTCAAATTAAATTCCTTTGCTGCGAATGCTTCGTTTGTAGTCGATGATGTTTTCGATTTTCTGAATAAGAAAATTCACGAAGGCAAAAAGTACGACGTAGTTATAATCGATCCGCCGGCATTTGCAAAAAATAAAAAAAGTCTGCCTGCCGCAATTAAAGGCTACGAAAAGTTAAATAGACTGGCAATGAACGTCTTGAAAAGCGGCGGCGTCTTGTTTACATCTTCATGTTCGTACCACTTGAAAGATAATGAATTTATTAATGTAATTAACAACGCGGCAAATAAGACGGGGCATAATGCCAGAATAATTTATTTCAATCATGCCTCGCTCGATCATCCTCGTCTTGCTTCGATGGAAGAAACCGTTTATCTGAAATTTGCTGGGGTTATACTTGATCGACTTTGATTAATAAGATCGGTATCAATGCCATAAAAGCAAGAAAGGCTCCGGTATAAAAAACCGTGTGTAGACCGCCTAAGCTAAAAGCAATTCCCATTAAAGCCGGTCCTATCGTTTGACCAGTTCTGAGAACTGTGCCGTTAACCGACATAAACGCCGCACGGTATTCGAACGGAGCAATACTGCTCAATAAGGTCTGGATTGTAGGCAAATTTAATCCCTGTCCGAAACCGTAAATTATTATCGATATTAAAAGAAGCCATATAGTGTTGCTCAAAGAGAAAATAAAAAGCGCTACTCCGTAAAAAATGAAGGAGAGTAACATAATTTTCTTATAAGATATAATTCTGGAAAGTTTGCCTAATCGTGATGAAACAAGCGCGGTTGTCAATGACATAATCGACATTACGATTCCGATATTCGCGGAATTAAACTTAAAAGTTTTGTTCAGCAAAAACGGTAAATAAGTCAAATATGAACCATACAGGAGTATGAATGTTACAAGGCTGATTGAAAACAGAATTATTGCATCGCATGATCTAATGCTTCTCAATGCGTTGTAGAGATAATCTTTCAAGCTTTGTCGTTGAGAAGTTTTCGGATTATTTAGAGATATTAACGCAATTGCTGCCACAGGAATTGCAAAGGCTGGCAGAAGAAAAACATAACGCCAACTTATACTGGCGAGAAATCCACCGATAAACGGATATGCAGAGGTCGCAATGCTGAGTACGCTGGCATTATAACCCATCGCAGCGGCTCGTTGACTCCCTTCGAACAGGTCTCCAATCAACGTGACGTTTAACGACCCCAAAGATGCTGCACCCACTCCCTGTATGAGTCTTAATATTAGCAGATATTCGAATTTACCGGAAAATGCACAAGCAATTCCTCCTAAGCCGAATAAAAGTAAAGAAGGGACGAGAACTTTCTTCCTGCCGTATCGGTCTGCAAGAATTCCGAGAATCGGAGTTAATATTACTCCCGGCAGTGTAAAGAATACAATAAGCAGCCCTATTTCTTTGCCGCTTAAATTGAAATGTTCGGCAATATCGGGAAATGCAGGTGTAATACTAGCGACTCCCATTACTGAGATCAGCGTAATAGCATAAATTATTCTCACATTTTTGTTCAGGTATAATTTCATTAAGCAACCGGAGAAAATAAAATACTATAATAGTAAAATTGACGCTTAAGATATACCGCCCGAAAAAAGACGGGCGGTTTAATTAAAATCGGAGAGTTATCTCCTCACCTTTATGTAATTGATTTTGTATCGTTACTATCATTTTTGCTTTCGAAGCGGCCTCTGCCCACTGATTACAATCCAGTTTTACGGGATTAAATTTTAGAATATCCTGATGAGGCGTAGCCCAAGGATCGCCTGTAAATGTCATTATGCCGAAATGAAAAAATGCTCCGAATCGTAAGTCGATAAATTCCTGCTGAAGTTCATACAACGATTGCGCGGATACTATTGACGAAAAAGTAATGAGCATTAATATAATACTGCGGATATATCCCATCTGTTTGTTCCAATTAAAATGATTATCCTATGTAATGTTTCTATTACATCCTCAATGAAATTGATATTGAAAATATTAATAAAATAATGACGTTGATACAAATAAATTTCGTGAAAATAAAATCAAAAAAAGATCTTTATTTATCAAAATGATAAAAGCATTAAAGAAAAATATTTTTATTTTTTGTGAGTGTAAATAATCAAACTAACAGGGCATTAATAATAATCAGGGAAGAAAATGAAATACGGACATTTCGACGATCAAAAAAGAGAATACGTAATCACTCGTCCCGATACTCCTTTGCCATGGATTAATTATTTGGGGACAGAGCATTACTTCGGTATAATTTCGAACACTGCGGGCGGTTACAGTTTTTATCAGGATGCGCGTTTAAGAAGATTGACCAGATACCGTTACAATAATATTCCGATGGACAGCAATGGCAGGTATCTTTATATCAAAGACGGCGACACGGTTTGGAATCCGATGTGGAAGCCGATGAGAGTGCCTCTTGATAAGTATGAATGCCGTCATGGACTAAGCTATACAAAAATAATAGGAGAAAAGAACGGACTTGAAGTATCGGTTCTTTATTTTGTTCCGATCGGCGCACGCAATGAAGTCTGGCATGTGGAATTAAATAATAAATCGAACGAAAAGAAAAATATCAGAATGTGGAGTTTTGTCGAGTGGTGTCTGTGGGAAGCCTACGACGATATGACGAACTTTCAGAGGAATTATTCAACTGGTCAGGTGGAAATTGAAGATGGAGCAATCTTTCATATTACCGAATACAGAGAACGACGTAACCATTACGGATATTTTGCCTGTAGCGAGAATGTTTCAGGATACGATTCGAGCAGGGATGCATTCGTGGGACTCCATTACGGACTTGACGCGCCTCGGGCGGTAATTGAAGGGCAGTGTAAAAACAGCACGGCTTATGGTTGGCTACCGGTAGGCGTTCATCAAATTGATATCGATTTAAAACCAGGTGAGTCGAAAAAAATAAATTTTATTCTCGGTTATGCCGAAAACCCGCAGGAAGAAAAATATTTACCCGACGGCAAAATTAGAAAAGATGAATTCATTAAAGTAAGAGAAAAATATCTTTCGACGGAAAACGTGGAAAAATCTTTCGATGAATTGAAGTTGTACTGGGATAAACTTCTTTCGATTTATAATGCAGAAACGGCAAACGAACACATTAACAGAATGGTTAATATCTGGAATCAATACCAGTGCATGGTAACATTTAATATGTCGAGGTCTGCTTCGCTTTATGAATCGGGAATCGGAAGAGGCATGGGCTACCGGGACAGCAATCAGGACGTACTGGGATTTGTCCATATGATTCCCGAACGGGCTCGTCAGAGAATTCTCGACATTGCATCCACACAGCTTTCCGACGGAACATGTTATCATCAGTATCAACCATTAACAAAGAAAGGGAATGCCGATATAGGCGGAGGATTCAACGACGATCCCCTATGGCTCATCCTGTCCACTTCTGCATATATCAAAGAAACCGGCGATACAACAATTCTCGATGAAAAAATTGGGTATGCCGACAAACCTGATTCAAATGCCACGTTAATGGATCATCTTCACCTTTCATTGAATTATACATTGAACAATAGAGGTTCTCACGGATTGCCTCTCATAGGGCATGCCGACTGGAACGACTGCCTCAATTTGAATTGTTTCTCAACCACGCCGGGCGAAAGCTTTCAATTGGCCGGACACATCGAAAACGATCGTATAGCCGAATCGGTTATGATTGCCGGCTTATTCTGCAAAGCGTGCGAAGAGATGGCGGGCATTCTTAATTTTATCGGTAAGAGTAACGAAGCCGACGATTACAAAAAGAAAGCTGCAGAAATGAGAGATGTAATTTACAAGCACGGCTGGGATGGCGAATGGTTCCTGCGCGCTTACGATTCATATGGAGAAAAAGTCGGCTCGAAAGAAAATAAAGAAGGTAAAATATTTATCGAAAGCCAGGGCTGGTGTGTATTAGGTGGAGCAGGTATTGATAATGATTATGCATTAAAAGCACTCGACAGCGTTAAAAAATATCTTGCTACTCCAAACGGAATAATTCTGCAGCAGCCGGCATACTCGACATACTATCCGCATCTGGGGGAAATTAGTTCGTATCCTCCGGGCTACAAAGAAAACGCAGGAATTTTCACGCATAACAATACCTGGATTCAAATAGCTGAAACAATCCTCGGACGAGGTGACCAAGCCTTTGAATACTATATGAGCATTTGCCCTTCCAAAAAAGAGGAGCAGATCGACACTTACCGTTCGGAACCTTATGTTTACAGCCAGATGACAGCCGGCAAAGATGCACCTACTTTTGGCGAGGCTAAAAATTCGTGGCTTACAGGAACAGCCGCCTGGTCTTTTGTATCCATTTCTCAATATATTCTGGGCGCTCGTCCCGACTTCGACGGTCTGGTAATAGACCCGTGCATTCCGTCAGAATGGAAAGAGTTGAAAGTGCAACGAAAATTCAGGAATGCCGTTTATAACATTACGATTAAAAATCCTTCGGGTATCAATAAAGGGGTCAAAAAAATCACACTGGACGGAAAAGAAATCCAGGGCAATAAATTACCCGTTCTCGGCGACGGCAAATCACACGAAGTACTGGTCGTTCTCGAGAAATGATTCGATTGATGGGGGAATACTTACTGTATTCCCTCGTTGTATTTGTATTAATTAATAAAAAAGTCCGATTAGCTAGGGCGAACTAATCGGACTTGGTGTGTTTTTGAGGGGTGTGTGTTGTGTAATTTCTATGCGTTAGACTCCCTTAAAACGAAATAAGTTTCGTAGGGGATAAATTTTTCTCTTTTATTCGGAATGCAGTTCTCTAAAGATTCCGATAGCTTTCCGAAAATTGAACACTATGAACAAGAACATTAATATCAATATGACTATGAATAAATCCATTCTATTGCCTTTTTTACATTTCAAAATATCACAATCTTACAATCAAATTTGTGTCGAGAATCAACGGAGTGATTAAGAACAACAATAAAATTAGAGTTATACACAATCTATTATCGTAAGATTTTTTTGTTAGTTTAGATGTAATTTCTAAAATCCAGGAAGCCTATAGCATATTAGGGGCAGGCGTATACACATTGAAGATACATCTGACATTAATAACGAAGAATCGGAAGTTTTAGTTCCTGTACGATAAGATTTATGATTCGTATCAAATTAAATATTAAGGATAATATAAATATTCATTATTTTAATTATTTATTGTGAATCCAACCATTTAGTTAAGATTATGACCCAATATCAATTTGACATAATTAAAGAAAAGTCCTGGTATTTTTTACTGAGAATTAAATTAGTTGTACCGGGAGCAGAACACGCTAATTAAGCGATTTAATAGAGCATTACTATCACTTTATTATCAAAATGTGTCCAAGTAACGATATTTTTTTGTCGCTATTTTGTTTTGGAAAGCCTTGATATTTTAAGTCTATATAAGGTATTGAATTTATCTTTTGACGAATTCTTTTTATCATATCAACTATGATAAGTAATTGTTGAATTATTCTGATATCAGTACCTGCTTCTAATAAATACGTCGCAAGACTATGCCTTAAAGAATGAACAGATGCTTCCTTTTGAATATTTGTTTTTCTTAATGCCTGCTTGAATATTGACTGGATGGAACGACTTGAATACTTGTTTCCTTTTTGCCCTTCAAACAAATACTCTTTTGGTTTATATTCTTTATAATATTCACGAAGTAGAAACAAAAGCTTTTCCGAAAGCATTACATAGCGATCTTTCTTCCCTTTTGCCTGCCTTATTCTTAAGAGCATACGTTTTGAATCAATATCGCTAACCTTCATTTCAATTGCTTTGCTCACTCTTAACCCGGCTACATAAATCAGAGATAGAATGGCTTTATGTTTTAAGTTTTGAATAGAACTTAACAATACTTTAACTTCCGACGCATCAAGTATTAAAGGTAGTTTTTTCCGGTTCTGTCAGGATAAAGATAATTGAACTTATAATTTTTTTGCAACATTTCATTGTAAAACTGCACCAACAAGAACCTTCTGATATGACTGAGAAATATTTTTGTCAACAACTATATAGTTGATAAAATTTTATCCCAGAATTGTCAATAGTAAATAGATTCTAATGACCGTCAATAGAAAAAAGGA
>DYLP01000044.1 GCA_020722005.1 Melioribacter roseus
AAATCTAAAAACCACTGGTTTTAATAATTAGCTTTTTAGAGCAGACTCATTTATATAATTGATAATTTGTTTTTAAGTATCATTCAGAAACAGTGTTTGTAAAAAAGGCAGGCTGTGAACGACAAAAAATCCAAAGCAATTAAAGAGAAAAAAAGTGTGGCGCTTTTGTCTGTTATGGCGGCATTAATAATTACTCTTTTTAAGATAATCGTTGGAATAATGACCGGAAGTCTTGGTGTTATCTCCGAAGCGCTTCATTCAGCTCTCGATTTAGTTGCAGCGGGTATTACATATCTGGCAGTTAATATTTCAGACAAGCCAGCAGATGCCGAACATCATTACGGACATGGCAAAATTGAAAATTATTCTGCATTAATAGAAACGTTGCTTCTGTTCATTACGAGTTCCTGGATAATTTACGAAGCTATCCGACGCTTAATTACGAACGAAGTTGAAATCGAAGTTAGCGTGTGGGCATTCATTGTTATTATTTCTTCAATAATAGTCGACATATCGCGTTCGAGAGCATTGAAAAAAGTGGCTGTTAAACACAACAGTCAGGCGCTCGAAGCCGACGCTCTCCATTTTTCCACCGACATTTGGAGTTCTACTGTTGTGTTGATTGGTTTGATTGGTGCATCTTTTAATTTCTTTTATGCAGATGCAATTGCCGGATTTGCAGTGGCAATAATTGTAATGGGCGTGAGCTATCGGCTGGGCAAACGTTCTTTCGATGCCTTAATTGACAGGGCGCCCGAAGGACTTTATGAAAAAATTTATAACATCGTAAATAGGATACCGGACGTCATCGAATCTCACGACATTAAAATAAGGGAATCCGGTCCTTATAAATTCGTCGATATTAATATTCACGTAAAAAATAATTTGAGTATTACAGAGGCGCACGATATCTCACACAACGTGGAAAAAGAAATTACAAAAGAGATTAAAAATATTACAGTTATGGTTCATACCGAACCCGAAGGGCATTCTGACTGAGGAACTTACTTATTGAGTTATACGTTATGGGTATATTAGTTTTGTTGACTGATAATGACTAAATTTGTCTTATAAAATAAGAGTTAAACTATTATTTAGAATATTGAAAAAACGGGATTAATTATGAGCGATAAAAACAATAAATATTTATCCGAACTCGAAGAGATAGAACTACAAGAATGGCTCGAATCTCTCGAGTATGTATTGCAAACAGGCGGACCGGAAAAGGTAAAGGAATTACTCCACAACCTTGATACTTACGCCCATCAGAAGGGAGTTGAAATTCCGTTTACTGCCAATACCCCTCATATCAATACGATACCTAAAGAAAAACAGCCACCTTTCCCGGGCGGACGTGAAATTGAAAGACGTATTAAAAGTCTTGTTAGATGGAATGCTATGGCAATGGTTGTTCGCGCTAACAAGGAAGAAAACGGAATTGGCGGGCATATTTCCACATATGCTTCGGCGGCAACTTTGTATGAAATTGGATTCAATCATTTTTTCCGTGGCAAAGATGGAAATCATGATGGCGATATAATTTATTTTCAAGGACACGCCTCGCCAGGAATTTATGCACGTGCATTTCTCGAGGGTAGATTAACAGTTGAACAACTCGAAAATTTTAGAAGGGAATTAAAACCGGGTGGCGGACTGCCTTCATATCCTCATCCCTGGCTAATGCCCGACTTCTGGGAATTCCCGACTGTCTCGATGGGATTGGGACCGATTCAGGCGATTTATCGGGCGCGCTTTTTAAGATATCTAGAAGACAGAGGCCTTAAAAAACCGAGTGACCAGAAAGTGTGGGCTTTTATTGGTGACGGTGAAACAGATCAACCTGAAACTTTAGGAGCAATCTCGCTGGCAGCTCGTGAAAAACTCGACAATCTGATTTTTGTAATTAATTGCAATTTACAACGCCTCGACGGTCCCGTACGCGGCAATGGAAATATAGTACAAGAACTCGAAGCCATTTTCAGAGGTGCAGGCTGGAACGTTATTAAAGTTATTTGGGGTAGCGACTGGGATCCGCTGCTCGAACAGGATAAAACAGGTCTACTTGTAAAACGGATGAATGAAACAGTTGACGGCGAATCTCAAAATTACATTACAAGAGGTGGCAAATACGTCCGCGAACATTTCTTTGGTAAGTATCCCGAATTGCTTAAACTCGTTGAACATTATACTGACGAGCAATTGGAAAAAATGAAACGCGGCGGTCACGACCCGGAAAAAGTTTATGCCGCTTATAAGGCTGCAGTCGAGCATAAAGACGCTCCTACAGTAATTCTTGCAAAAACTGTTAAAGGATACGGACTCGGAGAAGCTGGCGAAGGTAAGAATATTACACATCAACAGAAGAAATTGAACGAAGAAGAGTTGAGAGAATTCAGAACACGCTTTTCTATTCCAATCAGCGACGAAGAAGTTTCTAAAGCTCCTTTTTATCGTCCCCCGGAAGACTCGCCCGAAATCCGCTATCTCAAAGAAAGAAGAAAAGCTCTCGGCGGATACATTCCTAAAAGAGTTATCAAATCGCAACCGCTCAAAACCCCATCGGAAGAAATATTCGAAGAATTTTATAAAGGAACCGACGACCGAGAAGTATCGACAACTATGGTTTATGTAAGGATACTGGCTAAGTTACTGAAGGATAAAGAAATCGGGCATCTAATCGTTCCAATTGTTCCAGACGAAGCCCGTACATTTGGAATGGAAGCCCTTTTCCGTCAGGTAGGTATTTATTCTCATGCTGGTCAATTGTACGAACCAGTAGACAAAGACAGCTTGCTTTATTATAAAGAAGCAAAAAATGGACAAATACTCGAAGAAGGTATTACCGAAGCTGGTGCTATGTCCTCTTTCATTGCTGCAGGTACGGCTTATGCGGTTCATGGTATTAATACCATTCCCTTCTTTTCATTTTATTCGATGTTTGGATTCCAGCGAGTCGGCGATTTAATCTGGGCAGCCGGTGATATGCGTTGCAAAGGATTTTTACTCGGAGCAACTGCGGGAAGAACTACTCTGGCAGGAGAAGGCTTACAGCATCAGGATGGTCATAGCCATCTGCTGGCTTATCCAATTCCGAATCTCGTTGCATACGACCCGGCGTTTGCATATGAACTCGCCGTAATAATTAGAGACGGTATTTATCGAATGTATGAAAAACAGGAAGATATTTTCTATTACATAACTATCATGAACGAAAATTATCCTCAACCGCCAATACCCGAAGGAGTGAAGGAAGGTATTTTGAAAGGCATGTATAAATTCCGCTCCTCAACAATGAAAGAGCAAAAATTAAAAGCGCATCTTCTCGGAAGTGGAACGATACTAAATGAAGCAATTAAAGCTGCAGATATACTTGAAAAGAATTATCAAGTATCGACAGATGTCTGGAGTGTTACGAGTTACAAAAATTTGCATCTCGACGCACAGGAAACTGAAAGGTGGAATATGTTCCATCCAGATAATGAACCCAGAATGCCCTACATTTCCGAAGTAACCAGGGGCGAGTCGGGAGTTTTTGTGGCTGCGTCGGATTATGTTCAGATTATCAAAGACGCTCTGGCAAAATGGCTGCCAGGACCTCTCCATTCGCTTGGCACTTACGGTTTCGGAAGAAGTGAAAGTAGAACGGCTTTGCGAGATTTCTTTGAGGTTGATGCAAAACATATTGTTTATGCTACTCTCTATTCGCTCTATAAAGAAAAGAAGATTAAACCCGATTTGCTTAAAAAAGCTCAAAAAGAACTCGATATTAATCCGGAAAAACCAAATCCGGCTAAATCATAAAACAATTTATAAATAAATTCGGTTTTTGATATGACAGTAGATTTTAAATTGCCACATTTAGGTGAAAATATAAATACAGCTGACGTAGTAAAAGTACTCGTTAAAGAAGGCGATCGGGTAGATGTCGATCAGATAATCCTGGAAATCGAAACGGATAAGGCTACAGTTGAAGTGCCATCAGAAATAGCGGGTATTGTTAAAAAGGTTCATATTAAAGAAGGCGACAAAGCCGTTGTAGGTCAACCTGTAATTACAGTTGAACAAATCGAAGAGGCAAATACAAATAAAGAGCAAGAGGAATCTATAGAGAAGCAGGCACAGCCATCTAAAGAATCCACAGCCGCAAATAAACAGGAAAGCAGTATTGTGGAATTCAAAGTACCCGTTCTCGGCGAGAATATTAAATCTGCGCAGATTGCAAAAGTGTTGATCAAACCAGGCGATAAGATTAATGCTGACCAGATACTAATGGAACTCGAAACCGACAAGGCAACAGTCGAAGTGCCTTCGGAATATGCCGGCACAATTAAGGAAGTGAAAGTTAAAGACGGCGACACAGTTAAAGTAGGTCAACCGGTATTCCTGATTGAAACTAAGTCGATGCCTGAATCTAAAAAAGAAGTCCCGGAAACTAAGCCTACGGCCAAAACGGAAAAAGAAGTTGAAAAGCCTAAACCTGCCAAAGAGCATACTCATATGCCTCAGGTTATTGACATACCGCGCGATATTGTTAAGAAAGTAGTTCCTGCTGCACCCTCCGTAAGAAAATTTGCACGTGAAATCGGTATTGACATTCATCAGGTTAAAGGTTCAGGAAAAGGTGGAAGAATTACAGTCGATGACGTTAAAGCTTTTGCTAAGAACCTAAATCAAAAAATTCAGTCCGGACAAATTTCAACTCCGGGGCTGCTTCAAGAGCCCTTACCCGATTTTTCGAAATGGGGCGAGATCGAACGCATACAGATGAATAACGTACGGAAAAAAACCGCCGAGCATTTATCGTATGCATGGTCGACAATTCCGCACGTTACACAATTCGACAAAGCGGACATTACTAATCTTGAAAAGGTAAGAAAAGAATATTCAAAAAAAGTCGAAGCAGCCGGTGGTAAACTTACTGTTACTGCCATTTTGATTAAAATAGCTGCTTCTGCTTTGAAAGTATTTCCACAATTCAACACCAGCGTGGACATGCAAAAAAGTGAAGTCGTCTACAAAAAATATTTTAACATAGGCGTTGCAGTTGATACCGACAAGGGCTTGCTCGTGCCAGTAATAAAAGACGTCGATAAAAAGAATATTGTCGATATTTCGGTGGAATTGGCTGAAATCTCTCAGAAGGCACGAGATAAAAAATTATCTCTGGAAGATATGCAGGGAGGCAATTTTACAATATCGAATCTCGGCGGTATCGGCGGCACTTATTTTACACCGATTGTTAATTCGCCAGAAGTAGCGATATTGGGAGTTTCGAGGTCTTCGTACGAACCTGTATATATCGACGGCAAATTCGAACCGCGATTGATGATGCCGCTTTCGTTATCGTACGACCATAGAATTATCGACGGAGCTGACGGCATTCGATTCCTGCGTTGGATTGTAGAAGCTCTCGAAAATCCGTTTTTAATAGCGCTCGAAGGATGATATATCGTAATAATTTTAAATAAAAAATCGGAAGTTCAATGTCTACTAAAACTAAATTAGCAGTTATTGGCGCCGGTCCCGGCGGATATGCTGCCGCTTTTCTGGCTGCCGACTTAGGTTTGGAAGTAACTTTGATCGATATGGAAAAAAATCCTGGTGGAGTATGCCTCTACAGAGGTTGTATTCCTTCAAAAGCTCTTCTTCACGTTGCCAAACTATTGAATGAAGCCGAAGAAGCAAAAAAATGGGGAATCGATTTCGGTAAACCCAAAGTTGATATCGATAAATTGAGAGAATTTAAAAACGATGTTGTGGGTAAATTAACCGGCGGACTCGGTCAGTTGTCGAAACAAAGAAAAGTTAATTATATTCAGGGTAAAGCTTCGTTTGTCAATTCTTCTACGCTATTGGTAGAAAAAGTCGACGGTTCAACTGAAGAAGTAATTTTTGAAAAAGCAATTCTGGCAACAGGTTCGGTGCCCGCTGTCATTCCAGCGTTTTCAATTGGTTCCGACAGAATAATGGATTCTACGACTGCGCTTGAATTAATAGATGTACCTGATAAGTTGTTAGTAATTGGCGGCGGATATATCGGTCTCGAATTGAGCACGGTTTATGCTTCGCTCGGCAGCAAAGTAACCGTTGTTGAAATGATGCCAGGGATATTGCCCGGTGCAGATCGCGATATGGTTGCCGTTCTGGAAAGAAAGATGAAGTCCAAATTCGAAAATATTTATGTCAATACAAAGGTTGTTGAACTAAAAGAAACCCAAAAGGGAATTGAGGTAAAATTAGAAGGCGATAAAGTAGACAATCCAGTTCAGATTTTTGACAAAGTATTAGTTTCGGTTGGACGTAGACCTGTAACGAAAGGGCTGGGACTGGAAAACACATCCGTAAAAGTTAATGAAAAAGGATTTGTTGTAGTCGACAGAACAATGAAAACAGATGACGATAAGATTTATGCAATCGGCGATATCGTCGGAAATCCAATGCTGGCGCACAAAGCCGCAGCTGAAGGGAAAGTTGCCGTTGAAGCTATTATGGGAAAACGAATTGCCTTCGAACCGAATGCAATTCCCGCCGTAGTATTTACTGATCCAGAACTCGCCTGGGCGGGAGTAACAGAAACAGAAGCCCGCGAAAAAGGAATTAAATACGAAGTTGCAAAGTTCCCATGGGGTGCAAGCGGCAGAGCCACCACTCTCGATAGAAATGACGGTATGACCAAATTGTTAATTGAACCAGAAACCGAAAGGATTATCGGAGTAGGAATTGTAGGCGTTGGAGCTGGCGATTTAATTGCCGAAGGAACACTCGCAATTGAGATGGGCGCTAATGCTAATGACCTCGAACTTACGATTCATCCACATCCCACATTATCCGAAACATTAATGTTTGCTGCCGAACTTTATTACGGCAGAGCAACGGATATGTATCGTCCTAAAAGGAAGTAGAGTTAGGGATTAGGAAATAGGGATTAGGGGTTAGGGATTAGAAGGGGGCGGTGGTATTTATTGATTATGAGTAGCTTGCTTGACAGGCTACTCTTAAAATGTCGATATTTCTTTTAATAATCCGGCAATTATACTCTATTATTCGTTCCTCATTTTAGTTTTTGTTTGAAATCGCACGAATCCTAAATTGCCAGGCACTAAGATTTTAGCACAAATGTTATACCTTCTCAAAGTCAAAAACAGGTGAGGATTTATTAAAGAAGAGTATTACGATCGCTGCGAATTATATTAACACATTTCGAATATTTATGGTAATGGTTAATCCAGCTTTGCCAAACTCCTGAATTAGGTTGAAAACAAATATGTTACTACCGCTTGACCACGCAATCTGAAGGCGGCTTACAGAAAAAAAGTCCATGCTAAACCTACAATAATTACCGTAAAATTCTATAATCAGGAACTTCAACTGTTTCGAATCACAAACAATTGCCAGAGGTTATTCAACACTACTGCCAGAACTGACAGCTCTAAATTTTCTATCGAGCTTATTCATTCGCGCGCCAATTAGATGCAGTTGCACGAGTAATCTATTGGAGATGAATAAGCCACGAAATTTTTATACTTTCGACTGAAAAGAGAATTTCATTTTTTTGGGTTGTACCAATCTTTCGAAGTCAGGATACGACATTTGGATCAGTTCGGTATGTGTGCCGGCGTTAAAAGCAATTTCTTCATCTTCTGCAAGCGATTGGTCGACGTAGACCTCGAGTCCGTATAAATTACCAAAAGGCGGCATTGCACCTACTTCGCATTCAGGAAACTTATCCATAAATTCCTGTTCGTTAGCCAATCTTACATTTTCGTTTTCAAATGCAGCTCGCAGTTGCTCGAAGTTTACTTTGTAAGACCCCGGCAGAACAACCATAACCATTTTGCCATTAATTTTAACCAGTACAGATTTAGCGAGCTTTTTCCCTTTAATATGTGCTGATGCTGCAATCTCCTGAGCGGTGAATGCTACGGAGTGCTTAATCGTTACATACTTAATGTTGTTATTGTCGAGGAATTCTTTAAGCTTTTTCGAAGGCATAGCTACCTCCTTATTGTTTTGTGAACTCTAATGTCACATTCTGTACTCCGAATCCTTCTATTTCCATTGTGGTGTTGATAGTAAGTTTATTGCCTGACAACGTATACTCGACAGTTTCTGAAACTCCATTAATTGTAATTGTGAGTTTACCGTCGGCTTTAGTCCATGTCCCCGTTTCAGTGTGCTGACCTTCGGGATCCGTGTAAGTAGCCTGATAGGTCCCATCTTCATTTAATACAACTGTCATCGAATGTCCAATAACATCTGGTAGTAGGGTCATATCTCCGGAAGTTGTGTGAACAATTATAGCAGTTAATTTCCATGTGCCCGTTAAAGTCGCTTCAGAAGACGTAGGATTCGAATCCTCGCTGCAGGCAATAAACGTCAGCAAAAATAATATTAATAACGACTTTAATAAGTTTTTCATTTTTTGCTCCCGATTAATTTGTTAAAATGAGGTTCCTCTTAATGTACATTCGTAAAGTAAAGAGATTATTATTCCATTTCAACAAAATTATAAAGGGCATATAAATTCTTTTTTTTATTTTTCAAACAATAAAAATTTCTACTTATGAAGTATTTTTTGGGAGCGGACGGGGGCGGTACTAAAACCAGAGCCGTTTGCATTGACGAAAAAAAGAAAGTCCTGGCACGTTTTGAAACTGGGGCTTCCAATCCTTATACTGTCGGCTTCAATAAATCGGCTGAATTGCTTTCGTCATTTATTTATGACATAAATGAAAAATATGAATTGTCGGGAGCGGTATTGGGAATAGCGGGCTGTGCTAATAGAAGTGTGGCAAAAAAATTAATGAACAAAATTAAAATCAGATTTGAGTTTCCAATCGAAATAAAAGGTGATATCGAAATAGCACATTACAGCGCTTTTACAGGTAGGGATGGTGCACTATTGATTACAGGAACAGGCTCGGTAATTTATCTGAAGAGGGGCGACAGTTTTACTAAAATAGGAGGCTATGGAAAAATAATCGGCGACGAAGGGAGTGCATACTCATTTGCAAGGAAAGGATTCAGCGGCATTGCAAAAATTATCGACGGTCGATTGAATGATAAACTTCTCTATGACGTAGCCGACAAATTAGATCTTCTTCAAAGCGATAAATTAATTCATTTTGTCAGCTCCGAAAATATTGCACAATACGCCATGCTTTTTATCGAATGTGCAATCAGGGGTAGTAAGTTCTGCATGCAGATTTTAGAAGAAGAAACGGCAGAGGTCGCAACGTTAATTGATACTGCTTCGAAAAAATATTCGGGAAATAAACTACCGATTGTGTTTTCAGGTGGGCTGTCGAATAATTTATTCTACATAAAATTGATCAAGAAAAAAATCAAAAACTCGAACCGACTGATATTTAATAAAGCAAGATATACACCCGAATATGGTGCAGCTCTAATTGCCTTTAAACTTTTTAAGGATATTAAATGATTATAAAGAAATCTCTACGCAAAGAAGGGGCAAAAAATCAAAGTGCCTGGAAGTGGGTTCCAACTCTCTATTTTGCCGAAGGATTACCCTATGTAATTGTAATTACTTTTTCTGTAATTATGTATAAACGTCTGGGAATTTCAAATGCTGATATAGCGCTTTATACAAGCTGGCTTTACTTACCGTGGGTTATCAAACCATTCTGGAGTCCGTTTATCGATTTAATACGTACCAAACGTTTCTGGATTGTTACCATGCAATTGTTAATAGGAACAGGTATGGCAGGAGTAGCTTTGACCATTCCCGCTCCGGATTTCTTTAAGTTCACTCTCTTGTTCTTCTGGTTAATTGCATTCAGCTCGGCTACTCACGATATTGCAGCCGACGGTTTTTATATGCATGCACTTAGTGAAGGCGAACAGAGTTTTTTCGTAGGTATTAGAAGTACATTCTATCGTTTTGCTATTATCTTCGGGCAGGGTATTTTAGTAATACTTGCAGGACAACTCGAAAGTACACTCACAGTCACTCCCGCAGAAATTAGAGTAATCTCTTCGCCAGAAAAATTCTTCGAAAATACTCTTACGATCGATTCTTCTTCAGTTAAACCAATGGAAGGCAAGCTTAGAATTATTGCTAAACCGGAAAGGCTCGAAATAAGCACAAAACCCCAGACAAAACAAACCGTCAATTTTTATCTGAATTTTGTTCGAAAGATGAATATTATAAATGGTTTTTCCGAAACGGAAATTGTAGTTCCGGATACTGCAGGAAGTATGGAACCCGCAGGTAATATTGGAATTGTTAAATTCATGCTATCGAATAAACCGGATGATGATGAAGAGATCGTTGTCAATCTTAATTACCTGGAAGGGGATAAAAATTTTAATGTGATTGCCGGTAACAGACTTGTCTTTAATTCAACAAACTGGAATAAGCCGGCTTTTGCACTCATTCAACTGGAGCCTTATGTTAACGATAGGACTGAAGCGCTCTTTAAGCTCGAACCTGTAAAAGTTCCTCTTGCATGGATTATTACGTTCGGAATTCTTGCAATATTATTTTTGATATTTTTTATTTATCATAGCCATGTTCTACCGACACCCCCAACGGATAAACCTGTAATTGTTCCGGGACTACAAAAATTAACCAGTGAGTTTTTTAGAACATTTTTTAGATTCTTTGAAAAGCGTAAAATAATCTGGATTATAGCATTCCTTTTGCTTTACAGACTCGGCGAAGCGCAGCTGGTTAAAATGATTGGTCCATTTTTTCTTGATCCAAAAAGTGCTGGTGGACTCGGCTTATCAACCTCCGACGTCGGATTGGTTTACGGCACGGTTGGTGTGGCTGCGCTTGTCTTAGGCGGAATTATCGGCGGCATTTTGATATCGAAATACGGCTTGAAAAAATTACTCATTACTATGCTCGTTGCCATGAATGTCCCGAATCTCGTATATGTTTATCTGGCTTATGCGCAACCCGAGCAAATTTGGATCGTCTATCTTTGCGTGATTATTGAACAATTCGGTTACGGTTTCGGGTTTACAGCATATATGATGTATATGATTTATGTTTCGGAAGGACAGTACAAAGCTTCGCACTATGCTATTACAACAGGCTTTATGGCTCTCGGTATGATGATTCCAGGCATGTTCAGCGGAATTATTCAGGAGGCGGTAGGTTATAAGTTGTTCTTTGTGTGGGTTTGTATAGCTACAATTCCAGCATTCATAGTGACTAAATTCATTCCCCTCAATCCGGCATTCGGAAAAAAAAGACAGGAAATAAATTGAACAATACAATAATTGAAATTAGTGGGCTTACAAAAAAGTTCGGTTCTCTAACGGCAGTTGACAATCTTGACCTTAAAGTTTACAAAGGGGACATCTTCGGATTTTTGGGACCCAACGGCGCCGGCAAGAGCACAACAATCAGAATGTTGTTGTCTCTGATTAAACCGACTTCCGGTTCAATAAAAATATTCGGACTTTCCGTTAAGCACGACCACAAAAAAATAATGAGAAGAATCGGTGCTATTGTTGAAAAACCGGATTTTTATTTGTATCTGACGGCATATAAAAATCTTGAAATTCTCGGCAGACTTAGTGGTGCTGACATTTCAAAAAACAAAATTATGGAAATGCTCGAACTGGTAGGACTTGCTTCGAGATATAAGAGCAAAGTGAAAACATTTTCTCACGGTATGAAACAAAGATTGGGTCTTGCTCAGGCACTATTGCATGACCCTGAACTAATTATACTCGACGAACCGACAACAGGTCTTGACCCTCAGGGAATGAAAGAAATCCGCGAATTGATTCTTTATCTCAGTCGTGAAAAAGGGAAAACAATTTTCCTTTCTTCACATATTCTACATGAGATAGAAATGATTGCCAACAGAATGATAATTATCAATAGAGGGAAAAAAATTGTCGAAGGTAATGTTTCCGAACTCCTTCGTTCCGACAGAATGAATGTATTTTTCGAAGTCTCCGATCCTCTAAAAGCAGTTGAAGTGGTTAAAGAAGTAACGGGAAATCAAGATGTGAAATCCGACTCCAATAAAATAACGCTCTCTTTAACACAACGTGAAATATCCGAGCTCAATCGAAAATTTGTCGAAAAAGGCATTGAAGTTTATTCGATAGTTCCTGTCCGTTCTCTCGAAGAATATTTTCTCAAAATTACAGAAGGTGCAAAGAATGATTAATCTTATAAGAATAGAATTGATTAAAATATTCGGGAAATGGAGAACCTATATTGGATTTATAGCGATTGGGTTGCTTGTGCCTATTATTCAAACAGCGCTTTATTTTACTGGCGACGATTATATCAATATGGTCACGAGAGGTTTTCAAGAAACCTTTCTGATGGTGGGAAATTTGCTCAATGGATATTTCATTGCAAATCTGGTTCTGAATTCTTTATTCATTCATATTCCTTTTTTAATTGTGCTGGTGGGAGGCGATATCCTTGCAGGTGAAGCCACTGCAGGCACTTACAGAATGCTGTTAGTAAGACCTGTTTCTCGCTTCGAGATAATTACGTCGAAGTTCATAGCTGGAATTATTTATGTAATCAGTTTAATTGCCTGGCTTGCATTCCTTAGTCTGGGCATTAGCTTGTTGGTCTTCGGTTCAGGTGAACTGATTACTTTCAGGGATAAATTAATCATATTTGCAGCCGACGACGTATTGTGGCGCTTTTTCTATGCATATCTCTATTCGATTTTAAGTATGACCACAGTATTTTCGCTTTCATTCTTGTTCTCGTCTTTTGTCGAAAATGCAATCGGACCAATTATCGGTTCGATGGCTTTAATTATAATCCTGCTGATTTTATCCGCGATACCGATCGATTTTTTCAACGCGATTCAGCCGTATTTCTTTACGACGCATATGCCAAAGTGGAGTCACTTCTTTTCCGATGAAATTGATTATTATGAAATAACTAAATCAGCCCTTTTCCTTGCGGGTTATTCGTTCTTGTTTTTTACAATCGCAGCGGGCATTTTTATTAAAAAAGATATTTTAAGCTGAGGAGGTACAATGAGGATTGCAATTCTTTTCCTTTGTTTGCTTGTTAATGTTTTTGCTCAGAAAATGGATGCCAATAAAATACTGAATAAAGTTGTTGAAAAGTTCGAAAAAGTTAAAGATTACGAAGTCGACCTTACAATAACTACAGACCTGCAAATGGTAAAAATGCCCGAAATGAAATTGAAAATTTTCTTCAAGCAACCGGATAAACTGAAAATTTCTTCGAAGGGATTTGCAATGGTTCCAAAAGACGGAGTTAATCTGAATCCTCTAAAATTTCTTAAAGGAGATTATAGCGCAGTTTATGTAAAGAATGAAAAAGACGAAGAAGACGACAAAATCAATTTAGATGTAATAAAAATTATTCCACTTAACGATACTGCGGATTATATTCTTTCAACAATATGGGTCGACAATGAAAATCATCTTGTAAAAAAGCTTGAAACTGTAACCAGGCGGGGTATAAACATAATTAGCAAGTTCTATTATAAAAACACTTCTTATGGACTTCCGTCAAAAGTGGTTATCAGTTTTAATCAGAGCGGTGCAGAAAAATCGAAGAGGGAGGGAGAGGAAAGTTTTCGACAATCACTCAATGGCAATGTTGTGCTTACATATTCAGACTATAAAATTAATCAGGGATTAAAGGACGAATTTTTCAAATAATTATTTTGAACTGCCTGCAAGATTGAATTTTATCTCGATATTTTCAGCAACTTTATTACCAATCAATTTATTTTCGATGCCAAAATCAGAAAGTTTAATACTGAAATTGCCGCTGACGCCAATCAAATCGCCTTCGGCTATTTCCCTTGTTTCTTTGCTTTCTGGCAGATAAACAATTTCAACGGCCACCGGAATGTTCCTTGATATTCCATGCATGGTCAGTACTCCGTTTAGTATGCATTTTGTTTGATTCCCCTCGCTTACAAGAATTTTTTCGACGCCTGTAACTTCGTATGAAATGTAAGGATATTTTCTTGAATCGAGCCAGTTGCTACTCTGTAAATGTTTATTGCGCAGTTTAATACCAGTATTTATGGAATTAACGTTTAGAAGAATCTTGCCATTAATTCCTTCTCTTAAGTTATGGGGATTCAACTCCGCGCTTCCCGTAACCTGGTCGCCCGTGCCTTTTATATCTTCGAGTGGAGTCGTGCTGAAGAATCTGATTTGATTTTTGCCGGTTTCTTCTTTGAAGTAAAACGTCATTTTGCTCTGCGGGAACGTAACAGCTGTCAGAAAAAATATAACTGCGAATAATATTTTCATTTTTATCACCTACAGCGTGTGGTTATAAAACAATTATAGTGTCGATACAGTTCACACTTGATGCTTAAGTATATGCCATTCTTATCGATAATAACATTGGGTAATTTTATAAAAAATATAAGCTGCTTTGATTACAACCAGTATACTAAATAATATTGCAGGGTTGCTATTATTCTACAGCGACATAGCATTAATCTTTGCGATATTGCTTGTCGTGGCTGGCGTATTAGGTCTGATTCACGCAGTGAGAATTAAGACAATAAATGAACTAAGCCGGAAATTAGAAAAAACCGTTCAGGAAAAGACGGCAGAATTTATTAATCTGAGTAGCAAGCTTCAAATTTTAAATTCTGCTATCGAAGCAGAAAAGGAGTATTACCGCGTAATAATCGATTCAATCGAAGAAGGCTTAATTGCACTCGATTTGGAAGGAAATATTGTTCTTGTAAACAAATCTGCGGAAAATATACTCGGTATCAAAGAAGAAAACATAAAAAATTTTCAGCTGTTTAATCTTTTCCAGTCGATACTTGAAGATAAAGATAAGCCGAAGTCAAAGTATTTCGATATATCAGATTTTGACAGGTTTATACCGATGAAAAACGAACAGATGATCATTCATGCAAAAGACGAAAAACGAAAAATACTACAGGTAAATTCTTCGGAAATAAAAGAGGACGATGCGATTCGGGGAGTAGTATTTATTTTTAAAGATAAGACAGAATTAGTTGCAATTGAAAATCAACTCGTTGTTTCTCAAAAAATGGAGTCGATAGGACAGCTAGCTGAAGGCATTGCTCATGAAATTAATACGCCACTTCAATACATCAGCGACAATATTAATTTTCTCGGACATGCTTTCTTTTATATGAAGGAATATATTTCTTTTATTAAAGAGACATTGGATAAACTTGCTCCTCCGGACGAAATTAAAAAAATGATCGAAGATAAAGAAAAAGAATACAACCTCGAATATCTTGAAGAAGAAATTCCAGACGCATTGGAGCAGACTCATATTGGAATTCAAAGAGTAAGCAGAATAGTACTTTCGATGAAGGACTTTGCCCATCCCGGAATAAAAGCAAAGTCATATTGCGACTTGAATCATGGCATTGAAGTTACAACAAACATTACAAGGAATAAATGGAAATACGTTGCCGACCTCGAACTGGAACTCGATCCGAAATTACCGAATGTTTATTGCAGTCTGGATCAGATTAATCAGGTAATATTGAACTTGATTCTCAACAGCGTCGATGCAATCGGCGAAAAAATAAAAGCAGGTCTCTATGAAAAAGGGACAATTAGAATCAAAACGGAAAATCGAGAAAAGGATGTTGAAATTGTAATTTGGGACAACGGCATCGGTATCAAGGAAGAAAATTTGCATAGGATTTTCGATCCGTTTTATACTACTAAAGAAGCGGGGAAGGGCACCGGTCAGGGACTCGCAATTTGTCACGATATTATTGTCAACAAACACAATGGCAGAATTTTGATTAATTCCAGATATAAAGAAGGAACAAAATTTATTATTAGATTACCAAATTCAGAGGGAGCATTTTAAATGGAACCAAGTATAATATTCGTCGATGACGAAATAAACGTATTAAACGGTCTAAAACGATCGCTCTACGCAGCTCAATTCAAATGGAGGGCTTCGTTTATACAGAGCGGGCTTGAAGCATTGAATGTTCTTAAATCGGAGCGATGCGATATAATCATCAGCGATATCAAAATGCCCGGAATGGACGGTACTGAACTGCTTAAAATAGTTAAGAAAAATTATCCTCATATAGTGCGTTTCGCTCTTTCGGGTTTCAATGAAGAAGAACTGGCAATCCAATCGAGCAACACCGTTCATCAATATTTTGCAAAACCGTGCAACTGGGATCTATTGCGCGAAAAAATAGAACCGGTGATGGTATTGAAAGAATTGATTGTTAATCAGAAAACAATAGAATTGATCAACAGCGGCGATGTCGTTCCTGCTCTTCCTGAAATTTATTATAAGCTCGAAAGAGAATTGAATTCAGAAGAGATCTCAATTCACAGAATTGTAAATATTATTTCGAAGGATATGGCATTGACGGCTAAAATTCTTCATCTTGCCAACTCTGCTTATTACGGTACTTTTACGCAAATAACAAGTTTGCATCAGGCGGTTACAATGCTGGGCATTAACATTATTAAATCCCTCGTGCTCTATATCAATATCTTTAACTTCGTAAATAAAAATCCAAGAATAAAAGATTATATTGAAGAACTCTGGACACATAGCATTTTAGTAGCATCATTATCGAAACAGATAATGGAATTTTTTACTAAGGACAGAGCAAAGAGTGAGAAAGCGTATATTGCAGGAATCCTTCATGATATTGGTAAGATTATTCAACTTTCGATTTTGCTTCGATTAGGAAAAGAAAACATCTACCCAATTGATGAGAGTGAATCCAAAGAATTGCTTGGCGCTACACATTGCGAACTGGGAGCTTATCTTTTAAGTCTATGGGGATTGCCGAAAGAAATAGTAGAAGGTGTACTGCTTCATCATACTGCATCTGTAATCGAAAGCAACAATATAAGCATACACAGCGCTGTGCAACTTGCTAATTCACTTGCCGATCTTAAATACGAAGACCCTTATGTTCTCGACGCAATGAACTCAAATGAGCTCGTATGGGAATTAATCGAAAGCATTAAAAACGGACAGGGGACAGATACAATTATGGGCAATACTGGTTGATTATGGCATTTTTGCACGGTCAACTTATAAAGGGAATCTGCAACAGAATTTCGATTTTTTCACAAAAATTGATTACAGGATTATTAAAAAATTTGAAAACGTCTGGTTTGATGCGATTGATGTTTACGATTTAAAATGTCTGGCAGAGATGGTATTAACTTGTTAAAAATAATAAATATGCACCGGTGCTTTAAGCATTGATTTACCGTAAATGAGGTCCTGAAAAGGCATTCAATGCCGAATCAAAAGATGTGAATTCAGTTTTATTAGAAATCATTTTTTCCTTCCAAACAAATAGTAGAGCAATACTGTGGGTATGATGATAATACTGCTAATTGCCAAACTCAAATCCAGTCCCCAGACAAATTGATCGACCCATTTACTCTCCGACCAGCCGAATAAATTGTCTTTGGTTTCTACCAGCACCTGGGTTTTTGTAAAAATTTCACCGCCGTGGTAGAGCCAGATTGTGAAGGTAATTAATATTAACGAGAAAGAAATAATTAACAGATACTTTTGCTTTTTGTTCATTATTCCTTTTTTTGACCATTAAACAATTTTTACTTTGGGGAAATTCAATTGAATCTCTTATTTAAATGACTTAATTTTTCGATTAAAGAATAATAATTGCCGATTAAAACGGAGAAATTTTATGAAAATACACGAATTCCAGGCGAAAGAAACCTTGAAAAAATACGGCGTGCCAGTTCAGGACGGATACGCAATTAAAGATTTATCTGAAGTCGACAAGGCTCTCGAGGCACTTAAAGCCGCTGGTATTAATCAGTTTGTAGTTAAATCTCAAATCCATGCCGGAGGCAGAGGAAAAGGTAAAATTTATAATGCAAATAATAGGGATGAACTAATTCTCGAAGGTGGCGTTAAGTTTACCACAGACGAAGGAAAAGTAAAAGAATATGCCGAAAAAATGCTCGGGAATATACTCGTTACACATCAAACTGGTCCGGAAGGGAAAAAGGTAAAAACACTCTATATCACGGAAGGACTCAACTACAAAAAAGAATTGTATGTAGGAATTTTGCTCGATCGAACAGTCTCGAGAAACGTAATAATGGTTTCGACAGAAGGTGGAGTAGAAATTGAAAAGGTTGCCGCAGAAACTCCGGAAAAAATATTGAAAGTGTGGATTGACCCCGCTATCGGATTTCAGGCATTCCAGGCACGTCAACTTGCTTTTGGACTCGATTTAAAAGGTGCTGCATTTAAGAATTTCATTCCGTTTATAATGAAACTTTATAAAGCATACGAAGAAACTGACGCTTCGCTGCTCGAAATAAATCCGCTGGTAATAACAAACGACGAAAGAATAATAGCGCTCGACGCCAAAATGAATTTCGACGATAATGCTCTCTATCGTCATCCTGATATAGCGGCATACAGAGACCTCGACGAAGAAGACCCGCTTGAAATCGAAGCTTCGAAATATAATCTAAATTATATCAAACTCGACGGCAATGTCGGTTGCATGGTAAACGGTGCAGGACTCGCAATGGCGACAATGGATATTATTAAACTTGCAGGCGGCGAACCGGCTAATTTCCTCGACGTTGGAGGCGGTGCAAATAAAGAAACTGTTGCAAACGGTTTTAAGATTATTCTTTCCGACCTAAATGTTAAAGCAATTTTAATAAACATTTTTGGCGGTATCGTTCGATGCGACCGCGTTGCTCAAGGTGTTATCGACGCAGTTAAGGAAGTGAATGTCACAATTCCGGTAGTCGTTCGACTCGAAGGCACGAATGCCGATATAGCTCAGGAGATGCTTAAAAAATCCGGTCTTAATTTCGAAGTTGCTTCTACATTGAAAGAAGCTGCGGAAAAAGTTACGGCTGTAATAGGTTAACATAAAATGATTGAACTAAAGATTACAGTCGAAGCGGCGCTTGCTATGTTGCTCGACAGAATAAAAGTTGAAACTGAAATGCGCCATAAGTCAAACGACATCAGCAGGTTCGCCCGCTTCGAGGATTTAAGTTATAAACACCAGATTAAAATCGTGGAAGCGGCAATATTCGATACGATATTTCTGCTTCCCGTCGATATCATTACTCAAAAGTCTAACCTATCTATGATTATTTCAGAAACCGTCAAATCGCTCTATAAAGTTTTTAGAAAAGAAGAATATCTGCTCTATAACAAAAAACAGGCAGATAAAATAATCAACTATATTTACAGTTATTTTACATCACATCTCAATGACGACAGATTTAAGAATAATTGATTCGCTTTTGTTGATTCGTATAATTTATTTTAAATAAGGGAAAAAAGATTTATGGACGGATAACGATAATTTGTACGAGTACGTTCAGCTTATTACAGAATTTTACACCGTACTACATCGATTTGAACCAAAGTTTAACAGCTTGTAATGAATCTATTTCGTATACTTTAAAAACAGTGTTTATAGTTTAGCAAGTTAGTAAGTCCCTTGTAATTTTAGATACTTTTTGTCTAAATCGTAATTTTAAGAATAAAGTAGTAATTGCAAAAGAAAAATAAAGTACGAGAGCGGATATGAAAGGAATTATTCTTGCTGGTGGGTCGGGAACGAGAATGTATCCCACCTCAAAAGTTTACAGTAAACAGTTGACTCTTATCTATGATAAACCCCTGATTTATTATCCGCTGTCAGTATTAATGCTTGGCGGGATAAGAGAAATTTTAATCATATCGAACAATGAAACTATTCCGCTCTATCAAAAACTTTTTGAAGATGGTTCTCATCTGGGTTTGTCGATAGAATACGCCGTTCAGGATGCTCCCAACGGAATTGCCGAGGCATTTATAATCGGCGAAAAATTTATAGGCAGCGATTCGGTTTCGCTCATACTTGGAGATAATATTTTTTACGGCAAGCTCGACTTCTTTTATAAAACTGTTGAAAAAAACGAAGACGGCGCTACGATTTTTGCTTATCAGGTAAAAGACCCGCAACGTTACGGCATCGTAGAATTCGATGAGAATGGTACGGCTATAAGTATTGAGGAAAAACCGAAAAATCCGAAATCCGACTTTGCTGTACCGGGATTATACGTTTACGACAATAAAGTAATCGAGATATCCAAGAATCTTAAACCTTCGTCTCGCGGAGAACTCGAAATTACTGATGTAAACAAAACTTATTTAACACGCGGCAAGTTGAGAGTCGAAAAAATAGGCAGAGGAGTTGCCTGGCTCGATACAGGAACGCCTGAAGCTCTCCTTAAAGCTTCGCAATTTTTCGGTGTTATTGAAGACCGACAGGGTTTAAAAGTTGCATGCATTGAAGAGATTGCTTATCAAAAAAAATTTATCGACAGAAATCAATTTGAAAAATTGATCGAGAGCATTCCAAATTGTTTGTATCGCGATTATTTACAGCGCGTTCTGGATGAATAGAACTTACTGCCACTTAAACTTCATCCAAAATTTGAAAATTTGTTTTATCTAGCTACACCGCAATTTGCACTCTCTTTCCAGAACTGCTTTTCCCTCAACACAATCCTCCTTACCTCACCCTCATATCTAATCCCTAATCCCTCATCCCTATTCCCTCATCCCTATTTTCTTATATTTGTTAAATAAATTATTATTTATCTTTGAGTTCACTCTAAAAAGGTAAA